>JBDTOT010000101.1:0-3914 GCA_039933105.1 Gammaproteobacteria bacterium | reverse complement strand
CTGCGGGCTTTGTAAGAACTCGAATTGGGACGTCGAGGCGAAGGGGCTGAAGTAGAGTCGCGCCCTATGTCCTAGCGCTGTTAGATCCAGAGCGCGCCCAGCTCGAACTCGATCGCGTCGAACGGGGCCACGCGGATCTTAGCCTCGCCCTCGTATCGTTTGAGCGGCGTCCATTGATCTGCCGCGAGAGACAGCACTTCCAGCGAGTGCGCCAGCGGATCTACGAGCCAGGCATGCGCCACACCTTCGCGCGCATAGATTCGCAGCTTCTTGCCGCGGTCGAGCGCCTCGGTGGATGTGGACAGCACTTCGCAAATCCAATCCGGCGCGAGCGTGACGTACGCTTCCGCGGGCACGCTCGGCAGCCGCGTGCGGCGCCAGCCGGCGATATCCGGCACGAGCACATCGTTTCGGAAGTGCAGCTCGGGCTCGAAGAGAAGCACCCAACCGCTCGGGTCTTTGCGGTGAAACGATTTGTAGATCTCGGCGAAGAGCGCACCGGTGGCGTTCGCGTGCGGTAGCGCCGGGCGCGGCGACGCGTAGAGATCGCCGTCGAACATCTCGGCGACGAAGTGCTCGGGGACCTCGCGCAGGTCGTCGTACGTGGCGCCTTTCTGCAACGGCTTCGTGGTCATTGCTGCAAACCCCGCATGGCAGTCGAAGGATGCGAACGAGTCTAGCCTCCGCTGCTTTCGGCGTGTCAAGGCCCCGTGCTAGTGTCATTGCACACTGATGAGCGCGCCGATGAGCATGAAGGCACCTGGAGCGAATTTAGTTGCCGCGCTGGCCGCCGATGACGAGTCGACGCGGCTTCGGGCCGCTCTCGCAGCCGGATCGAATGTCGAACCGGGTCTGGTTGACGCGCTTGTCGCTCGTTGCGCGATCGAGTCCGACTTTTTCGTCCGGGACATGCTCACTTGGGCGTTGACCCGTTTCCCGCGAGAAGCCACTGTGCCGCGGCTGCTCGCGGAGCTGCGTTCGGAGCATGCTCAGGCCCGGAGCCAAGCGTTGCACACGCTCTCCAAGATCAGGGACGCGCGTGCGTGGCCCGCAATCACGCGATCTTTGCTGCACGACTTCGACGACAACGTTGCTCAGAGCGCATGGCGTGCGGCCGTCGCTCTTGTACCGGACGACGAGAAGGCCACGCTTGCTGCGGAATTAGCCGCCGAGCTCGGTCGCGGCGACCGAGGCACGCAGCTCAGTCTCAGCAGCGCCCTGGTTTCGCTGGGAGAAGGGGTGGTCGAGCCGGTGCTCAAAAAAGCGATAGCGAGTGACGATCCCGCTGTTCGCTCACATGCGGACGCTACCGAGCGGCTGTTGCGAGATCCGAACGCCGGTTCTCAGCACGGCATCAATCAAGTGAAACGGATCTTGGCGCCAAACTGATGGAAGCGACGTCAGCCGACGAGTAGCACCAGACCCGCCAGCAGCGCTGCAACGCCGCCGGCCTGCACGCTGCGCTTCGGTGCGTAGGCGAACGGAAACACGAGTGCGAACCCGCTCGCGGCAAGATTCATGACCCAGGCCGCCGTGCCCATCGGCACGTCCCATTGCAGGTAGCACGGGATCCACGAAAGCGCGAGCAGCAAATAGCCAGCGGTGCGAAGCGCTGCGACGACACCGCGCGATGGCGGTTTCGTCCAGACGAGCGGCATATTGCGCGCCGTGATCGCGCAGAGCGCAGCAAAGCCGGCATAGGCGCAGAAGAAGGTCGACAGCAGGTACATCACTCCGCCGGGGATAGAGCGGGGGCTCGCACCGCGTTGCCCACGCGCACATCGACGCGCTTGCTGCTCATCTTCCATGCCGCGCATGCCAGCATGAGGCCAATGCAGAGTCCGCCAAGATCCACGGCCACCATCTTCCAATCGCCCGCTGCGATCATCGAGCCGATATCGCAATTCGGCACGAGATAGCCGATTACGGGAAGCCCGATGCACAGCGCGGCCACCGCCGCGAACTGCTCGGCCCAGGCTTTGTGCGGCGCCCGCACCAGCGCATGTACCGCAGCCACGCCCCACGCCAGCCAGAATATGTACAGCTCGAGATCCGAGCGCATTGCCTGATCGAGCGGCACGGCGCGGATCGACGCGTAGACGCCACCGGAAAAACCTCCCGTGGGATCGGAGAGAGACTGTGGCAACAACCTCAAAGCCCACAGATAGCTCGCGCAGGCGAACATTGCGCCGCCGACCGCGGTGACGTTCATACGATCGACGAACTCGTAGAAACGCCGCGCAGCGGCTGACTTCGCCTTCGCGCGGCGCTTCGCCGTGAACATCACCAAGCCGCTGCCGATCATGATCGTGCCGGCCGTGCCGCAGAGGAAATACAGGAACCGCATCGCGGTGCCGCCGAAGAACCCGAAGTGCAAGCCGCCAAAAACGTTCGTGATCTTCTGCACGGCGTTGACTGTGTTTCCCGCGGGACTGATGACGCGGCCGGTGGCCCCATCGAACGTCATGCTATCGGCCGTGAAGGTGATGGCGTCGGGCCGCGCGCGCGTGCCGCCGAATCTCACCGTGGCGTTGTCGCGACCAGGATTGTTGACCGTGAAGCTGGACAGAGTGCCCATCTCGGCCTGCGCCCGCGCGAAGAGATCGGCGATCGGCACGTTGGGCGCGGGGTTGCCGGGCTCCACGATGTTTCCCGCTACCTTGCCCACGGCGTCGCTCGCGTAGCGCCCCCATAACATCCCGGGGCCCCCGCCGCCGACCACGGCCACACCCGGTGGCGACGGATAACGGCCGGCCATCTGCATGCCGGTGGGGATATAGAGGTAGGAGTAGAAGGCCAGGCCGGTGAGCACGATCATGAACTGGAACGGCCATGAGAGGACGCCGAGCACGTTGTGCGCGTCGAGCCAGCGTGTTTGCACCGACTTCGCTTGCCGCCGGAACGTGAAGAAGTTGCGGAAGATCTTTTTGTGAACGACGAGGCCCGTGATCGTGCAGATCAGAAACGCCACGCCGACGAAGCCGGACAGCATGTACGTCCATTGGAACGTGCGCCCCGAGAGATCCTGCACCTCACGGTTGAACGTCCAATGGAAGTCGACGAAGAAGCGCCCACCATTCGTCACGGTGGTGACCTTGCGCCCCGAGCCGTCGGGAACCAGCCGCGCGAACTGCTGCGCGTTGTTCTGGTCGAGCCAATTCAGCACCAGGAGCGGATGACGTTCTAAGTCCGGTAGCGTGACGGCCCAGCGCCGCGAGTCGGGTGCTACCTTCTGTAGGTAGTCGACGCTGTACTGCAAGGTGGCTTCGGGCGACAACATCTTCGCGCCGTGCAGCTCCGGCTGCGCCCAATGCTGAATCTCGAACCAGAAGACCGCGATGGTTCCGGTGAGAAAGAGCGCGAATGCCAACCAACCGAGCACCAGGCCGAACCAGGTGTGTAGCCAGTCCATCCGCTGAGTGAGGCTTTTTTCCATGACCCTATCCCCCTTGAGCGTAGTTCTTCGCTTATGGCGCCGGTGGTGTTCCAGGCAGGAGCACTGCGATACCGACGAGCAGCGCAGTGACTACAGCAATAGCCAACCACGCCTTTCGCATAGAAGCCGCCGCGCACACCCAGATGATGGCGCCGGTATAAACGACAAGCTGTATTAGACCGGAGAGCATTCCGGCATCCGCTGGGCTCAAGGAGCCCCATTCGATGGCGATCTTAGCCACGGCGGCGCCGGCCCAGTACGTCACGACATAGCCGCCCAGAACTGCGGCAGCCGTTCTGGACACGACCAGTCGGGTGTACGAGGTGTCGGAAGCCTTCCCATTCCGAACGGCGATTGCCACGATACTCCCCCAAAGTGCGATGGCTCGCACGGCGAGCATACTCCCGCAGGCCTACTGCAGGTACTTCTCGCTGACGTTGTTCTCCTGGCAGACGAACTCGATCAGTTCTTCGTCCGC
>JBDTOT010000100.1:0-4195 GCA_039933105.1 Gammaproteobacteria bacterium | reverse complement strand
GCGCCGCCGCCCATGCCGTTGTACAGCGCGATCATCTGCGGCATGTCGGTCATCGCGACGCGCCGCCCCGTGACCCACGCGATGATGCCGCCGATGGCGATCGCGACGGTCATGAGCCCGTAGTTCTCCATGCCGGGCGTGAGGAACGTGATGAGCGTAGCCACGACCATGCCGACGCCGGCCCACACAATGCCGCCGCGCGCCGTGACCGGCGAGCTCATGCGCTTCAAACCTAAAATGAACAGCGCGGCGGCTAGGAAGTAGCTCGCCTGAACGATGGTTAGGGCTTCGATCGGCATCAATGCTTGGCCTTCGGCGCGGCTTTGCTGCTCTTGAACATCTCGAGCATGCGCTCCGTCACCGCGTAGCCGCCGACGGCGTTACCGGCTGCAAGCACGACGCCGATGAACGCGATGACCAGCTCGAGCGTGCCGTGCGCGCGGCCCATGGCCACCATCGCGCCGACGAGCACGATGCCGTGCACGAAGTTCGAGCCCGACATCAGGGGCGTGTGCAGGATTACCGGCACGCGTGCGATGACTTCGTAGCCCGTGAACGCGGCCAGCATGAAGATGTAGAGAGCGATGAAGCCGTCGATCATGTGGATCCGCTCTATGCGCCCCCGAGTAGTTTCGCCGTGCCGGCGTGCTTGACCTGCCCGTCGTGCGTCAGCGCGGACTGCGCGAACACCTCGTCCTGCCAGTCGATTGCCAGCGTGCCGTTCTTGATGGCGGGCTGCAGGAAGTTCAGCAGATTGCGCGCGTACATCTGGCTCGCGTGGCGCGCGAGCTCCGAAGGCAAGTTGCGAGGCCCGAGAATCTTCACGCCGTTTTCCGTGATCACGGTCTCGCCGGCCACCGTCAGCTCGCAGTTGCCGCCGCTCTCCGCGGCGAGATCCACGATCACCGCGCCGGCGCCCATGCCGGCCACTGCCGCTTTCGAGATGATGCGCGGGGCCGCGCGGCCGGGGATCGCGGCCGTGGTGATTACCACGTCGGCTTTCGCGATGTGGCTGTCGAGGATAGCTTGCTGTTTCGCTTTTTCTTCGGCGGTGAGCTCGCGCGCGTAACCGCCCGTGCCGTCGGCCGCGACGCCGGTGTCGACGAACTTCGCGCCGAGCGATTGAATTTGTTCCTTGGTGGCCGCGCGCACGTCGTACGCTTCGACGATCGCGCCAAGCCGCCGCGATGTTGCGATGGCCTGCAGGCCGGCGACGCCAGCACCGATTACGAGCACTTGTGCCGGCCGAATCGTGCCGGCCGCGGTCGTCAGCATTGGCAGGAACTTATCGAGTGCGTTGGCTGCCAGCAGCGCGGCCTTGTAACCGGCCACCGCCGCCTGCGAGGACAATGCGTCCATCGACTGAGCGCGCGAGATTCGGGGAATGAATTCGACGGCGAAGCTCGTAATGCGCTTGTCACGCAGCTGCCGGACCATGTCGAGCTGTTGATGAGCCTGCATGAATCCGACGACGACCGTGCCTGGCGCGAGCGCGTCGATCTCTGCGGGCGTGGGCGGCTGAACCGTCAACAGCACGTTAGCGCTGCCGAGCACTTCGGCAGGGCTCGCGGCAAGCTGCGCCCCTTGGTAGGCGGCATCGCCGAAATGGCTGCGCTCGCCAGCGCCCCGCTGCAACGCGACCGTGGCACCCAGTTCTACGAATTTGGCGGCGACGTCTGGTGTCAACGCGACGCGAGCTTCGTAGGCCGAGATTTCCTTAAGTACGCCGATGCAAACCGGCATCTAGTGCTCCGTCGTGGAAGCTTGTCGGCCGCCAGCATTGCCGCTTAGCAACGTGCTTGGGACAGCTGTGTTGTTCTTTTTCGTCATCGATCATGACACAGAAGCCGTCGGCTAGGCCATTGAATATTCGCGGAGTCTCGGAGACACTTGGGCGGATTTAGCGGGTTCGTTGGTGTCTTTGATGTACAGCCAATTGCACGCGCTCAGCCAAGAAGTTCTCCGCACCGATGTCGCGGGAATGCCACTCGAGTGGATCGACTACCGCGTGGCGGCCACGCTTTATCACAGCGGCCAGGTCGCTTACGCCTGCGGTTCTACTTTGTATCGCATCCACGGCGGCTTCAGCGCCAAGTCCGGCGAACGCAGCATCATCGAGGTCAACTCGATCATCGCGACGCGCGGGGACACGCATACGCTCGAGCGCAATCGCGAGCGCTACACACCGCCCCTGAACAATCGCACGTTGTTCCGGCGCGATGCGAACGTCTGCATGTATTGCGGTCAACAGTTTCGCGTCGGCGAGCTCACCCGCGACCACATCACACCGATCAGCCGCGGGGGGCGCGACGTGTGGACCAATGTCGTCACGGCCTGCCGGCGCTGCAACAACCACAAAGGCGGTCGCACGCCGGAAGAAGCGCGGCTGCAACTCATGGCCGTGCCGTTCACGCCCACGTACGCGGAATACATCTACCTGAAAGGCCGTCGCGTGCTCGCGGACCAGATGCAGTACCTGCTCACGCATTTCCCGCGCAGCAGCCCGTTGCACGCGCGGCTCACCGATGCGTTGGCCGAGGTCAACCGCCGTCGCGCTTAGCAGTCGCTATTGCGCGCCGCTCTCCAGCAAGTAGATCGCCGTGCCCTCGGGTGCTGTCAGCATCGCCGAGGCCTGCGCTTTGTCGGCGATGGGGCTACCTGCTCGGGTCGTGATGCCTTTGGCGGCGAGATACGCGAGACGCGCGTCGAGACGCGGCGCGCGGAACGAAAGACCGGGACGAAAGTGCGTTTCGTGCAAGCCGATCGTGAGGCCGTGTCCCGTGAGCTGCTGCCAGGGATGCGGCGCGGTGCCGTCCGCTTTCGGTTCGAAGCCGAGTGAGTGCCAGAATTCCCGGGACGCGGGTAGCGACGCCGTCGGCACGCTGTACTCGAGGAACTCGCCGCAGGCCGAGACGTTCTGCCGGTTCCAATCGCCGGGCGGGAATGTGCGGGCTTCGAGCAGCGCAATCGACTGCCCCGTTGGGTCTGCGAAGCCGACCCGATTGAACTCGTTGTCGGCGAGGTGCGAGTACGCGAGGTCGATGCCGACTCGACGCAGCGCTCGCACGTAGTCGCGAAGTCCCGGCCGCACGAACGTCAGCAGCGCGCCGTCCTGTTCACGCTCGTGCAGGCCGATCGCGACCGTGCCGTCGAAGAGCACGAGATACGGGTTCGGCAACGAATCGCTGACCGGCAGGCTCGTGAAACCGAGCGCACGATAGAATTCGAACGATGCGGCCAATGGCTGCGCCGCGATCGACAACTCGAGAAACTGCCCGACCATCGTTGCGCCGTACCTCGGCGGGACTCACGACCGCAATTCTGGCAGACTTGCCGCCGCTTCGTCGCTGCTCCGTTTGACTGCCACCGCAGAAGACACCTCCCGCGTGATCTCTCAAGTCGCTGCCGTTCTACTGCCGGTGTTCTGTATTGCGGGGCTCGGTTATGTCTGGCGCCTGAGCGGCGCGCCCTTCGATCTCCCATTCGTCACGCGCGTGATCATGTACATCGCGGGGCCATGCCTCGTGTTCGACAGCTTGTCGAAGCTCACGCTGCCGCTCGCCGAGTTCGGCGCGATGGTCGGCGCGACGATCGCGCTGACGCTCGGCGTGGCGTTCATCTCGTTCGTACTGCTGAAAGCGCTGCGGCTGCCGCTGCCATCGTTCCTGCCGGCGCTCACGCTCGGCAACACGGGCAACCTCGGCTTGCCGCTGTGCCTGTTCGCGTTTGGAGAGCAGGGGCTCGGACTGGCCGTCGCGATTTACGTGACGAACTCCGTCCTGCAGTTCACGTTCGTGCCGCTGCTTCAGGCGCGCGTGTCGGTCGTGCGCACGCTGCTCACGACGCCGATCATCTACGGCCTGCTCGCGGGTCTCGGTGTGCTGTTGACCGGCGTGCATGTGCCGGAATGGGTCGCCGACACGACGGGCACGCTCGCCGGCGTGCTGATTCCCCTGATGCTGATGGCGCTCGGCCACACGATCGGCGGACTGCGCACGCACAATCTGCCACGCGCGTTCGGGCTCGGCACGGCGCGTCTTGTGATTGCATTCGTCGTCGCGCTCGGCGTGAGCAAGCTGCTCGGGCTGACGGGTGTCGCGCGCGGCGTGTTGGTGCTGCAAGGCGCGATGCCTGCGGCCGTCTTCTCCTATCTATTCGCCGCCCGCTACGAACGCGACGCCGACGACATCGCCGG
>JBDTOT010000099.1:0-4496 GCA_039933105.1 Gammaproteobacteria bacterium | reverse complement strand
GCCGACGCGGTGGTGATGTCCTGCGGCGGGCTGCGCACGCTCGACCTCATCGTGCCACTCGAGAAAACAGTCGGCGTACCGGTCGTATCCTCCACGCCGCACGGGCTGTGGCACTGCGCGCGCATGTTGAAGGTGGCTTCGAAGATCGAAGGCTTTGGGATGGTCATGGCCGCCTGAGCCGCGCCGGCACGAACGTGCCGACGCATCAATGCTCCTTCACGCTTGTCCGGCCGCCGGCGAGCAACAGGGGGGAAGCAACACCGGCAGCCGGGAGCGTAGGTCCTTTCGATTGGCTTCCTTGCCCGGGCGTCCTGCCCTGGACCTCTACTAGAACTCTATTTCGCCGCCGGTACGTCGCTGGGCGCACCCGGCGGCGGCCCACCATGCGGACCGCGGCCACCGCGCGGCGGCGACTCCATCAGCACCTTCAACTTCATGATCTGAGTGTCGCTCAGCACGGTTGAGAGCTGCGCTACGACGGCGGTTTCATTCGCCTGCCGCTTCGCTTGCATCTCTTCGAACGACGGCCGCTGGTGATCGCCCCCTGCCGCCCGCCGCTGCTGGCGTTCTGCCTTCATGGCGTCACGCTGTGCGGTGAACACGCGTTGTACTTCGCCCGCTTGATACGGATCGAGGTCGAGCAAAATCGTGAGCCGCTCGATATTGGGCGGGCCACCAAACCCCGGGCCGCCGCCGGGCGGGCCTCCCGCCGGAGCGGGCGGTTGTGCGTAAGCGGCCGCAGCAGCCATGCCGAGCACCGCAACGATGACTTTGAGTTGGTTCATTCCGGACCCTCCTGTGTGGTACGTGGGACCACTGTAAAGCCAAGCATCTTCAAGGGCTGTAAGGAATTGTGACCGACTGTGCGGCGGCCGCCGGCCCGTCGCTAAGCCGCACGCGGCAAGCGCAATGTCGCCTCCAGACCGTGCGGCGAACGATTCTCGAGCACGAGCGAGCCGCCGTGGCTCTGCGCGATGTCGCGCGCGATGCTGAGCCCCAAGCCCACGCCGCCGGTGTCGGCGTTGCGCGAACTTTCGAGGCGGAAGAACGGCTCGAACACGTGCTCGAGCATATCGACGGGAATACCGGGGCCTTCGTCGCGCACGCGGATCACGAGCTCTGCCGGCGAATCCTCGATCACGACCGTGGTATTGCTGCCGTACTTGCCAGCGTTCGCAACGAGATTCGTGAGGCAGCGCTTCAGCGCCACGGGCCGCACGAGCAGCGGCGCCGCACTGCCGTTCACCGTGAACGCCGCGCCGATCTCCGCAAACTCGCCGCGCACATCGGCGAGCAGCGCATCGACCGGAACGTTCTCGAGCGGCTCGTCGTGATCCACGCCTTTGAACAGGTTCAGCGCGCCGCGAACCATGCTATTCATTTCGTCGAGGTCCGCGTTGAAGCGGTCGCGCAAAGCTGGGTCGTCGAGCGTCTCGGCGCGCAGCTTGAGCCGCGTGAGCGGCGTGCGCAGATCGTGCGACATCGCGGCGAGAAAATGTGTGCGGCTGTCGAGATAGCGCTGCAAGCGTTCCTGCATCGTGTTGAACGCGCGCGTGGCGTTGCGCAACTCGCGCGCTCCGGTCTCGGGCAACGGCGCCTGCCGCGCACCCCGGCCGACGGCCTCGGCCGCGATCGCGAGCTTCGACAACGGACGCGTGATCGTGCGCGCCATCACGTACAAAACGCTGGCCAGCACGAGCGTGATGACGCCGAGTTCGAGCAACAATCCGGAGGGCAATCCAGGCGACGGGCGTGGCACTTCCGTGCGAAACGTCACGGGCGTGCCATCGGGCAAGGTGACGGCGACGTCGAGCTGCCGCAGCGGGAAGCCACCCGGGCGGCCCGGGCCACCGAAGCCGCGAGGCGGCGACGTTTCTCCGCGCGGTTCTTGGGGGGCATCCCCGCTCGCTTCCGGCGGCGGCAGCGGGATTTCGCGTTCAGGCCGCACGAAACGCCGCTCGGGCCCCAGCCGAATCACGTCGGATTCGCCCGGCTTCGCGGGCCGAACTTCGACGCGGTAACCGGAGCCCAGCGAACGAGCGAGGCGCGACTGCAGCACGCGGACGGCTTCCGCCGTCTCGGCA
This sequence comes from Gammaproteobacteria bacterium, assembly GCA_039933105.1. Taxonomy (GTDB): domain Bacteria; phylum Pseudomonadota; class Gammaproteobacteria; order Steroidobacterales; family Rariloculaceae; genus FEN-1219. The sequence continues at coordinate 2,412 of JBDTOT010000099.1, read as the reverse complement.
CCGGGCGGTCGCAACTGTCGCGGTAACTGCACTCGCTCGATGGCCGGCGGCTCGTTACGCAGCCGCTCGATTTCGGCGCTGCGCTCGGCAGACTCGAGCGCAGCCAAACGCTGAGCCGTCGAATCGACTGCGTTGACAATGGCGGCGGCGTCGCTGCCGGCAAACAGCGAGTCGCGGCGCTCGCTCAACAGCAGCGCAACGACGATCAGCAACGTCGCGCCGATCGCGAGCAGCAATGCGATCAGCAACCGGCCGAACAGAGACGCGGGCATGAGCCTCATTCGGCTTCCCGCTCGACCGGCACGCCGATCAGATAGCCCTGCCCGTACACCGTCTTGATGATCTGCGGCGCGCGCGCATCATCGCGTAGGGTCTGGCGCAGGCGGCTCACTCGGACGTCCATGCTGCGATCGAAGGGATCGAGCTCACGGCCGCGCACGAGATCCATGAGATCGGCGCGGGACAGCACCTTCGGCGCGCTCGCGAGCAGCGTCACGAGCAACCGGAATTCGGCGCCGCCGAGCGGAACGTTGACGCCCGTCGCGTCCGTCAGATCGCGCGTGATGGTGTCGAGCCGCCAGCCCGCGAAGCGATAGGCCCGAGCATCGGGGCTATCTGCCGGCGGCGGGGCTTGCGACGTGCGCCGCAACACTGCGCGAATGCGGCCCAGCAGCTCGCGCGGGCTGAACGGCTTCGAAAGGTAGTCGTCGGCGCCCACTTCGAGGCCCACGATGCGATCCACCTCGTCGCCGAGCGCCGTCAGCATGATGATCGGAATCGTGGAGGTGGCACGCAGCTCACGGCAGATCGCGAGGCCGCTTTCGTGCGGCAGCATGAGATCGAGCACGATCAGGTCCACGTGACCTTGTGCCAGCGCGCGGCGCGCTTCCACGCCGTCACCGACGGCGGTCGCGCGTAGCCCGTTCTTTTCGAGGAACTCCCGCAGCAACGAACGAATCTCGCGATCGTCGTCGACAACCAAAACGTGGGCGGCGTCGGTCATAGGCGCGCTGCGGTAACGGTACCTAACCCCTTCCGGCCGCGAGACAGTCATCATCACACAGTCAGTCTACGACTCAGGCGCGGCGCGGGTTGTAACCGAATGTTACGTCCATCCGTCCGCTGTTGGTCACGGAGAGGACGTCGCAGCGTGTGGTCCGAACGGGCGCTTTTAGCCAGGCCGTAGCCGCTCTACTCCGCAATGGAGCTGAACGGCACAGAGCGTGACCGGAAATGGAAGCAAAAAGGCCGGCACCCTTGGCGCCGGCCCGCCGTGCCGACTTCGTCCTCGGCGTTACTGGCGCTCGTACACTTCAGTGTTTGTGAACGCCTTGCCGCTGGCGTCCGTGCCCTTCACCACGCGCGTCAACATTTTTCCATCAGCGCTAACGGTGGCATGAGTGCTACCGACTTCCTTGCCATTCAGGGTTGACGTACTGTCTATCGTGCTCTCGTTCACTCTCTTGGCCATTACGGTTGCGCCTGACGCAGGGGCGCCTTCCGTGTAACTCAACGCGCCCCCCTTCATCGGAAACATGTACTTCACTGACGTCGCCTTACCAGCGCCATCAGTGCCCGTTCCGCTGACCGCAAGATCAGCGCCCTTCTCAGTGACCACAGCGGTCTGGGCCTTCACTTCCATGCCCGGCGCAAACTTCGATTTTGCGACGTTCAAGTTCCACGTGCCCGTGTATACGTCCGCCGCTGACACCGTGCCAACGAAACCGAGAGCCATCAGTCCCACAACGAGTTTCTTGATCATGCGTAATTCCCCCTTCGAGGTTAGTTCAATGCCTTTTGCCGGGCCGACCCTGCTCCGGCTTGCTGAGTTGGGCTGTGCGTTACCGAACAGACATGCAGGGTACATAAGAAAGCCCGACAACAGTCAACGAGGCGACGCTCGCTATTGCTGAAACGATTTCAGCTAAGAGCGCATAAGCGCAGCTCGGCGCCCGGCTCGACACCCTTCGACGTCACGATGCCGACGTAGGGCTCTTTGAGTGCCGCGATCGCATAGTCGGCGAACTGCCGCTTCGCGCGAAGCAGCGCATCGCCATCCTGGCCTTGCCCGTGCGCGCCGAACGTCACTAGAGCGCATACCGCGAGCGTCGGCCAAAGGTTCTATTCATCGGAACTCTCCCCCCTCTCGTTCTTTGTTCATACCGAAGCAGAGTGACAGCATAGGCACAGCAGCACAAACGCCCGCTGGCATGCGTGCCGGCGAGCTGTCCGATGCACGCGGAGTTACCGGTAAAGTTACCGGTGCAGCCAAACCCAGCGGCACGCACCGGCACCCACCGGGCATCGTCACCCGCGCGGTGGCTGCCGCTGAGTGCCGGTGGCTGCTGGAACCCGCAACCGAATGTTACATCGACCCTGCCCGCGGTTAAGCCAGCCGTAAGAGCCGTAAGA
>JBDTOT010000098.1:0-4771 GCA_039933105.1 Gammaproteobacteria bacterium | reverse complement strand
AGCCAATCGGTCAAGGCGCCGAGCAAATAGGGGCCGAAGAATCCGCCGAGATTGCCGACAGAGTTGATCGCGGCCAGCCCCGCGGCGACGCCTGCGCCCATGAGAATCGAGCCCGGGAAGCTCCAGAACAACGCCATGGAGACCAGGCCGCCGGCGCTCGCGAGCGTGACGAACGCGACCGTGAGCCACGTGCTGTCCGAGAATGCGGCGCTGAGCGCGAGGCAGGTACCGCCAATCGCGGCCGCGGCCGCCGCGTGCCAGCGTTTCTCGTTGCGGCGCTCGGCCCGGCGAGAGATGACCACGGCGAGCACGGCGCTTACCAGGTAGGAAAACGCCGTGATCCAGCCGATCGACAGCAACGAGCGTACGCCGGTTTTCTGGATGATCGACGGTAGCCAGAAGTTGATGCCGTAGACGCCCATCACGATGAGCAGATAGATCGCGGTGAAGATCCACAGCGCCTTGGTGGACAGCAGCACACGCAGCGAATAGTCGTGCTTCGTCTTTGCCTCGAGTGCGAGGCGATCCTTCAGCAACCGCTTGTCGCCTTCCGCGAGCCAGGCCGAGTCGTCGATACCGTTCGTCAGATAGAACAGCACGCCAATGCCAAGCACGATGGCCGGCGCCGCCTCGAGCAGGAAGAGCCACTGCCAGTCGGTGAACCCGCCGGTGCCGCCGAACCCTTGCATGATGGCGCCCGAGATCGGCGCGCCGATCACGAACGAGAGCGGCTGCGCCGCCAGCAGCAGCGCCACGGCGCGGCTTTGCCGATGCGACGGATACCAGTAATTCAAGTACAGCAGCACGCCGGGAAAGAAGCCCGCCTCGGCGATGCCGAGCAGGAAGCGCAGCCAATAGAACACGGTGTCGGCGCCGAGGCCCGTGAGTGCGGCGAAAGTGCCCGTGAACGCCATGCTGCCGGACACGAGGCCCCACGTGACCATGATTCGTGCGATCCAGAAGCGGGCGCCGATGCGATGCAGCGCGAGGTTGCTCGGCACCTCGAACAGGAAGTACCCAACGAAGAACACGCCCGCCCCGAACCCGTAGGCCGCCTCGGACATCTTGAGATCGGTCAGCATGTGCAGCTTCGCGAAGCCGACATTGACGCGATCGAGGTATGCGATCAGGTAACAGGCTCCCAGGAACGGCAGCAGGCGCCACGTTACCTTCGCGTAGACCCGCTCTTCCGCCTCGTCCGGTGCCGCTGTCGTCACGTTGACATGTCTTGGTTGGCTGTCGCTTACGCGAGCTGTGCCTTCAACTGCGTGAACGAGTGCGCTGGGAAGCGGTGCTGCGCGGTCTTGCCTTTAGCCGGGGTTGTGCGCGACGCCGCGCGCACTTCGCTCCTGCCGAAGTCGTTGCCGGACTTGATATCCGGCCCGTTGACCTCGGCGATCGAGAGCGTCCCCGCGAACGATTTGTCGTCGAGCGCGATGGTCGCCTCGATCGGCTGATCCTTATGGCGGTTCACCACGTTCAGTAGCAACGTGTTGCCGTCGATCGCTCCGGATACGTCGAGATAGGGCACGTTGTTCCATTGCTTCGTCTTGTAGCCCGCCACCTGCACGTCGAGCTTCAGCGAATTGCCCTTCACGTTCTTCGCAAAGAGTTGCAGCGGATAGTAGATCGTCTGCAGGAATAGTCCCTCGTCGCTCGTGAAGATCGGCGCGATGACGTTCACGAGCTGCGCCATGTTTGCGATCTTCACGACGTCCGCGTGGTTCACGAGCGAGTTCAAGAACGTGGCCACGACGAGCGCGTCTTCGAGGTTGTAACGCTCCTCGAGTATCCGACGGCCGCGCTGGCCGTCGCCGCGCGCGCGATACCAGACGTTGTACTCGTCGAACGCGATGTGGATCTTCTTGCCGTCCGTGCGGCCCGCCAGGACGCCGTCGATGACCTTCGCCGTAATTTCGATCTTGTCGTCCATGAGCCGCGAGCTTGCAAGGAACTCGCCGAAGTCGTCATTCGGGTTGCCCACGTAGAGATGAATCGCGAGGTAGTCGATGTAATTCTGGAGGTGATCGACGACCGTGCGGTTCCACGCGGACCAGTCGACACCGGCCGCGTAGTTCGACGAGCCGGCGGCGATCAGCTTCACGTTCGGATCGGTCCAGCGCATGAGCTTCGCGGCCTCGAGCGCGAACGCGCCGTAGTCCTCAGCCGAGCGGTGGCCCATCTGCCACGGGCCGTCCATCTCGTTGCCAAGGCCCCAGTGCGTGACCTTCCACGGATCTTTGCGCCCGTTTTTGCGGCGCGTGCGAGTCACTGCCGTGTCCTCGGCGGAGTTGCAGTACTCCACCCACTGCTGCGCTTCCGTCCACGTGCCGGTGCCGAGATTCGCGCAGATGTACGGCTCGGTCTTCAGCAGTTCGGCGTAATCGAGGAACTCGTGCGTGCCGAAGCGGTTGCTCTCCACCGTGCCCCACGCCATCTCGAGCCGCGGTGGCCGGTCGTTGCGCGGACCAATGCCGTCCATCCAGTGGTAGTTCGAGGAAAAGTTGCCGCCTGGCCAGCGGAGCTGACTCACGTCGAGTCCCTGCACCGCCTCGAGCACGTCGCGGCGGTAGCCGGCGGCATTCGCGAGCTTCGAGCCCTCCTGGAACACGCCGCCATCGATGCAGCGGCCGAGATGCTCGATGAAGTTACCGTAGATCTTGCGGTCGATCGCCCCGCGAGTGTTCTCGGTGTTGACCTTTATCTCGGCCTTGAGTTCGTCCGCCGCAGCGGCGGTACGCAGGATCAGCGGCGAGGCCAGGGCCGTCGCCATCACGGTTCGGCGTGTCAGGTTCATCGACGTTTCCCCCTGAGCGGTCGGTTCTGGTGAGAGAGGCGTGCGAGGCTCGTTACTGGCCGAGGACGGAAAAACGGTAGTACGACGTCTGTCGATAGGTCTTGCCCGGATCGAGCCGCGCGCTCGGAAACGTCGTGCGATTCGGCGAGTCCGGAAATTTCTGCGGTTCGAGTGCCAAGCCGTCGCCCTGGCGATACACCACGTGCGACTTGCCGACCGTCGTGCCGTCCAGGAAGTTGCCGGTGTACACCTGCACGCCGGGCTCGGTCGTGTAGAGCTCGAGGACGCGGCCCGAGACCGGGTCGTCGATGCGCGCGGCGAGCTTCGGCGTTTCGGTCACGCCGCCGCGCAGGACGAAGTTGTGGTCATAGCCGCGGCCGATGGCGATCTGTGCGTCGTTGGCGTCGCGGATCCGCGCGCCTACGACTGTGCTCTGTCGGAAGTCGAACGGCGAGCCGGCCACGTTGCGCAGTTCGCCCGTCGGTATCAGCGTAGCGTCCACGGGCGTATAGGCGTCGGCGTTGACCATGAGCCGATGGTCGAGGGTGCTGCGTGCGGCCGGCACTCCGGCGAGATTGAACAGGCTATGGTTCGTCAGGTTAATGATGGTCGGTTTATCGGTCGTGGCTTCGTAACGCGTCGTGAGCGTCTGCTGGTCGTCGAGCGTGTACGTGATGCTCGCTTTCAGCGTGCCGGGGTAGCCCTCTTCGCCATCGCGGCTTACGTAGGTCAGGGTCACGCTCGCAGCGGGGCCGCTCTTCATCTCGGCGACGGTCCAGACGACTTTGTCGAAGCCTTTCGTGCCGCCGTGCAGCGCGTTCGGGCCGTTGTTAGCTGCCAGCGAATAGGTTTTGCCGTCGAGCGTGAACTTGGCGCCCGCGATGCGGTTCGCATACCGCCCGACGGTTGCGCCGAAGAACTGCGGCTTGGCGACGTAGCCGGCGAGGTCGTCGTACCCAAGCACCACATCGCTCGATTGTCCGAGCCTGTCCGGTAACAGCAACGCCTGCAGAGTAGCTCCGTAGGTGATGATCCGGGCCGTGATGCCATGGCTCGCGGTGAGCGTGATGGCTTCGACCGCGATGCCGTCGGGTGTGGCGCCGAAGGAGGCACGCGTGGTTTCGGCCGCATGCGCGCCGGCGGCGCTAAACCCGATGGCCACGGCGGCAATACCTGTCGAGAGTTGCATGCCTTTCCCCCAGCATTTCTTCTTATTTTATTCAGGCTCGATCGCAGGATAACATATAGTCAGACAAATCAAGGTTGTGGCGCGATCGCCGGGTCCACGAACGGCGGTGCGGCGACGCGCCGCCCGCGCAGCAACGCGTCAGCGACGAGCCTGAGCGGAGTCGCGTCGGCATCGGAGCGCCCGGCCGCGATGAGCTCCGCAAAGTGTGCGTAGAGCGCCGGATACTCCTCGTTGCGCCCGAGTGGCACCTCGCGCCCGTCGAGCAGCAGACGATCGCCTCCCTGCGATAGCAGCAAACGCCCACCGTCCGTATCGACCGCGATCTCCCAGGTCTGGGGCCCGGTCTGCAGGAAGTCGAACGACGCCGTGATCGGCGTGGCGTCGGCGTCGGCGAGCCTGAGCTCCGCGGCGATCGGCGTTGCGCAGTTCTCGGGAAACGTCATCAGCGCGTCGTTCAGCAACAAACGCTTCGGCAGAATTTTCGCCGCGACCGACAGCGCGTTGATGCCGGGATCGAAGACGCCGAAGCCGCCCGGTTCCCAAATCCAGCGCTGCCCCGGGTGCCACACGCGCACATCCTCGCGCCAGTCGATGCGCACGCGCTGCACTCTGCGTGCGGCGAGCCACTCGCGCGCAACCGGAACGGCCGGTGCGAACTGCGAGTGCCAAGCGCAGAACAGCGTGGCGCCGGAGTCTTGCGCGACCGCACGCAGCTCCTCGAGCTCTCCGAGCGTCACCGTGGGCGGTTTTTCGAGCAGCACGTGCTTGCCCAGCGTCAGCGCGAG
>JBDTOT010000097.1:0-5143 GCA_039933105.1 Gammaproteobacteria bacterium | reverse complement strand
GAGCACGCGCTACACGCAGGAGATCAACCTCTCCTGCGAGCGAAAATACGGCGACATCGCGCGCAAGAAGACCGGCGAGACGACCGACAGTCAGGCAAAGCTCGAGGCCAAGATGCGCAGGGACATGGTGGAGCCGGTCGACGTCACCACGCTAACGCTTGCGGCATTGCCGAGCCCGTTCCCGAAGCCCGAGGAGTCGCCGGAAAAGCAGCTCGCCGCCAGCAAGGCGCAGTCGCAGGCCGGGATAGCGCAGTCACAAGCGGCCGTGACGCGCATTTCGGGCTGCACCGCGCAGATGACCGGCCTGCGCTTGACGCTCATGGCGGACAAGATGCAAGCCAAGCTCGCTGGCGGCATGAGTCTCAACGCACAGCAGCGCAAAGACATGGAAGCGGACGTGGCGGCGCTGCGCGCCGCGGGCGCGCAGGGGCTCGCCGCGCCGCCGGCCGTCGACCCCAAAAGCCCCTACCGTTTCATGACCTGGCTTTCGAACGAAGAGAACATGGAAATCGCCACGCAGTACGGCACGCAGTCGCAGGCGCTCATGTCGAAGTGCACGCAAAACTAAGCGGATAGGTAGAGAGAGGGATTCGAACGCCGCCGTAGCCGATTGTTTCTAGAGCGTGTCGGTTTCAGCGCGAATTTCGGTACCTTCAAAGTGACCCGAAAGAATTCGCGACGAAAACCAATACGCTCTACCGACTCAAGCATCCCTCGGTTCCGGTCACGTGCGACGCCGCGACACAAGCGGTGCTGCGCGGACGAACTCATTGGCCGCCGCCTCCTCAAGCATCCATCGGCCCATAGCCTCATACGAAACAGGTGACCAGGAGTTTGGTGCGCCGTTCCAATTCGCTGAGGCCACGGGGCGCTCATCCTTGCCGCGAGAGTTCAGGCCGCCGCGGACGAGAGTCCAGCGAAGCGATGAGAACGCCCTGTTACCGAGCGCATCTATTACCGCTTGCTGTTCACGAGCTCCGCGGCCGATGGTCCCAGGCATCCACGTGAAGAAGCGTATGAGCCGACTCGCAGGTTGCCCTGGTAGTGAAGCGAGCAACGTGTTGATCATTACGATGCGGTCGACGCCCGTAGCCAACATTGACTCCTCAACCGCGGCCATGTTCGCTGAGAACAAGGCTGAGTGCTCACGGGTCGTCGCCGTAACTCCGAGTGCGGTGAGAACGGCATCTGCACCGGCAAATGCCTCCATGAGGGCGGGGCGATCGCCGAGAGACTGGACAACAGCAATGCGAGATCCGTCCGGCACGTCGGTAATGCGTTCCGGGCGAGAACGGACGATGGCAGTGAAACTCACTCCTGCTGCTCGGCACACGCCGAGTATTCCCTGGCCGAGGCCACCTGCGGCGCCGATGACGGCCACACGATGCGGTAGTGGTCGAGACTGGCTATCTGCTGTCGGTGTCGTCACGATCGAGAATCCTCCAGTGAGCGTCGGCGGCGGTCTGGCGCACCCCGGTCTACCGCATTTCTACGCTTCGGGCTGCGTGCACGCGGCCCCGCAATCGCATTGCGGAGCGCACGCGCACGCTTCTTGCGCTGCGGTGTTCTGGCACCCGCAGTTGCAGCTCGGTCCAGCGCAGGGATTGCAACCACACGCACTCTTGTTCTCTTCGTTCATGACGTCTTCTCCTATCAGGTAGTGTTTGAAGCACGAGCTCAATCTACAGCGCGTTCGGTGAGATGCCTTGAATGAAACGGCTATTCTTCATGCTGCAGTGGGACCGAGTTCCGAATTGAATCGACGACATCACGAACGGCACGCGCTACGACGTCGGGACGGTCGAACTGGATGTAGTGAGAGGCGTCGGGCACGAGCTGGTGGCGGCTGTTGGTGGACCAGCGGGCCTCGTCGTCTTGGAGCGCCACCCATGCCGCGAGCTTCTGTCGACCCTGTTCCGGCGTCATCGACATCGCTGCGAGCTCGTCGGCGGACATCTGCTCGGCGGCCGTCAACAATACGAGCGGTCGGTTGCCGAGTGACAGACCGTGCCGCATCGCCGCGAACGTAGCCGCTAGTGCTTTCGCTTCGCTGACGAGCGCAGCAAGTGACATCGGCATATACCCCTCCGCGGCGCGATGAACAAACGGGGGCGCTCTCGGCGGCGCGGCATCCAGTGACATCAGGCGAAGGATTCCGGTCCAGGCGATGGACGCTCCAAACGACATCGCGCGAGCGTCCACCGCCATGGAAACGCCCGTCGCCTCTGCCGTACGCGCTTCATCCGATGCTCCCACACGCTGGCGAAGCGTCGCCACAGCACTTACTGGCGCTGGCCCATGCCAGTCTGTTCGGTGAACAGATGCCGGAAGCGGCTCGGCGACAGGTAGGCAACCCCCGGCGTTCTCCACGAGCATGTGAACGTGTGCAAACTAGGTGAATGGGTCGAGCGACGGCAGGATGCGTAGCTACTACCGTGACATCGTCGCCTAAAGAACGCGCACGGCTCGTGTAGCGCGGCGATCCAATCGAGCAGTACCATGATCGCGGTCGAAGCGCTCTGACCGGCAACATCACCGACAACAACCTAGGAGAACACCGTGGCTGAGGATCTTTCACGACGCGACTTCGTCTCGATGAGCGTTGCCGCAGGCATCGCAGTCTCAGCCGCGACCGCATCGGCCGCCGATTTGCCGGTGGCGGAAACCGACGTCGAGATCAAGACGCCGGATGGAACGTGCAACGCCGCGTTCATTCATCCGCGGACGGGTGCGTACCCCGGCGTCATCATCTGGGCCGACGCGTTCGGCTTACGACCCGTGTTGCGCGAAATGGGCCGTGCGCTGGCGAAGGAAGGCTACGCGGTGTTGGTGCCGAATCCGTTCTATCGCGTCACGCGCGACCCGAAGCTCGAGTTCAAGAATTTCAATTTCGGCAACCCGGACGATCGCGCCAAATTGGCGCCGCTGATGGGATCGATCACTGCTGATGGCGCCGCCGAAAAGGACGCGCTCGCGTTCGTCGCGTGGCTCGACCAACAGAAAGAAGTGGACAAGACCAAGAAGATCGGCACACAAGGCTACTGCATGGGCGGTCCGCTCGTGATGCGCACGGCCGCGTCGTCGAATCGCATCGGCGCCGGCGGCTCGTTCCACGGCGGCGGCCTCGTCACGGCCAATCCGAATAGCCCGCATCTGCTCGCGCCGAAGATCCACGCGCGGATGTACTTCGGCGTCGCCAAGAACGACGACGACCAACAGCCGGACGCGAAGGACAAGCTGCGCGAAGCGATGGCAGCGGCCAAGGTGCCGGCCGAGATCGAGGTCTACCCGTCACAGCACGGCTGGTGCATGTCCGACTTCGTCAGCGCGACCACCACGATCTACGATAAGGCTCAGGCCGAACGGGCGTGGGGCAAGCTGCTCGCGTTGTACAAAACCGCGCTAGCCTAATCACTCACGCACGGTCAGCTCTCGCGCGACGTACCCGCCGCGAAACACGGCCGCGTCATCACGCGCTCGTTTGGATGCGCGGTCACTCGGGCATTGCGGCGCCGAAGTCCGCTAGAATCGGGCGTTCTTCGGGGGGAGAGCGCTTATGAGAGTCTCGTGGCAGGCCGCTATTGCGGTGACCGCAGCCTTCGTGGTGTCGTCCACGGCAGCGCAGACCGCCGTCAGCGTGGGCCGTGGCGCTCCGCTTGTGAAAGAGCTGCCGCATCCAATGGGCACCAACGGCCAGCTCGGCGAATACCTCACGCAGTATCCGATCGTCGGCCCGTTCCGGGTCAAAGTAGACGGCAAGATCGTGGAGATCGGCACCGCATTCGACGGCGCCGTGCCGCGCGGTGTCACGCCGTTGCCGATCGACCTCTTCACGAGCAAGGACTTCTACAAGGACCGCGCGCTCTGGAGCGACCCGCGTTACTTCCGTTGCAACAGCGTACTCGCGATCGATCAGCAGCGCGGCGCGAGCAACTTCAGCATTACGACGATCCATGGCGGGCCGGAGACCGCGGCTTGGGGGCATTGCGACCGCGACTATCCGCGCGCCGCGATCGTGAGCCCGTATCCGTTCAAGACGGCCGAAGAGCACTACGGCGCGCTGCTGAAGGAAACGCAAGCGCACGGCGGCCCCACGAAGCAAACGCGCGCCACGCTGCCGCTCGAATGGAACGGCCGCTACCGGCACGTGCAGCTTGCGATCAACTCGTGGTACGGCATGCTCTGGAACCAGATCCCGACGATCCTTTCGCTGCTCACGCCCGACTACCAAATGCACATGGTTCAGCAGGTGTACCACGAGGGGAGCACCAACGCCGCGCAATGGCCCGGCATGTACTGCTGGCCCGAGGGCTTCATGCGCCGCTTCCACTTCGCGGGCACGGGCGTGCATCAGATCATGGTCACGCCGGAGATCATGCAGATCATGACGTCCTCGTCCGGCAACTACGTCACGCAGATCCTCCTCGGCCGGCAGTTCAAAACGGACGGCGTCGTGCCGTACATCGCCGCCGAAGTTCCGCGCTGGTATGGCGAGACGATCGGCTTTTGGGACAAAGACGCGTTAATCACGTGGACGTCGAACATCCAAGGCTGGGCGTCGCACGGCACGTTCGAATTCTCGAGTCGAATGCAGACCGTCGAGATCTACACGCCGAATCGCGACAAGAGCGGCACGCTCGCGGGCTTCCGCCACGAGGCCGTGTTTTACGATCCGGAGGCGCTCGTCGAGCCGATCCGCATCGTGCGTGACTTCGTGAAGCTCAGCGACCTCGACGAGGGCGATCCGTACGTATTCACGCAGTGCCTACAGACAATCTATCCGCAAAACGGCCGCGCGACGCCGGTTGCGCCGCCGGCCACGATCCAATACGACGTGCTCGACATGTACAACCGGCCGTGGGCGCAGATCTGGGAGAAATATTGGGAACAGGGCATGAGCAGGCCCGAGCCCCCGAATATTTTCACGTTCAAGTGATCGACACCCGGCCGGCGTCCGCGTCGAGGGCGGTCAATGGAGCGGGAATCTGATGAGCGCAAAGACCTCAACACGAAGCTCATTGCCGAAGCTGGCGGGCTCGGCATGGATGCCGATTTGCTCGCGCAAATGACTGAGGCTCTGAAGTCCGGACGGCGGGCCCCACTTCGCGGGGGAGCCGTCTACGCGATGGCCTACGACGACCGC
>JBDTOT010000096.1:0-5192 GCA_039933105.1 Gammaproteobacteria bacterium | reverse complement strand
ACCTTGATCATCGATGAAGTCCATGGCCGATCGATTCTTTCACATCCCCGCCATGGGTTCCAAAGCGCGCACCTCGAACCTGTGACCCACGTGGCGATCGGCGCTACGAGCAGCCGCGTAGGGGCAAGGGCTAAGTACGTTTCTCGAGGTAGCGACGCCCGGCGGCCATGAGCTCGACGAACCCAGTCTTGTCCCGAGTTTCGACGAGGCGCTGAATTCGCTCGGTAGCTCCTCGCAACGCTTCCAGTGAAGCGGCGCCATAATCGTTCAACGTCTGAATGTCGAAATAGAGGTGCGGGTTGTCCGTGGCAACGAGACTCGCGACGCGCAGCTGCGCATCGAACGTGGTGCTCGACATCTTCTGCAGTCGCGGCACGAGCTCGCCGCTCTCCGCGAGCGCCGTGAAAAATGCGAGGTTCAGCGCGTGCGACAACCCGAGCACGTAGGCCATGAGCCTGTCGTGGTCGTCGATGCTCATCTCGTGCTGCTCGGCCATCGTTGGCGCAAACAAGGCACGCGCGGCGCGCGTCGCTTCCGGAACACCCACATCGCAGAACACGACGTGCCGCCCCGACAACACGTGAGCGTCCGGGCCGAACATCGGGTGAATCGAGGTGACGTTGCAGCCCGCTTCCACGAGCCGCTTGAGCCCGATCTTCAGCGGACTCTTCAGCGACCCGATGTCAACGACGAGACCGCGCGGCCGGCGCGCCGCAAGGTCCACGAGAATCTCTCCGGCGATCTGCATGGGCGTAGCGACAATCACGATGTCGTAATCGAGCGTGCCGGCGCGCCAATCCGCCACGCGCGCGAACGGCGACGCGGCCTGGCTCGTGTCCGCGATCTCGACCGCGAAGCCTTGCGAACTCAGGAACTGGCCGAACCACGCGCCCATCTTGCCGGCGCCGCCAATGATCAGCACGCGTTTGCCGGCGCCGCTGGTCTGCGCCGCAACGCGCGTACGCTCCTGATAAGTCAGCGACGCGCGAATCAAGCTTCCCATGATCTCGCCCGCCAGCTCAGGCGGCAGACCGAGTTCGTTGGCGCGGTCGTGCGCGGCTTTCAACACTTCGCGCTCGCGCTCATAATCTCGCGTCGGCACGGAGTTCTGAATCTTGTGCGCACCGATCTCGGCCACGATTTTTTGCCTGGCAGCGACCAGGCCGATCAAATCGCGATCGACTTCGGACAAGCGTCTGCGTAATTCTTCGAGCGTCATGGCCACCTCGTGAGGGCGGTTTTGTACCCCCCGTGACGGCCACGCGCAAGCGGAAGCGCTCTTGTCGCCGCAACGGAAAGGATGCGAATGACGAAACCCACCCTTGAGCTCGTGAGCGAGTCGCGACACTTCGACGGCCGCCAGCTGGTTTACCGGCATTCGTCCGCGGCCTGCGCCTGTACGATGCGGTTTGCAGTGTACCTCCCGCCCGCTGCTGCGAAAGGCCCAGTGCCCGCCCTGTACTGGCTGTCGGGGCTGACTTGCACGGAGGAAAACTTCAGCGTGAAATCGGGGGCGCAACGCTACGCTGCCGAGCTCGGTCTCGCGCTGATCATCCCGGACACGAGCCCGCGCGGCGTGAACATTCCGGGTGAAGACGCGTCAATGGACGTCGGCACGGGTGCGGGCTTTTACGTCAACGCCACGGAAGCCCCCTGGGCGGCACACTATCGGATGCATGACTACATTCGCGACGAACTCGTCGATGTCGTGAACGCGAATCTGCCCGTCGATCCCGAGCGCAAGTCGATCAGCGGGCACTCGATGGGCGGGCACGGCGCGCTAGTGATCGGAGTCGGCAATCCGGAGCGCTACCGTTCGGTGTCCGCGTTCGCGCCGATCTCCTCGAGCAGCCTATCCGCTTGGGGCCAGCACGCGTTGACGGCCTACCTCGGCACTGATGCGCACAGCTGGCTCCCCTACGACGCTGCCGCCGTAATTCGCGGAAAGCCAAGTCGCCATGAGTTGCTCGTGGACCAAGGCGGCGCCGATCCCTACCTCGAGCAGTTGCGACCCGACGTGCTGCAGCAAGCGTGCCGCGAGTCGGGACAGCGGCTCACGTACCGCGAGCGGCCCGGCTATGACCACGGCTTTTACTTCGTCAGCACGTTCATTGCGGAGCACCTTGAGTTTCATGCAACCGCGCTGCGCTGAGCGAGGCCCGGCGTGACGCCTTCGTTGCCCACGCCGCCACCGGACGACCCCCTGCCGATCGCGATGCGCTGGCTTGCAGAAGCCACTGCCCGCGCCCGCCGCAATCCGAATGCCATGGCGCTCGCCACGGTGGATGCGAATGGCCACCCGTCTGCGCGAATGGTATTGCTGAAGGAACTCGTGCCGGCCGGCTACGGCGTCTTCTACACGAACTACGGCTCTCGCAAAGGCCACGAACTCGATGCAACCGGGCGAGCCGCCGGAGTGCTGCACTGGGACGAGCTTGGCCGCCAGCTGCGTTTCGAGGGCGCGATCGTGCGCTCGCCCGCCGCCGAGAGCGATGCGTATTTCGCGAGCCGCGCGTGGCGTAGCCAGCTAAACGCGTGGAGCAGTGAGCAGAGCCGGCCTATCGACGATCCCGCGGAGCTCGAGCAACGCGCATCGACGAAAGCGCGCGAGTTCGGCGCCTCGGTAGCAGGGCAAGCGCAACCTTCGGGCGTGCGCCTGCCGCGACCCGCATTCTGGGGCGGCTACCGTCTCTGGTTCGATGCCATCGAGCTCTGGGCCGAGGGCGCCGACAGGTTTCACGAGCGGCTCAGCTACCACCGCGAGCTGGGCGTCGCGCAGGCGTACGAATTTCATCCCGGCCCATGGAGCTGGCAGCGGTTGCAACCGTAGAGAGCGTTGGAAGGTTCCGTGCGGCGGCGATATCTAGTATTTGAATCAGTGGCCATGACGGCGCGCGCGGCACTGTTCGCATTCGTCTGCTCGGCTTCGACGCCGCTCGCCGCACAGCCCGTCATCGCCGATGTTCGCCAGGGCACGAACTTGGCGGTTGCCGTTGCGGCCGACCGCGCGACGCTCGTGATCGACCTGCTGGGCCAGCTGTGGCGTCTGCCGGTTGCGGGCGGCGGCGCGGAGCCCTTGACCGAGCCCGGTGAGCAAGCCCGTAACCCGCGCGTGAGCCCGGATGGCCGCAGAGTCGTGTATCAACGCCTCGTAGCGGGGCATTGGGATCTCTGGCTGCTCGAGCTCGCATCGCGCGAGCAACAACCACTGACGACTACGACCGACGACGAGCGCGACCCAGACTTCTCGGCCGACGGCCGATCGGTGGTCTTCGCGACCAACCGCACCGGCCACTATTGCCTCTGGTCGATCACTGTCACAGACCGCGTCGAAACGCAGCTCACCGAAGAGGACGGCGACGCATCGTTCCCGACGGTGTCGGAGCAAGGGCTCATTGCTTATGTGCTAGACCGCGGCAGCGAGTCTGCGCTGCGGGCTCTCAACCCCGAGGGCGCGGCGACGACGCTGTATACAGGCGACGGCCATCTCACAGCGCCGTCCTGGCGTCCGGGCCGCAGCGTAATCGTGTTCGCCGAGCGGACGACGCGCCTCACGAACCAATTGCGCGTCCTTCTCCTGGGCGATCCGCGAATCGTAAAGCCACTGGTCGAGAACGAGGACGTGTTCGCGTCGCGCGTAGCCTGGCTGTCGGGCACCGAGTTCGTCTACGCGGCAGACGGCCAACTGTGGCGACGTGCGCTTGCCCACCCCACCCGACAGCCAGTGCACCTTTTCGCGGCCGTCGCCGTGAACGCGTTTTCACCGCCCGAAGATTTGCGGCCGCTGGACGAACGTGGAGCGCGGCCCGTGTTCGGCATCGCAGGCGCCGTCCGTTCACACGACGGTCGACATGTGGCATTCACTGCGCTCGGGGATCTGTGGCTCGTCGAACGCAGCGAACCCGAGCGGCTGACGAATGACGTTTCGGTGGAGCTCGACCCGACTTTCGCCCCGGACGGCGATTCGTTGGTGTTCGCAAGCGAGCGCTCGGGGCAGTTCGAGCTGTGGCGATACACGCTGCGCGACCGCCGGTTCACGCAACTGACATTCGGTTCGCTGAAACCGCACAAGCCCGCAATCAGCCCCGACGGCAAACAGATCGCATTCCTCGAAACAGACACGCCCGAGCCATGGGCGCCCGCGCGGCTCAAGGTGTTGACGACAGCGGGCGGCCAGCCGGTCACCGGTGCGACGGACTTGATCGGCGCCACCGCACTGCAGTGGTCAGACGACGGCACGACCCTGCGGATTCACGCCTCGGCCGCGGAAATGATCGACCGGCCCGCGGCGACATTTCACATCGAGTTGATTCGCGAACTCGCGCCCGCAAGCGCCGGCGCCGTGCCGACGCGAAGCGCGACGCCTACGATCTCGATGCAGTGGGAACCGCCGGCACCACCCGAGGATTTCGTGCTGGAGGTGGATCGCCTTTTCGACGGCATACACGCCGACTATCGACGCCACGTCGACGTGCATGTGCGCGCCGGTCGGATCGCCACGATCAGCGCCCGCGGCGTCGTACCGCCGCAAGGCAAGGTGATAGCGCTACCGGACGCGACCGT
Organism: Gammaproteobacteria bacterium; assembly: GCA_039933105.1. GTDB lineage: Bacteria > Pseudomonadota > Gammaproteobacteria > Steroidobacterales > Rariloculaceae > FEN-1219. The sequence continues at coordinate 629 of JBDTOT010000096.1, read as the reverse complement.
GATCCCGGGGCTGATCGACGTCCACGCGCACCAAGATGCGCTTGCCGGCGAGCGGCTCGGTAGGGCTTGGCTCGCCTACGGCGTCACGACCGTTCGCGAAGTTGCCGCGGACGTGCCGGCAGCGCTGCAGCGAGCGGAGGTTTGGGCCGCCGGCCGCAGCCCGGGTCCCCGTTTAATCGTGACACCCGCGACCAGCGTGCCACCCGAATCAGTGCCCAAAGATGCGCGCGCGCCCGTGCGAGCACTACCCGGGATCGCAAACGGCTTTGCGCACACGTTGGCCAGTCGCCTAGACAACGCGGGGTTGCCCAATCTCACGGGGCCCGCGCGGCAGGACCGCGTGGCGCGCGAGTCGCCCCCGACGCCTTACGAGCTCGAACTTTCACCGGGGTTTAGCGCCTATCAAGACGAGTTCAGTCGGTTGCTGGCCGCCGGCGTGGTATTTCCCCCGAGCCTAGGCGTAGTGGCCGGCCTGAATGGCTGGCCGGATCCCACCCAGGCCTGGCGGCGCGACGCGGGTTACTCGGCGCTGTTCACGCCCGTCGAACAAACGACCTGGGCGCGCGACGGGTTGGCCCCCGCTGCCCTTCCGGCTCTGCAAGACACCGTAGCCCGGTTGATTCGCGCCG
>JBDTOT010000095.1:0-5530 GCA_039933105.1 Gammaproteobacteria bacterium | reverse complement strand
CCACGCCTTCCTGGCCAAACGAGCCGAGTCCCCAGATGTACGGCCGGCCGATGCCAACCGCCGTCGCGCCAAGCGCGAGCGCCTTGAAAATATCCGTGCCGCGCCGGAAGCCGCTGTCGACGAACACCGGCACACGGCCGCGCACCGCCGCCAGCACCTCCGGCAGCGACTCGATCGCGCCGCGCCCCGTTTCGTCCGCACGGCCGCCATGATTGCTGACGATGATGCCGTCCACTCCATGCTCCAAGCAGCGCACGGCGTCTTCGCGCGTGACGATGCCCTTCAGCATCACCTTCATCGTCGTGGCCTTCTTCAGCTGATCGATGTAGCTCCACGTGAGGCCGTTCAGGCCCATGCGCACCGTGCTCATGTCCAAGCCGTCGAACATCGGTCGCTGGCTCCAGCCTCCATCCTCGACACCCCCATGGCACGCCTGGCACACCGGGTCTTTACCGCGGTTGAATCGCGCGATCGGTTCGAGGTTGCGTGCCGGGATGTCCACTGTCCAGGCCAGCGCTTTGCAACCCGCAGCCTCCGCACGTTTGATCTGCTTCAGCGTGCTCGGCCAGTCCGAGGTCGAATAGACCTGATACCAGCCGGGCGCGCCGCGCGCAGCAGCGACGTCTTCGACGGAGTAGTTGGTGACGGTCGACAGCGCCTGCACCAAGTTCTTGGATTTGGCGCCTCTAGCGACGGCAACCTCGCCGTCCGGATGGAACATCGCCTGCGCGCCAATGGGGCATAGATATAAAGGAGCCGCGAGCTTCTGACCGAAGATCTCCGTCGTCATGTCGATTTTGCTGACGTCGACCAGCCGCTGGGGCCGCAGCTTGATCTTTTCGAACCCCGTGCGGTTCGCTGCGATGGTGCCGAAGTCATCGGCGCCCTGCGCCATATAGGCATAGTGGCCGGCGTTCACGCGCGCGCGCATGGCGGGCTCAAAATCCCATACATTCAAGGCTTCATCGACACTTTTGATGATGTCCTTGAACTCCAGGGCGCCGCGCAGCACGGCGTCGGTCTCACTGCGCGTCTGGGCAGCGGCCGCGCCTGCGAGCAGGGTGCTGCCCAAGCCGTAGAGCAGAGGGCTGCCGGCCAGGAAGGTCAAGAGTTGGCGGCGCGAGTGGTCGCGGGCGTTGGTTGGCATGGCAGGTCCCCCAGTGATTTCGCGAACATACCACCACTTTGTAACACTGCCAAAACGTGAAGAGTGGGGTCGCCCTGTCTGCGTTTTAGATTCGCACGCTTTGCCATGCGAATCTAAACGCCGTTCGAGCCGGAAGAAACAAAGGCAGCGAGCACCCTGTTAGCTCGTCTTGCGCTCGAAGTGTATGAACGAGCAGAACATGTGCGACGATTGTTACAGCGAGTCAGCCTGCTAGCCGAGCGTTACTTTCTGGTGACGAACGCGCAGGGGTTCGACATGCTCGCATCAGCCGCACTAGAGCGGGCGCCGCCTGGTGCAGCACTCAATCCGGGCGCAGAATGCATCGAGCCTTGGAGGTTCCGATGAGAGTTCTACTCGTTGCGTTGATGGTGGCATTCACGTCGATCGCGGCGGCGCACACGCCGCTCACGGCGTCCATTCCCGCGGCAACGGCCACCGTGCCCGCGCCTGTTAAGGAGATTGTGCTCGAGTTCGGCGGGGACGTGCGGCTCACGGCCATGGTGCTCACCGACGCGCAGGGCGGCAATAAGAAGCTGGCCGCCGTGCCGGCCGCCGTCGCCAAGAAATTTACTCTTACCGTCGAGGACGATCTGAAGCCGGGGGCGTACACCGTGAACTGGCGTGCCGTGGGTGCCGATACCCACGTCGTCTCCGGCGACTTCCGCTTCACCGTGGCGGCAGCTACTCCGCTGTAACGGCCCGCACTGCCGGTGTTCCTCGCCGCGGATCTCGTTGTTGTCGGTTTGCGCGCGCTGACGTTCGTCGGTTTGTTCTTTGCCGTGGGCACGTGGATGTTTGTTGCGCTGTGGCAGCGAGATCTCGCGGCCGAGCAGGCGGAGCGAATTCGCAACGTCGCCCGGGGCGCAGCAGTCGTCGCCCTGATCGCGACCGTTTTCTACTTCGTGCTCACTCCCGCGTACATGGCGGGAAGCTTCGGCTCCACGTTCGATCCATCACTCGAAGCGCTGCAGCTGCAATCGAGCTCCGGCCCCGCGAATATCGCGCGCGTCGTGGGGCTCGCGTTACTGGCGCTGTCGCTCGACCGCGCCAAGCGACTCAACACGGTTGGAGCTGGCATTGGCGCTGCGCTCGCGGTCGCATCGTTCGCGTTCGGGGGTCACACGGCAATCCATCCGCTGTGGTTCGTGCTGGGGCCGCTGCTGCTCTTGCACCTTGCGGCCGCGGCGTTCTGGTTCGGCGCGCTGTGGCCGTTGTATGTGGCGGCGGGCGAGGGTTCACCGCAACGCGCGGGCGTTCTGCTTGCGGGATTCACGCGGCTCGCGCTGCGCATCGTGCCGCTGGTGTTCCTGGCGGGTGTGGGCATGAGCGTGGTGTTCGTGCGGAGCCTGGCGGATCTCGCAACGCCGTACGGCGCGATGTTGATCGCCAAGACCGTGGGCTTCGGCGCGTGCATGGCGCTCGCGGGGGTGAACAAGGCCCGCTTCGCTCCGGCTGTTAGCGCGGGCGACGAGGCTGCCAGTCGCTCGTTTCGCCGCATCGCGGCTGCCGAGTGGACGTTGATCGTGGTGATTCTCTTCGTGACCGCCGTCATGACGTCGCTGTACGCCCCCGAGCATCTTGAAGGGGCGTTCGGGACTGGCCACTCGACGGGACGCACGCACTAACGCGCTTCAAGCCGACAAAATGCTTGCCGACGGCGCGATAAGTACCTGATAATTCGCGCCCTGTGGGGCAGTAGCTCAGCTGGGAGAGCGCCGCGTTCGCAATGCGGAGGTCGAGGGTTCGATCCCCTTCTGCTCCACCACTCAATTCAGTCTGCAGCTCTTGAGCCAGTGGTCTGTGCCACGGCGGTTTGATTGCGCGCTAGCTCATCTAATAAGCCCCCCTGCCATTTGGGTACCAGATAGGGTGCCTATATTCCTTGAACACTGGCGAGGCAACAGCCTCGAGAATTCGGGGTAAAGGGGTGCAAACCTCGCAGCTTCAGCGCGAGCTGACGCCGCTACTCCGAGAAGATCGTTCACGGGAATTCATTGCTCCAACGGAGCTCATGCCATCGGTTCCAACTTCACCCGTCTAGTCCTCGAGTTTCAGACGTTCGACGAGGAAGTTGATGAAAGCGCGCACCTTTGGCGACTGCACCTGTCCACGCGGGAACAGCGCATTGAGGTCAATGTCTAGGCCGCGCCAACTGGCGAGCACGCGCTGCACCTGCCTCTGCTTGACGTAGGCGCGCACCCACACATCAGTGGTCAGCATGATGCCCGTGTCGGCCAGCATCGCGGCGCGCAGCGCACTCGGATCGTTGGCGATCACGATCGGGTCGATCGGGAACTCCTGCGGCTCGCCGCTGCTGTCCGTTAGCGTCCAAGAGCTACGGCTATTGTGTACCGTAAGTGCGCGATGGTGGATCAGGTCATTGGGATGCATCGGTTCGCCAAAGCGTTCGATGTAGCTCGGCGTTGTGTAGACCGCGGTGCGCAAAACGTTGAACCTGTGGGCTACCAAGTTGGAATCCGCGAGCGTACCTACGCGCAGCGCGACGTCAATCTCGCCAGCGATGATGTCAAGGTGCTCATTGCTCAACAGCAGTTCCACGCGCACTTGCGGATGGCGCGCGTGGAATTCGCCGAGTAAGGGCGCGAGCCAGGTCGTGCCGAGCGCGTGCGTTGTGGTGACGCGCAACCATCCACGCGGCCCGCTCTGCAACTCGCCCACAGCGCTTTCAGCCTGGTCGAGGTCCCGCGCGATGCGTTGGCATTGCTCGAAATAGACGTTGCCGGCCTCGGTCAGGCCGAGCTTGCGTGTCGTGCGATGCAATAGCTGGGCGCCCAACCGCTTTTCCAGGTCCTGCACCTTGCGGCTGACCGTGGTGTTGGGAAGGCGTAGCGCCTTGGCGGCCGCCGTGAAGCTACCCAGCTCGACCACCTTGACGAATACCAGAGTGTCATTGAGATCGCGGTTCATTGAGCCTCCCCGGCCATTTTACCGCTGGCGGGATAGTTCTTCCCGCAATTGACGGCTAATCAGATGCCGGCAGCGTAACTACAGTGGATCTCAAGTGAGCAGGCGCCTGCTTCCGCAAACTCCACCGAAGGTTTCACGACATGACCAGACTAAATGGAAAGACCGCGGTGATCACCGGAGGCGCTACCGGCATCGGCCTCGCCGCCGCAAAGCGCTTCATCGAGGAGGGTGCCTTCGTCTTCATCTTCGGCCGTCGGCAGGAAGTGCTCGACGCCGCTTTGGCCCAACTTGGCCCGAATGCCCGCGCGGTGAAGGGCTCGGTTTCCGATGAGGCCGACCTCGATGGACTGTACGCTGCGGTGAAGACCGAGCGCGGCACTCTCGACATCGTCTTCGCCAATGCCGGGGCGGGAAGCCCGCTCCCGCTCGGCGAAATCACCGCCGAGCACATCGACGAAACCTTCGACACCAATGTGAAGGGTACGATCTTCACGGTCCAGAAGGCGCTTCCGCTGATGGGCCAGGGCGGTTCGATCATTCTGACCGGATCGAGCGCCGGCACCACGGGCGCTCCGGGATTTACTGCCTACAGCGCCAGTAAAGCGGCGGTGCGCAACCTCGCGCGCACCTGGGCGGAGGATCTAAAGGGCACCGGCATACGGGTTAACGTGCTGTCGCCCGGGGCGACCGCGACCGACCTCGCGAAGCTTGCGCTCGGCGAGGAGGGTCAGAAGGCCTACGGCGCGATGACTCCGCTCCAGCGCATGGCCGACCCGGCCGAGATCGGTGCCGTGGCGGCCTTTCTCGCATCGTCGGACAGCAGCTTCATGACCGCTAGCGAAGTCGCCGTCGACGGCGGCCTTGCACAACTCTGAACCCGGCGCGGTCCCCGGGGCCACACAACGAAGGATAGAAGATCATGAAAAAACTTGAAGGTAAGGTCGCCGTCATCACCGGCGGCAGCAGCGGAATTGGGTTGGCCACAGCCAAGCGCTTCGTCGAAGAAGGCGCACACGTCGTGATCACCGGACGACGAGAAAAGGAACTGAAGGAGGCCGCAGCCTCCATTGCGGGAAACGTTACGACGGTCGTGGGCGACGTGTCGCGCTTGGAGGATCTGGACCGGCTCTATGCCGTCGTTGAGGAGGAACATGGTCACATCGACATTCTCTTCGCGAACGCAGGCGCGGGGACGATCGCACCGCTCGCGGGGGCGAGTGAGGCCCATTTCGATCAGACCTTCGATGTGAACGTGAAGGGGCTGTTTTTTACGGTCCAGAAGGCGCTTCCCCTCTTCAAAGACGGCGGTTCGATCATCCTGACCTCCTCGGTCTCCAACGTGTTGGGGCTGCCAGGATTCAGCACCTACGCCGCGAGTAAGGCCGCGGTGCGAAGCTTCGCGCGCGCTTGGACACTGGAGCTGAAGGATCGCAA
>JBDTOT010000094.1:0-5569 GCA_039933105.1 Gammaproteobacteria bacterium | reverse complement strand
CGCGACGAGGAACACGAGCCTTCGATCGAAGAGACGGAGCTAAGCAAGCTCGTGCTCGGCGACGGCTTCACGCTCGACCCGGATTGCAGCCGTGAGGAATGGCTCAACGCCGGCATGGCGATGCACGAAGCATCGGCCGGCGCGAATTGGGGTCTCGCGATTTTTGACGCATGGAGTGCCAGGGGAGAAAAGTACGCGGGCGACGCGGACACAATCGGACGCTGGGAGAGTTTCGTCGATGGCAAGTCTGGCAACGTCGGCATCGGATTCTTGAAGCAGCACACGCGCGCAACCGTCGCGAACTTCGGCCCGCCGCTCTCAGCAGAACAGCACGCGCGGATCGACGCCGAGATCGCGGCAGCGCGCAAAGGACGCCCGACCATCGAGCTGCGCAGCGGTGATCTCCACCACTACGTGAAGCGCTGCGAGGATGTGCTTGCACGCGAGCTGTTCGTGCTGAATCAAGAGCTGGTGAAAATCGGCGCCACGCCCGACCTCATCGGACTGCGCGACACCGATGGCGTGGAGCGCGACGACAAGCAGCTCGTAATCATCCCGATCGGCATCGAGTTCATCATTCGCTACCTTGGCGAGCACGTGCACTTCCAGAAGTTCGACGCGCGCAGCAAGGAGATGGTGGACAAGGACTGTCCGCGCGCGCTCGCGCAGAACATCGCGCAGGGACCGGAGTGGCCGACGATGCGACCGCTGCGCGCAATCGCTGCAGCACCGTTCCTGCGAGCTGACACCACAGTCTGCGATGCACCGGGATACGACGCACGCAGCGCCGTATTCTACGGACCCAACGGCACCTTCCCGCCGATCCCTGAGTCGCCAAGTCAGAAGGATGCGGCAATCGCACTGGCGACGCTGCTCGCACCGTTCAGTGAGTTCCCGTTCGCCGAGCCTGTGCACCAGGCTGCGTTCGTCGCGCACATTCTCACTGAAGCCGTGCGGCCCGCGCTCGATCACGCGCCGCTGTTCTGCTACACGGCACCGCTCGCGGCGACAGGCAAGTCGCTGCTCTCTGGCATGCCGTCGCGCATCGTGCATGGCTGCGCGCCCGCGCTGCACACGTGGACCGAAGACAGCGACGAGCTACGCAAGGTGCTGTTCGCGTCGCTGCGCGTTGGAGATCGCACGATCGGCTTCGACAACCTGCCGAATGGTGGTGTGGTGCGCGCGGCCGAGCTGTGCAAGTTCATAACGGAGGAAGCACACGAAGGCCGGGTGCTCGGATCGAGCATCGTCTCGAAGCTCCCGAACAAAAGCGTCGTGTTCCTGACTGGCAACAACATCACGCCCGCTGGCGATCTCGCGCGCCGCTCCGTCGTCATTCGCCTCGATGCGAACACCGACAGCGGCGGGCTGCGGGTTCGCCAATTCAAAATTGTCGATCTCGCCCGGCACATCGACGCGAACCGAGGCGCGCTGCTCGCGGCAGCGCTCACGATCGTTCGCGCGTTCGTGGTTGCCGGCTCGCCAAAGCAAGGGGTGATCCCGCTGCCGTCCTTCGAGCGGTGGTCCGCGCTCGTGCGCGACCCGCTGATGTGGCTCGGACTCGCGGACCCGGCGAGCGGCCAGGACGACGACACCGACGACGAGCAGGAGCCCGTAGGCGCCGCGTTCGCGCAGATGGCTGCACGGTTCGCGGGGCGGCGCTTCACGTCGAAGGAGCTGGCTGTGCTGTGCGGCGTGGAGACCGAGACCAGTGGTCTGCGCAGCGCGCTGATCGAGGCAGGGTGCGCGCAGCCCGAGGACGCGACGGAGCTACGCGAGTGGCTGCGGGGTGTCCGGCTGCGCGTTGCCGATGGGCAGAAGCTCGTGACGTGGCGGACGAATGCCAATCGAGGCTGGCAGCTCGTGACGGTCGGTCGAGACAGGTTGCAGGAGGACCGTGATGCAGACGTTATCGGGTGACGCGGTGACGCGCGGTGACAGGGGTTCGCCGCCCACCCTCTTAAATATGTCACTGACACTTTCTACGGTAGAGAAGGGAAACAGGTGTCACCACGCGTCACCGCGTCACCTTTTTTGCCCGGATCGACCCTTCTGGGGCTCCAACCGCCCTGACGGTGCTGACGGTGCTGACGGTGCTGACGTTGGGTGCGAATCATGAGCGCGCCGCTGAGCCGGCTCGCCGGCATGTTTGGCACCGAGCCGTTCACGACACATGAGGCGCTGCGGCAGCTCGATGCGCGCCTCGGGCAGCAGCCGGCACTCCTCGCGTTCGGTGCGCAGCTACGCGAAGCCGTGGGCCGTCCCGTGCCCTACGGCGTGCGGACGATCGCGCTGCGGCGGCTGGGCGTGAAGAACAGCGGAGCGCGCGTCTGGCAGTTCGCCGTCGTCGACCCCGACGCCGACATCCTCTAGAGGTACACGCATGCGAACCGAATCCGGTACACCGTCCATGACGCCCAACGCTGGCGGCACAGCAATGCCCACTCAGGGCACCGTGGTCCCGGCGATGCCCGGCTACAGAGTGATCCGCGTGCAGCTGGCCGATGCGACGGCGCCGCCCCTGTTCACCGTCGCCCCTATCGTCGCCTGGCTCGTCGACGTGACCACTGGCGCTGCCGAGCCCGTCACCGTCGCTGTGGACGGCCTGGACGCGTCCAGCGCCGACTGCGCGATCGAGGGCGGCACACCGGGCTGCATCTCGCGCGGCATTCACTACGACACGCTAATGCTCTTTATCGAAAGCCGACGCGACGCCATCCGGCAACGTGCATACGAGGAGTCAATTCTATGACCGACATAGCCAAGCTCGACCGGTTCCTGACCGTGCTCGCCGAGCAAGGGCACATGAAGCGCAGCGCGACTGCAGCGGGCCTGACGCTGGAGGAGGTTGCCCGGTGGGCACGCGAGGACGACGCGTTCAACGAGCGGCTGAAGGACGCCCGGGCCGCGCGACGCTACCACGTCGCCGACGCGCTGTTCGAGGAGGGCGTGCTCGGTCGCGAAGTGGTCGACAGCGTGAACGGAAAGATCACCCACGTCAGGAATGTGTCCGTCCTGACCGCACTCGCGAAGCAGCTCGACGAGCTGCCGGCCGACAAGCCGACTGCCGCTGTGCAGATCAACAACGCGAACAACGCAGCGGCGAACGATCCGCGTCTCGTCGCCGCCGTGAAGGCGAACGGCGACCGCCTGCGCGCGCTGCTCGCGAAGCCGGCGTTGCCGATCATCACCGTCGAGGCGACGCCCGTCGACCCTGACCACGATATTTTGGAGTAACTATGACCGACATCAACCACGACGACCCGCAAGTCCAACGCCTTTTCGATTTGGAGTTAGCCGCGCAACGCGCCGGCCTGCCGACGATCGCCGACACGAGTTACGACTACCTGTACGGCATAGCGAGAGCCCAACGCAGATCGCCGAACGCCGTGCTCGCGCTCGCGGCGCAATGCACCGCCCAGGGCAAGCTGCCCGACTACGTCGACATCGACCCCGACGACGGTGATGCCACGCTGAAGACGCAAGACTACGCGGAAGCCCTGGCGGCACTAGAGCAAGACATGAAGGCGGGCGCCGCCGATGTCGCGCCGCCGCAGCCGGGCGATCCGCCGCACGTCATCGAGTACCGCGCGATGCTCGATGCAATTTTGCACGAGCCAGTTTCTGTTTCTGTTCCCGTTCTCTAATCAACCACTAGGAGTTTCTATCATGGCTACGAAGAATAGGTTCGATCTCGACGCGCGCGAGGCCGCTGTCACGAAGCAGCTCGCCGCCATCCACGAGCAGAAGAGTGCCTTGCTCGTGCAGCTCGGCGAAGGGCACGACGTGTCCGTGGAGCTGACGGCCGTCAACGGCGAGATCGCGCAGCACGAGGCGACGATTGCGACGTACGCGCAAGCACGTGCAGCACGTCAACAGGCAAACTCGCACGCGGCGCGAACGCAGCGACACGCATCCGCCGTCGCGAGCGCCGATGAAGCGCAGGCCGCAGCGAAGCAACTTGGCGAACTAGCGCAGGGCGCGGTCGCGCTCGTCGCGCAGCTGGGTGCAAAGCTCGACGCGATCGAGCAGCAGAAGGTAGTGCTCACGTCGCATCTGTGCGCAACGAGCGAGCAGGGACGGCAGAACACCAACACGCGTATCTACACGAACTCTATGGAGCAAATGCAGACGCTCGTGCGCCATCTCACGTTGCCTGGGCATCTCGCAGCCGCGTTGTTCGACAGCGGACTCGGACGCAAGGGCGTGCCGCTCCCGACCGTCGAAGTACAGCGCGTCGGCAAGCGCGACGACGGCAAGGCGCCACTCGCCCCCGCTGTGCAGATCGCGAACGTCTTGGCGAAGCTCGGTGCGCTCACCGCGACGATCACGTCGTGGTCGAAGCCGACGAAGGAGGTTGCGTGATGGCAATTCTAATCGACGAAAAAGCGATGCCCCGCACGCCGGTCACGGAGGCCGAGCGCGCGGCGGTCGCCAGCTCAGGCGCCGGTAAGGTCGCGGAGAAATTCCGCGAGCCCGAGAAGCCCGTGCACCCCGCACACGAGGAGAAGAAGTCATGACGATCGAAAGTCTCTACGACAACCCGACGAGCGGGATCGCGCAGCCTGAAGCGAAGAAGACGGAGCCGGCACCTGTTGCCGGCGCCGTCGACGCGACGAAGCTGTTCGACACGATGAAGCCGGCGGCAGAGAAGAGGGACCCGCCGCCTGCGGGCACGAAGGTCGAGCCCGACGCCGCAGCGAAGCTCTACGGCGACAGCGCCTACAACGACACGGTCTTGCTCACTGACGTGCCGGCCGGCGCGACAGCCGAGCAGATCGACGCGGCGAACAGCGACGTGCGCCAGCAGTTCGCAGCGATGGAGCTGCCCGGTCCGATGGCACGCGAGATCACGGCCAAGTTCACGGCTGCGATGCGCGCGCCGATCGACGACGCGACGTACGACAAGCGCGTCGCATCGTTCAAGACGGAGCTGGAGCGCAAGTTCGGCAGCGAAGTCGAGGAACGACTTCAAGACGTGCGGACACTCTTGGCGAAGGCGGACCCCGCCGTCGTCACCGCGCTAGTGGAATCGGGTCTCAACGTCGACGTGGACACCATCGTCGCGCTCGCTGGTCACGCACGCGCGCTGAAAGGGAGAGGGCGGCTGTGAGTCGGCTCACCCAAGAACGACTCGCCATCGTGTTCGCGCAGCTGCGCAAGGGCCGCTCGCTTCGAGGCGCGTGCGACGAGGCCGGTATCTCTGTGGCGCGTCTGCGGCACGAGCGGCTCGGGAATCCGATCGCGAGCGACATCGTCGGGTGACGGCCCTGAGCCCGGCCGACTACGACGAGAATCATAGCTGATCTTTCAATGGCACGCCGGTTGGGCACAGCTTTGGGCCGCTGTGATGTTCCTCTCCTGGCCGGCGCGCCTCCCGGTCTCCGTGTCGTCGTCGAGGATATTGACGCCGCGCCCTGAATAGTACGAGGCTAATGAATGGCCACAGCACGTACAGCATTCATTGCCTACCCATCGCAACCACCCGAGATCGGGCAGTGCATCCAAGCTGTCGCTAAACGCCTTTCGCGGTTGTCTGTAGTCACTTGGGAGCAGAACGACATAGCCG
>JBDTOT010000093.1:0-6923 GCA_039933105.1 Gammaproteobacteria bacterium | reverse complement strand
AGCCCGGCAGCGGCCGCGACCTCTCGGCGCGCTATCTCGCAAGTCAGAGTCGGCAGGCGCGTGGGCCGTTCGTCGCGGTCATGGGCGGGGATCTCGGCGACGAGAGCGCGCAGCGCGAGCTGCTGGGTGAAGGCACTGAGCCAGGCGCGGTCGAACGAGCTGACGGCGGCGTCTTGTTCATCCAGGAACTCGGCGACGTCGGCGCCACGGGTCAACGGCTGCTCTTGTCGGCCCTCGAACAACGCAGCTACCGCTCAATGAATCTCGCGGCCGATCGGCCGTTGAACGTCCGGGTCCTGTCAAGTGCGTTCCCGGCGTTCGAGCGCAGCGACAGCTTGCGGCCGGAGCTCATGTCGCACCTGTCGGTCGTCGTCATCCGCGTGCCGCCGCTGCGCGAGTATTCGGAGGACGTGCCGGAGCTGTTGCGCTACCACGTCGACCTGCTCGTCGACGGCGAGGGGCTTTCGTTCCGGCGTTTCAGCGTCGCAGCGCAGAATCGCCTGCGCAACTATCCTTGGCCAGGCAACGTCCGTGAGCTGCGCAATCTCGTGAAACGCCTGCTGATCTTGGGCGGCGCCGAAGAAGTCTCGCTCGCGGAAGTCGAAGCCCAGATCGCCACGGCGGTGACCGAGGGCGAGCCGCTCGTGAAGCAGGACCTGCTCGCCATGCCGCTGCGTGAAGCGCGCGAGCATTTCGAGCGTGCGTATCTACAGCAACAGCTCCTGTTGTGCGGCGGCAAGGTCGGGCAGCTCGCGAAGCGCGTGGGCATGGAGCGCACGCATCTCTATCGCAAGTTGCGTTCGCTCGGTGTCGATTTCCGCCAGTCGTTGACCGACGACTGATTCCCTAGCGTTACTCGCGCGCCTTCAACGGCAGCGCCTCGATGCCGGCGTCGAGCAGCTGCCGACGCATGCGGTTCAGTGCGTCGAGCTCGTCGATCGGTCCAATCTGCACTCGGTAGAACGCGTTGCCATCGACGGTCGCTTGCTGCACTCGCGACTCGATGCCGCGCAACGCCAGCGTGGCCTGGAGTCGATCGGCCTCCGTAGGTGTGCTGAACGATCCGGCCTGCAATAGGTAGCGCCCGGGTTGCTGCACAACCGCAACTCGGACGGTTGCCGGCGCAGCAGTGCCGCGCGGCTCGGCCCTCGGCACGACCACCTGGAACTGCGGCAGGATGTCGTAGAACTGAAATCGTTTGTCGTCGTCGTTGGCCGGCGGAGGCTGAGCTGCGGCCTTTGCCGACTGCCGCTCGTTGCGCTCACGCGGCTCGGGCTTTTTATCGGTTGCGGCGGGCGCGATCGCGGCAGCGTGCACAGAAGCTGCGCCCGGCGCGCGCGGCGAGCGCAGGTACACGCCGATCGCTACGAGAAGCCCCAGGCTAATCCCAAACAACATCCACACCCAGCCGGGTGCGGGCTCGCGGCGACGTGAGTTCTGCGGGCGGCGGGCCATGTGTGTGAATCGGGGGATGACTGCCCCGAGTCTACCCGATGCACGCACCGTCCGGCGGCGGATCGTCAGATCTCGAGTGGATCGACGTCGATGCTCCATCGCACGCGCTTCGCTTCGGGCGACGCTCGGATCGCGACCAGCACACGATCGATGAGCCGGTGCAGCGCCGCGCGTTGCGCGCTGCGAAATAGCAGCTGCGCGCGGTAGCGCCCGTCCTTGCGTTCCATCGTTTGCGCCGCGGGGCCGAGTACCGTCACCGTGCCCTCGGCGTTGCCGCCGGCCAGAGTGCGCACGCGCTCGAGCAACGCGAACGCGGGTTCTCGTTGCGCTGCTTCGGCATGCCAAACGGCGAGATGCGCGAACGGTGGCCAATGCGCTTCGCGCCGTTCGGCCAGTGCAAGCGTCGCGAACGCGCCATAGTCGCGCGTCAGCAAGCACGTCAACAGCGGGTGATCCGGGTAGTGCGTCTGAATGACGACTTCACCCGGTCTGTCCGCGCGCCCCGCACGCCCCGCGACCTGCAAGATCGTCTGCGCAAGCCGCTCGTGACTGCGCGGATCGGTTCCGAACAGGCCTTGGTCTGCGCTCAATACGCCGACCAGCGTCACGCGCGGGAAGTCGTGTCCCTTCGTCAGCATTTGCGTGCCAACGAGAATCTGGACGTTGCCGGCCGCGACGTCGGAGAGCACCGCGTCGAGCGCACCCTTGCGGCTCGTGCTGTCGCGATCGAGCCGCGCGATGCGCGCCCCTGGAAACAGCGCTGCGAGCTCCTCGCCGACGCGTTGGGTGCCCGCGCCGACCGCGACGCGTTCGCCGCCGCAAAGTTTGCAGGTCCACACGAGCGGCCGCACCGCGCCGCAGTGATGGCAACGAAGCTCGAGTGCGCGCGCGTGCACCGTCATGCGCGCATCGCAACGCGTGCACTGCTCTGCGGTTTTGCAGGTCGGACAAAACAGCGCGGGCGCGAAGCCGCGGCGGTTCAGGAACAGCAGCACCTGGTTGCCGGCTTTCAGGTGCTGGTCGATCGCGGCAACGAGTGGGGTAGACAGCCCTTGGCGATTCGCGTGCCGATTGAGATCCACGATCTTCATGCGGGGCTGGCCGGCGGCGCCGATGCGCCGCGGCATGTCGACCTTGCGATACCGGCCTGCGAGCGCGTTGTGAAACGTTTCGAGCGAGGGAGTTGCGGAGCCGAGCACGATGGGCACGTTCAGCCGCTGCGCTCGCACCACCGCGAGATCGCGCGCCGAATACCGAAACCCCGTCTGTTGCTTGTACGAAGCGTCGTGTTCCTCGTCGACGATGATCAGGCCCGCGGCCGGAAGCGGCGCGAATACCGCCGATCGCGTACCGACGACGAGCTTCGCTTGCTGCCGATACGCACGTCGCCATGCATCGAAGCGCTCCCGTTCTGTGACGGCGGAGTGCAGGATCGCGAGATCCCCGCCGAATCGATCGCGCAGCCGGCCGACGAGCTGCGGCGTGAGACCGATCTCCGGCACCAGCAACAACGTCTGGCGCTCCGCCGCGAGGGCGGCGGCGATCAGCCGCAGGTAGACCTCGGTCTTGCCGCTGCCGGTGACACCATGCAACAGGTAGCTGCGGAATCCGCCGCCTGAATGGTCGTCGTCGGCGATCGTGTCGAGCACGCCGCGTTGATCGGCAGTGAGCTGCGGCAATGTGGGTAGTGGTGCAACCGAACGCGGCGCGGCGCCGGCCGCACGCGGTGTGCCGGGCTCGATCCAGCCTTTGGTCGCAAGCCGCTCTAGTGTGGCGGTTGCGATGTCGCGTTCGCGCAGCTCGCCGAGCGCGAGCGGACCCGCTTGCAGTGCCGCTAAAGCCTTCGCCTGTTGGCGTGCATTGCGCACGAGGTTGTCCGGCGGCTGGTCCTTGCCGAGGGTCGTGAGTTGCCACGTCGGCTCGGGCGGTTCGTCGAGCGCGCGGCCTTCGCGTAAAAGGCCGGGAAGCGCGTGACTCAGCACCGCGCCGAGCGGGTGGTGATAGTAGTCGGCCGCCCAGCGCAACGTTTGCAGCAACTCGGCGCCGATCGTGGGTGCGGGATCGAGCACGCGGCCAATCGCTTTCAGTTTGCCGGGAGCCAGCGATGAGCTCGCCGGGTGATCGACGACGATCCCAATGCGTTCGCCACGACCGAAGGGCACGAGCACGCGACTGCCGGGCGCCGGTAGCGGGCCGTCGTCGGCGGGCAAGTAGTCAAACCCTTCGGCCAGCGGAACGGGCACGGCCACTTGCAAGAGTCGTTGAGTGCTCACGTAGGAACTACCACGCCGCCATTGTGGACGAGATCACACTCTTGCTCGACCAGGCGGCCGCGACGACGGCCCACCAACCTGCGTGAAATACGATACCGATCAATAAGTTGAGGTCCAGCGCCACAACCCGGCCTTGTCAACCGCAGCCGCGCCACGCCGTTATCAGTGGAGGGACGCAAGTTAAGAGACTGGGCAACGAGCGGGCCGGCGCGGATTCGCAGGCCATGGAGCGGCTTAAGATGGAGCTAGCATTGGTGACCGCCCACGAAGAGACGAGCCTCGATAGGGAGGGCGCGCTGGATTCGGGTATTGCAATCGAGGCGTTTCTGCGTGAAGTAGAGGCTCGTGCTTATCGAATCGCGGTGATGAACGTCCGCGATCGCGATGAGGCGCTCGACATCGTTCAGGATGCGATGATCCGCCTCGTGCGCCGCTACTCGCAGCGGCCGAGCACGGAGTGGCGTCCGCTGTTCTACCGAATTCTGCAAAACCGGATTCGAGACGTGCAGCGACGGCGCACCGTGCGCTCGCGCGTGATGAGCTTTTTCGGCGGTGTGGCGTCCGACGACGAGCAGGATCCGTTGCTCGCGGCGCCGGGGCCGGCCAGCGACAACCCGCTGGAGCGCGTCGCGGCGGGTGATGCGATGGTGGCGCTCGAGCAGGCCCTGCTCATGTTGCCGCCGCGCCAGCGCGAAGCGTTCGTATTGCGAAATTTCGAAGGTCTCGACGTGCTGCAGACGGCAGCGGCCATGAAGTGCACCGAAGGCAGCGTCAAGACGCACTACTCACGCGCCGTGCACAAGTTGCGCGAGCTGTTGAAAGAATATGGCGAGGAGCGCTCGGATGAGTGAGGAAAAACTGATACGCGACGGGTTCGAGCGACGCACGAAGCAGTTGTTCGACGACGGGGTAACGGGCCTCGATGCCGCGACACGTTCGCAGCTCACGCGCGCGCGCCATCGGGCGCTGGAAGAACTCCAGCCTGCGAAGGCGCGTTGGCGCTGGTCGTTCGTACCCGCAGGCGGCGTGGCGGTAGCCGCGGCGTTGGCGGTGCTGCTGTTCGTGCACCCGCGGCCACAGACGGAGACGGCGCTCCAGTCGTCGCCGCTGGGCGATCTCGAGATTCTGCTCAGCGAGGAAGATTTGCAGATGCTCGATGAGGACATGGAATTTTATGGCTGGCTCGAAGAGCAGCCCGAGCTGAAGGGCGGCGACAGCGTCGGCTGATGCGAAAACTGACCGCAACGCTGTGCGCCGTGGGCGGTCTTTGGGTCGCGCGGGCGGTGCACGCTCAGGATGCAACGCCGGCGCCGCCGGCGCCCGCGACGCCGCCCACGACACCGGATCTCGATTTTCTCGAGTATCTCGGTGCGTGGCAGGAGAACGACGAGGAGTGGCTCGTCAGCGAGCAGTGGCAGAAGGATCGCGCGGGCGCGCAAGGCAAACGCGCCGCCGACAAGGCCGATGGGAAAAAACCCGGGCAGGCGAGGAACGACGACGATGAAAGCAAATAGGGCCGTTGCACTTTGCATCGCGCTGTTCGCGTTCGCGGGCGCGGTTCATGCTCAAGGCGTGGCCTGGGAAACGCTGACGCAGAGTCAGCGCCAGGTGCTAGCGCCTTACGAGCAACGGTGGAAGGACCTCGAACCTGGGCGGCAAGAGCAAATAGCGCGTGGCGCACAGCGCTGGCTCGACATGAGTCGCGGTGACAGAGGCCAAGCGCGCGATCGCTTCGATCTCTGGCGCAATATGACCGACGAGCAGCGCGCAGCCGCGCGTCAGCGCTATCAGCAGTTTCGTGCGCTGCCGCCGGCGGAGCGGCAGCGGCTCGTGAAGACGTATCGTCAGTTTCGCCAACTGCCGCCGGAGCAGAGGCGCGAGTTGCGTGATCGATTCCGCGATCTGACGCCCGAGCAACGCGCCACGTTGCGTGAACGGCGACTCGAACAGGGTGGGCCGGGGCTACCGCGTCAGCCGTTTCCCCAGCGCGCTCCGCAACGCGGGCCGCAGCGAGAGCGCTAGGTCACGAAGTGCGTCGGCAATCGCAGCGCGTCTACAGAGTTTTGACGGCCTGGACGAGCTCTGCGGCTTTCACCTGACCGTCGCCGTACAGCATGCGCGTGTTGTCGAGGTAGAACAGCGCGTTCTCTATGCCTGAGAAGCCGGCGCCCTGGCCGCGCTTGATCACGATCACGTTCTTCGCCTTGTCGGCATTCAAGATCGGCATGCCGTAGATGGGGCTCGCCTTGTCCGTGCGCGCGCTCGGGTTCACGACGTCGTTCGCGCCTATCACGAGCGCCACGTCGGCTGTTTCGAATTCCGCGTTGATCTCTTCTTGATCGTAGATCAGGTCGTACGGCACGCCGGCTTCCGCGAGCAGCACGTTCATGTGTCCCGGCATGCGGCCCGCGACAGGGTGAATCGCGAACTTCACGGCAACGCCGCGCGCGATCAGCGCCTGACACAGCTCCCACACCTTGTGCTGCGCTTGCGCGACCGCCATGCCGTAGCCCGGCACGACGATGACTTTTTCGGAGAAGCCGAGCATCACGGCGACGTCAGCGACGTCGATGCTCTTCATCGCGCCGGCGGGGCCGCCGCCGGCACCGGCCACAGCCGTTTCGCCGAAGCCGCTGAACAGCACATTGGCGAGCGAACGGTTCATGGCCTTCGCCATCAACTGCGTCAGCAGCGTGCCAGCGGAGCCGACGACGGTGCCTGCGATGATCATCGCCGCGTTGTCGAGCACAAAGCCTTCGAACGCGACGGCGAGTCCCGTCAGCGCGTTGTACAACGAGATCACGACCGGCATGTCCGCGCCGCCGATCGGCAGCGTCATCGCGATGCCGAGGACGAGAGCAAGCACGAACAAGAGCGTGACGTGGCCCTGCAACCCGCCGCTGCCGTGCACCACGAGGATGGCACCCACAATGAGCGTCGCCGCGAGGATCACGAGGTTCAGATAGTTGAAGCCCGGGAAACGGACGCTGCGTTTGATGAGTCCCTGCAGCTTGCCGAACGCAATCAAGCTGCCGGAGAACGACACTGCGCCGATGATGCCGCCGAGCACGCCGAGCGTAAGCTGGGCCGCGCCGTGCGCTTCGCCGCTGAAGAGTTCGACGGCGGCAATTGCGCCGGCAGCGCCGCCGCCCATGCCGTTGTACAGCGCGATCATCTGCGGCATGTCGGTCATCG
>JBDTOT010000092.1:0-7310 GCA_039933105.1 Gammaproteobacteria bacterium | reverse complement strand
CTTTCCAACGACGGCACCTATTCAGTAGGGGATGGCGCGGGCGGCGCGAACGTTGGCAACTGGGTCACGCCCGCAACCGCCGTCGTAGCCGCCTACTACCAGATCAAAACGGTGGTTAACTCCGGCAGCTTCAGCACGGACCCGAGCGCGGGTAGTTATATCGACCTGTCCAGCTCGCGGACATGGACCAAGAGTGCTGTCGGCACGGTCAATTTCACTGTGACAATCCGCGAGAAGGCGAGCGGCATCGTTCGCCAGACATACGCGTCTTCGATCATCGTGTCATGAGCGACCACAGCGACGCTCTCGACAACGCCGCGAACGCCGCGCTCTGGATGCTCAGCCTTCAGAAAGACCCGCGCACCGAACACATGGGCGCGCTGTTCCAACAAGGCGAAAACCTCGGCCGAACCGCTGACACGGTAGACGGTAGCGGTTCGCACGTTCACGGCAAGCTGACACTCGGCGGACCCGCTGCCGCACTGTTTCACAATCATCCGACGACCGGACGTCGCGACAGCATCGGCGAACAATTCTCTGACGATGACCGCGCACAAGCGCGCCGACTCAGCGTTCCGAGCTACATCAGCACGCCAAGCAACGCGCTGCGCAAGTACGACCCAAGCACGAACACGACCAGCGACGTTCTCGCCGAATTCCCGATAGACGAGAACCGCGCCTATCTGATGCAGAAGCTACTTGGCCGCTCGCCCGACGATCCGCGAGGACTCTACAAGTGAGCTACCCGAAAAAGCTCCTGAAGTTTCGCCCGACGAAGGGCTACGCGGTAGACACGCCGACGACCGAACTCGGCCCGGACTTCTGGGGCGGTTCGATCCAGAACGTGATCTTTCGCCGTGGCTTCGCGCAGCGCATCGGCGGCCAGCGTCCAGCGTATGGAACCTGGCCCGACCCGCTGTATCACTTGCTGAACGCGCGCGTCGGTACGACGAACTATTGGCTCGGCTTCGGTGCCGACTCGATCACCGCGCGCGAGACATCGAACAGCGACGACGTGAGCCCGTCACTCACGCCCGTGGACTTCCCGTATCAGTGGTCGAGCACGCTGCTCAACAACATTCCGGTTGTCAGCAACTCCCTCGACACGCCGCTCTATTGGGCCGGCGACGTTGGCACGCCGTTCGTGGCGCTGCCGGGCTTCCCCGCTGGCACGACGTGCAAGAGTCTCGCCGCATTCCTGGGCGCGCAGAACTCGCACTTGTTCGCGTTGAACATCGACGAGCCCAGCGGCCTGCATGAATCGAAAGTGAAGTGGAGCGCGGCCGCGGAGCCCGGCACGATCCCAAGCGAGTGGACAGCAGCCGCAGACAACCAAGCCGGCGAGATCGAGCTATCGGCTACGCCTGGCCCGATCATGTGCGCGGTCCCGCTGCGGGGCTCGTTGCTGATCTATAAGCGCTCGTCGCTCTACGCCGCCGACTACATTGGCGGGAATGACGTGTTCAGCTTCCGGCCGCTGCTTCCGAGCGTGGGCGCGCTGACTCGTCACGCCGTGTGCGACGTGAACGGCAAGCATATCGTCGTGACCGATGGCGACATCGTCGAAACCGACGGCACGAACTTGCGCAGCATCGGCCAAGCCCGCATGCGTGAGTATCTGTTCGCGAATCTCGACAGCACGAACTACGAAGCGCTGTTCGTCGTGTTCCATCGCGCCAAGGGCGAGGTGTGGATTTGCTACCCGGAGACCGGGCAATCACTCTGCACAAAGGCGCTCGTGTACGACGTAGCGAACGATGCGTTCGGCGTGCGCGATCTCGACACGGTGTCGTGTGCTGCTATCGGCACGATTAACGATGACGCGTCGAGCGAGATCATCGACGATCAAGAAGAGATCATCGACGACGACACGCGCTACTTGAACCAGCAGAACTTCTCGCTGTCCACGGAATCGCTCGTGCTCGGCGCTGCCGATCAGGCTATCCAGCAGGACACGGCCGACGCGGTGACGGTCGGAGCCAAGATCGGCCGCTATGACCTCGACTTCGGCGATGCGGCGCGCGTGAAGTTTGTTCGCCGCCTGCACGTTCGCGCGCAGAACTACGGCACGCTCGCTGTCCGCGTTGGCTCGCGCATGAGCCCGACGGACGCTATCACGTGGAGCGCCGAACAGACGCTCACCGAACCCGACCAGGTAGTGAACGCGTTCGCACAAGGGCGCTATATCAGCGTCGAGATTCGGACCGCTCACACGGCCGTGTGGACTGTGTCGGGAATAGATATTGAGTACGAGCTACGGGGCTACCGATGAGCTACAGACCCGACGCGATTCCCGATGACACGCCGCCCGCGCTCAAGGCGTGGCTCGCAGATCAGCTCCGGCGCATCGCTGCCGAGATGAATTCGGGTGTGTACGTCGAGCCCACGGGTATTGCGCCCACACGTCCGCGCAATGGTGCGGTGTCGTACGCGATAGCCCCTTGGGCGACTGATCTTGGTTTCGGTGGTTTCGTCGGCTATGAAGCCGGCGCGTGGAGACAGCTCTAATGGCACTCGGAATAGGCGCATCGCACGCAACGTCGAGCGGCGAATCGGCAAGCCTCGATCTTGGCCTTCAGCAAGCATCGAGCGAGTCGAACAGCAGTGGCGCATCGCAAGGCACGAGCCAGAGTTTTAGCGACGCGCTCACGCAAGCCGTACAGCAGAGCCAGGGGCAAAGCTCCAGCTCGCAGAGCGTATTCAACGCCGACGCGCTCCAGAAGCTCTACGCGCAAGCGACGGGTGCCGCGGGGCAAGTCGACACGGGGTTGTTCACCGGTCAAGCCGCGGACCTCTACAACTCGGGCTCGAAGATTCTCGACTCGCTTGGCGTCGGTGCCGGCGAAGACTATCTATCGTCGCGTCTCACGGACACGAGCGCGCGTGACCAGCAGCTCGGCGCACTGTCGAGTGGCCTCGGCGACTTGTTTAGGAATCAGCTGAACCCCGCGATCACGGGCAACGCGGTATCCGTGGGCGGCCTCGGTGGCTCACGTCAGGGCGTGGCCCAGGGCGTAGCGGCCGGACAGATCGCGCAGCAGTATCAGCAGGGCGCGGCCTCGATCTACGCCAGCGATCAAGCGCAGCGCGACGCGGCGGCTGGCACGCTAATCAACGGGAAGAACCAAGCGGCGGGCGTCGGCATCCAGGGCATTCAGAGCCAGCTAGGCGTGGCGCAAGCGGGCCTCGGGGCTCCGCTGTCACCGTACACGCAGCTCGCCGGTATCCTCGGCCCGGCGACGACACTCACGACCGCGGGCAGCACGGACTCGGCTAGCAGTTCGAGCACGAGCACGGCGCAATCACAGTCGCAGTCGCAGCAGACCAGCGAAGAGATTGCGCGGGCGATCAGCGAGAGCCTTGGGCTCACCTACGGTACGTCGTCGTCAGCGAATCGCAGCAGCTCCGCCAGCTTCAACTTCGGGTTGTAACCATGAGCGCAAAAGATCGTCTCTCGCGAAACATGGCGTCGCTCAGCTACGGGCTCGGCGCAGCGGCCGACCAAGCGGATAAGGCGCAGCGCACGGCGTCTATCGACATTCGCCGGCCGTATGCGAGTGGTGCCACGGACGCGCGGCGCACGGACACACAGCTCGGCTCGATGGCCGATGTTCAAGCGCATGGCCCGATCTATCAGAAGGGCACGCCGCTTAAAAACATCGGCCAGTTCTTTGCCGGGCAAGTGGGCATCCCGACCAAGCGTTACTGGGGCCAGCGCGCGGAAGAAGCCGACGCGGCCTCGGCACAACTTGCCGACGAGCGCACGGCGCAGGACGCGAACCACTCGCAGGCACTCGGGAACATTCAACGCCTTGGCGGCATGACGCAGAACCCCGACGAGCGCGAACAGCTCGCACAAGCTGCCGCGGCACTGAACAAGTCCGACTGGCAGTACAAGAATTTCCGCGACCCTGGCCAGCGTGCAGCAGCGATGGCGGAGCACGCGAGGATCGCCGATGAAGTCGGCACGCGCGCGAACGACCGCATGAAAGAGCAGATCGGTTTCGCTCGTCAGTATGTCGGCCAAGAGCTGAAGGACTGGCGCGGCGCGGTGAAGTCTGTCGACTCTGGCAAATACCAGAGCGATCTCGCGCTGAACTCGAACCTGGCCAAGCTCGATGAAGTCGACGAGAACACGGTCGAAGGGCAGGCAGTGCTGCGCGAGACGTTGTCCGCAGCGTCACGGCAGTATGAGAGCGCGGGCGCGGCCGTGCTCCAGGCAGCGGGCGGAGTGGCGGGCATGGCTCCGGGACCGTATGCCGCAGGGTTCGGTGCGCTGGCGTCCGCGGCCGGCGCGTATCTCGCGAAGGAAGACCGCAAGCTCAGCAAGGACGCCGTGATAAAGCTCATGCTGAAGGCGAACGACGCAGCGGACAAACTCACCGAGCAATTCCGCGGGCAGCTTGCGAACTCCGGGCAGGGCATCGCACAGCGTGCGCAGCAACTCGGCATCGACTCCGGCGAGAGCTGGCGCACCGAGCTGTACAAGCTCGACCAGCCCTACACGGACTACTTCCGTGGCAAATACTTTCCGAACGGCGCGAAGCCCGGCACTCAGGGTGTGGGTGGCACGCCGCTCGAACCACCGGGTGCGGCTCCTGCCGAACGGCTCTCCCTGGAACGTGACCACGGATTGCCGCAGCCGCTCCCGAACGAGTCGAACGACGACTACGTGAACCGCATGCTGAACGGACTCGACGATGCGTCACGCATGACCGCACCGCCCGCACGGAGGCCCACACGATGAAACGCATGCACATCGCCGAGAGCGCCATCAATCGGTTGTTGAACCTGCACGACGACCTGAACGAGCCGGCAGCAGTCGACACACTGAGCCAAGGCCAGCAGCTCGACGCCGCGCTCCAAACACCTGTGGCACCAGTGGCAGGGCAGGGGCCGCTCGCCGATGGTCTCGTGACGAAGGGTCTCGGGCTCGCGCCTGTGGGGAATCCGTCTTAGCGGCCAGGAATCATGCGGGCTTGCGGGACGTTGCTCGAAGTTATTCCCCACAGTTGGCCGCTCCTTATATAGAGCGGCACCAGCTTCTTAGCCCGGAACTGGCCTCAGGCTCATAACCCGAAGGTCGTAGGTTCGAATCCTACCCCCGCTACCAACCTTTGCAGACGTAGCTCTGCACAGCCTTTTCCGCTCCTGCCGAGACCGACTCTGCCGAGCCACCAAGGTAGCCTAGGCCGTTTCGGTTTCTTCCTGGGCGGGTTTCGCGGGCAGCCCACGTCATCGGTGTGACCGGCCGTTCGCTGTTCATGTAACCAGGAGCTTCACGGGGAGTGCGCCGTTCAACAGAGCGAACTCCTCACGCGTTTTGAGCGCCAGCAGGTGGATTGGAGCGTCGCTTGGCACGAGCAACGCAATTCGCCAATGGGAGAAGCGCTGCTTGATCACAGCACCCACGCTTCGATACAGGGCGTTGATGCCCCCGGTTCCAATGCGCTCGCCGTAAGGCAGATTCGTGATGAGCAAACCGCTGGGTGTTGGGGGCTCCCATTCCTGAAGCGGTTGTGCCGAGAACTCGACATACCGTTCGACGCGGGCGCGCAGTGCGCTAGCACGCGCGACGTCAACGTACTCCGCGCGGATGTCAGACGCATAGATAGGCGCCTGCAGGACGTTTCTTTTCGCGGCGCGCAGCTGATCTGAAACACGGCGCCACAGGGGCCGGTCAAAACCGGCGAGGTGTTCCAGCGCGAAGTCATCCTTGCCGCGGTGGATCAGAGGGGCTTTGTTGAGAGCGATATACGCCGCCTCGATGGCGATGGTGCCAGAGCCGCACATGGGATCGAGGAGCGGTTCCTGCCCTGTGTAGCGAGCCAAGCACAGGATCGATGCCGCGAGGGTCTCCTTCAAAACCGCGGGATGCCCGGTGATGCGCCAGCCCCGCTTGTGGAGTGCGCGGCCCGCGGTGTCCAAGCCGACGACGCAGCTACCGTTACGTAGGAACACGACCACGGTGATGGGGTTATCCGCCGCGGCATCAAACACGGGCGCGGACTTTTCAAACCGACACTGTCGAATCGATTCAACAACGGACCCGATGATCGGCTCTTCGCCCATCGCCTGGGACTGCAGATCCGTGAGGGCCGGGGTCACGGTGAAGGGCCGATGTGAGCGAATCCATGTGGGCCACGCAATCTTTTGGAGCTCCAGGCGCAGCGTCTCGAGATCGGGTGCTGCGAATTCTGCGACCACGCGCTGCACGCGGCTCGCGGTTCGCAGACACAAGTGGGCGCGGTACGCCGTTGTAAGATCCGTATTGAACACGATGCCGCGATGCAACCGCTGCTGGCTTTCGATCCCGAGCGCCGTGAGCTCGGCGGCGAGCACGTCGACGGTCTCGTGCGGGCAGGTCGCAATCCAGCGCATGGCGTGTGGGGTCCCTCTCAGATTGTGGGCTGACGAGCCCGAACGATGCCTGGGCAATGTGCGTGAGCGACGTTGACGGACGCAAGGGCTCGCTGCTAAGTCGTCGATCAGCGGCCTTCGAAATTCCTCTCCGCTCGGATCGCGCGCCTGCCGTGTGCCAGGCATCTACGATCGCGCTATCCTTGCCCCGCTGAACTACCGGTCGCCATCAAGTTTGGGGGGTCGATAACATGCGAAACCAATCTCGCTCGCTCCTTCTTTTATCGACATTCGGCCTCGTCGGCGCACTTGCTCTCGGAGGCGCGGAGGTGGCAAGAGCTCAGACGGCCCAGCAATCGCTCTGGTCCGATCCTGCCACCTGGCCAAACCACAAGGTGCCGGTCGCAGGCGACAAGCCCACCATTGGCAGAGACAAGGAAGTGGTCCTCGACGCGAGTCCGCCGGCGCTGGCCGGTTTGTCCATCGACGGCAAACTCACCTTCTCGAACAATGCCGACCTCGAGCTGACCACCGAGTGGATCATGTTGCACGGCGAACTGGCCATCGGCAGCGAAGCCAGCCCCCACACGCGCAACGCGACGATCACCCTCACTAACACCGTCAAGGGTGAAGACGTCATGGGTGGCATGGGTGACCGCGGGATCATGATCTCCGGCGGAACCCTGAATCTGCACGGGGATCGGACCAACACCTGGACGAAGCTCGCCAGCACGGCTAAAGCAGGCAGCACTTCGATCGAGGTGCTGAACGCCACGGGTTGGCGGGTGGGCGACGAGATTGTCCTCGCGTCGACGGATTACGATCCGCGGCAGGCCGAGCGGCGCACCATCGCCGCGATCAGCGGCAACAAGATCACGCTCGACAAGAAGCTCGACTACATGCACTTCGGCAAGATCACCTTCGACGTGGATGAGCGCGGCGAAGTGGGC
>JBDTOT010000091.1:0-7395 GCA_039933105.1 Gammaproteobacteria bacterium | reverse complement strand
GCCATGACCTTCCGCCCTCGCCTGGCGGTTCGTCATGACACCCTTCGAAGTCGACACGATCGCCACCCCGAGGCCACCCTGGACCACCGGCAGCTGATCGACGGGCTTGTAGATCCGCAGGCCGGGGCGGCTCACACGCTGCAAGCGCTCGATGACCGGGCGTTCCTGGTAGTACTTGAGTTCGATCGCCAAGAACTCCTTGCCCTCGACGGTCTCTGTCGAGACGGCTCCCAGGTAGCCTTCCTGCTGCAGCACCTTGGCCACAGCGAGCTTCCGCTTGGACGCTGGCAATGTGAGCGACGGCTTACGGGCCGTCTGCGCATTGCGGATCTGCGTCAGCATGTCAGCGATCGGGTCGGTCATACTCATGGTGGCGTCCTTACCAGCTGGCCTTGCGCAAGCCAGGGATCTCACCGCGCATCGTGGTCTCGCGCAGCTTCGTACGTGCTAAACCGAACTTGCGGTAATAGCCGTGCGGCCGGCCCGTCAACGCGCAGCGGTTGCGGAGGCGAACGGGGTTCGAGTCGCGCGGGAGCTTCTGCAGGTTTTTCTGCGCGTCAGCACGTGCTTCTTCGGAGGTCTTCGGGTCGCGGATGAGCTCCTTGAGCTCGGCACGTGTGGCCGCGTAGCGCTTGACCGCGACCTCGCGGTGACGCTGACGCATGAGCATCGATTTCTTGGCCATTAACGTTCACTCCGCAGCGGGAACTTGAAAGCCTCGAGCAACGCGCGACCGGCGTCGTCGTTGCGCGCCGTAGTCGTAATTGCGATGTCCATGCCGCGAATGGCGTCGACCTGGTCGTAGTTGATTTCCGGAAAGATGATTTGCTCTTTGACGCCCATGTTGTAGTTACCCTGGCCGTCGAACGCGCGCCGCGAGACACCACGGAAGTCGCGGATGCGTGGCATTGCGACGCTGATGAGACGGTCGAGGAACTCGTACATGCGCGCCTTGCGCAGCGTGACCTTGCAGCCGATCGGGACACCGTCACGAACCTTGAAGCTCGCAACCGACACGCGGGCCTTGCACTGCACCGGTTTCTGGCCGCTGAGCTTCGCGAGATCGCTCATCGCACTGTCGAGAACCTTGCGGTCTGCCAGCGCCTCACCGACTCCCATGTTGATGGTGATCTTGGTGATGCGCGGCACGGCCATCGGGTTATCGACACCGAGCCGCTTCATCAGCTGCGGGATGACTTCCTTGCGGTAGAACTCTTGTAAACGTGCTGCCATATCAGGTATCCACGACTTCGCCGTTGGACTTGAAGAACCGCACCTTGCGGCCGTCGGCCAACTGACGGAAACCCACGCGATCGCCTTTCTGCGTGGTGGGGTTGAACAACATGACTTTCGCGGGCTCGAGCGCCAACTCAACGTCGACGATGCCGCCAGCAACGCCCGCGTTCGGATTCGGGCGCTGGTGCTTGTGCGCCACATTCACGTTCTCGACGACGATGCCGCCGTCGCTGTTGATGCGCAGCACCGGGCCGCGCCGGCCTTTGTCTTTGCCGGTGATTACGATGACCTCATCGCCTTTCTTGATGCGCTTCATGGTCTCTTTCCTAGAGCACTTCTGGAGCCAGCGAAATGATCTTCATGAACTGCGTGGTCCGCAGCTCGCGAGTCACCGGCCCGAAAATACGGGTGCCGATCGGCTCGAGTTTGTTCGTCAGTAGCACCGCGGCGTTGCCGTCGAAGCGAATCAGCGAGCCATCCGGCCGGCGGAGCCCACTGCGCGTGCGTACGACGACAGCGTGGTACACCTCGCCCTTCTTGACACGCCCGCGCGGAATCGCGTCCTTGATCGTCACCTTGATGACGTCGCCGATGCGCGCGTAGCGGCGCTTCGACCCACCGAACACTCGGATGCACATCATGCTGCGTGCACCGCTGTTGTCGGCGGCATTCAAAATTGTTTGCGTCTGAATCATTGGAGCCCCTTAGACCGCCGCCTCGACCGTATCGACGAGCGCGCGCTCGACCACTTCGACGACGCGCCAGGACTTGTTCTTGCTGATCGGCCGGCACTCGACGATCGCGACGGTGTCGCCCTCGCGGCAGGTGCCTTCCTCGTCGTGCGCCATGATCTTGGTCGTCCGGCGAATGAACTTGCCGTAAGCCGGGTGCTTGACGAGCCGCTCCACCGCGACGGTGACGCTCTTCTGCATCTTGTTGCTGACGACGCGCCCAATTGTGCGGCGGACGACGGCTTTGGTGTTCGCAGTTTCGCTCATAGGTCTTCCCGTTACTTCTTCGTGCGCTCGTGCTGGATCGTCTTCAAACGCGCGATCTGTCTGCGCACGGAACTGTGCTGATCGGGCTTGGCGCCTTGACCCGTAGCGCTCTGCATCCGGAGATTGAACTGCTCGCGCCGCAGATTGAGGAGTTCCTCATTGACCTGCGCCTCGGGCATCCCTCGAAGCTCTTTGACCTTCGCTTTTACGTCTTTGAGTTTCATCAGACTGAGTGCCGTTCGACGAGAGTGGTCCCCAAGGGCAGCTTCGCTGCCGCGAGTGCAAAAGCTTCGCGGGCGACGGCTTCCGTCACGCCGGCGATCTCGTACAGCATGCGGCCGGGCTGGATCTGCGCAACCCAGTACTCGACGTTGCCCTTACCTTTGCCCTGACGCACTTCGAGCGGCTTCTTCGTGATCGGCTTGTCGGGGAATACCCGAATCCAGATCTTGCCGCCGCGCTTCACGAAGCGCGTCATCGCGCGGCGCGCCGCCTCGATTTGGCGAGCCGTCAGCTGGCCACGATCGAGTGCCTTCAGCCCGTAGTCGCCGAACGCGACGCTGTTGCCGCGCTGCGCAAAACCGCGGTTGCGACCCTTGAACTGTTTTCTGAATTTGGTGCGTTTCGGTTGCAGCATGGTGCTACGCCTGCGGCGCCTGCGGACGTCCGACCTCAGGCGTCTCCGTCGTGGCTGTGGCTGTGACTGTGGCTTCGACGGCTTCGCGCACTTCGCCGCGGAATATCCATACTTTCACGCCGATCACGCCGTACGTCGTCTTCGCTTCGGCCAAGCCGTAGTCGATGTCCGCGCGGAACGTGTGCAGCGGGACGCGGCCTTCGCGATACCACTCCGACCGCGCGATTTCTGCGCCGTTCAAACGACCCGACACGCGCACCTTGATGCCCTCGGCGCCGATACGCATCGTGTTCGTGACAGCGCGACGCATGGCGCGCCGGAACTGCACGCGGCGCTCGAGCTGCTGGGCGATGCCTTCGGCAACGAGCAACGCGTCGAGCTCCGGCTTGCGTATTTCGGCGATGTTTAAACGCACGTCCTGCAGCGGCATGCTGAGCAGCCTGCCGACTTCGCCGCGCAGCCTCTCGATGTCCTCGCCCTTCTTGCCGATCACAACACCCGGCCGCGCCGTATGAATCGTGATGCTGGCTTTCTTCGCCTGGCGCTCGATGTGGATGCGACTGATCGACGCTTCCTTGAGCTTCTTGCGCAGGAACTCGCGGATGCGGTGATCCTGTTCCACGTAGTGCGGGAACGTCTGCGAATTCGCATACCACTTCGAAGACCACTCTTTGGTGATCCCGAGGCGAATGCCGACTGGATGAACCTTTTGACCCATACGTTACTCGTCGCCTACCCGAAGAGTGATGTGACTATTGCGCTTCAGAATACGATCCCCGCGACCCTTCGCTCGGGCCGCGTAACGCGCGAAAAACGGTGCACCGTCGACCTGCACGTTCGAGACCTTCAGCTCGTCGATGTCGGCGCCATGGTTATGCTCGGCATTGGCGATCGCCGATTCGAGCACCTTGTGCAGCATGCGTGCCGCCTTCTTGCGGCTGAACGCGAGAATCTTCAGAGCGCTCGCTACGGTCTGGCCGCGAATCTGGTCGGCAACCAGACGGCACTTCTGCGGCGAGATGCGCGCGTGACGAAGCTTGGCAACAACTTGCATGATCTGGCGCCTCTCTCTACTTCTTCTCACCGCCGCCCTTCGCTGGCGGGGCGCCGCCCGGTGCCGCACCAGGCGCGCCGGCGACGGCCGCCGCGGCCTTGCGATCACCCGAGTGGCCGCGGAAGACGCGGGTGGCCGCAAACTCGCCGAGCTTGTGACCCACCATGTTCTCGGACACCAGCACGGGGATGTGCTGCTTGCCGTTGTGCACGGCGATCGTGAGCCCGACCATGTCGGGCACGATCATCGAACGTCGCGACCAGGTCTTGATCGGCCGGCGGTCGCTCGTAGCGGCGGCCTTCGCCACCTTGTCGAGCAGGTGCGTATCGACGAACGGGCCTTTCTTGATCGAACGTGCCATATAAGTTCTCTAGCTCAAGTCGCTCTAACTAACTATTTCTGCCGGCGATCGCGCACGATCATGACTTGCGTGCGCTTGTTGTGCCGCGTCTTGTAACCCTTGGTCTTCTGGCCCCACGGCGTCACCGGATGCGGATTACCCTGGCCAGACTTGCCTTCGCCGCCGCCGTGCGGGTGATCGACCGGGTTCATTGCGACACCGCGAACCGTTGGCCGAATGCCACGCCAACGTTGCGCGCCGGCCTTGCCGATCTTGCGCAGGTTGTGCTCGTCATTGCCGACTTCGCCGATCGTGGCGCGGCAGTTCACGTGAATCTTGCGGATTTCGCCGGAGCGCAGCCTGACCGTGACGTATTCGCCTTCGCGCGCGACGACTTGCACGGATGCGCCGGCGCTGCGCGCGAGCTGCGCGCCCTTACCGGGCTTCATCTCGAGGCAGTGCACCAGCGAGCCGATCGGAATGTTCTTCAAAGGCAGCGCGTTGCCGGGTTTGATCGGGGCATCGGTGCCGGACATGATCGGGTCGCCGGGCTGCGCGCGCTTTGGCGCGAGGATGTAGCGCCGGTCGCCGTCGGCATACAGCACGAGCGCCAGGTACGACGTGCGATTCGGATCGTATTCGAGCCGCTCGATCTTGCCCGCGACGCCGTCCTTGTCGCGCTTGAAGTCGATCACGCGATAGTGTTGTTTGTGACCACCGCCCTGATGCCGCGTCGTGATCCGGCCAGCGTTGTTGCGTCCACCCGTCTTGCGAAGCGGCTCGAGCAACGGCGCGTACGGATCGCCCTTATGGAGACCGTCCCTGACGACCCTGACGACGAACCTTTGGCCCGGCGATGTCGGTTTAAGCTTGCGTAACGCCACAATACTTCCCCGCGGGCCCGCTACTCGGTGCCCATGAAGTTGATGTCTTGCCCCGGCGCGAGCCGCACGTAGGCCTTCTTCCAGCTAGCACGCGTGCCTTCCCGCTGACCAAAGCGCTTGGTCTTCGCGGGCATGCGCAGCACGGCGACGCGCTCGACTTTGACTTCGAACAGCAACTCGACGGCCCGGCGCACGTCTGCCTTGGTGGCATCGCCGCGGACCTTGAAAACGACCTGATTGCCGCTTTCGGCGAGCGCGGTCGCTTTCTCGGACACGTGCGGGCCGAGCAGCACCTGCATCAGTCGTTCGCGATCGGCAGTGTTGCTCATTTGAGCCGCTCCTCCACACTCTTCAACGCAGCGGCGGTGACGATCACCTTGTGGGCCCCCACGAGGCTCACGGGATCGATCAGCTGCACTTCGAGCACATCGATGTTCGGAATGTTGCGCGCCGCGAGCCACAGATTCATGTCGAACGCCTCGACGACGATGAGGCCCTTCGTGAACTCGAGCTTCGCGAGCTTTTCGCGCAGCTCCTTCGTCTTCGGCGCCGTTACGCCGAACTCCGGCGTCACGACGAGCCGTTCCTGGCGCAACAGCTCGGACCACACCGAGCGCATTGCGCCGCGATACATCTTGCGGTTGATCTTCTGCTCGAAGCTGCGCGGCCGCGCCGCGAAGGTTCTACCGCCACCCACCCAAATCGGGCTGCGAATCGAGCCTGCGCGCGCCCGTCCCGTGCCCTTCTGCTTCCACGGCTTCTTGCCGCTGCCGCTGACTTCGGCGCGGGTCTTTTGCGCTTTCGTTCCAGAGCGCGCACCCGCGAGGTGCGCAGTGACGACCTGGTGCACGAGCGCGCTGTTGAAAGCAGCACCGAACGTCGCGTCCGCGAGCTCGAGCGTTCCACCACTACCTTGCATCTTCAGTTTCATCGCCCGATCTCGCGTGGTGTTTATTTGGCTACCGCGGCTTTAGGCGCCGGGGCTTTGGCGGCCGGACGTACGACGACCTGGCCGTTCTCACTACCTGGAACCGCGCCCTTGATCAGCAGCAGGTTGCGCTCGGCGTCGATGCGCACGACTTCGAGCAGACTCACGGTGACCGTGTCGGCACCGAGGCGGCCGGCCATGCGCTTGCCGGGGAATACGCGTCCCGGCGTCTGGCGTTGACCGATGGAACCCGGCGCGCGGTGCGACAGCGAGTTGCCGTGCGACATGGGTTGCTTCGAGAAATGGTAGCGTTTGATGACGCCGGCGTAGCCCTTGCCCTTCGTTATTCCGCTGACGTCTACCATCTGGCCGACCTTGAAGAGATCGACCTTCAGCTCGCCGCCCGGCGCGAGGTCACTGCCCTCACCCTGCTCAAGCCGGAATTCATACAAACCGCTGCCCGCATCGACCTTCGTAGCCGCGTAGTGACCCGCCTCGGGCTTGGTCAGCCGGCTCGCCTTCTTCGCCGCGCCGACGGTGACCTGCACGGCGCGATAGCCATCGCGCTCCTCGGTCTTGAACGTCGTGATGCGATTCGGAAGAGCTTCGATGACGGTGACAGGCACCGAATCACCGTTTTCCCGGAAAACGCGGCTCATGCCGCATTTGCGGCCCACTAAACCGACAGACATGTTTCTTCCTCTGTATCCGCGCCGACTACTACGGCCGACGCTTCAGCCAGGGCTGCGACGTGCGCGGCCTGGCGCCTATGACGCTTCCGGCTAGGCCGATGGCGTCTTTTGTTGGAAAGCAACCGCAAGAACCCGCGGCCACCCCCTGATCGAAAACAACGGCCCGGTCGCTTGGTTAAACAACCGGGCCGTGAAACAGCCCGGCATTATAGCCACTGCCCCGTCCTTAGTTCAACGGTTCAATTGAGCTTGATCTGCACGTCCACGCCGGCCGGGAGTTCGAGCTTCATCAGCGCGTCCACGGTCTTGTCCGTAGGGTCCACGATATCCATGAGCCGCTTGTGCGTCAGCAGCTCGTACTGGTCCCGCGCGTCCTTGTCCCCATGGGGCGAGACCAGGATGGTGTACCGCTCGATTTTGGTCGGCAGCGGGACCGGCCCACGCACGGTGGCCCCGGTTCGCTTCGCCGTTTCGACGATTTCGCGAGCGGATTTGTCGATCAAACGGTGATCGAACGCCTTCAGTCGAATTCTAATATTTTGATTCGCCATGGTTTTCTTCCGTCGCTATTTTATTGAATGATCTTCGCGACGACGCCGGCACCCACGGTACGACCACCCTCTCGG
>JBDTOT010000090.1:0-8069 GCA_039933105.1 Gammaproteobacteria bacterium | reverse complement strand
CCGTCGCCCTTCATCGACATCATGATGTTGAGACCGGCCTTGCGGACTTCCCACACATCGCGCTGCCAAGCTGAGTCCGCGATCTCGACGACGCTTCCCGGCAGCCCGAGATCGCCCATGAGCTCCGTCAGCGCGCGTAACTTTTTCAGCTGCGGCTCGAGCTCGTCGCCGGCAAATTCCACGAGCAAGATGGCATCGGGCTCGCCGCGAATGGTTCGCTCCATCGTCGCGCGGAACGCGGCGATGTCGCGCGACAAACCGATCATCGTGCGATCGACCAGTTCCACGGCCGCCGGCCCGAGCTTCACGATGTGCTGCGTGAGGTCCATGGCCTGATAGAACGTGGGGAAGTGCACCACACCGAGCGCTTTGTGCGTCGGCAAGGGCGCGAGCTTAAGTTTTATCTTGCGGAAGTAACCGAGCGTGCCCTCGGAGCCGACCAGCATGTGCGCCATGTTGAAGGGGCCCGCGGAGGCCATGTCGAGGTTGTAGCCCGCGACGCGGCGCTGCACCTTCGGCACGCGCGCTTCTATCTCGCTGCGCTC
Organism: Gammaproteobacteria bacterium; assembly: GCA_039933105.1. Lineage (GTDB taxonomy): Bacteria > Pseudomonadota > Gammaproteobacteria > Steroidobacterales > Rariloculaceae > FEN-1219. The sequence continues at coordinate 7,524 of JBDTOT010000090.1, read as the reverse complement.
GCGCGCGTACAACGCCCGTACCGTACGAACGAGCTCGCGATACCGTTCCGGGCCGGTCGGCTCAGTCGCGGACACTTCGCCGAATGTCAGCGTGTCTCCGCTCGTGAGCCATGCTTCAGCCTCGAGCACGTTGTGGACCATATTGCCATAGCGCATCGAGCGTGCGCCGCAGCTGTTGTTCGCCGTCATCCCGCCGATCGTGGCTTGCGCCGAGGTAGACACGTCGACCGGATACCACACCCCATGCTTCTTCAGCTGACCGTTCAAGTCGTCGAGGACGATGCCGGGCTCTACCCAGGCCGTGCCAGCGGTCAGGTCGAGTTCGAGCAGCCGGTTCACGTACTTGCTGGTGTCGATGACGAGCGCCGCACCCACAGTTTGGCCGCATTGCGACGTGCCTGCACCACGAGGGAGCACCGGCACACCGGCCTCGGCCGCCAGCGTCAGCGCCGTTATCGCGTCGTCGGCCGTGCGCGGCACGACGACGCCCAGCGGCTCGATCTGGTAGATCGACGCGTCCGTGGAATAGCGCCCGCGGCTGAATTCGTCGAACAGAACCTCGCCGCGAAGGTCGCGGCGGAGTCGCGCTTCAAAAGAAATCTGCGGCGCTGAGGGCATTCGTCTTGAGTCGGCAGGCGGGATGCGGTCGTAAGTGCCCTATTGTATGCGGGTCTAGGAGCTTCTTTGCTAGAATCCGCCGTCAGGAATCCCGCCGGACTGCCCACCGGGGCAGTCGCCAAACTGTCACAGTTGTCGCAGTACGACGACGAGAACTAGAAAAGCAGTTTGGTAGCTACTATTGCATAGGCAGAGTGGGGTCGGACAAATGTCCTGCCGGGTTGGGATCGGTGCAAGGCGGCGGATGAGTATGCGTGCTGGTAAGTGGGTAGGCCTCGGCGTAGCTGCGTTTTGCTTCGCCGCAACTGCCAATGCGCAAGTAACAAACGCACAGCTGAGCACGGCGGAGCGCGCCGGTGAGCCTTTCGATCGCCAAGTTCTGTTGGCGCGTGCCGCCGAGATCGCGAAACGACCTTACCAAGATCCGATTCGCCGCAACGCGCCCGAACTGAAGCTCAACTACGATCAATACCGTTCGATCCGTTTCAAGAACGACGCGGCGATCTGGAACGGCGAGAAGCGGACATTCACGGTCGACCTGTTCTACCCAGGTTTTATTTTCAACGTACCGGTAAACATCAATCTCGTCGTCGCCAGGATGGCGCGGCGCGTGGTGTTCACGAACGACCTGTTCGAGTCCGACGCCAACGCGCTCGTCGCGAACGGACCCGACGCGGGCTACTCCGGATTCCGCGTGCGCACTCCGCTGAACAAGCCGGACGTCATGGACGAGTTCCTCGTGTTCCAGGGCGCGAGCTACTTTCGCGCCGTGGCGCGCGGCCAACTCTACGGACTCTCTGCCCGCGGCCTGGCCGTGAACACCGCACGCGCCGAGGGCGAAGAGTTTCCGGCGTGGACCGATTTCTGGATCGAGCGCCCCGCTGAGAGAGCCGAGCGCATCGTGATTCACGCGATACTGCAGAGCCGGTCGGTGGTCGGAGCCTACACGTTCTCGGCGCGGCCGGGAAACGACACCCTGATCGACGTGGAAGCCACGTTGTTCGCACGCACGGAGCTCTCGGCGTTCGGCGTCGCGCCGCTCACGTCGATGTTCCTGTTCGATTCTTCAAATCGCGCGCGCTTCGACGACTACCGTAACGCCGTGCACGATTCCGATGGACTGCAGATGGTGAATGGACGCGGGGAGCGCATCTGGCGCCCGCTCGCGAACCCCGCGGCGCTGCAAATTTCGGGGTTCATCGACGAGAATCCCAAGGGGTTCGGGCTCATCCAGCGTAAGCGCAACTTCGATGATTTCGAGGATGCCGAGGCGCTCTACGACAAACGGCCGTCGCTGTGGATAGAGCCGAAAGGGCAATGGGGCAGCGGCCACGTTGAGCTCATAGAGATTCCTTCCGATCTTGAAATTCACGACAACATCGTCGCCTACTGGCAGCCGAAAACGCCGATCGCGGCCGGCGGAAAAGCGAGCTTCGCGTACCGGATGCGGTTCACGGCGGAGCCCCTCGACAACGCGCTCGCGCGCGTCATCGCGACGCGCGCCGGCGCCGCTCTTCAGAATCAAGATCAGCGTTCGTTCGTGGTCGACTATCGCGGCCGCGGTGCAGCTCCGGCCGATTTGAAGCCTGAGGTATGGAGCTCCGCCGGCTCCATTCTAAATGCGCGCGCGCATCCGATCCCGGGCACCGATATCTACCGGGTGAGTTTCGAGCTCGATCCCGGCCGGGGTGAAGACATCATCGAGCTACGGCTCGTACCCACGTCGAACGGGAAGCCATGGGGCGAGACCTGGCTGTATCGATGGAGTCAGTGAACCAACGTGCATCCGCGATTCCGCCGCCGGCATTGCTCGACGTGCCGGAGCAGAGCTTCTGGCGTTACACGCGCGGCCGCCAACTCGCCGCGACGCCTGCGAAGACGAAGGCGGCGCGCCTGCTCGCGTTCGGTGGCGCGCTTGCACTGACGGTGTACGCGAGCCGCGAGATGATCGCGGTTGTGTCGCTCGGCACCGGTACGTCGTCCCTGCAGTGGGCGATGGTGGCGCTATTCACCATCACGTTCGGCTGGATCGCGTTACCCGCCGCCGCCGCCATCGCTGGCATGCTGTTCGGCGGTACTCGGCTGCGTGCCGCCACGGATTTGCCCGCGATTCACCGCACCGCGCTCGTGATGCCGGTGTACAACGAAAACCCTGCAGCGAGCTTCGCATCGCTGCAGGCCATGGCCGAGATGTTGCTCGAGCGCGAGGCGGCCGGCTTCGAACTCTTCGTGCTGTCCGACACGACGAACCCGGAGGTATATCTCCGGGAAACGGCCGCCTTCCACGCGCTGCGCGAAAAGCTCGGCGATCAGATGCGCGTGTGGTACCGGCGACGCACGGACAATACGGGCCGCAAGGTCGGCAACCTTCACGACTTCATCACGCGCTGGGGCGGACGCTACGACTTCATGGTCGTGCTCGACGCCGACAGCATCATGTCTGCGGACACTCTGCTTGCGCTGGTTCGAGAAATGGGAGCAGACCCGAACCTCGGGCTCTTGCAAACCGTGCCGCGACTCGCGGGGGGCGAGACGCTCTTTGCGCGCCTCCAACAGTTCGCGGCGGCCGTGTACGGTCCGATCGTCGGCCGCGGCATTGCCGCGTGGCAAGGCGATGACGGTAACTACTGGGGGCACAACGCGATTGTCCGCATGCGCGCGTTCGCGGCGGCCGCCGGTTTGCCCACGTTGCCCGGCAAGAAGCCGTTCGGCGGGCCGATCATGTCGCACGATTTCGTCGAGGCCGCGCTGCTGCGCCGCGCCGGCTGGTCCGTGCGTATGCTGCCGACGCTCCATGGCTCGTGGGAAGACAGCCCGCCGTCGCTGCTCGATGTCGCCGCGCGTGATCGGCGCTGGGCGCAGGGCAATATCCAGCATCTCGCCGTGATCGGTGCTCGCGGCTTCACCTGGTCCAACCGCATGCACATGGGCGTCGGCGTCATGAGCTACGTCGCATCGCCGCTGTGGTTCGCGCTGATCACGGTCGGCCTTGCGACGGCCGTGCATATCGCGACGGTGCAGTTCCAGTACTTCACTGAAGAGCTCTCCTTGTTCCCGCGTTGGCCGCAGTTCGACAGCCCGCGCATGATCCGCCTGTTCATCTTCGCAATGGCCGTTCTGTTGCTGCCGAAGGTACTCGGTGTGCTGCGGGCCTTCGGCAATCGCGAGCTGCGGCGCACGGTCAATCCCATCCGCGTGCTGATCGGCGCCTTCGTCGAGACGATTCTGTCTGCGTTATATGCGCCGATCATGATGATGATGCAGGGTCGCCAGCTGCTCGAGATCCTGTTTGGTCAGGACTCCGGGTGGGCTACCCAGAGCCGCAAGCGCACCATTACGCCGTGGGCGCTGCTGCTGCGCAGGCACTGGCTGCAGACACTATCGGGCCTCGTCGTGTCGATCGTGCTGCTAGCCGTGTCGCCGCCGTTGTTCGCGTGGATGGCGCCTGCGCTCGCGGGGCTCGTGCTTGCATTGCCGCTCTCGGCGGCCAGCGGCAGCGTGGCGCTCGGCAGGGCGCTGCGCATGACCGGGTTGCTCGTGGTGCCGGAAGAAGTCACCGTGCCGCGCGTGATCGAGCTGCGCAACGAGATCGAGCATCGGCTGCAGACGTGGCTCGAGAGTGTGACGATCGAACGGCTGCTGCACGACGATCTCGCGCGCCAACGGCATTTCGCCGCGGTGCAACCGCGTCCGCCAGCGTCGCGCGGCAAGCCCGATGTCATGTTCATGACGGCGCGCGCAAAACTCGGCGACGCGCAGAGTGGGGCCGAGGCGCTGGCTTGGCTCACACCGCAAGAGCGCATGGCCGTGCTTGGCGACCGCGATCTATTCCACGTGTTGGCCCGTCTCGAAAATCCCGACATGCCCGATCGGCCGGCGTTGCGTTCGGCCTAGCGTCGCATTGTTCCAGTAACTGGCGAGTTTCTTGCCTTTGACTGCAGCGCGAGGCAGCCTAGGCTCGCTGCCTGATATGAGCATCCACGCATGAACACGCGGCTCTCTCTCGCGTTCGTAGCAGCGCTTGGCGGTCTCGTTGCGATGATGGCGCGCGCGGACGATTCCATGAATTGCGGCAATGCGCTGATCACGATCGGCATGGTGGGTTCGCAGGTCACGGCGAAGTGCGGACAACCGAAGGACAAGAATGTCACGGAGGTTCCGCAGCGCACGCGTCGCGCGAACGGCTCCTCGGCCATCACCGGCACGCTACACGTCGAGCAATGGACGTACGACCGCGGCTACGGCCAGTTTCCGGCGCTATTGACGTTCGAGGAAGGCAAGCTGAAGTCGATCGAGCTGCTGACGAAGCGCTGACGGGCGGTGCTGTGCGCAGGCGGTAGTGGTGCGGCAGAATGAGCTGCCGCGCTGCGCTCGCATAGCAAGGACTCACCCCGCCGATGGACACAGGTAGCGACGGACCCGCTCACGCGCAGGCGCGCCACCCCCTACCTGAGCGAACGTCCGAGGTGCTGGCTACGCTGGCGCACGGCGAGGGCGAGCGCGTGTCGTTCGGCGAGATCCTGCTCGGGTTGCGCCACCGCGCGGCGGGGTTTGCCACGTTACTGTTCTCCCTGCCGTGCTGCCTGCCGATGCCGCCCGGCATACCGACGGTCTGCGGCATCGCGCTGGTGATCATTGCCCTGAACCTGATTGCCATGCGCCGACGGTTGTGGCTGCCGGCCGCCATTGCCAACAGGACAGTGGCCCGCTCCGACCTGAACCGGATGGTCGTTCGGGCGACCCCCTTGATGCGGCGGCTCGAACGCTACTGCCGGCCGCGGCTACCCGTCGTGACGGAGTCCGTGGGCAAGGTGCTGATAGGGATCGTGATTTTCGTGCTCGGCTTCATCATGATCTTGCCGATCCCGTTCGTAGGCAACATGCCGCCGGCCCTGGCGGCCTCCGTGATCGCGCTTGGCATCACCGAGCGGGACGGCCTCATCGTAGTGATCGGGCTCGCGGTCTCCGTCGCGGCGGTGGCCGTGGCATCGGCCACCACCTGGGCCGCCATCGAGGGCCTCATTCACTTTTTCATGCGGTCCTGATGCAGCTGAATCAGGAAGTTACGGACTACTTGTGCGGTCCGGGCAGCGGTCGCGCTCAGTCGCTGCTGCGTGAAAGCAGTGCGTCGACGTCGTGCTCACTCGCGAGCCAGTCGGTCACTGCGTCGCCGCCATCGAAGCGGCGTGCAGCAGCGCGGAAATACGCGCGCTCCGCGATCATCGCGTGGCGTTGCTCGGCGGACACCGTTGCCGTGGCGCTCACGTGGCTGCGTGAGGCCGGCGTTTGGGTCGTCGTCGTGGGATCTGTGGTGCGGCTGCGCTTCGCGCGGCCAGAGGGCGCGGACTTGCTCATGTTGCTGCCTCCGGGGCTCAAGATGGGGGAACCAGAGCGGTTGCGGGTGGCTTACGCATGGGAGCTTACCGCTACCCGGCCAAATGGGCGATCGTGATTTCCGAGCGTGTCGGCCGTGACCGACAGGTTGGTGTTTGCCATCAGGCTGTGCTAGATAAAGCCTTCGTCATAATCAGCTCGCAACCTGTTGCGGCTACAGCAAAACCAGTCACGCTAACGACGGGAGTAATCATGTTCGAAATTGGCAAGAAAGGCGCACCGGAAAAGGGCGCAGAGGCTTCCGGCTGGACGGAGACGCGGCCGGAATCGTCCGCAAGCAACCAGAAGGCCGGTCCCCGCGAGAAGGCGGTGATTGGCCCGTCGATCCATATCGATGGCGACCTCCGTGGTGAAGAGGACCTGTTGATCGAAGGCGAAGTCAGCGGCACCGTCCAGCTGCGCAGCAACAGCCTCACGATCGGAGCCCAGGGCAAAGTCCGCGCAGACGTCTACGCGAATTCGATCTACGTCGAAGGCCTCATGGAAGGCGATCTGTACGGCACGGAGCGCGTGCACATCCGCAAGAGCGCGCAGGTGCGTGGCAACGTGACGTCGCCGCGTGTAAGCCTCGAGGACGGCGCGAAGTTCAAAGGCTCGATCGAGATGGACCCGCAAGCGGTGCAAGCGGCGACGGCCAGCCGTAGCAGCATCGGCAATGCGCGCCCGGCGGTGGCTGCCAAGCCTGCGGTTCCCGGTAAACCGGACACCACGCCCGCGCTCAAGACCGGCGTCTAAGCCCAACTTTTAGGCTAGGGGAGAATGGTGGCGGACTTACGCCCCCTCGGCAAAGCGTCGGCCGAGGGGCCGGAGGCGCTCAACGCGCCTCTATTTAATTCGTTGATCAAGCGGCTCGAGGGCGGCGGGCGCTGGATCGTGCTCGATCTCGGGGCCGCGCGCTCCGATACGATCCGCACTTTCGGCCGATTCCGCTGCCGGCTCGACATCGTCGATCTCGCGGAAGCCGTTGGCGCGCTGCGCGACGTGACCGATCCGCGCCTGCTGCGCCAGCTCGTCGAAGCGCTGCTGCCGCGTCGGGGCATGGAAAGTACCGACGTCGTGCTCTGCTGGGATCTGATCAACTACTTGTCCGCGCCTGCGCTGACAGCCGTAATGGAAGGCGTCGCAATGCGCTGCAAGAGCGGGGCGCTTGCGCACGGGCTCGTCTATTACTCGACGCGGACGATGCCGCAGCAGCCGGGGTCGTTCGTGCCGCTCGACGATCAACGGCTGATCAACAAGGCAGCGGCGGGCCCCGAACGGCCGGCGCCGCGTTATTCGCCGGAGGATCTCGCGCGCTGCATGCCGCGGTACACGGTCGAGCGCGGCCGGTTGCTGCGCAACGGCATGCAGGAGTTCCTCTTCCGCCTCTAGCGGCCGCTACAGCGGGTATTTCTTCAGTGTCGCTTCGAGGGCTTCGCGCACTGCGGTGCTGACGGCGGTTTTCTCCATGTCGGCGGCGGTCGCGCCGAGTTCGGGGAACTTGTAAGAACGGCGCTCGAGGTTCATCTGCTT
>JBDTOT010000089.1:0-8172 GCA_039933105.1 Gammaproteobacteria bacterium | reverse complement strand
CCTCGTTTGGCATCATCGCCCTTAACTCGGTGTCAACGAAACTGGGATCAGCCCAAGCATCGAGGATCCGCAGCTGATCGAGAAGATTCTCGTGCACCGGCGGGAGCGGGACGAGGAGGGCGCGCCGATGGGCGTGCTCGGAGCCCGAGCGCCGCCGCAGGCATCGCTGTTCTGATTCTGGTCGTCGACGGTTCGTGTTCTTAAACGCGAGCTGCGGGCGGTGTTGTGTCCGGCGCGGCGGCCGGAGTTCATTGGCAATGCCGACGCGCTAAAATCCCGTCCCAACGTGGGTACAGACGCCGATCGACCGTCGCGATCGGTTGGCAGCTTTGACCCAATCGACGTTACGAGCCAGGGCCGCCAGCCCAGAACGACCGTTTAAAATTCCTATCCGCCTGGGCGCTGTTCTTCCCGCCCGGTGATCTGTGCGTATACGCGCTCGCGACCTATGCACGCCCGATCGCGCGCTGGCTCGAGCTGGGCCCGGCCGACTACCGCGGCTTCGTGTCCGGCGTTCTTTCAACCTGCGCGTGGTTCGTCGCACTCCCGATCGTCTCGATCACTTACCACTACGTACGCGACGTCGATCGCCGCCTCACGAGCGAGACGCCGCGGCTGGCAGCCACGGTCCGCGTGCGAGCACGGATCAGATACGCGCTGTTGCGCCAGCGTTGGCGCGCATGGTTCGCCACGAGAATCAGCCCACTGTGCCCACACTTCGCAGTGGCACGTGAGGAAAGCGTGAGCTAGGCGGGCGCCCGGTCGATGAACGCGCGGAACCACAACTCCTGAGCGACGAGGCGCCATTTCAATTCCACCTCCCGGCCCATTCGCGCCGTAACTTTCTCGAGTTTGCCGTCGAATTCGCGGCGCAGCCATCGCGGGTCCAGCACGCCGCGCTGAAGACATCGCGGGTCGAGCAATATTCCGCGGATCTTTGCCACAATCGGGGGCGTACGCAACCAATCCTCGTATAGACCCGCAAATCCGATCTTGCGGCGGCGCAAGCGAACTTCGTCCGGCAACAAGCCGCGCGTCGCTCGGCGCAAGATCAGCTTCGTCCAGCCGTCAGCGATCTTCTCATCGAAACCCAAACGAAACGCGAATTCGACGAGTCGATGGTCGAGAAACGGCAGCCTCGACTCCAGCGAAAATGCCATCCCGATCCCGTCTTCGGCGCGCAGAAGCTCGGGCAGGCCGGACATCGAAAGCTCGTACCACAGCGAGTTGTTCAATCGGCTGCGATAAGGCTTCGGCAGCGTTCGCGAAAGCCACGCTTCATGGCGGTACATGTCGTCGACCGGCATCGCTCGTTGTTCCCGCAGCGCGGGGCCGAGCCGGTTGCGCCACGGCCACACTACCGGAGCGTAGCGACGCTTCAGCGCCGCGCGAACGAGCTTCTTCAGGGCGCCGGGCCTGGAGTTCGTCAACTCGTCCGCTTCGCGCCACAGCCGCGGGACGGCTCGGACACCGTCCGCCTCGAACGCATCGAAAAGGTAGGGGAGCACGAACTGTGAGTAGCCGGCGAATAGCTCATCCGAGCCCTGACCGCCAAGAACGACGGTGACTTTCTCGGCGGCCGCCTGCAAGACATGCCATTGAGGATAGCGGCCGCGCAACGGCGTCGGCGCGTCGTGGTGCCACACGACGCGGTCGAGCGTTTCTATCAGGTCCTTCCCGCTCGGCTCCACCCAGTGAATCTCCAGGTTCTCGCACTCCGCCGCCACTTTCTGCGCGAATGCGCTCTCGTCAACGTCAGCGCCCGGATACCGAAGCGAAAAACAGGGGATGGTGCTGTTACTGTGTTTGGCGAGGATCCGTGCCACCGCGCTCGAATCGAGGCCACCGCTCAGGCAGACGCCGACGCTCACGTCGCTGCGCGCCCGGAGCCGAACGGCGTCGTCGAGCAACGCAACCAACTCTTCCGAGTGATCGACGCCTTTACCGGATTCTTGTCCGGGCTTGAATCGCCAGTACGACATCTCTCGGACGCGAGTCTCTTCGACGACGAATACGCGGCCCGGCGGAACCATATGAACGTTCGCGAAAAACGTTCGCTCGCCGACGTCGGTGCAGCCGCCGCGCAGATAGTCACCCATGGCGGATTCGGCCCAGCGGCGCTCGCCGGGAAACGCGGCGAGGATCGACTTCGCCTCCGACGCGAACGCAAAACGGCTCCCCTCCATGGACCAGTAGAGCGGCTTCATGCCGAAGCGGTCGCGTGCCAGCGTCAACCGGCGCCGCCGCGGTTCCCATACTGCAAGGGCCCACATACCGTTGAAGCGGTCGAATGCGTCCAGGCCCCAACGATGCAGGGCGTGGAGAACCACCTCGGTATCCCCCGAGGTTCGGAAGCTCTCGCCCAGTGCGGTGAGCTCCTCCCGGAGCTCGAGGTAGTTGTGAACCTCGCCGTTGTAGCTCAACCACATCGAGCCATCCGCGAGTGCCATCGGCTGGCTGGCCGCGTCGGTGAGATCGAGAATCTTGAGCCGGGCGTGTCCAAGACCGAGGTCGCCGTCGACAAACACTCCCGACCCGTCGGGTCCACGATGCTTGACCACGGCGAGCATGCGGTCGATTTCGGACCGCTCGACGGGCGCTCCATTGCGCCTCCAGAGTCCCGCGATTCCACACATCGTGACAGCGGATCAAGTGGGGGTGGCTATTCTCTCGCGCCGGCGCCGCGGGCGCATGCCCGCACACGAGACGCGGCGAATCCACCGATCCTGCGTACGCGCTACGGTCGAAACTTGTCCCGGATCTGAAACAGCACGTACAGCGAGATCAGCCCGCCCACGACCGCGCTCACGATGGCGCCGCTGAGCAACGACGATACGATGCTCACGATCCTGGCGTAGAAGACGAGCTTCCAGCTCGACATCTTCCGGGCGAACAGACCCGGCAGCGCCATTACGAGCAAAACGACGTGCGCGAGGAGCAGAACCCAGACATAAGCGAAGCCAGGAACAATCACGCCGAAGGGAACCAGGGCCGCGCCCAGACCTAGCGCGAGCAGCAGTGCGGGCAGCGTGATTACCAGCAATACTACCGAGATCCAAGGGCTGTACTTGACGATCCATTCCTTGGCCTCGTCGGGAATCTGAAACGGCGCCTTTTGAACCAGGTAGAAGTCGAGGAAGGCATAGAGATCTTTCGGGGGCTGAGTGGCCTCGGTCATTGTTATTCTCCGGTGCTCGAAAGAAGATCAAGCGGCACAAATAGTATAACGGTATCCAGCCGGGGTCGACGGCAGCGACGCGGGTCACGAAATCGCCACTCCCTTATGTATTCCTGGCGGCTCACCCATCGAAATGAATGCGAACATTCGATCCGCCGAAACTGTTCGGGTCGCGACCGGGCCTTGAGCCGCGCCCAGCCGCTGGTCGGGAGCAACCCATGAAACCGTCGCGCGTCGTTGATCGGGTCCGTGCGCTACAGCACTGGGTCGAACAGCGCAGCTCTATCCTGTGCGCGCCCCTCTATCGCCGCGTTCTTTCGCGTACCCGTTTCATCGGCATCACCGGCAGCGGTGGCAAGACGACGACGAAAGACCTCAGCTTCGAAGTGCTGCGCTCGAAGTTTCGCGTACACAAGAGTGTCGGCTCGAAGAACACATTCGATGCCGTCGCACGCGGCTTGTTCGGTATCCGTCCGGGCGCGGCGTATCACGTGCAAGAAGTCGGCGCGAAAGCGCCGGGGTCGCTGGATCGGACGGTGAAGTTACTGGCTCCATCCATCGCTGTGGTAACGAATATTCGCAGTGATCACATCACCTCGTACAAAACCGAAGATGAGGTAGCCCGCGAAAAGTCCAAACTCGTGAAAGCGTTGTCTCCTGACGGTATCGCGATTCTCAACGCGGACGACGAGCGCGTAATTGCGATGTCCGCTCTGGCGCCCGGGGCGGTAATCACCTTCGGCCTGAGCCCAACCGCGGACGTCCGTGCGGACCAAGTCGTTTCCGAATGGCCAGGAGGCCTGCGTTTCGTGGTGAGCCATCGCGGCCAGTCGTTCGCGGGCAGTTCGGCTCTACACGGCACGCATTTCATTCACTGCGTGCTGGCGGCCGTCGCTGTCGGTATCGCGACCGGCATCAGCGTTCCGGAGGCCCTGCAAGCGATGCGCGAGCTCGGGCCGCGAACCGGGCGAATGTCCGTCTACTCGTCACGTCGGGGAGTCACCTTCATCCGCGACGAGTGGAAGTCGCCGCTATGGTCCATCCGGGCACCGATCGATTTCCTCCGTACGGTGCCTTCGCGGCGGAAGGTGCTCGTTCTCGGCACCATTTCGGACTACCGAGGCAGCAGCTATCCGTCTTATCGGGAAACCGTGGAATATGCGCTCGGAGCCGCCGATGAAGTGATCATGGTCGGCGAGCATGCGGGTAAGGCTCCCAGAATCGCGAAACAGCTCGGCTCGGACGCAGTGCGTGGCTTCTCGACGGTCGAGGCTGCGGCGCGGTATCTGCTCGACACCGCAGCGTCTGGCGACGTCGTGCTCATCAAAGGTGCTGGCGCTCAGCACCTGACCCGAGTCGCGCTCGCCTTTGATCGGGACGTCCGATGCTGGCTCGCGAAGTGCGGGAGAGTGTCTTTCTGCGACGAATGCTCTTTGGTGTCGATTCCGGCCGCCGACTGAGCCGCAGGCGAGCCGCTGGAGCGGTGGTGACGCAGCACGCCGTGAATTGGGCGGCCGCTGCAAGGCGAGCACGGCTTCCTGCGCGTGCGCAGCGACCGCTGTCATAAGGTAATCGCCTTTGGCCGCGCGCGTTCCGTGAACCAAATCCTGCCGTTCTCGTAAGCGCCGGCGTAGCATCCGTTGACGCTGCGCGAGCTGGATGGGTCCGGACTCCGCAAGCGAATCCGATATGCTCGTGCAAATATACGAAGAGCGCGCTCCACGCGCCGGGTATGGAGCCGAAGTCGGCAGTTTCCGGCGCAGCCGGTTCACGCTGCCGCTCCCACTCGAGGCGTTCGCGCGGTCCCGCCGTGTGCCGTTGAGCTGATCGCGCCAGATGCTGTTCAACTCCGCCGAGTACTTGCTGTTCCTGCCGATCGTGCTCGGCGTGTACTGGTCGCTGAGCAAACAGTTGCGCGCGCAGAACGCCTGGGTGCTTCTCGCCAGCTACGTGTTCTACGGATGGTGGGACTGGCGCTTCCTCGCACTCCTTTTCGGCACCACCCTGAACGACTACCTGTGCGCAATCGGCATGACGCGCTTCGAGCATCGCTCGCAACGACGCGCACTGCTCACCGCAAGCATCGTCGTGAACCTTGGCGTGCTCGGGTTCTTCAAGTATTACAACTTCTTCGTCACCTCGTTCATTGACGCTTTTGCACGCCTGGGTGTGGAGCTGCATTCGCCAACGCTGAAAGTGATTTTGCCGATCGGCATCAGCTTCTACACGTTTCAGGCGCTCACTTACACCATCTCCGTCTACCGCGGCACCGTGAAGCCCACCCGCGATCCCATCACGTTCTTTGCGTACGTCGCCTTCTTCCCGCAGCTCGTGGCCGGCCCGATAGAACGAGCCGGGCATCTGCTGCCGCAATTTCAGAAGCCAAGGGTCGTCTCTGCCGCGGGTTTCGCAGATGGACTCCGGCAGATGACGTGGGGCTTCTTCTGCAAGCTCGTAGTGGCAGATAACTGCGCCGTGGTCGTGAACGGTCTGTTCGATCAGCCAGTGCCGCTGGCCGGGAGCGTCGTGCTCGTGGCCTCGCTCTGTTTCGCGTTTCAGATCTACGCAGATTTTTCCGGCTACTCGCATATAGCCCTCGGCACTGCACGCCTACTCGGGTTCGAGCTGATGCAGAACTTCGCTACGCCCTACTTCGCTCAGAGCGTCCCGGAATTCTGGCGGCGCTGGCACATTTCGCTCTCCACGTGGTTCAGGGACTACGTATACATCCCGCTGGGCGGCAGCCGCGTGGGGAAGGGCCACCAGGCGCTGAATCTCATGGCAACGTTCATGCTGAGCGGGCTCTGGCATGGCGCCAATTGGACGTTCGTCGTCTGGGGATTTCTCCACGGTGCGTACTCCGTGCCGCGGGTGCTCATCGGTGAGCCGCTTGCGCGCTTCGCGCAGTCCGCAAATGCGCTGGTGCGTATTCCGACCGTGCTATTTCGCGTCGCACTGACGTTTACGCTGGTGCTCGTGGCGTGGATCTTCTTCCGCGCGCGAGACGTGCGCACGGCGTTCGGCATGATCGTGCAACTTCTGTCGCCGTCGCTGCTGACGTCTCCGGTCGCCGCTCTGAGGGGGTTCGGCGTCTTGAGCTCTCTGGGGTACGCCGCGTTCGGCATCGCGGTGCTGCTGATTCTCGAGTTCCTGCAACGAGACAAGCCGCACGCGCTGGCCTTCGACGATCAATCGCCGCTTCTTCGCCGCTGGCCCGCCTACACAGCGGTTGCGGCATTCGTTCTTCTGCTCCGTTACACGGGTGGGTCGCTTGACTTCATCTACTTTCAATTCTGAGCACAAGCCGTTTTCCTGGGGCAGGCTGCTTCTGCAGTTTGCCAGCGTGCTCATCGTATTCGCGTTCGCCAATGTGGCGGTGTATTACCACACCGAGTATTTCGAGAAGGCTCGAGCCAATCACGAGTTGGTGGACCTGGCGGCCCGCAAACCGGGCGTGCGTGTCCTGTTCGCCGGCGATTCGCATGTGGCGGAGGCGCTCAACGGCGGCCTGAACGCAGACCCCAAAGCGACGGGCTTCAGCGTGGCCTTCCGCGGTGACTCGGCGCGCGAGTGCTTCGCCAAGATTCGCCGAGTGCTGGAGCTCTCGAAGGGAATCGACACCATTGCAGTGTCAGTGGACCCCCACATGTTCGGCACCGGGCGAGTCGAGTCTTCCAACCGTTCGTTCAGCGACCGCTATTTCATCGCGGACGGCGATAGCTCCGGGCTGCGGCAAGGGTGGCTACCCACGCTGCTCGATCAGGTGCCGTTGTTCAACGACGACTTCGTCCAGTACCTGCGCCGGGTGCTACTGGCGAGCTTCTCCACGCACCGCTCGGCGCCACGCGGCGCGGGGGAAATCTTGCAGGAGGGTGTGGCGACAACCTGGCAGCTCTTGAGCGACGACGAGCGCGCGGAGCAGGCGCGGCGCACGGGCGACATGGACCATCGCGGCGTCGGCCAGGAGCAGCAGCCCCTCTTTTGGTATGGCCGCATTCTCGAGTTGGCTCGTGAGCGTCATCTCTCAGTGATCGGCGTGCGCTTCCCCGTGCACTCCGAATACAGCGCCCAGGCGTCGGTCGCGGACGTGGCAAACGTCGATGAGTTCCTGCATAGCCACGGTCTCACCAAGATCGTCGATCTGCACGACGCGCTCGCCGATCCGGGCGACTTCGAGGACGAAGACCACGTCAATCAGACAGGCGCCGCAAAGCTGCTCGCTCTTCTTGCGCCGCGGTTGGATCATTTATTCTACGCGGGCTCTCCCGCCGAGCCTGCCCAACACTGAGCCAGCGCAACGGTCAGCGGCAACGTCGCACACTAGTACAGACTAAGATACGGCATGGCGCGATCCTACGAGGCGGAATGCGGACCAGAGCGCCAGTGCTACGGGCCGGTCGCGCGGTTAGGGAATGTCGGCATGATCTGGAGGCTGTGTAGAACGGCGTCCTGGGTTCGCGTGTCGCCCTCGAATGCCTTGACGTCCATGCCAGCCACGTAGCCGGTCGCGCGATCGATCGCGTCCAAGATGTGTTGAATGCAGCTGACATCAGCCGCGCCACGCGGCGTTGCCGTCAAGGAACGGGTGAATCCACAGCAGGCGATGGTGTGCCGCGGCAGCGGCGACGATGGTCTCGGATTTACCGAGCGGGCCGTAGACTTCTTCAAAGCGCTTGAGAAAGCGCGGCAGTGCGCCGGGGCCGATCGGGACGTGGCGTCCGACCTCAACGGCGTGCTCGCGGAACTCTCCCGGCGCGACGGGGAGCCGCTCCTTCGCGGTGGGCTGCTGGACAAAAAGCAGTTCGTCCGGGAGCGGCTCACAAAAGCGTTTGTGGATCTCGAGTATCGCGGCGGCAGTGGTCGCGGGTGTCTTTAGCCCATCCTCATCAATCCGCTTCTGAACGGCGATGTGCGCCGCCGCTTCGAGCTGCAGGTTACGTTTTTTCGAATCGGTGCTGTGGTCCTTGCGGAGCGCGCGCTCGATATCGACGGGA
>JBDTOT010000088.1:0-8649 GCA_039933105.1 Gammaproteobacteria bacterium | reverse complement strand
GGCCGCCGCGAGCAGCAGCCACGTCGACCCGTAGTATCGCCGATTCTCGATGGGTTATCGTTCTGCATGCGCGAGCCCGCGCGGGTTGGGGAAGCACTCATGAAGATCCAGCAAAGCATCACGGTCATCGCTGTGGCCGTCGTGTCGTTCGTGGTCGGCAATGTGGCCCACAGGGCCGAGGGCGCCGACAACAGCGAAGCGCGCCTCCGTAAAGTGGAGGACGTCCAAGGCATTCAGTCATTGCTCGTTCACTACGGCCGCGCGCTCGACAAGCGCGACTACAAAGCCTACGGCGCGTTGTTCGCGCAAAACGGCTCGTGGAAGGGCGGCATGGGCACGGAAACGGGGCCGGACGCGATCGCCAAGATGGTGGCGGCGGGCTTCGAGAAGATGTCGCCGTCGCTCTATGAGAAGTCGTTTCACTCGATGACGAGCTACGACGTCGAGGTCAACGGCGACACTGCGACCGCCTGGTCGCGTTGGACGTGGATCGTCGTCGGCGCCGACGGCAGGCCGCAACCGGAGAGGGCGGGTCACTACGAGGACACGTTGGTTCGCGATCATGGCGAGTGGAAGTTCAAGAGCCGTCAGGCGTTCACCGAGATCAATTGATGTAGCGGATCGTCGAGATAACCCGGGGGGGACTTCAATGAGCTACGCGGCAAGGTTGCGAGGCATTGCGGGGTTGTTGGTGTGGCTGTGCGCGCCCTATGTGTTCGCAGCTGATCTCGTCCCGAAGGCGCCGCCGGACGCGATGAAGCTCACCGCGCAGGACTATGCAGAGATCCAGCAATTGGCGGTTCGCTATGCGTGGTTGCTCGATCAGTGCGCGAACGGCGGCTACGACTACGCCGACCTCTACGTTCCCGATGGGCAGTTCGCCGTGGCGGAGACCTTCGGCACCACGTCCAACGAGCAGCGCAAGTTCGTGACGAAGGGGCGCGAGGCGCTCGCGAAAGCTGCCGGTGGCGACGGCAAGGGCGGCTGCGCCGACCCGAAGACGCAGCTCGGCTACGGCCTCACGCACCTCGTGACCAACCACATGATCGTGCCCACGAAGGACGGCGCCGTCGGCAAGCATCGGTTGTTGACGGTGGGAGTCTGCGGCTACCCGCACGCTATGGAGCTACAGGGCGGTTACGAGGACGAGTACGTCAAGACGAAGGACGGCTGGCGGTTCAAAACGCGCACTCACGTGTTCAAGTCGGCGCCGTCGCTGCAATTCGGCGTATGCGCGAATCGCGACCCGCCTTGAGGTGACTGCGGCTCACTCCGCGAATGTCCCTAGCACCGTCGGAACGCACCTCGTTGCGCGATAAGCGGTTTAGCTACGCCTCTAACAATGCAGTCTGAGTCGTTGATTTTTTTCTAGACTATCTCGATCGCTCCGAACATGGCGAGTGCGACGATTAGACAAAACACACGCGGCGGGTGGAAGCCGTCGCGGGCATCGCTGATTTAAGTTCTCGTAAGGATGGGTGGCAAGGACGGAGGACGTGCATACTCGGCCGAGTAGATCGCATGGCGGGGTTCGGCCACACCCCAACGTCAACGCGACAAACCACGGCCCCTTGCACGGGGTCGCCTAGTAGGAATCAATCGGTCCTGCTACGTAGGTGATCATGCAGCACGCGCGTCGGTTGTCGCTTTCGCCCTTGCAGATTGGCACGGGCTTGGTCGTCGTCGTTGGAGCGGCGATAGCCGATCTTGATAACGACGCGCTCGCCGAAATAGGCCCGATCGTCGGCCCCCTGAGTTTGCTGCTCGCCACGATGACAGTCGTAGCCATTTCGGGTTTGCGAGGATCGGCTGTGGCGGCCGTTGTGTGGGCGTTCCTGCCGTTGACGCACATGGTTAAGCATGTCGTAGGTCTTCCCGACACACTTCAGCCAGACACCTACGCGTCGATATCGCACTTGGCCGCCGTCTCTCTGGGTATCGCAATCACAGGCGGCGCACTCGGAATGTTCCTTCGAGGCGTTTTCTGGCCCGATGAGTCGGTCGCAGCGACGGTGGCGGATAAAGTGCCAAGGCGCGACCGTCAGCGCGCCGCCGCTGAAAACGGCCTGGCTGCGCTTGCCGACGCGATCAGCAGGTCGCCTGGCACGCTGCTCGCCAAGGGCTATCAGGCGTCCGTTTATTTGTACCGCACGCCGGCTGGCGAAATCGTGCTCAAGAAGCCGCACGCAGGCGTCGTGTTAGGCGGGCTATTTCGTTTTCTGTTGCGCCGCGAGTGCGCCGTCTACAAACGGCTCGCCGGCGTGCCTGGCGTGCCGCGCTGCTACGGCTTGGTCGACGGTCGCTACCTCGCCCTGGAGCGCATCAACGGATCGTCGCTACGGTTGCGCTACGGGAAGCTCGAGAACCGCGATGAGTTCCTCGCGCAGCTCCTCGTGACGCTGCGTGCGATGCACGCGGCAGGAGTCGCGCATCGAGACTTGAAACGCAAGGAAAACATCATGGTTGGTGCCGGTGACCGGCCGTACGTGATCGACTTCGGAATTGCGAGTCTACGGCGTGGGCCCGAAGCCAGCCGCGACCGAGTGTTCGAGCATGCGCGCCAACTAGACCTAAACGCGTGGATCAAGCTCAAGTACGGTCGTGAACGGAACCGGCTTACGCCTGAGGACGCGGCGCTCTACAAACCGCTCTGGACCGAGCGGCTCGCGCGTATCGTGCGCGTGTCGTGGCATGCGATCACGCTGCGGGAGCGGCGGCAGCGCTGGCGGCGCGAGCGAGAGCTCGAAGGCGGCAAGGCCATTCGCTGACCGGCGGCACGCCACTCAGGCAGAGCACCCGAGTTGCTTTCGCGCGTGGCGAGTCAGCAAACTCTCCGATCAACGGCGCGCCTGGCGGTTTCGCCCGGGCTGAGCCGACCATTAGTAGTGAGAGGTCAAGAATGTTCTATCTGCGAGCGGCGAACGTGAGCGCCGAGAAACGATGATCGTGAATCCGACCAAGCTGCTGTTGATACTCGTCGCAATCTATTTCGTAGGTGTCTTCGATCACGGACTCTGGGCGCCGATGGATACCGTCGGGGCAGGCATGATCTGGGGGATGCACGCGGCAGGCTCATGGGTGGTTCCGTTGCTCAACGGGGAGCCGTATCTGGAAAAACCGCCGCTGATGCACTGGACATCGCTGGTGTTGATCACTCTGTTCGGGAACCTCAACGAAGGGTTGACGCGTTTGCCCTCGGCCCTCTATGCGTTGGGCGCCGTACTCATTGTCTATTGGTGGGGCCGCAGGGAGCATAGCGCGCGCGTGGGATTGTGCGCGGCGTTTCTGTGCAGCGGATCCTTCCTGTATCTAGAGTATGCGAGGAGCAGCCTCACCGATTCCACGCTCGCGTTCGTCGTCGTTTTGAGCATGCAGCTTTTCTGGTGGGCCTACTCTTCGAAGCGGAACCGGTCTCTCGACTATTTGCCGCTCATCATCGTCTCTGCGGTGGCGTTTTTCGCGAAAGGCCTCGTTGGCGTGGCCTTTGTTTGGGCTCCCATCGTGGCTTTCTTGGCGTACCGCAGGGAATGGCGATGGTTTTTCTTGTTGCCCGTGTATTACTTCGTTGCGTTCGTCGCCCTCGTTGGGTACTGGGCATATCGGGTGTGGCAGATCGGTGGCGAAGAGTATCTGCGGATCATCTTCATCGACAATCAGTTTGGGCGCTTTCTAACGTTTTCCGATCGCTCCCTTCCGCCCGACCCCTACTTTGTCCACAAAGAGCAGATCTACTACTACTTGCTCGATACGCCGCCGCGCATCTTGCCCTGGGTCATCTTAGTTCCGGCTGCTCTCTACTACTGGTTTCGCCGCGGCGACCGCAAGGACTCGGATTTTTCCGTATATCTGAAGTTCGCCCTCGTAATCATGCTGCTCATCTTGCATGCCTCTTCAGCAAAGGTTTCCCTTTACATGCTGCCGGTACTGCCGACGCTGTTTTATCTAACGGCGGTTTGGTTGGACACGGAGCTCAAATCGTGGCGGTCGCCTGTCGGACGATGGCTGGTCGTGTTCAGCGGTCTCTGCGCGGGACTCTTGGCGATGGTGCCGCCTTTGATTGTCGTTGGGCTGTACCTCGCACCGGCGGGTTTTTTCGACCGGTATACCGGCGGTATCGACGTCATGCACGTACTGGGCGACAACGCGGCTCCGGCGTACTTCGTCGGGAGTCTCGTGTTGTCGGGCGTGATCGTCGCTGTGATGACGCGCGCGGGCTTTCAGTTGCGCACTCCGCAAAGGGACGGACTGGCGGCTGCTTTTCCCGGTACGCTCGCGTTGCTATCCGTGATTGGGCTCGCACTTTTCACACAGGTGTATGACCCGCAGCGCTCCTGTAAGCCGGTGGCCGACAGCGCTCTCAAGGAACTACAAAGCGGCCGGCAGCTGGCTCTTGGCACCGACGCTTCTCACGTCACGGGCTGTTTGAGCTTCTATCTCAGGACCAAACTGCCGGTATACGACACCGCTGAAGCGGCCACCGGCTTTCTTGCCGGCGACCGACCGGCGGCCCTTCTGATCGAGAAGGACGACCTCAAGAAGAGCGCGTTCGCGTCGCTGCCCGATAGATTCACGGTTACCGGGGTTGACTACCCAGGGATCGTCGCCCGCGGCTACGCCTTCATACGCAACTGACAGCGAGAAGAACATGATGCGGCGGCGCGACGCAGTGTCGTTGGGACGAGGAGTCAAGTGGCGGAGAGGGAGGGATTCGAACCCCCGGAACCTTTCGGTTCAACGGTTTTCAAGACCGCCGCATTAAACCGCTCTGCCACCTCTCCGCGCTTTGGAAGCAGTCGCTCCGCGCGCACAGTGTAGCGTATGAGGGGCGCCGCCAAAGTGAGGAGGATCTCACCGCTCATTCGTGGTACGCCGGCGCGTTCTTGAGCTTCGCATTCGCCGCGCAGTCGTGCTCGATCCAGACTGCGGTCTTCGTACGCTGCAAGTATTCCTCGATCATCGCCTCGGTCTGGGCCGCAGGATTGGAGAACGCGAACCAGAGCCGGTCCATACGGCTTGCACTGAGGGCCCTCCGCTTGGGACCATGCGCGCTCTACGGAGGCGATTGATGGCATCGACACGACTGCGGGTTCCGGTGGCGTTGCTGGTGGGCATACTGCTCGCCGTCTCGGCACACGTCCGCGCCCAGGAAGCGGCCGAGGGGAATGCGATCGCCGACGCCTCGGACCTCGCCTTCGAGCAGGGCCGCTGGCAGGACGCCATCGTCCAATACCGCCAGATCCTGGCCGAGCGCCCCGACGATCGACTGAGCCTGCTGCGCATCGCGCAGGCGCAACGCGAGCTGAAGCGCTACGACGACGCGCTCGCGACGCTCGAGCAGGCGCGCACGGCGAACGCGCCGGAAGCGATGATCGACTTCGAGCGCGCGCGCAATCTCGCGCTACAGCATCGCGACGACGACGCGCTGGCGGCGCTCGATGCGTCCGACCACAACGGATTGCGCGCGCTCGAACTCGTGGAGCACGCGCACGAGTTCGACGGGTTTCGCGCGGGCAGCCGGTTCCAGCGCGTGTACCGCAACGTACGTTCGCGCGTATATCCGTGCGAATCGATCGAAGAGGCGCGCGGGTTCGACTTCTGGCTCGGCCACTGGGAAGTGCGAATGTCCGACGGCACGTTGGCCGGCACGAATACCATCACGAAGCGCGACGGCGGCTGCGCGATGGAAGAGCATTGGGAAGGCTCGGGCGGCGCCACGGGTACGAGCCACACGTTCTTCCTGCCGAGCCGCGGCGAGTGGCGGCAGGTATGGACGGGCTCCGGCGGCACGTTTTTCGACATCACGGGCAAGGCCGCCGCGAACGGCGTCATCCACATGGAGGGCCAGCTCGAATACGCCGACACCCACCAGGTGGTGGCGTTCCGCGGCACCTGGACGCCCGGCGCCGACGGCCGCGTACGCCAGCGGTTGGAAGAGTTCGACCTCGTGGGCAAGGCGTGGATCATCTGGTTCGACGGCTTCTACCGCAGGATCGAGTAACGCCGTTCGGCCTTGCAACGTCTTCGCTGCTAGAATTCCGGCTATGAAGGGCCGCGTGTTCTCGTTTGTCAGGTCGGGCAATCCGCTCGCGCAGATCCTCTCGATCCTCGTGTTTGCCGTGTTGCTCGCGGCCGCATTGATCATGGGCGCCGTGGTCGTCGCGGTGATGCTCGGCTTGGGCGTGATCTTCGCCACCGTGCTCGCAGTCCGCGTCTGGTGGTTCCGGCGCAAGCTCCGCAGCGCGCCGCCCGCTGAAAGTGGCTACGAGCCTCCGCCGCCAGGAGGCGGGAAGGCCCCGCAGAAGCGCCTCATCGAAGGCGAGTACGAAGTGGTCAAGCGATCCGACGCGGACGACAAGCGGCGGCAGAGGTAAGCTTCGGCGCCCCATGGCCGCACCGCTCCTTCAGCACCAGATCGACCGACGCCGACGGCGGCGCCTACGGTTGATCCCCGTCATCGGCTACGCGATCGCGGTGCTCGGCCTCGCATACTTCTTCGAGCAGCGGCCGACGACGACGATCGTGTTCGTGCGCCACACGGATACAGACACCACCGTGGCGGAAGATCCCCCCTTAAGCGAAGTGGGTAAGCGGCGCGCCGAGGTGCTCGCGGACTTCCTTCAAGACTTGGACGTGGTCGCCGGAGTCGACGCCATCTTCGTGGGCCACAACAAGCGCACGGAGCAGACCGCCGCTGTGCTCGCCGGCCGATTGAACCTGGCAGTGGAAGCGCGCGATCAAGACAACGCCGTCTCGTACATCCGCTACGTGATGCGACACCACGTCGGCGAGATTGTGCTCGTCGTTGCGGACGGCGACATGATCCCCGCGATGATCGACGAGATCCATGGTAGCAAGCGGCTGCCGCCGTTCGACCCGAAGGACTTCAACGAGCTCTATATCGTGACGAGTCCGTGGTACGGCAAGGTCAAGACGCTGCGCCTGCACTACGGTGCGAGCAGCGGGTTCACCGTGAAGGAGCCGTCAGCTGAGAGCGGCGGGTAAGGCCGCGCGAGCTTGCGGCAACGCACCGCGATCTCGGGGTAACACCACTCGAACAGAATGCGTTCGAATTCTTCGGGTGACAGCCGACACTCAGCGTACATGCCGGCCGCGCGCCGCTGGCGCTCCGCCTCGAGCAGAATCGCACCCGTGGCCACCGACACGTTCAGCGATGTGACGAGCCCCTGCATCGGAATCGCGATGAGCTCATCGGCGGCCGCGAGCGTCTCCGCGCTGAGCCCACTGAACTCGGCTCCGACGACAAGCGCGGTCTTGCGTGTGTAGTCCACGTCACGGAAGTCGCGCGCGCCGTCGCCGCCGTGCGCCGCGACGAGCCGGAAACCGTCCTTGCGTAACGCTTCGAGCGCGAACCCGGCGGTCGGATGCAGCACGACGCTCACCCAGCGCCTCGCTCCGCCCGCAATCATGTGATGGCGGCGCATCGCGGCGTTCGTGGATACCGAATGCAGGTGTGTGAGCGCCACGGCGTCGGCCGTGCGCAGAATCGCGGAGACGTTGTGCGATTTGTTCACGCTGTCCATCAGCACCGTCAGGTCGGGCTGGCGGCGGGTGAGGGCGGCGCGCAGGCGGCTGAATCGCTCGGGCGTCATGGCTGCGCTATCTTATCGCCATGTTCCAGGTCGAAATCGAGCTTTCGACGAAAGGGCGCGGCACCTACGACATCACGGCGCAGGTGGCGGCCGCGGTTCAAAAGGCCGGCGTGGAAGTGGGCCTCTGCCACGTGTTCATCGCGCACACGAGCGCGTCGCTGATGCTCTGCGAGAACGCGGACCCCGACGTGCGCCGCGATCTCGAGACGTTCATGAGCGACCTCGCGCCGGATGGCGACCCGCGTTTCGTGCACACGGCCGAGGGCCCGGACGACATGTCGGCGCACGTGCGCAGTGTGCTCACGCACTCCGATCTTACGATCCCAATTACGGGCGGCCGGCTCGCGCTCGGCACCTGGCAGGGCGTGTATCTCTGGGAACACCGTCTGCACGCGCAGCGGCGTCGCGTCGTCGTGACGGTGCAGGGTTAGTCGTTTACGCGCTGCGTTCGAGCACGCGATCGAGGAGCGCGGCGTGGGTTTGCATCCGCAGCGTGGCTTTGGCAACTCCGGCGATTCTGGCGTCACGGCCGACAACGAACGTCACGCGCCGCGTGTTGACGCCGAACAGGCCCAACACGTCGTACGCATGACACACTGATTGGTCGACGTCGGAGAGCAGCCGAAACGGCAAATCGAGCGCCGACCGAAAGCGCTGGTGACTCTCGAGATCGTCCGTGCTGATGCCGAGCACAGTGACGCCCGCGGCTGCGAGATCGGCGTGTCGCTCTCCGATCATCGAAAGCTGCCGCGCACACGCCGGCGCGAAGTCGCGCGGATAGAACACGAGCAGCACCGGTCCCGCCTCGAGCAGGCCGCCGAGCGCGACCGGCCTGCCGTCCTCGTCGGGAAGCGTGAAGTCCGGTGCGTTGTCGCCGACTTTAAGCAAGCTCTAAGGAAGTGCGGGAGATCTTTGCAAGGCTCGTCGTTCCCATCTGCATCATGACGATGCGCAACTCGCGCATTAGGATGTCGATGACCTTCTCCACGCCTTCCTGGCCAAACGAGCCGAGTCCCCAGATGTACGGCCGGCCGATGCC
>JBDTOT010000087.1:0-8672 GCA_039933105.1 Gammaproteobacteria bacterium | reverse complement strand
GTGATAGGCCCTTCCACCACCGTCGTGCGCGGCGCCGGCGTGCCTGGTTCCGCGGGCGTTAGCGCGCCTTCCAAGCCGAATAGCCACACGCTGTCGCCGCGCGGCGAGCCGATCAGCGCATTGCCGGCCGAGTACGCGAGCACGTACTGCTTGCCGCGATACTCGAACGTGCTGACCGGCGCATTCATACCCGCGCCCGTCTGGAACTCCCACAGTTGCTTGCCCGTCGCGGACGCGACCGCCGTGAGCCGTCCGTCGCTTCTGCCGACGAACAGCAAGCCGCCACCGGTCGCGAGCACACCGCTGTAGCACTGGTCGAGCCAGCGATAGCGCCACACGAGTTTGTTGTTCGTCATGTCCACGGCCGCGAGGATGCCGTTGCGAGTCACGCGCGCACCCGCCTGCCGGCCACCGAGGTAGCGCTCGCCTTGGCCCGGCGCGACGAAGTCGGCATCGCCGCCGCCGGCGTACGCGCCAGCCACCGACGACGCGCACACGAACAGCTGCTGCGAAGTCGGGTCGTACGCACTCGGCGGCCAACTCGCGCCGCCCCAGATGCCGGGTTTCACGATCGTCGGGTTGTCGCCCACGAACGGCGTGAAGATCTTCCCGGAGTTGCGAAGCTCAAAGCCCTCGGGTGCGATCTCGACGACCTGGGGGACGACGGAGTCGCCGCGCGGGAACGGCTGCGTCGCGGCGGTGGCTTGCCGCGGCTCCTGCTCCACCGCGCGCTCATCGATACCGACGATCGGCTCGCCGGTCGCGCGATCGAGGATGTAGGCGAAGCCGGTCTTGCTAACCTCGACCAGGGCCTTGCGCGCGCGGCCGCCGACGTTCAAGTCCATGAGCACGACCGGGTTCGGCGCGTCGTAGTCCCAGAGGTCGTGGTGCACTTGCTGGAAGTGCCAGCGGTATTTGCCCGTCGCGAGGTCGACGGCGACGATCGACGCTGTGTAGAGATTATCGCCAGCGCGATACGCGCCGTTGTAGTCGGGGCCCGCGTTGCCAGTCGAGAAATATACGAGGCCGAGACCGGGATCGGCCGCGGGCGTCTGCCAGATCGAACCGCCGCCATACTTCCACGCGTCGTTGTCTTTCGGCCAGGTGTCATGGCCGGGCTCGCCTGGCCCGGGGATCGTATAGAACGTCCATACCAGCTTGCCGGTTTTCGAGTCGTACGCTTTGACGCGGCCGCGCGTGCCACGATCGGCGCCCGCGAAGCCGACGACAACCTTGCCGTCGACGTACACCGGCGCCGCCGTGATCGAGAAATTGTCCTGCCAGCGCTCGGCCTGTGTGCTCCACACAACTTTGCCGGAGACCCGGTCGAGCGCCACGAGCTTGCCGTCGAGCTGGCCGACGAACACTTTGCCCTCACCGAGCCCAACACCGCGACTGGTCCAGCCGCAGCAAACCGAGGTCAGCTTCGGATCGAGGTGAGCCTCGTACTGCCAGAGGATTTTGCCGTCGTCGAGCGACAGCGCGAATACGTCGTCGGCGCCGGTAATGACGTACGCGATCCCTTCGTAAACGATCGGCTGCGCTTCACCGGAGTACTGCGGTGCAGCACCCGAGCCTTTCAAACGCGTGCGCCACACACCTTTGAGCGCGCCCACGTTCGCGGCGTTGATTGCGTTCAGCGGTGAGTAGCGCTGGTTGTAGAGGTTGCCGCCGTTCGTAGGCCAGCTCGTACGCGGCGGCGCACTCAACGTGCGCCCGGCGAAATCCTTGGCCGCCGTCTGTGCGAAGCCCGACGCCGCGAACGCCAAGACCGCCGCCGCGCCGAACAGCGCGGCACGAAACGAAGAACGCATGCTCCCCCCAGGGCGGCGTTGGCCGCAGGTGGTAGTGTAAGCACGGCGGCGACCGCCGCAACCCGCGGCAGGAACTCTTCGCGAGACGAGCGTTAGCTCTGCGGCGCGCGACGCCGTCTTAGCAAGGTGAACGCCGCGAGCCCTGCCAGCTCGACGAAGCCGAAGGCGCCGCCACCACCACCGCCCCCGCCGCTCGCGGCCTGGGGTTGAACGGGCACGGGATTCACTGTGACCTGGGCAGAGCCGGAGCGCGTCGAGTCGCCGGACCACACCGCGCTTACGGTCACGACCAGTGCGGCGGTCACCGCTGGCGCCGTATAGAGGCCGGTGGCCGACACAACGCCGACTGAGTTATCGCCGCCCGGTAAGCCGTTGACGCTCCAGTTCACCGCCATGTTCGTGGAGTTCGAGACCGTAGCGGTGAACTGCTGCGTGGTACTCGCCTGGATAGTGGCCGTCGAAGGCGCGACGTCGACCGTGACAGGGATGGGTGTCACCGTAACCTGCGCAGAACCGACGCGACTGGCGTCTGCTGCCCATGCTGCACTGACGCTTACGACCAGGTTGCTCGTCACCGTCGGCGCCGTGTACAGGCCGGTCGCTGATACAGTCCCGACGGTCGCATTTCCGCCTGCCACGTTGTTGACGCTCCAGTTCACGGCCGTGTTCGTGGAGTTCGCGACCGTGGCGGTGAACTGCTGCGTCGCACGCGCCTGGATAGTGGCCGTCGAAGGCGCGACAGCGACTGTGACTGAGCACGGATTCGTGTTTCCGGTAGTCGAGACGATGGACGCGGAAGTGGGCGTGAGGAGCACCGCAGCGGTGTCTTGCCGACCCGCGTCGTCTGTGACGGTAACGCACACTTGTGCGCTACCCGAGCTCGGCGCGAACGCCATCCCGGTCGCCTGATCCGGCGGTGTCACAACGATCGATCCCGTCCACGCGTATGACGCGATTGTGTGGCCAGTCGCCGCGGTGCTCGTACCTGCTGGCAGCGTTACGCTCTGACCCGGGCTCACGGTCGTCGGCGGGACGATAACGGCGATCGGTCGCAAGGCGGCGAGTACGGCGCCAGGCGCATTCGCCATGCCCGCACCGCAAGTGTCCGTCGTGCAGCTGCACTCCGACGGCTGCAGATCGTTCGCGCCCGTCGGCACGTGGCACATGGGGATCGTCGGATCACTCGATATCGGAAACGGAGCGACGGCGCCTTCACGCAACCGCGCGCGCAGTTGTGCTGCGCCGAGATGGCTGTTGACAGACAGCATGAGCCCCGCTATTCCCGACACGATGGGTGCCGAAAAGCTGGTGCCGAGACTGGGACTGAGTTGGTCGCTGTAGCTGTTGGCACCCGGGGCCGTAGTGCCAAGGTTCGTCGTAGTGTTGATCGGAAACAAACACGGGCCGCTCCCGTTCACGCAGTTGCCGCCGGGCGCAGACAATGCGACTTCGCTGCCGAGGCTGCTGAATCCGACTTTCGTGCCGATATGCCGCAAGCCCGCGACACCTACAGCTCCCGGACAGTTCGCAGGCACATCGACTGGCCCGCCTTCGTTGCCGGCCGACACGACTACGATCGCTCCGCGGGCCGCCACCGCCGCGACCGCGTCGCGGTAAGCCGGGCTGCACGTGCCAGTCCCGCCCAAGCTCAGATTCTCGATCTGTGCGGGGAATGCGTTATCCGGCACACCGTCGACGTGAATTCCAGCGGCCCAGAGCATTGCGGCGATGATGTCGGAGTCGAAGCCACCGCACTTGCCGAGCACACGGACCGGAAGTATCGACGGCGACCACGTCGCACCCGCAATGCCCTGTGCGTTGTTCGTACGCGCGCCAATGATTCCGGCCGTGCGTGTGCCGTGCCACGAGCTATTGCCGACGTCGCAATCGGCGAAGAAAGTGGCATTCGCAGACTTCTCGGCGGAGGTAAGGAAGTCGCCGGGATCCGTCGGGTCCGCGTCACGGCCGTCGCCGTCACCTGCCATGCGCGAATCGCTGACGAAATCGTACCCGGCTAGCAGCCGACCGCCCTGAGCAATGGATCCTAAGTCAGGGTGGTCGTACCGAATTCCAGTGTCGAGCACAGCGATGACAACGCTGTCGGTCCCTGTTGTCGTATCCCAAGCCTGCGCCGCATTGATCGCAGCGGCATTGACCGCGTTGGTCTGCAAATACCACTGGCCCGTCGAGCCAGCATATAAAGGATCGTTCGGCACCGCGTGCGGGTAACGCCGTTGATCGAGCGTGGCGTCTTCGACGGTAGCGTCCGCAAGAATCCGTACGAGCTGCTCCGGTGTCGACACCGTGGGGTCGAGCTCCACTGCGCTCCATCTAGGACCGAGGGCACGCGAACCCCTGAACCTGATACCCGTGCGCGTGGCGAGCGCGGCGACCTTGTCCGTGGCCGTTTGCACCTGGGCACGTCCCGTCGCGCCCGCGTCGCGGAACTTCACGAGCAAGCGGCCTTCGGCGACATCGTTTGCCGGGCGCCGCAGCACAGGATTCACTTCCTGAGCACTCGCGACCAAGCCGACGAGCGCGAGGCACGCTGCGAGCGCGCCGAGAATCGAGAAACTGCGGGTCATGATCGTCTCCCTAACGGGAATCATCCTTGATTCAAGCGGCGGCGCACGTCCGGCTCGGCAGCGCGAACACCTGCGGCGTTGCGCAGACGCATCAGCGCTACGTCGCAGTGAACCGTCGCAGCAAGGTCGAGCACGTACGTTGCAGGTAGCGGATGGCTGATGACGTTGAGTCCGACGCCGGCTGAGGCCGCAAGCGCTTCGACTTCGCTGCTCTCCGCCGCAGAAGCGAACGTCACGATGATTTGCTGCTGACATTGCCCGGAGGAATCGCTCGCCGCGGGCGATGTGCCGTGCTCCGGCGGCTCAGCACACGCGTGCGCGAACACCGCCACGCCGAGCGCGAGACCGAGAGTCGGAACCCGTGAGCTATACGTCATGCGATTGAAGATCCCTGTCCCCGCGGCGCACTCGTTACATGAGTTCGCCGATGCTCCGCAAAAGTTCCACCTCGCGCTGCGCTGCCGGTCACACGCCGGAACTTGCCGTGACTGTATTCCTTCGGCCTTACGCGGATGGTAACGAACTGTTACTTAGGGTAAAACGAGTCGCCGAAGGGCGACGGTTGCCGATGAGTCGCGGGCGCGAGCTTGACGCATGGGCAAGAACCTAGAGAATCACGCCTTCGCCAGCCGTCTCGGGGTGGGACATGGCCACAGTTCACGCAACCGCAGTACCGAGCGCCGCGGCGGCCGTCACGTTACGCGGTGTGACCAAAACATTCGGCGAGACGACGGCAGTCACGGGGCTCGATCTCACGATCCCGCGCGGCGCGCTATATGGCTTCATCGGCCCCAACGGCGCCGGCAAGACAACGTCTATTCGACTCATTATGTCGATCCTGTTCCCGGATGCAGGCGAAGTGCGCGTGCTCGGGCACGCGTCGGCACTCGAGGCGAAGGACCGCATCGGTTACCTGCCCGAGGAGCGCGGCGTGTACCGCAAGATGCGAGTCGCCGCCTATCTGACGTTCATCGCCAAGATCAAAGGCGTTGCGCCGCGAACGATTCCCGCACGCATCAAGACCTTGCTCGACCACGTCGGGCTACCCACCGTCGCGAACAATAAGTGCGAGGAGCTCTCGAAGGGCATGCTGCAGAAGATCCAGTTCGCGGCGGCGATCATTCACGAGCCGGACCTGTTGATCCTCGACGAGCCGTTCAGCGGTCTGGACCCCGTCAGCAGCCGCCTGCTGCGCGACCTGATCGTGGCCGAGCACGAGCGCGGCGCGACGATCCTATTTTCCACTCACGTGATGCAGCAGGCCGAAGAGATCTGCGAGCACGTCGTCATGATTCACCGCGGCGCGAAAGTGCTCGATGACCCGGTGAGCGTGATCCGCAACCGCTACGAGGTGCGCGCGCTCGAGTTCGAACCGCTACAGCCGGGATTCGACGTCAACGCGGTGCTCGCGCTGCCGGAGGTAGAGTCGTGCCGCAGCATCGACGGCGCGTACGAGATCGCGTTGCGCGAGCACAGCGACTCGCGCGCGGCGATGCAGCGCCTCATCGCCACGCTCCCGCTCGCACGCGTCGAGCTCAAACGGCCGCGGCTCGAGGACATCTTCATCGAGCTCGTGACGGGCTCGGAGTCGCGCGACGCCGCGCACGATCTGCGCGCCGAGCTTCGCGCCGGCGCGACTGCGGAGGCACGATGAACAGAGTGTTCGAGATCGCTAAACGCGAGTTCGTGGCCACCGTCTTCACGCGTGGCTTCGTGATTGGCCTGCTCGTGCTACCCACCATGATCGCGCTCGGCATCACGGTAGGCCCCCGACTATTCATGGACCGCGCGTTCCGAGTCGAAGGTCAGATCCTGGTGATCGACGCCACCGAGCGAGTTACGCCGGAGCTGCGCACGGCGTTGACGGCGGGCACGCGCTCCGCCGATCTTGCGGCCGTCACACGCGCCGCACGCGGCGACGCGGCCGCCAACGTCATGGTGATGGAAGCGCTCGGAATGGCGCCGAAGTTGACGCTGGTGGAGCACCCCGCCGGCGCAGACCTCGAGCATGAGAAAGCCTGGCTGCGAAGCGCGGAGCCCGGCGGCGAGCGACATCTGGCGCTCGCCGTGATCCATACCAACGCCGTCGAACCCAAGCCCAACCAGAAGGAGCTCGGCAGCTACGATCTGTATCTGCCGCCACGGCCGGACAACCGCGTCGAGATCGCCGTGCAGCAGGTACTCCGCGACGCCATCGTCGGCGCGCGGCTCGGGATGCGTGGCCTCGACCGCGGCACCATCAACGAGCTCGTGAACGTGCCGCGCGTGCAGTCGATCACGGTGTCGGACAATGGTGAGCAGACGGGCGGCGGCGGCTTCGCGCTAATTCTTCCCGCTGCGTTCATGTTCCTGCTGTTCATGGGCGTCATGGGCAGCGGCCAGGGCATGCTCACGACCACCATCGAGGAGAAAGGCAGCCGCGTGATTGAGGTGCTGTTGTCTGCCGTATCGCCGATGCAACTCATGGCCGGCAAACTCATCGGCCACATGGGCATCAGCCTGCTCGGCATGTCCGTGTATTTGGTCCTCGGGCTGCTCGGGCTCGCGAGCTTCTCGCTGTTCGGCCTGCTCGACCTCTCGCTGATCGTCTACCTGTTCATCTTTTTCCTGCTGGCGTTCTTCACCATCGGCTCGCTCATGATGGCCGTCGGCTCGGCCGTGAACGACATGCGCGAAGCGCAGTCGCTGATGATGCCGCTCATGATGCTTTTGATCGCGCCGTGGGTGCTGTGGCTGCCGATCTCCCGCAACCCGAACTCCACCCTCGCGGTGATCGTGAGTTTCCTGCCGCCGGTGAACGCGTTCGGCATGCTGCTGCGGTTGTCGTCGACGCAGCCGCCGCCAGCGTGGCAAGTATGGCTCTCGATCGGCATCGGCATCGTCGGCGTGGTCGGCGCGGTGTGGTTCGCATCGAAGGTGTTCCGCATCGGCCTGCTGATGTTCGGCCGGCCGCCGAATCT
This sequence comes from Gammaproteobacteria bacterium, assembly GCA_039933105.1. GTDB lineage: Bacteria > Pseudomonadota > Gammaproteobacteria > Steroidobacterales > Rariloculaceae > FEN-1219. Next base: position 1,313 of record JBDTOT010000087.1, on the reverse strand, counting down.
CGCGACGTTGATCCGCTGGGTGCGCGCGGCATGAGCGGCAATCTGGCTGCGTAGGACATGGACTACGACGGTCGATTCAGTTCGACCGTTCGAGAACTCTCGACACCGACGGCGGTCTCGACTTATATGTCGACCGCTACATCAAGGAGATCGCGCATGTACATCAATGGATTCGTCGTCGCAGTGCCCGAGGGCAACAAGGACAAGTATCGCGAGGCCGCCGAGCAGTTCTGGGATATCGCCAAGGACTACGGCGCTTTGACGCAGGTCGAAGGTTGGGAAGCGGATATCAGCGACGGGAAAGTCACGGACTTTCGCCGCGCGGTGCAGGCCACAGGCGGCGAAAAGATCGTGTTCTCCTGGGTAACGTGGCCCGATAAAGCGATGGCCGACGCGAGCCACGAGAAGATGATGGCCGATCCGCGTATGAGGTCGATGAGCATGCCCTTCGACGGCAAGCGAATGATCTTCGGCGGCTTCGAGTCGCTGCTCATGAAGGGAGAATGAGGATGGCGGGACGACCGATCTGGTACGAGCTCATGACGCCCGACGCACGCGACGTCGCGCCCTTCTATCGCGCCGTGTTGCGCTGGAGCATTCCAGACGACGCGGCGCGGGTGCCAAGCGGTTCCGAGTACCGCATGATCGGTCGCGCCGATGGTGGCGCCGCGGGCGGCGTCCTCACGCTGACTAAAGACATGCAAAGCGGCGGCGCGGAACCCGGTTGGCTGCCGTATTTCCACGTCGACGACGTGGACGCGGCGCTGGCTAACGCTACGAAGCTCGGCGGCAAGCAGTGGATGCCGCCGCAGAATGTCCCCGGTGCGGGCCGCATCGCAATGCTCTCGGATCCGCAGGGCGCGGCGTTCTATGTCATGAAACCGACACCGCCGCCCGGCCGGCCCGACGCACAGAGCGATCTCTTCGACGTGAAGAAAGCAGGCCATTGCCGCTGGAACGAGCTCGTGACCAACGACGCTCTGGCGGCACAGCCGTTCTACGCGAGCCTGCTCGGCTGGACGATCGACCAGAAAATGTCGATGGGCTCGGCCGGCGACTACTTGTTCGTCGACTCGGGGGACACTCGTATTGGCGCCATCGGGCCGATGATCAGGCAGGCCGCAAAGCCGTCGTGGCTCCTCTACTTCGGCGTCGAGGATATCGCGCGTGCCGAGGTAGCGGTGACGACGAACGGCGGCAAAGTCGTCCGCGAGCCAAACCAGATCCCCGGCGGCGAGTACTCGTTCGTCGCCACGGACCCAGGCGGCGCTCTGGTTGCTTTCGTCGGTCCGCGCGCGGTGTGAGACGCCGCG
>JBDTOT010000086.1:0-8772 GCA_039933105.1 Gammaproteobacteria bacterium | reverse complement strand
CTGCGGCTCGGCTGCGCACATCCCTGTGCGCAGACGGTCCCGCGAGGGGCCCTCTGCGTCACACCGACGGCACTCTCGGGCGTTGCCGCGCGGGCGCGCCGCCGGCACGCCCGGCACCCAAGTCAATCGCGGGCCGTCGTTCCCCTACTTGAAAGAGAAGATGTCCTCGGGCTCCGGCCGGTCCATACCGTTCTCGTGGTACTTCTCCCAGATCTGCGCCCACGGCCGGCCGAGAATATCGAGGAACTCGTGAGGAAATTCCGTGCCGGGTGACACCGGCGTAGCGACACCCTTGATGGGGAAGATCTGCGGGATGCACTCCATGATGACGAACGGGTCTTCGTGGTCTCGTTTGTTCCAGTTTTGAACGATCCGGACGGGATCCACCAACGAATCGTGGTCATACAGCACGGTCTCGTGCTTGATGCCGATCAGCTTACCGCTCGCATCCTTGCGCGGGGTGTAGATCTCGATCGACTGCAGGTCGTTGCTGTACTCCGCGCCGCCATGATTGATCCAGCCCTGCAGGTTCGACGTCCAACTGATCAGCGCCTCGCCGTCCCAGAACCCGATCGTCTCGCCGGTCCACTGCGGCACGGCGGCGCCGAGCCGCGGCGGACCGACCTTGTCTTCCGTAAACTCGCCGCCGATGTGGATCTGCGTGATGATCGTTTTCGCGGCGTTGCGCATGTCGAGCACGAGGGTCGGAGTCACGACGAAGTTGACCGACCCGCCGCCGTACTGTGCGAAGCGGCGCATGAAGCCTTCGGGCCAGCAGTACGACCCCGGCCATTGCGCCGCGTTGCTTCCCGCGTAGTGGTACATCTCCTGCACGAACCGCTGCTGATATTCCGGCGTAAGCAACGAAAGGTACGTGGGCACCTGGAGGGTGGCGCCGAAGTACCAGGTATCGGTCTTCGCGCGAGCGCGTGCGTACTGCCCGGTCCAGTTCGGCACCGTGGCCTGCGTGTGGACGGTCGGGCCGCCGTGCGAGCGCGTTTCTTTCAGCAGCGCCTGGTAGTGCTCTTTCGCCGTCTTGAACGGATACGGGCTCACGATCTCCTTGCGCGGATAATCGCGGTCGCAGAATCCCCACGCGGCCGTGCGCGGCGGGTCGCTGCCGATCAGCGGGTACATGTACGCGCCCCAGATCTGCTCGAGCCCCACGGGCGAGTTGCAACGGTAATAGCGCTTGTCGCTCCAGAGCGCCTTGTCCTTGTAGAAGTCTTTCGTGGAGAAGATGTCGTGCGCTAGCGGCGTGACGCCTTTCGGCACTTCGCCATCCTTCGTTGCATAGATCGGCATGTTGTCGGCGGGCACACCGGCGCCCGCATACATGCCTTTGCCTTCCGACCCGACAATGACGTCGACGTGCAGGGGATCGCGAGCGCCACGGCCGACGCTCTGCTGCCCGAGCGCGGGCGCAACGAGTGCGTACCCGGCGGCGGCGAGGCAGACACCAATGAGTGAACGGCGCATCAGGCTGCCGCGAGCCCGCGGCAATCCCGTCCGAAACCTACGCAACGTTTGCATGCTACCCCCTACGATCGCCAATGCCTCGGCGGTCCATTATTAACTCGCGCGTTACTTATAGGCCGCGGGGGGTAAATGCGTCAACGCCGATTTTGCTAGCGGAGCGCGCTATGCAGTAAGACGCGAATGAAGCCCGTCTGCTCCCGTGCAGGGAGCGCGCGCCGTGCCAGAAACGCGTGCATCGCACGCGCCTCGAGGACGCCCAGGATCAGCTCGGTTGCGGTGCGCGGCGCGCAGGCCAGCTCGCCAGCGCGAACGGCTTGTCGCAACCACTTGGCCAGAGCGCGGCGCAGCCGCGCAGGCGTCACGTCGCTGAAATCCTCGCCGGGTTTCGCGCGCAGCCCGGCCGCATACAACGTGAACGTGGCCGGGATCTCTGCGTCGACGTAACGCATGAGCTCGACCACGATGTCGCGTAGCTGGTGTGCGGCGGCCGCGCCGTGTTGGAAGCCTTGCTCGAGACGGGCGAGCACCGGAGGATCCGGCGGCCACAGCGCCGCGTTGATGAGGCCCGCCTTGGAGCCCATCCGCACGAACACGGTGGCGGAGGAAACGCCGAGCTCGCGTGCGACCCAGGAGACGGGCGCACGCGTGCCATGTTCGAGAAACACTTTGCGTGCGGCCCGCGTGATTTGCGCGTCGGTAACGACTCGCTTGCGGGCCACGGTGTCTTGCGACCTGCCGCGCTACGCCGTGGTGCGCGGCTCCTTGGTCTGGACTGGCTTCTCGGGCTGATCGAGCAGCTGCACGATCGCCATCGGCGCGGAATCGCCGGCGCGGAAGCCGGTCTTCAGTATCCGCAGATAACCGCCCGGGCGGCTCTTGAAGCGCGGGCCGAGCTCGGTGAACAACCGGCCGACGGCCGCGTCGTCGCGGAGCCGATCAAAAGCCAAGCGGCGACGGCTCACGCCGTCCACCTTCGCAAGCGTAATCAACGGCTCTACGACGCGGCGCAGTTCCTTCGCCTTCGGCAGCGTGGTGCGGATGGTTTCGTGCACAAGCAGCGACGCCGCCATATTGCGGTACATCGCGCGCCGGTGCGGCGAGTTCCTACCGAGCTTGCGGCCGGAATTTCTGTGACGCATCGTTCAAAGCTCCGTTCTTGATCAGAACGACGCGATCGACGTAGGTGTCGACGGCGCCGGCGGCTCTTCGCCGCGCAGCCCGGGCGGGGGCCAATTGTCGAGGCGCATGCCGAGCGCCAAGCCGTGCTGCTCGAGCACTTCCTTGATCTCGGTCAGCGACTTCTTGCCCAGGTTCGGCGTGCGCAGCAACTCGACTTCCGTGCGCTGCACGAGGTCGCCGATGTAATTGATGTTCTCAGCCTTCAAGCAGTTGGCCGAACGCACCGTGAGCTCGAGCTCGTCGACCGGGCGCAGCAGGATCGGATCGACCTGCGTCTCGGTGCGGCCGAAGCCGATCTCATCTTCGCCCTGCAGATCGACGAACACGTCGAGCTGGCTCTTCAGGATGGAGCCGGCGCGGCGAATCGCCTCTTCTGCGTCGATGGTGCCGTTCGTCTCGATGTCGACGATCAGCTTGTCGAGATCCGTGCGTTGCTCGACGCGCGCGCGCTCCACCGTGTACGTGACGCGACGGACCGGGCTGAACGAAGCATCGAGTTGTAGGCGGCCGATCGGCCGGCTCTGCTCCTCGAACCGCGCGGCCTGCACCGCGGGACGATAGCCGCGACCGCGCACGACCTTCAAGAAGGCGCGCAGCTCGCCGGCACTCGTGAGGTTCGCAATCACGAGGTCGGGGTTCACGATCTCGATGCCGTGATCGGTGACGATGTCACCGGCGCGCACCGGGCCCGGGCCCTTCTTCGCCAAACGCAGCTCGACCTCGTCGCGCGTATGCATCTTGATGGCGACCGACTTCAGGTTGAGCAGGATATCGACGACGTCTTCCTGAACGCCCTCGATGCTGGTGTACTCATGGAGCACGCCCTCGATCTCCGCCTCGACGATAGCTGCGCCCGGCATGGACGACAGCAGCACGCGCCGCAGCGCATTGCCAAGGGTATGACCGAAGCCGCGCTCGAACGGCTCGACCGTTACACGGGCGCGATTGGTGCCGAGCGGCTGAACCTTGACGGCTCGCGGCCGCAAGAATTCCGTTGCTGATTCTTGCATCTAAGGTGTCCTTCTTACTTCGAGTACAGCTCGACGACCAGATTCTCGTTGATGTCCGGCAGAATCTCGTCTCGCTCTGGCAGGTTCTTCAAGAGCCCCTGCATCTTCTGGTCGTCGACCTCGACCCACTCCGGGAAGCCGACCTGAGCCGCGACCGACAGCGCGGACTTGATACGGAGCTGTTCCTTCGCGCGCTCGCGAACGGCGATCTTGTCGCCCGCCTTCAGTTGATACGAAGGAATGTTCACGATCTGCTCGTTGACTTGGATTCCGCGGTGACCCACCAGCTGGCGCGCTTCGGCGCGCGTCGAGGCAAACCCCATGCGATAGACCACGTTGTCGAGCCGAGCCTCGAGCATCCGCAGCAGGTTCTCGCCCGTGGAGCCTTTGATAGCGGAAGCTTTCTTGTAGTAATTGCGGAACTGCCGCTCGAGCACGCCGTACATGCGGCGCAGCTTCTGCTTCTCCCGCAACTGCACGCCGTAGTCGGACAGGCGCTGACGCCGCTGCGTCTTGGCGCCGCCGGGCGGGACTTCGAGCTTGCACTTCTGTTCGAGCGGCTTGAGCCCGCTCTTCAAGAACAAGTCGGTGCCCTCGCGGCGAGCGAGCTTGCAGGTTGGACCTCTATATCGTGCCATGGTGTATCCCGGTTAGACCCGACGCTTCTTCGGCGGACGGCAGCCGTTGTGAGGAATGGGAGTCACGTCTTCGATCTGCGTAATCCGGAACCCGACCGAGTTCAACGCGCGCACCGCGGACTCGCGGCCCGGGCCGGGACCTTTCACGCGCACCTCGAGGTTCTTCACGCCGTATTCCTTGGCGTTGTTACCCGCTTTCTCGGCGGCAACCTGCGCCGCGAACGGCGTGCTTTTGCGCGAGCCCTTGAAGCCGCAATTGCCGGCCGTGGCCCAAGCGAGCGTGTTGCCCTGCCGGTCCGTGATGCTAATGATCGTGTTGTTGAAGGACGCATGAACGTGCGCAACGGCGTCGAGAATCTGCCGGCGCGCTTTCTTGCGAACCTTCGGTGTTGCTGCGGCGGGGGGCGTAGCTGACATGCTAACTCCTTAGTTCTTTTTCACGCCGCGCCGAGGACCCTTGCGCGTGCGCGCGTTGGTCCGAGTGCGCTGGCCTCGCATCGGCAAGCCGCGGCGATGACGGATGCCGCGATAGACGCCGAGGTCCATGAGGCGCTTGATGTTCATCGCCACTTCGCGGCGCAGGTCGCCTTCGACCGGGAACTTGGCGATGACTTCGCGCAGCCGCGTGACCTCGGCTTCGGTCAAATCTTTGACCTGGGTCGTCGCATCGATGTTCGCAGCTTTGCAAACACTGATCGCGCGATTGCGACCGATGCCAAAGACATGCGTCAGCGCGATGCCAACGTGCTTATTGGTGGGGATGTTGATGCCCGCTATACGTGCCATTGCGTTCTAACCTCTTTCGATCCGTGCGCTCAGCCCTGCCGCTGCTTGTGACGCGGATCCTCGCAGATCACGCGCACGACGCCGCGACGACGGACGATCTTGCACTTCCGACAAATCTTGCGCACCGATGCCCTGACTTTCATCTCTAAGCTCCAACCTGCTGCCTAAGAGTTGCTCTTTCCGTAACCACGGAGGTTCGCCTTCTTGAGCAGCCCTTCGTATTGGTGAGTCATCATGTGAGCCTGTAGCTGCGCCATGAAGTCCATCGTGACTACGACGATGATCAGCAGCGACGTGCCGCCGAAGTAAAACGGCACGCTGAACTCCAGGATCATGAACTCTGGCAATAGACACACGGCCGTGATGTACAGCGCACCCCAGAACGTGAGACGCGTCAGCACCTTGTCGATGTACTCGGCGGTCTGCTGCCCTGGGCGGATGCCCGGGATGAATGCGCCCGAGCGACGTAGATTGTCGGCCGTCTCGCGCGAATTGAATACGAGCGCCGTGTAGAAAAAACAGAAGAACATGATCAGCGACGCGTACAAAATGATGTACACGGGCTGACCGGGCGACAGGCTCGCGGCGACGCGCTGCAGCCATGGCACTGCCTGGCTCGAGCCAAACCACGTCGCAATCGTCGCGGGGAACAGAATGAGGCTCGACGCGAAGATCGGCGGGATGACGCCCGACATATTGATCTTGAACGGCAAGTGGCTCGTCTGGCCCGCGTACATGCGCCGGCCTTGCTGGCGCTTCGCATAGTTCACGGCGATACGCCGCTGCGCGCGCTCCATGAACACGACGATGGCCGTGACCCCGAGAATCAGGAACGCGAGTATGAACGGCATCGCCTGGTTCATGCCGCCCGTGTTCACGAGCTCGAGCGTGCCACCAATGGCCGACGGCAAGCCGGACATGATGCTCGACAGAATGATCATCGAGATACCGTTGCCGACGCCGCGCTCGGTGATCTGTTCGCCGAGCCACATCAGGAACATCGTGCCCGTCACGAGCGTGATGGCGGCCGTCACGACGAACCCCGTGCCCGGATTCAGCACGACGCCCTGCGTTTGCAGCGCGCTCGCCGCAGCGACGGACTGGAACGTCGACAATATGACGGTGCCGTAGCGCGTGTACTGAGTGATTTTGCGCCGACCGGACTCGCCCTCTTTCCGCAGCTGACCGAGCGACGGAATGATGTGCGAACCCATCTGCAAAATGATGGACGCTGAGATGTAAGGCATGATGCCGAGCGCGAAGATCGACCAACGCCGCAAGGCGCCGCCCGAGAACATGTTGAACATGCTCAGGATCGTGCCGGACTGTTGATCGAAGAACCGTTGCAGCGCGACGGGGTCGATGCCGGGCACCGGAATGTAGGTGCCGATGCGGTACACGATGAGCGCGCCGATCAAAAACAGCAGGCGATGGCGTAGATCGGCGGAACGCGTCGCGTCGCCGAGTAGGGTAGCCGGATTGACTGTACCCGCCTTCGCCATAAAACCCTTACTCCACTACCTTGCCGCCCGCGGCTTCGATGATCTTGCGTGCGCCGGCCGTGACCTTGACGCCGGGACCGCCCACCGTGACTGCCTTGTCGAGCGTGCCGGACGCGATGACCTTCGCGAACTCGGCCTGCTTCCCGACGATGTGGGCCGCTTTCAAGGCCGCGAGGTCCGCCGTCTTACCGGCAAACCGTGCGAGCTCGTGCACGCGTACTTCGCCTGTCTTGTTCGGCGTGTGCGACACGAAGCCGATCTTCGGCAAGCGCCGCTGCATCGGGCTCTGGCCGCCCTCGAAGCCGACCTTGTGGTAACCGCCGGCGCGAGCGCGCTGACCTTTCACGCCGCGACCGCCGGTTTTGCCGAGGCCCGAGCCGATGCCACGCCCGCGACGTTTATGGTTGCTCTTGCTGCCCGCTGCCGGGCGCAGATCGTTCAAGCGCATCTCAAGCCTCCTCGATCAGCAGCATGTATTTGATCTTGTCGATCATGCCGCGGTTTTCCGGCGTGTCCTTCACGACCACGCTCTGATGACGGCGGCGCAAACCCAAACCCTGTGCACACTGCGCATGCCCGGGCGTACGGCCGAACCTGCTTTTCAGCAGCGTGAGCCGAACCTCTTTTTTACCTTTCGCCACGGGTAGATCCTTAGCTGAAAATCTCTTCGACGGTCTTGCCGCGCTTCGCCGCGATCTGCGAGGGCGACTGCATCCGCGACAGCGCGTTCATGGTGGCGCGCACCACGTTGATCGGGTTGCGCGAGCCATAGCTCTTCGCGAGCACATTACGCACACCTGCACACTCGAGCACCGCGCGCATCGCACCGCCCGCGATGACACCCGTGCCTTCGGAGGCGGGCAACATGAGCACTCGCGTCGCGCCGTGCGCGCCGTGTAGTTCGTACTGCAACGTGTCCCTCTTCAGGGCCACGGTGAACAAATTCTTGCGTGCGGCCTGCATGGCTTTCTGAATCGCGAGCGGCAGCTCGCGCGCCTTGCCGTAGCCGAAGCCGACGCGGCCGTTGCCGTCACCGACCACTGTCAGCGCCGTAAAGCCGAATTGCCGGCCGCCTTTAACGACCTTGGCAACGCGGTTTACCGCGACCAACTTTTCTTGAAACTCGTCAGCATTTGCCATCTGTTATCAGCTCGGTATATTTCCGGGGGCCGTTAGAACTTGAGGCCCGCTTCGCGGGCGGCATCGGCCAGCGCTTTGACGCGACCGTGGTATTTGAACCCTGAACGATCGAAGGCGACGGCTTCGACGCCGGCTTCCTTCGCGCGCTCCGCAATCTGCTTGCCGACAGCGGCAGCAGCCGCGACGTTGCCGGTGCCCTTCAGGCTGCCACGCAGATCCTTCGTGAGCGTCGAGGCGCTCGCCACTACGCGATTGCCTTCCGGCGCGATGATCTGCGCGTAAATGTGCTGCGGCGTGCGATGCACACACAGACGGTGAATGCCCTGCAACGAGATGCGCGCTCGTGCGCGGCGCGCGCGGCGTTGTCGGCTGGCTTTTTTGTCGATCGCCATGGCTACTTCTTCTTCGCTTCTTTCAGAACGATCTGTTCGTTGTTGTAACGAACGCCCTTGCCCTTGTAAGGCTCCGGTGGGCGGTAATCGCGAATATCGGCCGCGACCTGCCCCACCTGCTGCCGATCCACGCCCTTGATGATGATCTCGGTCTGGCTCGGCGTTTCGATCGTGATGCCCTTCGGAATCGGATACTCGACCGGGTGCGAGAAACCGAGCGTCAGGTTCAGCTTCTGTCCTTGCACGGCAGCGCGATAACCGACACCGACGAGCTCGAGCTTCTTCTGGAAGCCCGTCGACATGCCTGTAACCATGTTCGCGATGTGCGCGCGCGTCGTGCCGGCCATCGCGTTCGCGAAATTGCTGCCGGAGCGCGGCGCGACCTTCACGAGGTTGCCCTCGAGAGTGACTTCGATCTCGGAGTTGACGGCCAGCGTGAGGCTGCCCTTCTTACCCTTGATCGTGACGGACTGGCCCTGAACCTCTGCGGTCAGGTCCTTAGCGAGCTCGACGGGTTTCTTACCTACTCTCGACATCGTTATGACTCGATGAATTCGTGGTGGATCAGAGAACGATGCACAGAACTTCGCCGCCATGACCTTCCGCCCTCGCCTGGCGGTTCGTCATGACACCCTTCGAAGTCGAC
>JBDTOT010000085.1:0-9106 GCA_039933105.1 Gammaproteobacteria bacterium | reverse complement strand
TGGATGGGTATTTCGCCCCGATACCTCGCAACTCTCCTTCATCCGCTGTCGTTCCAAACTCGTAAGCACTTGCACGACGACGCTGCGAAATCGTGTCTGCTCATGGTTGCTGAACGCGCCGCAGTCGTTCACAAACGTCCGACTGACTGGCGCAGCACGCCAGCTCACGCTCAACCGCGTGCATGTTCTCCTCACTTGGCAGAGCCCCTCTTTCCTTGACAGGTATGTACCTTATAAGGTACGCTCAAACAGAAGGAGTGGTGCCCTTTGGTCGAGATCAAGAAACTCCCGGCGGCATTTTATTGCACGGCGGCCGGGAACGAACCGGTGCGGGAGTGGCTCAAGGCACTGGATGAGAATGACCGGCGCATCGTCGGCCAGGATATCGCCACCGCCGAGTACGGCTGGCCGCTAGGAATGCCAGTGTGCCGTTCGCTCGGCAAAGGCCTTTATGAAATCCGCAGCGATCTCGCCACGGGCCGCATCGCCCGCGTGATCTTCTGCGTAACCGGGCAGCGCATGGTGCTGCTGCACGGCTTTATCAAGAAAACGCAGAAGACGCCAAAGAAAGAACTGGACTTGGCGCTGAAGCGAATGAAAGAGGTGACATCATGACCAGGAATAGGAAAGGGCGCATCGGCTCGTCTTTCGAAAGCTATCTCAAGAAAGAAGGGCTGCATGAAGAGGCGAGCGCAGTTGCGGTGAAGCGCGTTCTCGCCTGGGAGCTCGAGCGCGCGATGACTGATGGCGGCGTGACCAAGAATGAAATGGCCAAGCGCATGCGTACAAGCCGCAGCCAGCTCGACCGCATCCTCGATCCCGCCAACGACAAGATTCAGCTCGATACCGTGTTCAAGGCGGCGCGCGCTTTGGGACGTGAGGTGAAGCTGGAGCTCGTCTAAAATCCTCGAGCGTGCCGATCGCGACGGGCTGACGGCGAAGGCTTCGACACGACCCGACGGGACGAGAGTTTGCTGATGAGAACGCGTGTAAGACAAATTCGTGCTCGTCAAATTTTGGACTCCCGCGGTCGTCCAACTCTTGAAGCCGATGCTTTTCTAGAGGATGGCTGTTTCGGTAGGGCCAGCGTGCCCTCCGGCGCTTCGACCGGGACGTCCGAAGCTCACGAATTGCGCGACGGCGATCCCGCTCGTTACAGCGGCTTGGGGGTTCTCAAGGCAGTCCGGAACGTCAACGGCGAAATCGCCGCATGCCTCATCGGCCACGATGGGCGAGAGCAACAAGGCATCGATGCCGAACTGCGCGAGCTAGACGGCACGGACTTGCTCACTCGTCTTGGTGCCAATGCGACGCTAGCAGTCTCACTGGCGGTGTGTCGCGCCGTCGCGAACTCTCAAGGTCAGCACTTCTTCGAGCGCATTGCGCAGCTTACTGGTGAAGCCCGTCCAGCCCTGCCGGTACCCATGGTGAACATCTTGAGCGGTGGCTTGCACGCTGCCGGCGGTATGGACTTACAAGATTTTCTCGCCGTGCCCATGCGTGCCGATTCCATGGAAGAGGCAATTCATCTCATCGGCAGAGTACGGAGCGCGGCCACGGAAGTCTCTCGCAAGCGAGGTTTGCCCACGCTGCTGGCCGACGAAGGCGGATTGAGTCCGGGATTTAAGAACGGTCGAGACGCCCTCTTGATGATGATTGAATCCATCGAGTCAGCCGGACTCAAGCCCGGCGAAGATGTCGCTATCGCCATCGATGCTGCCGCCAGTGGTTTGAGACAGCAGGATGGCCGCTACCGTCTCTCGCGCGAGGGCCGAGTGTGCACTACTGAGGAGATGATCGAACTCTTTGCAGAATGGATTAGGGAGTTTCCAATTGCCTCGATCGAGGATGGCCTCGGAGAAGAGGATTGGCAGGGATGGCGCGTCCTAACGACGAGAATAGGAGATCGAGTGCAACTCGTAGGCGATGACCTGTTCACGACGCATCCCCTACGTTTGGCGCGCGGCATCCGCGAGGGCATCGCCAACGGCGTGCTCGTGAAAGCCAACCAAAATGGGACGCTCAGCGGCACGCTTGAGGTGATCGCACAGGCAAAGGAGGCCGGCTTCGCCACGATCGTCTCCGCACGTTCCGGTGAGACCGAAGATGCCTTCATGTCGGACATTGCCGTGGGCAGTGCCGCGGGACAGATCAAGATTGGCTCCCTTCGCACCTCCAACACCGTCGCTAAATACAATCAATTGCTCCGAATCGAAGAAGCACTCGGACCAAAAGCGTCGTTCAGCGGTGCGGCAGCGCTGCGTGGTGAGCGAGCGCAGACGTGAAAGCGGTGATGCACTACCGCGCGGGACCGAAGCTGCGTGAGCGGTTGGCGGCATTGAGTACCGACGACTTGCGAACGGTAGTGGTCGATGAGCGCGACACTCTGGCATTCACCCGTGAGATCGCCGACGCCGAAGTCTTGTTGCATGTTCTGGAACCCGTGACGCAGAAGATGCTTGAGCAAGCACCTCGCTTGAGACTGATTCAGAAGATCGGGGTGGGCCTTAACACAATTGACCGGGCGGCCACAGCGTCGCGGGGTATCAAGGTTGCCAACATGCCAGGCACAAATACTCGGGCGGTGGCCGAGCAGACGCTAGCGTTAATGTTCGCAGTATTGCGACGCATCGTACCTTTCGATGCTGCCACACGAGCTGGGAAGGGCTGGACATTGCCGGCCGAGACGTTGGAATCGAGCGGAGAAATTGCGGGACGTACAGTAGGCCTTATCGGTTTCGGGGCCGTTGCGCGACAGTTGGCGCCGGTGCTGCGCGCTCTTGGGGCTCGAGTGATCTATCACGCCCGCGGACCGATCGCTGGCGTGGAAGCCGACTACCGAACCCTGGACGACCTGCTTAGCGAAGCGAGCATTGTTTCCTTGCACGTGCCTCTGACGGGCTCGACGCGTCACCTGATCAATGCGGCGTCCATTGAGCGCATGAAGCCGGGAACAGTGATCGTCAACACGGCGCGAGGTGAGTTGATTGACGAAGAGGCGCTGGTCACCGCGCTAAAGATCGGTCGCCTCGGCGGAGCGGGTCTCGATGTTTTCGGTACCGAACCGCCACCCGCGGGCCATTCTCTGTTTTCGCTACCCAATGTTGTGTTGTCTCCCCATATAGCCTGGCTTACGCCTGAGACCATCGAGCGGAGCTTGCATCTTGCGTTTGAGAATTGTCGCCGTCTTCAAAGCGGAGAGCCGCTATTGAACGAAGCCGTCTGGGGAAAGGATCGTTAAGTGTCGGCTCAGCACGCTGCCGTCCTTGATGATTTTCTTTGCGCTAACGGGCTTGCGGACCGCGACGAGCCAGCGGTGTGGCATGCGTTAACAGGAGGCGTTTCGTCCGAGATCTGGCGAGTCGATTTGCGACAACACAGCCTATGCGTCAAGCGTGCTCTGCCAAAGCTCAAAGTAGCAAGTGATTGGCAGGCCCCGATCTCACGCAACATCTACGAATGGAGGTGGTTGAGCTTCGTAGCAGAGCACCTACCGGAGGTTGTGCCACGTCCGCTCGCACATGATGAAAAGGCGGGCGTGTTGGCCATGAGCTTTCTCCCGCCCGAACAGTTCCCGATCTGGAAGTCGCGACTCTTGAGCGGGATCGTCACCCCTGACGTAGCTGCGCAAGTCGGCAGTGTGCTCGGCCGAATACACGAGTTGAGTGCCAAACGTCCTGACTTGGCCAGATCATTCGATTCGCTCGACAATTTTCATGCCCTACGGCTAGAACCGTATCTGCTGACCACCGCAGCGCGGCATCCTGAACTGTCCGAGCGCTTGAAGGGCCTCGCCGAACGCACGGCTTCGGTTGCTTCGGCTCTCGTGCACGGCGATGTAAGCCCAAAGAACATCCTCATCGGTGCAGATGGGCCGGTGTTTCTCGACGCTGAGTGCGCTTGGTATGGCGATCCGGCGTTTGACCTAGCTTTCTGCCTCAACCATCTGCTGCTCAAGACTTTGATCCGACCCGATTGCGCAGCGGCTCTATTGCGGAGCTTCGAACAACTGACCGAGGCGTATTTCAGAGAAACAACTTTCGAGCCGCGGGGGGCGTTGGAAGGCCGCGCCGCGGAACTACTTCCTGCGCTGCTGCTGGCTCGCGTCGATGGCAAATCGCCCGTTGAATATCTTGTCGGAAAACTTCCGCAACAGAACCTAGCACGTCGGTTCGCCTGCAGGCTGCTCGAATCATCATCACCAAGTCTGAGTGAGATTGCGGCGGACTGGTCGCAGGAAATCGACCGTTTTATCCAACACGATCTGTGAGAGGCACGGCTACTGCCGGGGGCGCCCAGCACTTCTCTGCGATCCGCCAACGGATGAACGCGCTACGGAGCTCGGGCGCGGGCCGCTAACGACTCTCGTTCTTCTCTCTCTCCGCCCTGTCGCGCAGCAACCCGTTGCTCGAGCCAGGCCTGCACTTCCGCGTTAATCCAACCGACGGCGTGATCGGTGATCTTCACACTCTGCGGAAATGACTTCCTCTGCTGCAGCCGGTAAATCATCGCGCGCTTCAAGCCCGTGACTTGGCAGACCTCGGGCAACCGGAGAATTCTGATGGCTCCGGCAGCGAGCTCGCTTGCATTAATCATCGGATCTCGCGCTAGCGACCCGCTCGCCATGGCAGCCTCACTCCTCATGCCCCGAGCACAAGACTCGCCCAACGCGCACGTCGAAACAGCGGAGAGAATTCGGGGCGATGTGGCGTAAACATCGTTTGTCGCGCCGTCGCCGACGAAGTTCTTGAAAAGACTTAGCCGATACTTCAGCGATCGAGACTAAAGACCGACTCAACTGCGACGGGGAGTGCTAACAACGTCGGCTTGAATACTGCTAGTGCGCCGAAGACCCCGCCCGGCGAGTAGCCGAGCGATAGCGACGCGCGTCGGCGCCGTGCAGTGAGTGCATGCGAGGCGAAGGCGAAGCGGTCGCTCTTTGCTTCCGATCAGCACGTAGCCCATCCAGATAGTCGGCCCACCACTGCATCATCTTCCGACGCTCCGGGAGGTACTCGGCATAGTTGTAGGCGGCGCGAACGTCGTCTTCTTCGCAGTGTGCAAGCTGGCGCTCTATGGCATCGGGATGCCAGCCTTCCTCGTTGAGCAGCGTGGATGCCATCGACCGGAAACCGTGGCCAGTCATCTCATCCTTGGTGTACCCCATTCGCCGAAGCGCCGAGTTGATGGTGTTCTCGCTGATTGGCCGCGTGACTGTACGCACGCTCGGGAACACCAGCCCGTCCGGACCCGTGAACGGATGCAGCTCGCGCAAGACTCTGACCGCCTGTTTCGACAGCGGCACGATGTGAGGAACATCCATCTTCATGCGCTCGGCGGGGATCTTCCACTGCGCTTTGTCGAGATCGAATTCTTCCCACTCGGCGTAACGCAACTCTGACGAGCGCACGAACACGAGCGGCAATAGGCGGAGCGCACATTCGACGATGCGCGACTTGCCTCGGTAGCCGTCGATCGCGCGCAGAAGCGCGCCGACCTCGGATGGATAGGTGATCGTAGCGTAATGCCTGTGCTTCACGGGCTGCAGCGCGCCTTTCAAGTCGACGACGGGATCACGCTCCGCCCGACGCGTCGCGGCGGCGTAGCGCATGACTTCGCTGCACTTGGTTTTCACCTTGTGCGCCGTCTCGATCACACCGCGTTTCTGCATCCGTTCAAGGCAGTCGAGAAAGTCCGCAGCCGCGAGCGTCTTCACCGGCTTCTTGCCGATGAATGGAAAGATATCCTGCTCGAAGCGCGTCATGACAGCGCCGGCGTACATCTCGCTCCACAGTTTCCGCCGCTTCTCCCACCACTCGCGCGCGATGCTCTCGAACGTGTCCGCACGAGCTCGCTTCTCGGCTTTGCGCCCTTCGCTCGGATCGACTTTGGTCGCTACTTTCCGGCGGATGTCTTCGCGGCGCTGACGCGCTTCCTTCAACGAGACTTCCGGATACACGCCGACGGACAGCATCTTCTCGACGCCGTTGACGAAGTAACGCATGCGCCACCAGCGCGCTCCGTTCGGCTGCACAAAAAAATAGAGACCGTCGCCATCAGAAAGCTTCTGCAGCGTCGGTCCAGGCTTCGTGTTGCGGATGATCGTGTCGTTGAGCCGCATAAGACTGTTTAAAAAACCAGCGTTCGTGAGTTACCCAGGCAAAAGTTACCCAGGCGGTTTTGAGTTACCCAGGAAGTTACCCAGGCGAAGCGGTAGCTGAGGGTGGATGCGAGGCTACCTCGGTAGACTGAGAATCGCAATAAGTACCTGATTTTCAGGTACTTTGTAGAAGTGTGTAGACGTCGGTAGATGGCTGAATGGTGGCCGGGGCCGGAATCGAACCAGCGACACGCGGATTTTCAGTCCGCTGCTCTACCAACTGAGCTACCCGGCCGTGCGTTCAAGCGCCCGTGGGGCGCCAAGCGGACGGCTATTAGACCGGCCCGGTCCCGCGGGCGTCAAGGTTGCCGCGGCGAAAGTCTTGACGCCGCGGGCGCCAGAACTCAGGCGCCGCTGCGCGACTTCGACACCGCCGGCACGTGCGCCCGCAGAAACGAATGCACCTGCCGCACGGCGATCGGAATGCGCTCCGCCGGCTCCTTCCACGGGTAGATGCTGACCTCGGACTTTGGCGCCAGCATCACGACTTCCATGGCCACGGCGTACGGATGCGCGGGAACGTCGTCCGGCAGCACGAGCACCGGCGTCTGGCACGAGCGCACGAAGTCGCGCGTGGCCGTGAACACGAAGTCCGGGTTCGTGCGGTACATACGCGTAATGAACTTCTCGACCATCTCCATCGTGATCTCGGGCCGGCGCTTCACGAGCTCGGGACCCCAGCCCGTCATGTTGTTGTCGTAGAACAGCGTCGGCATCTCCGGGCGGAAGCCGCTCGGTTGTGCACTCACGGCGGCGACGATCCGGTTCGGCGCGCGCTTGAGCAAGTTCCAGATGAACGGGCCACCGATGCAGAAGCCGATCACGGCGAATTTATCGATGCCCAAATGATCCATGAGACCAAGGTGATCGTCGGTGTACGCGTCCCACGGTCGGTCGACCTCTAGCGGACCGGATGATTGCCCAGCGCTTGCGTTGCGCAGGTCGGCCGTGATGCAGCGGTAATCGTTCTTGAATTCGACGCGCGGGTCGAACGGTTTCTCCAGCATCGGCATCGTCGAATTCAATCCGCCGCCCGGAATGATCAGTAGGGGGAACCCGGTGCCCGCATCCTGATAGTGAATGCGCACTTTGCCCCTCTCGAAGAATTTGCCGCTGTCCGCGGCCGGCGCCTCGCGGCTCTGCTGCGCGAACGCGCCCGATGCGGCGGCGGCGGCAACAGCAGCCCCGGTGGTAAGCAGTGTGCGTCTCGTGGTGTCCATGCGGTCCCCTGTTATTTGCCGGACGGTGGGATCGTACCTACTACGCGAGCCGCCGAGAAGCCAAAGCCGGAAATGTAGCTGGCCGAGTCTCGCTTCGCGCAGCATGCAACCCGAAACGTGCCAAAGCACCGTGCCCCTCTATATGATCCGGGGCCATGAGCGAGGAAAAGATCTACCCGCCGCCGCCCGCATTCGCGGCACGAGCTCTGGTCAACGCCACCACGTACGACATGATGTACCGCGACTCGGTGGAGAACACCGAGGCGTTCTGGGCCAAGCAAGCACGTGAGCGGCTGACCTGGATCAAGCCCTTCACCCAAGTCAAAGACACGAGCTTCAGCGCGGACGACTTGCACGTGCGCTGGTTCGCGGACGGGCAGTTGAACGTCTCGGTCAATTGTCTCGACCGCCACCTGCTCAAGCGAGCGGATCAAACGGCGATTCTCTGGGAGCCCGACGACCCGAACGAACCGCATCGGATGTGGAGCTATCGCGAGCTGCATGAGCGCGTGTGCCGGTTCGCAAACGCCCTTAAGCGGCTCGGCGTGCAGAAGGGCGATCGCGTCACGATCTACATGCCCATGATTCCGCAAACGGTCACCGCGATGCTGGCTTGCGCGCGCATTGGCGCGGTGCACTCCGTGGTGTTCGGCGGCTTCTCGCCCGAGGCGCTGAAAGGCCGCATCGAGGACTGCGGCTCGAAGGTCGTGATCACCGCGGACGAAGGGGTGCGCGGCGGCAAGAAAATTCCGCTGAAGGCCAACGTCGACGAAGCGATCGCAGGGCTCAAAGGCACGAAGGTCGACGCCGTCGTCGTCGTGCGGCGCACGGCCGGCAAGATCAACTGGGTCGAAGGTCGCGACCACTGGTACTACGACCTGAAGAGCGCGGCATCGCCGGTGTGCCCGCCCGAGCCGATGAACGCGGAAGATCCGCTGTTCATCCTCTACACGTCGGGCTCCACAGGCAAACCGAAGGGCGTGCTGCACACGACGGGCGGCTACTTGCTGCATGCGTCGATCACGCACCAGTACGTGTTCGATTACCGTGATGGCGACATGTTCTGGTGCGCTGCCGACGTCGGCTGGGTGACGGGCCACAGCTACATCGTGTATGGCCCGCTCGCGAACGGCGCCACGTCGCTGATGTTCGAGGGCGTGCCCACCTATCCGGACGCGAGCCGGCTTTGGCAAGTCGTCGACAAGCACGGCGTGAACATCATCTACATGGCGCCCACCGCGATCCGCGCGCTGATGCGCGAGGGTGACGCGCCCGTGAAGAAATGCTCGCGGCGCACGCTGAAGTTGCTCGGTACCGTCGGCGAGCCGATCAATCCCGAGGCGTGGGAGTGGTATTACCACGTGGTGGGCGACGCCCGCTGCCCGATCGTCGACACGTGGTGGCAGACGGAAACGGGCGGCATGCTGATCACGCCGTTTCCCGGCGCCACGAAGTTGAAGCCCGGCTCGGCCACCCTGCCATTCTTCGGCGTGAAGCCGGCGATCGTCGATCAAGAAGGCAAGGTTCTAGAAGGCCCCGCCTCCGGCAATCTCGTGCTGCTCGACAGCTGGCCGGGCCAGATGCGTACCGTGTACGGCGATCACCAGCGGTTTGTCGACACGTACTTCAAGCAATACCCCGGCATGTACTTCACGGGCGACGGCGCGCGGCGCGACGCCGACGGCTACTACTGGATCACCGGCCGCGTCGACGACGTGATCAACGT
>JBDTOT010000084.1:0-10416 GCA_039933105.1 Gammaproteobacteria bacterium | reverse complement strand
GCCGTGTCTCAGTCCCAGTGTGGCTGATCGTCCTCTCAGACCAGCTACGGATCGTCGCCTTGGTAGGCCGTTACCCTACCAACTAGCTAATCCGACGTAGGCTCATCCATTAGCGCGAGGTCTTGCGATCCCCCGCTTTCCTCCGTAGAGCGTATGCGGTATTAGCCCGGCTTTCGCCGGGTTATCCCCCACAAATGGGCAGATTCCTACGTATTCCTCACCCGTCCGCCACTCGTCGCCAGGGTTGCCCCCGCGTTACCGTTCGACTTGCATGTGTTAAGCATGCCGCCAGCGTTCAATCTGAGCCAGGATCAAACTCTTCAATTTAAAACAAAACAAAGACTATGAGCTTTTTCGAGTCCTTTCCTCAGGATGCACGCACCCGTTGGTAGGGACTCTGGCACTATTGCTCTTGCGAGCGCCCACACAAGTTGCTTGAGACAGATTGTTAAAGAGCAGCCCAGCGACTACGCCGAGCAGACCCAGAAGTATAACTTCCGGCCACAGCCTCTCCAAGTCCTCGACCCAACTTCGAAGGGACTTAAAGGTCCAGGAGAGGCAGGGGCGCGCATTATAAGCGTTGCTTCATCCGTTACAAGCCCCTGAGAAAAAAAGTTTCACGCGAGGCTCGAGCACGAGAAGGAACGGCTCAAATTTCAGCGGCTACCTCTTCACCAGCACTCGCGCGAACCGTCGTTTGCCGACCTGAAAAACGTGCTCCATGCCGGCAGCAATCGCAAACGAACGATCGTCCACGCGCTCACCGTCGATCCTCACGCCGCCCTGTTGTATTAGGCGAACCGCCTCCGACGTGCTGGCGACTAGCCCGGCGCTCTTCAACAGATGGGCGATGCCAATACTGCCGTCGACCGCCACCACTTCGACTAGCTGCAGGTCTTGGGGCACGCTTTGATCGCGATGCCGGGCGATGAAGTCCCCCAGCGCCCGTTCTGCTGCAGGCGCGTCGTGGAACCGTGTTACGAGTTCCGTCGCCAACAGGAACTTGATGTCGCGTGGATTGCGCCCGCCCGCAGCATCGTTTCGCAACTGCCGCACGTCGCTGAGTGATTTGGCGCTCAGCAGCTCGAAATATCGCCACATGAGTTCGTCCGAAATGCTCATGATCTTGCCGAACATTTCCAGCGGTAGTTCGGCGATCCCGATGTAGTTGCCCAGTGACTTCGACATCTTGTTTACGCCGTCGAGACCCTGCAGAAGCGGCATTGTCATGACGATCTGCGGCGACTGGCCGTAGGTCTGCTGTAGCTGGCGGCCGACCAATAAGTTGAATTTTTGGTCTGTGCCGCCGAGTTCCACGTCGGCCTGCAACGCGACCGAGTCGTATCCCTGCACCAAGGGATACAGGAACTCGTGGATCGAGATCGGCTTTCCAGCTTTGTAGCGCTTGTGGAAATCGTCGCGTTCGAGCATGCGCGCAACCGTGTGCCTTGCCGCAAGCTCGATCAGCCCAACGGCATCCATTTTGCCCATCCAACGCGAGTTGAACTCTATGCGTGTTCGGTCGGGATCCAGAACTTTGTAGACCTGCTCGGTGTAAGTCGTGGCATTTGCCGCGACCTCGTCGCGAGTCAACGGTGGCCGGGTCGCCGACTTACCCGTCGGGTCGCCGATCATGCCGGTGAAATCGCCAATCAGGAAAATGACCTCGTGGCCAAAGTCCTGGAACTGCCGCATCTTGTTGAGGAGCACTACGTGGCCGAGGTGCAAGTCGGGCGCGGTGGGATCGAAACCCGCTTTGATGCGCAGTGGCCGACCAAGCGCCAAACGAGTGGCAAGGTCCGATTCGACGAGAATTTCCTCGGCCCCGCGACAAAGTTCAGCTAAGGACTCCGCCCCACCATGTGTCTTTGTTGCTGCCATCATTCGCCCGCGCAGTGAAGGGTGCGAAGAATAGACTAAGCGCGCAACTAGGGTCGACGCTCACAATCGTAGTAGCTTCGTTGGATGGGTGCCATGGGCCCCGCCCAAGCCACGAGTCACCACTGGCGTCCGTCGTGCCGTAGCTCACTGAGTTTAAAGCAATAATTTTGACCGTTAAGTCGTCAGCGGTTACAGTTACTGCCGCCTTCGCACTGGGTGTTAGGTGACACGTTATACCGGTGGCATCCGCCACGACTACAAAGACACCGGAGCCGGAACACCCGACCGTCGTCGGCGCCGTGTGGCGCTGTTCATCGTTGGCTTAGTGTTGCCTCCCATGGGCGCCGTCCTGTTACTGCTGGGCACTCCGCGCGAACCCGTGCCGGTCGCACGCGGCGGAGCCGAGGTGCAAGCGTCCGCGGACGCGCCGCCCATCATTCTCCCCAGCAGCGCTCTGGAAAGCCCGCTCCAAGGTGTCGACCCGACGCTGGTCACCCCCCCTGCAACTCCGCTCATCGATCCCGCGAGCACCATGCTGAATCTGCTCGTGCGCCCCGGCGACACACTCGAGCTGCTATTTCGCCGGAACGGACTCAGCTTGTCGGACTTGGCGGCCATCGTCTCGCTGCCCGATGCGACCCGTGCTCTGAAGGTGCTAAAACCCGGCGACCGGCTCGAGATCGCGCATCGCGACGGCCAAGTCGTGTCGCTACAACGCGAAATCGACGAGGTGAAGGTACTGTCGATCGCACGCGCGGACAGTGGCTTCGCGGCACGCACGCTCGAGCGCCAGGTTGACGTGCGAACCACAGGCGCGCACGGCGTGATCCAGAGCTCGCTCTTCGAGGCCGGTACGGCCGCCGGTATCGCTGATCGGCTCGTAATGGACATGGCCGGCATCTTCGAATGGGACATCGACTTCATCCAAGACGTCCGCGAAGGCGATCAATTCTCGGTGATCTACGAAGAGCTGTGGCGCGACGGGGTCAAGCTGCGCGACGGTGACGTCGTCGCCGCGGAATTCGTCAATCAAGGCAAGGCTTACCGGGCCGTACGGTTTCGCGACAGTGACGGCCGCGCCGACTACTTCACGCCTGACGGCCGCAGCCTGCGCAAAGCGTTCATACGCGCACCGCTAAATTTCACGCGGATCAGCTCGAACTTCAACCCGAACCGCCGTCACCCGCTGCTGAACACGATCCGCGCCCACCAAGGCGTCGACTACGCCGCCCCCACGGGCACGCCGGTTCGCGCTGCCGGCAACGGCAAAGTACTGTTCCGTGGCGGGCAGGGCGGCTATGGCAACGTGCTGATTCTGCAGCACGGCGGCAACATCACCACGCTCTACGGCCATCTGTCCCGCTTCGCCAATGCGCGAGTCGGCGCTCGCGTTCAACAAGGTGACATCATCGCCTATGTCGGCATGACGGGACTCGCGACCGGTCCGCATCTGCACTACGAGTATCGGGTTAACGGCGTGCATCGGAATCCGCGCACCGTTGCTTTGCCTCCGGCAGAGCCGGTGGCTCCCGAGCATCAGGCCGAATTCCGCCTGGCCGCGGAACCCCTTTGGCGCGAGCTCGACGCATTTTCGCAAGGCGCATCGACGACGGCCGCCAATTGAGCGACGCTCGCTCCGTGATGGGCGAAACCTCACCGGCAAATGCGCCCCGAGCTATGAACGAGCTGTACCTTGGAATGATATCGGGCACGAGCATCGACGGCGTCGATGCCGTTCTCGTCGACTTGGGCGATCACGGCTGCCGTGTCATCGAGGCAGCAACAACTCCATTCCCCCCGCGACTGCTCGCGCGTGTGCGACGCATGGTGGAAGTTCCGCAGACAGAGCTGCGCGAGCTTGGCGCACTGGATCATGCCGTCGGGGCATTCTTCGCTGGCTGCGCCGTCGACCTCATTGCTCGAGCAGGCGTCGAGCGCGAGGCCGTATACGCGATTGGCCACCACGGACAAACGATCTTCCACGAGCCGAGCGGCAACGAGCCGTTTAGCATGCAGATCGGCGACCCGAACGTCGTCGCTGCGACTACGGGGATCAGCACCGTCGCCGACTTTCGACGGTTCGATATGGCGATCGGCGGTCAGGGAGCACCGCTCGTGCCCGCGTTTCACGCGTGGTGCTTCGGCGCCCCGAGCGAAGCGCGTGCAGTCGTCAACATCGGCGGCATCGCCAACATCACCGCATTGCAACCTAGCCACACAGCTACCGGATTCGATACAGGCCCAGGCAATACGCTGCTCGATCTGTGGGTACACCGCCATCGCGGCGCCGACTACGATCGCGACGGTGCATGGGCCGCGAGTGGCAACGTCGATGCGGCGTTGCTCGCGACGCTGCTGACGGAGCCCTACTTTTCCGCAGCGGCGCCAAAGTCCACGGGCAGAGAGCTATTCAACATGAAATGGCTCGACGCCCACCTGTCGCGTCATTTCGCTACTGCGCCCGCAGACGTACAGGCGACGCTCGCGGAGCTCACCGCAAGGACGATCTGCACTAGCGTCCACAGCGCCCTCGGTGAGTGCAGGCGGCTCATCGTCTGTGGCGGTGGCGCCCACAATAAAGACCTCATGACGCGACTGAAACGAGTGAGCGGAATCAGCGTCGAGACCACGGCCGAATTCGGCATTGCGCCAGATTGGGTCGAGGGCGCCGCATTCGCGTGGCTGGCTCGCGCCCGCCTGCGGGGCGAAGCGGGCAACGTGCCGACTGTGACCGGTGCCCGCCGTTTCGCGATACTCGGCGGCGTATACTTGAGTTCGACGCCGAAGCCTTTCTGAAACATTCGGCGTCGTCCCTGTGGACACGCTGAACCTCAAACTGCCCGACTACTACATCAATCGCGAGCTGTCACAGCTCGCGTTCAACGTTCGCGTTTTGCAGCAGGCGAAAGACACGAGCCTTCCGTTGCTCGAGCGCTTGAAATTCTTGTGCATCTCGTCGACCAATCTCGACGAGTTCTTCGAGATCCGCGTGTCCGGTTTGAAGCATCGGCTCGCCGCGAACGCGGGGCCGGCTGGCCCGGACAATATGAGCTCGGCCGAAGCGTTGCGCACGGTTACCGAGCAAACCGCGAAGCTCGTCACAGAGCAATACCGTTTGCTGAACGACGATCTGATCCCCGCGCTACGAGATGCCGGAATCCGTTTCGTGCGTCGTGACGATTGGACGAACGACCACCGCGCGTGGCTCGAGCAGTACTTTTTCACCGAGATCGTGCCGGTGTTGAGCCCCACGACGCTCGATCCCACCCGGCCCTTTCCGCGGATCTTGAACAAGAGCCTGAACTTCATCGTGAGTCTCGACGGCCGCGATGCGTTCGGCCGTCCATGCCACCGAGCCATCGTACAAGCACCACGCGAATTGCCACGACTAATCCGACTGCCAACGACACTGGAAGGAACGGGCGCGGCCGACTTCGTATTCCTATCGTCTGTCATCCACGCTTTCGTCGATCGGCTATTCACTGGCATGGAGATCGACGGCTGTTATCAGTTCCGCGTGACGCGCAACAGCGATCTATTCGTCGACGATGAAGAAACCGACGACCTCGTCACCGCGCTCGAGGGCGAGTTACTCGAAAGCCGCTACGGGGCAGCTGTGCGTTTGGAAACCGCGCACGATTGCCCCGAAGAACTCGCGGAGCACCTGCTCGAACAGTTTCAGCTGACGGCTTCCGATCTGTACCGAGTGCCGGGCCCCGTGAATCTGAACCGGTTGCTCGCCGTCTACGATCTCGTCGATCGGCCGGAGTTGAAGTATCCGCCGTTCACGCCGGGCGTACCGAAATCTTTGGTTAAAACCAACATATTCGAGGCGATCGCGAAGCACGACATCCTGCTGCATCACCCGTACGAATCGTTCGCGCCCGTCGTCGACTTCCTTTACCGCGCCGCCAATGATCCCGCTGTGTTGGCCATCAAGCAGACGCTGTACCGCACGATGCCGGACTCGATGCTGGCCGAAAGCTTAGTGTCGGCCGCCCGAGCCGGCAAGGAAGTCACCGTCCTGATCGAGCTCCGAGCACGATTCGATGAAGCCGCGAATATCGAGCTCGCGAGCAAGCTTCAGGAAGCCGGCGCTCACGTCGTATACGGCGTGGTCGGCTACAAGACGCATTGCAAGATGGCACTCGTGGTGCGCCGCGAGGGCGGCCGACTACGCCGCTACGTCCATCTCGGCACGGGCAACTACCACCCGCGTACGGCACGCGCGTATACCGACTACGGCTTGCTGTCAGCGAACGAGCGACTTGGCGAGGACGTGCACCAGGTGTTCATGCAGCTCACGAGCCTCATGCGCACGCCGCCTCTGCACCTCTTGTCGCAGTCGCCATTCAACTTGCACGAGCGCCTCCTCGGACTGATACGGCGGGAGACGCGTCAGGCGAGTAGCGGCGGCACAGGCCACATCATCGCGAAACTGAACGCCCTCGTGGAACCAGAGATCATCCGCGCGCTGTACGAAGCATCGAGCGCTGGCGTATACGTGGATCTGATCGTTCGCGGCATCTGCTGCTTGCGTCCGGGTGTGCCGGGCGTATCCGACAACATCCGCGTGCGTTCCATCATCGGTCGGTTCCTGGAACACAGCCGCGTGTACTACTTCCACAACGGCGGCAACGAAGAACTCTATTGCGCAAGTGCCGACTGGATGGACCGCAACTTCTTCCGCCGCATCGAGCTCATGTTCCCGATCCTCGAAGAAGGACTCAAAACGCGCGTGATGGCCGACCTCGACACCTATTTGGCCGACAACGCGCAGGCGTGGGAGCTACGTCCCGGTGGCGAGTACCAACGTTTGCCGCACATGCCCGATACAGAGCCCGTTGCGGCCCAGGTAAAGCTGCTGCGGCAACTGGCCGAGGCGAGCTAGGTCGATCCGTTCGCGACGCGCAGGTCAAAGCCCCGCGCCCGTAACCAATCGCGCTCCTGCTCCAGGTCGGCTGCTGTCAGAGGGTTGACGTCGAGCCACCCGGACGGGAAGTCGAGCTCCAGAGAGTCCTTACCGGCGTGCAACGCGATCGGTGGCAAATCCGATGGGCTGCGAGTTCGATTCAATAGAACCGCAAGCCGTAGTAGCACGATCAACCTGAACGCGGGCGCGCGCCACTCGGCCGGCAACGCATCGACGAATGGATCATCTAGCTTGCGCCGATGCAGTGTCACGAGTGCTGCCAACAAAGACTGCTCCAGGCGCACAAACCCCGGCATATCGGAGTTTGCCAACAGGTAGCCGCCATGGTGGTGGTAGCGTGCATGCGCAATGTCGAGGCCAACCTCGTGTAACCGCCCGGCCCACACCAGCAGCTGCCGGTAGCGTTCGTCGCTCAATTGCCAGGGTTGCTCGACTTGACCAAGAAGCGCGGCGGCCGTGGCCTCCACGCGCGTCGCCTGCTCGACGTCCACGTGGTAACGCAACTGCGTGGCCAAAATCGAACGTTCTCGCGCGTCTTCGTCTTGCAGACGCCCCAACATGTCGTACAGCAATCCCTCGCGTAGCGCGCCGCCGCTGATCTGCAGGCGCTCGATTCTTAGCGTACTCATGACTTCCGCGAGAATCGCGACGCCGCCCGCGAACACGGGCGCTCGATCCGCCACGAGGCCGGGCAGCTTCGCGTCTTCGATGCGGCGTGCCGCAACGAGATCGGCGATGATCTTCTCGAGCGCCGAAAGAGTAATGCCGCTATCGATCAACTTGAGGTCGCGCGCGACGTCATGGGCTGCCCGAATCGTTCCCGAGGAACCGATAGCCCGTGTCCAACCATGGCGTCGAAACGCAGCGGCGACCGGCGTGAGCTCGAGTCGCGCCGCAACGCGCGCACGGTCGAAGCGTTTCTGAGTCAGCTTACCGTCCCCGAAATGTTCCTTGCTGAAGCCCACACAGCCCATGTACAGACTTTCGAGGTGCTTCGGCTCGTGACCCTCGCCCACGATTATCTCGGTGCTCCCGCCTCCAATGTCGACGACCAGATTTCGGCCATCTATCGAATCGAGGTGGTGCGACACGCCCAAGTAGATCAGGCGCGCCTCTTCGATTCCTGTGATGACCTCCACAGGCCGCCCCAATGCTTCTTCGGCTTTCGCAAGAAACACGTCCGCGTTGCGGGCGCGGCGCAAGGTATTCGTACCGACG
This sequence comes from Gammaproteobacteria bacterium, assembly GCA_039933105.1. GTDB lineage: Bacteria > Pseudomonadota > Gammaproteobacteria > Steroidobacterales > Rariloculaceae > FEN-1219. The sequence goes on along the minus strand of JBDTOT010000084.1, from coordinate 2,384 downwards.
ACGCGGACTTGGTGTGCGTGCATGTCGCGCAACCGCTGCCCGAATCGCCGCAAGGTGTTGAGCGCTCGCTCTTGGCTCGCGTCGTCGAGGTAACCATGCTCATCGAGCCCGGACGCGAGCCTCACCATCTCGCGCAGGCGGTCGACGATCGAAGGGTGCCCTTGGTGCGTGCGGGCCACGACCATGTGGAAACTATTGGAGCCAAGATCGACCGCGGCGAGGACATCCGCGGGATCGACGGCGGGGAAGGGTTTCGGGTCGGGCAACACCACCGCCCGAGCGTATCAGCTTAGACGGAGAACGAGGAACCGCAGCCGCAGGTGGTCGCGGCGTTCGGATTGCGGATGACGAACTGCGCGCCGGATAAGTCCTCTCGGTAGTCGATCTCGGCGCCCATGAGGTACTGCACGCTCATCGGATCGACGAGCAAGGTGACACCTCCATTCTCGATTTCGGTGTCGCCCTCCTGCACCTCTTCGTCGAACGTGAACCCGTATTGGAACCCCGAGCAACCGCCCCCCTGCACGTAGACGCGCAGCTTCAAAGACGCGTTGCCTTCCTGTTCGATCAACTGACCCACTTTGTGGGCCGCTGCGTTCGTGAAATTCAGCGGCGGGGATTCATCGAAACGTGGTTCGCTCATGATTCACTCTCCAATTGCGCGCGCCGGCCAACGGGCTCGATCTGCGTGCGGCCGGAGCCTTTGCTCGTAGCGCCGCCCTCGCTCTCGTGGATCAACTTGCCGTTGACCTCAGCCCCAATAGACATCTCGATCAGCTTGTATTGTACGTTACCGATGACCCTGGCCTTCGGTCCGAGTTGCACGCGTTCCGTAGCCCGAACGTCACCTTTGACGGTGCCGTTCAGGACCACGTGCGGCACCATCACCGTGCCCTCTACGCACCCTCGTTCACTGATGCTGAGCACAGCATGCTCGTCTCCTGCGGCCTTTACATTGCCTTTAACGTAACCATCGACGTGGAAGCCGCCTGAGAATTCGATGTCGCCATGGACCCGCGTGTCGGCGCCCACTAGCGTGCCGATCGGTGCTTGCCCGCGTGATTTCTTGCCTAACATTCTCGAACCTCGACGGCCTCAACCGGCCGAAGTGACAGACCAATCGAAGCTCTGATAGACCTTCTCCGCCTTCGCTTCCCCCGGCCAGATCTCTACATTGATGCGCTGCGGCTCGAATCCCAGTGGCAACTCGAGTTCCGTCTCGAGCCCCTGAAAGTAGCGGAAGTCGTACGCCATGTCATACCGCCCATCTCCGGCGGCCAGCTGAGAACCGTCGAGCGACACCATTTGGCCGTCCCGCATCCCCTCAATCTGTAGTTTTATCTGCCCCGCAAGCTTTTTACTGTGCACCACTGCCTGGACGACGACGACTCGCACCGAATAGCGGCGCTCGCCGTCCGCCGGCAACACCTCGAGACTCTGGATTCGCAGACCTGCGACGCCATCTTGCGGCGAGACGATGCCGCGATAAAAGACGAGTTCCTCTTCTTGGGACTGGATCTTCGCCTGGAGGTTGCTCAGATTCGATTCAACCTGGGAATAGGTCTCGCGATCGATTTCACCCGAGGTCTGCGCGATTGCGATCTGTCGGCGCAGCTCTTCGCCCGCGGTCCGTTCCTCGTCGATGCGTCGCGTTAGCGCGGCGATATCTCGCCGGTGATCGATGACGGAGAAGCCCGAACGAAAACGCCCGAGCTCGAAAGCGAGGTACAACGCACCAAAGGCGACGGCGGCCGCGAGCGCGTACATCCACCACCGCCGGTCGTCCAAGCGCAATACCTTACTCACTGGTTTCGCCTTTCAGTGCTCGCTGCCAACGGCGCGGCCACCACGAAGGTGGCGGCGGCGGGCCGTTGTCGGGGAACGCGAACGGGCCAAGCTCGTGCAAGGCAGCCACATACACCGAGCGTTTGAAATAGACGACCTCTTTCACCGGCCGCCAGTAATCCACCCAGCGACACCGATCGAACTCGGGTTCAGGACCGAGATCGAAGCGAACACGCTCGACCGCGGACGTCATATGCAGCAGAAACCACCGTTGCTTCTGGCCGATGCACAGTGGCGTCTTCTCGCGGCGGATGTAACGGTCCGGCAAACGATAGCGCAGCCAGCCCTCGGTCGAGCCGATGATTTCGACATCGCTCTGCTCGAGCCCCACCTCTTCGTGTAGTTCGCGGAACAGCGCAGCTTCGGGGCTTTCCGCCGGTTGGATCCCGCCCTGCGGAAACTGCCAACCGCCGCGGCCGGCCCGCCCGGCAATCAATACGCGGCCGCCGCCGTCCGTCAGAATGATGCCGACGTTGGCGCGGAAACCTTGATCATCGATGAAGTCCATGGCCGATCGATTCTTTCACATCCCCGCCATG
>JBDTOT010000083.1:0-10529 GCA_039933105.1 Gammaproteobacteria bacterium | reverse complement strand
ATTTGGATCGCGACGTGGGCCTGGTACGTGTACAGGCATGTTCGCGGCTTGGTCGCGCTCGTCAACGACGAGCCGCTGCCGCGGTAACGGTGCAAGGTCGTGCGGCGGGGAGGCCGCGTGATGCACACCGTGCACGAGGTCTGTGCACTTCGACCGCGATTCGAAAGGGACACACGAATGAAGACCCGATCTCTTGCCCTCCCGGTTCTGGCACTGCTTGCAGCGCTCTCGAGCGCTTGCACGACGATGAGCCCCCAGCCCGCTTCCACCCTGCCGTACTACCTCGGCTTTCAGCACATCGAGGCGCAGCACGACAACCTCGACCGCTACGCCTGCATGTCGGGCCGCCCGCTGGCGTGCGAGTGCTCCTCGTTGAGGCTCGCGGGTACCTGTTCTTGCAGCTGCCCGCAGTAGGCAGGAGCACGGCGTCGTACGGCCGCACGTACGATGAGCAGCACTACTCGCCGCTCACGCTACGACCCCGAAAGCTCACTCATATATATAGGTACCGGGAACGGCAGCCCGTGGAACCGCGCGCGCAGTGACCAGTCAGTGATCCGACCTCAGTCGTCGGCTTTGCGCCACCTCGATCATCGTCTCGATGCGCGTCAAGCGTCGATCGTGGTCGATGAGCCGATCCTGAGCCTTCTCGAAATCGGCGCTGAGACGTTCGACACGTTCGTTTAGAAGAATGGCCTGCCGAATGGCGTCGCGCAGCTCAGCCCACACACTCATTGCGGAACGTCGGGGAGCGGGAACGGCCAGGCTTCATCCGAGCGAAGCACGGCCTCTCGCGCCTCCGCACGATTGCGCTCGATTGTCTCGTTAAGCTGTTCGAACCGACGCAGTGCAGCTTCGACGGCTTCGTTTGTACGCTTCGAACCGGCGAGGAACTCCCGCACGAGCACTTGCAGATCCTCTGGCGCCACACTTTCCATCAAAGCCTCCGCAAGCTCGAGCCGTTGCTCGGATGGTAGCGCCAACAGCTCGGACAAGTTGACAGCCATTGGTAGGAATTTACGCCCGCCCGGGCCTCGGAACAACGTGCGTTTCTGTTAAGTCGGCGAGGATACGCACGTGGACCCGCGACTCGAAAGGGTGCCTAACGATTCGGGTCCGATCGGTAGGCAGCCTTACGTTCTCATGCGAGGTATGGCAACGGTTTGCTACAGTGCGCGCATGACAGGACGAACCAAGCTTCTCCCCGGCGACGTATACGACTACGTAGTAAAGATGACGCGCGAGCCCGCCGAGCTCGCCCAGCTGCGCGCCGGCACCGCGAACGTGCCGCACAGCGTCATGCAGATCGGCGCTGACCAGGGCGCGCTCATGGCGCTGCTCGTGCGGCTCATCGGCGCAAAGCGCTGCCTCGAAGTGGGCACGTACACGGGCTACTCGGCGCTCGCCGTGGCGCTCGCGCTGCCGCCGGACGGCAAGCTCATCACGTGCGACATCAGCGCTGAGTGGACCGCCGTCGGTCAAAAGCTGTGGGCGAAGGCCGGCGTGGCCGATCGCATCGAGCTACGGCTCAAGCCCGCGGTCGAGACGCTCGACGAGCTGCTCGCAGCGGGCGAAGCGGGCCGCTTCGACTTCGCGTTCATCGACGCCGACAAGCCGAACTACCCCGCGTACTACGAGCGCCTGCTGAAACTCGTGCGCCGCAACGGCTTGATCGCTGTGGACAACACGCTGGCGCTCGCAGGTGCACCGGTGATCCACCAGGGCTCCACGAACGCGAAGGCGATGGTGGCGTTCAACGAGCAGCTGCGCACGGACGAGCGCGTGGAACAGGCGATGCTCACGGTGGGCGAAGGGCTGACGCTGCTGCGCGTGCGCTAACGCTACTCCCCGCGCGCTCTTACGACAGCGGCGTTATCGCCGCGCGTTCATCGGTACACGTCACGCCGATGCGCGACCTTTACAAGAAGCACCATCAACTTGCGGTCCTGTACTTCGTACACGATGCGGTAGACGCCCTGGCGAATGCGGTATCGCTCAAGGCCCGAGAGTTTCTCGCAGCCCGGCGGACGCGGATTTGCCGCGAGCGCGCGGATGCGTTCTAGGATGCGCGCTACGTCTTCGTTCGGGAGGCGGCGCAAATCCTTCGCCACAGATTTTCTGAAGACGAGCTCATAGCTTGCCATGCGCCTTCAAGTCCTTGAGCAACGCTTCGTAGGAGATGACCGGCTCCGCGACGCGATCCTCGAACGCCGCGTGATCCTCTGCGTCTTCCTGGAGCGAGAGGCGCACGGCGTCGTTGACGATCTCCGAGATGGAGCGATGCGTGTGCGCCGCCTTCAAACGGATGGCGCGGTGCAGCTCGGGCTCGAAATAAACGGTAGCGCGCTTGGCGGCGTTGCTGCTCATGAGGGCCTCCTTGGAAAGGAGACAATAGCGCCGTGACGCTATGACGTCAAAACGTTTTCACGCCGTCCCGCAGCCCCGTTGCCCAGGCCGAGCTTCGGTTCCATGATCCGCCTGGAACAACCACGTGCGGGTACAACGCATGGCCAAGAAGAAGACACGCCGCCGCCAGGTACACCGGCACGAGGTGAAAGCGCACCTCGAGAACTTCGATCTCGCGAAGGCCGGCGCTTCGCTCAATCTCAAGATCTACGCCTTCGACGAGAAGATCGGCGAGCTCGAGGTGGGCCGCGGCTCGCTCTACTGGTACGGGCGCAGCCGCCACAAGAGCAAGCGCATCAACTGGACAAAGTTTGCGGAGATGATGGATCGGTTGGCGTATGAGGATGCGTAACGTGATGAAACTGCTGGTGCCGGTGCTCGCGGGGTTCGCGCTTTTCTCGCTGCAAGCATGCGCGCAGGACGAGAAGCAAGGGCCGACGGACGCCGAGATTCGGCGGTTGCTCGTCGACAAATCGATCGCTGATTACGCCGGCGCGTGCCCTTGCCCGGAGAGCGTCGGCAAGAACGGCCAGAAGTGCGGCAAGAACTCGGCGTACAGCAAACCTGGCACGGACAACCGACCGCTGTGCTACCCGAGCAACGTTTCAGCCGGGATGATCAAGCGGTACCGCGAGCAGCTCGCGAAGCCCTAGCCTTGCGGAGCAACCGAGCGCATCAGAAACTTCACGATCGTCAGCACATTCTGCCTTGGGCGGGGTGTGTATATCTGCCCTCGCGCACGATCTCCGGTCATCGATCTTCGGGGCGCGGAAGCTCGTCCGGCAGAAGCTGACGCTCGTGCATGATCGTCAGCACCTGGACGACGTTCACGTGAACGCGGTAGATGATCCTGTACGGCGGCTCGCTAACCTCGCGGATGTTGCCTTCCTCGTACTCCGGCAGCCGACGGCCGCGGAACGCCAGTGTCTCGAGCGCCTCGGCGCGTACGATGATGCGATCGACGACAGTAACGGCGTTCTCAGCCGAATCGGCTGCGATGTAGGCAAGTATCTGGCGAAGTCGAGAGACGGCGTGGGTGGTGAAGACGACCCTCACGTCCGAAGGCGCAACTCACGGCGCACGACGCTCGCATCGACGACGCGGCCTGCGTCGGCATCCACCAACCCGAGCGCGACTGAGCGGCCCGCGGCCAGCTCGTAAACAATATCGTCCCAGGTCGCGCCATCGGGAAGGGATTCCAGCAGCTCGCGCGCCTGATCCTTCGTGGTCGGTGTCTGAGTGGCCATCGTTCGCTCCTGCACTCGTCCCTGTATCGCAATTTACGCCGCAGGAATGAAGGCCGGCAACAGGAGAATGTGAAGCCTCCGCACAGATTCGAAGTGCGGCGCCGCCGCCCTTGGCTGCGTGCCTTCGGGCGGTCGCGCGATCAGGGCTTGCCGACCGCCACCGCCGTCGCCTTGTACGGCTTCACCGGCGCAGGCGGCGAACCGGGCGGCGCGAACAGCGACGAGAGCTGACCCTCGAGCACGTATCCCGTCTCGCCCACCACGGTGACCGCGACCGGGCCGTCCGGGAACCCGGACTTGAGCACGGTGTGCTTGCCCTCGGTCTTCGCGGCGTTCAGCACGATCTTGCCGAGCTTGCCGCCACCGCCGCCTTCGGCGACGAGCAGCGCATTCGCGCCGAACGAGCGCATGCCGTCCGGCCCCTCTACGCCCAAGTCGAGCTTCACCTCGGTGACCTTGCCGGCCTTGCCGTCTTTGCCAATCGCGACGCTGAAGATCTTGTTCGTGCGCAGCGCGTTCACCAGCACGGTGTCGCCGAGCACGGCGATGCCATCGACCACCCCACCCGTGGGGCCGAAGGCGCCATCCGCGCCCGCCCACACTTCGAGCGCCTGCGCGCCGGGCTTCAGGCGCACGACCTGCATGTTCTGCGTGTCGCTGGCGTACGCGGTGCCGTCGCTGCCGACGGCGATGTCGTTACAGAACGCGCCGGCGGTCGGCATCGTCCACTTGCCCTTCGGCGCACCGCTCTTCAGATCGAACGCATAGAGCACGGACGGTGGCGGCGGCGCAGCGCCGGGCTGCGGAGGCCCGAAGGCCGGCGAGCCGGAACAGGCCCAGAGCAGGTTCGCTTTGTCGTCGGCGAACACGCCGAACACGGAGCCGATGCCGTTGGTCTTCGGCAGGATGAACGGCTCCGCCATCGCGGCGCCGGGCTTCGCGCGGAAGATCTGGCCTGTGCCGATGCTGCCGACGTAGACAGTGCCGTCACGCGACGAAGTGAGGCTCTCGGTCGCGAGTTTCTCGCCCGGGATTACGATCTCGGCGGGCGCGGCTGCGAGCGTCTGAGAGACGCCGGCGGCTAGCACGAGTGAAATGAGGGCTGCGTGCTTTAGCGTTTTCATCGTTATTCCTTGCGGGAGGGTTCTCCGGCTGCCGCTTCTTATATGCCAGCCGTTGCAATCCGTCCACCATCGCCCACGCTAACGAAAACTGGGTGGGCGGGGCGCTATGAACTGCGGCGCGACAGCCAATAACCTGGCGCCCGGCTGCCGTGTGCGAGCGCGAGGATGTGGACGGAGTTGCCGCTGACGAAGTAGACGACCGAGAAAGGAAACCGTCGGAGGACGAAGTGCCGAATCTCACCGTGGACCGGCGCGCCGAGCTCCGGTCTGTCCAACAGCAAGTCGATTACGCGCTCAACCTCGGCGCCAAATTGGAATCCCAAACCAGGAGCCTCGGCTTCGTAACGCGCCGCAGCTTCCACGAACTCGAGTTCGGCTTTCGGATGGAACTCGTAGTTCATTCTCCCAAACGCGCGCGCAGGCGCTCGAACACCAAGCGACCCGGGACTGCTTTCACCTTACCGTCGACGAACTCCCGATAGCGGCGCTGAGCCTCCGCGAGCCATGCCTTTTCCGCGTTCACGTCCGCCGGCCCGTCGAGCTCGGCAATCAGAGCACGCAGTAGCTCCGCCTTTTCATCTGACGTCAGGGCACGAATGTCCTTCTCGATGTCGGCGATCGCACGGGCCATGACGCGGTTCCTCATTGACGATGAGGGGATTGTACTGCCGGGACGTATGCGGACCTAAGCGTGGCACGCCAGCGCGGTCCTAGCGAGCGACGAATCCCGCGGATTTGCGGGAAAACAGCAGCGCCCACGTTTAAGGTCGCAATTTGCGACCTTAAAGAAACGGCCTCCTCAGGGGTGAACAGCTCCTCAGCCGGTCACGGGGGCGCCGGGCTTGGCGCGGAAGATCTGGCCCGTGCCGACGCGACCTAGCTCGATCGGTCCACCGCGGCGTCGCGATCACCCTCGATGCTTACGCAGCTGCGCGCCGAATCGAGTCGGCCACTTCCTCGCGCGACGCGCCAAGCGCGAGCAACGAGCGAACCAGCAAGTCGATCGAGACGCTGGGATCGCCGCCTTCCATCTTTGCCACGCGCGACTGGCTCGACTGAATTCGTGCGGCGAAGTCGGCCTGGCTCAACCCCTCCCGCACGCGGCGTTCGCGAAGGCCGCGGGAGAGCGCCAGCTTCATCTCGATGAACGCCGCCTCGACGTCGGAGAGCTGAAGAAATTCGCGGCTGCTGCCGATCTTCCAGCCACTCGCTTCGAGGCGTTTGCGCTTCGACTTACGCATCGTCGTAGCGCTCGAGGCGCTCGCGGCAGATTTCGAGGACACGGCTCCACCCATTACGCGGCCACGTTCAACTTCTCGCGCAGAAACTCGGGTGCGAAGTCGGCGCCGTTCGGCCACACCAAAGTGCGCAGCTCCGGGTGCAGCTCGAATCGGCGGAAGTACTCGACGCTCTTCAGCGGCTCGAACACCTCTCCCTCGAGCTCACCGATGAAATTGACCACGCCTTCCACTCCGTTATCGAACCGGAGCCAGATCGTGTAACCGCTCACGTACCGAGCTGCAACGATGCGCGCCACCATGGCCTACTCCAAGGGCATGATCTTGCGCAGCGGCTTACAGTCCCGCGCCATAGCCCAGGCCAATAGTAACTCGGCCACATGCAGCTCGCGCCACTCCTGGATGTGTGCGGCGGACCGTGGTCGCGGTAGTACATGGCGATGACGATTCCGCGGAAGCGACTGAGCTCTGGCATGGAGCGGGCGTGCTGTTTGCCGTGCGCGTGCTCGACCGATGCCGCGGCCTGCGGCGGCATCCACCAGCCCGAGGCTTTGCGTGCGCGGCCTGCTCAAGGCTGGCGCGCGTACTTCCAGTCGCCGGACACATGCCGCTCTACGACGTGGTCGATTTTGCCGCCGTCGCCGCCGAACGTGTAGGTGAGCCCGTCCGTGGACAAGAAGAAGGTGTCCGAGTGAGGAATCAGCCGAACGTTGTCGCCGACAAGGCCGGTCGCGTACAACGCGCCCTCGGCGAGTGTGACGCGCACGGTGCGCGGAACCGTGCCCCATAGCCCGCTGTACACGCCGACATACTTCGCGAGAACGGCGGGGGCCACCGTGACCGCGCCTTTTTCATTCTCGGACAGGGATCCGACCCAATGGTCTTGCTTCTCCTCACAGACGGCTTCGATCATTTCGGTGTCCGGGCGAAACTCCAGCGGATAGGAAAGCGTCTGCGGTGCGGTGAACGTGCCGGGATCGGTCGCGGTGAGCTCCACCTGCATTCTGCCCACCGTCGCCCGGCGATATCGCTCCGTGGTTCGAAGCGCTTCGGTGTGCGGCGTGCCGCGGGCGTCGAGCCACGTGCGGTCGTTGAAACCGAAGCTGTCGACAACCAGCGTGTCGCCCTCCCAGCGGCCGACGGAATACCCCATCCACACGCGCTCTGGATCGCGCTCGAGCTTGCGGCCGTCCATGAACACCCGTCGGTAGGTGAGATCGTCGTAGTAGATCGTGATCAGCGTCGGCGTCTGGTCGATTCTTTTCCAGCCGGCGACCACTTCCGGTCCCGTGGGTTTGCACTGAAAGGTTGGCCGCTCCCGAAAGTAGTTCTCCTCGCGCGCGCGGATCAGCGCTTGCGCTGAAGGCGTGAGCGAACCCGGCGTTCTTGCAAACACAATCGGGCGGCCCTGCCAATTTCCCGACAGGTCGGGATGACCGTCGGCTGTGCGCGGGGGCGGTGCGGTGAGGTCGGGTTTACCGTCGGCGGTTCTGGGAATGTTCGGGGTCGGCTGGTTTAGCCACTGCGCGTTGCAGGGCGTTGCGAGGACCACCAGAAGCGCGAGAGACGTCGCGAGACTTTTCATGCGGCACCGCTCCTGTTCTGACCAGAGAATTTAGCGTATCGGCCGTGCTTTCTCGTACTCCGTCAACGATCAAGGTACGTTCAGCAGCCCTTTCTCGCCCCATACCTGTCGTTCCGGCCACCGAAGCGCGGCCAACTGGGTCTCAAACTGAGTGATTCCCTTCTTTCGTTCCTCGTACCGCGCACCCACAGAGTAATCCAAGCAGAACACGGTTTCGCGGGGGCCCAGCCAGGCCAGCGGGTGCACGCCGTGAAATAACTCCGGCTTCGACGCCGCGTGATCCGATCCCGGAATCGGCCGCAGCCGTCTCCAGTAGTGTCCGACCACGACGGCCGTCTCGTCTCGATAGTCATCCCACCACTTCACGCGATCACACATCCGCCATTGGCCGCTGGCCCAAAATGGCTTCGAGGCAAGCCGCTCGACGCCAGACGTGACAACCCGAACAGGATTCCCCATTTGCATGCGCTCATCGCGCTCGCCGACGGCACTCAGCAGCTCGACCTTCGCGTGGCGATCGTGGAGCGCGCGCCGCCAGCGACCACTTTCTTCCCGCGCACGATCCGTAATGCCTTCCATCGCCAGTTGCGCCCTGGTCGCCTTGTCGTACTTCGTATAGACGTCTAAGGTCGGCCGTTCCGCCTCCCGCAGGGCGCCAATTTCGCCCTTGACCCATGCGGCGTGCGCGACGCGAAGATCCGGCCGTTCCAGGGCCAACGGCAAGGAAGACAGAAAATCCAGGAAGGGCTCCTTGAAATCTTTCGGAGCCACGCGGCTGTGCGCAAACTCGCCCCCGGGTTGTTGCTCGGCGCGATCGGTTTCGATGAGCCAGGCATTGCCTGCTTTGCTCTCCCAGCGCAGGACGTTCAGTTCGTGGTTGCCAAGCACGCATTGCGCGAGGCCTCGATCGACGAGCGACATCACACGGTTCGCCACTGCTGGGCTATCGGGGCCCCGATCTACAAGGTCGCCCACGAATACCAATCGTCTACCGCTTCGGTGCTGTCCGTCTTGGTCGTAGCCCAAGGCTGTCAGCAGCGCATCGAGAGCCAGACTTTCGCCGTGAATATCACCGACGATGTCTATCGGGCCCTCAAACAGAGGCGCGACCAGACTCATGCACTTCGTCTCCGCCAAATGATCGGGTTCATTTCACGGTGTTACGTAAGCATCGCGAACTCAGTTAGGGCGTACCTCGGAAGTCGACTGAATCGCCCTACGCGCCAGCTCGCGCGCTACATAGCAGGTTCGCTTTTGTCGTCGGCGAACACGCCGAGCACAGAACCGATGCCCTTGGTCTTCGGCAAGATGAACAAACAGCCAGCGCGCTTTCCTCCGACGTGGATCCGGAAAAACGAACCCTCAAGAAACCCGGAAGCGTTCCGCGAACGCTTTCAACGTAGCGCTCGACGCGACCGCGTCATGAGGGATTAGCAGATAGCGCCACTGCTTCTGCCCATGCTGCCGAGCGTAGTCGCTAGCGTGAGCACACCAAATCATCGCCGCCCTCGCCTTCGCCAGAACTTCCTCAGCCTCCATATCCGCCACCTTCTTGGTCTCGATCAGCAAATTGATGTCGTCGGTAGAGGCGACGAAGTCCGGAATGTACTCGGGTTGGTCGGCGCCGCGCCGGTAGTAAATGTTGAACTGACCGCCGACCGGCCGGAACCACAACAACGCGTCGCGCTCCACAATCTGCGCAAGCACCCGCTCCGTGTCGGAGTGGAATTTCTGATACGTGTACGCACATTTCCGAAAGCCGCCGTACACCACGGTCGCGATGCGGCTGCGGTCCGGCGGGGCCTCATGCAGCGGTAGCACGTCGCCTTCGGCCGTTACCGCACTCTGCTTCAGCGGCGTGAATCCCTGACTGATCACAACCTCGGACTCGCCGATGTCCTCGAAATAGTGCTGCGCCATTTGCGCGTGCACGTTCTCGGCTATGGCCCTGCCCTGGTTGGCGAGCACGTTGTTTAGCTCAGCGTCCGTTTTCAGGTATGAGCGGAAGTGCAGCACGGCTTGGCCCGCGAGGCCGTAGATCAGGTCGGCGTGCTCGTCGTAAGACACGTCGTCGTAATTGATCAACTCGCGCACGATGTAGTCTTCAAGCCGCGTCTCCGCAATCATCGAGGACTGTCCGTAGAGGACATCCGCACCCGATTGCAAACCGCGGCTCAGGAGCTGCTGGTCCTGGGGCTGAAAGCTCATCTTCGAGACGTCCAGGGTGAAGCTGCGGTAGCCGCTCTTCACGGTGCCCTTGGGTTTGATCAGGATGCGAGGAATGGCGATGGTGTGCTGCGCAACGAGCGTCATGGTCTGTTCGACGATTTCCGCCACGCTCGGGCCGTCGGTCGGGAGCAGCTCAGATTGTGCCGGTGTGACCAGCTCCCTGACCCGCTCGACGATAAGCTCCTGCACTTCTGGTCGAGCCAGCTCGGCGAGCGTAGGCAACAGATCGTTCTGCCTGCTCAGCTCGTCGATCGCGCGCATCGTGGCCCGGGCGACCGCCGACTGTTCTGCCCCGTAGACGGCCCTCGTTTCTGCCACTGCGTCTCGGGGCAGCATTGTTCCCTTCGGCTCGCCGATTCCAAGCAGGACGTCTATCGTCGGCGTCACCGCCAGACTGCGTAGTCCGCCGATGGCGTCTCCCACAGGATCGAGCTTCAGCTGCTTCAGGCGAATCGGTGAATCCGCGCGGCCCGCCTCGTCGATGACTTCCTGAAACTTGTCGTGGGCGATGATGTTCAGCCTGTCCACCGCCTCGACGCCGGTCTTGCGGCCGTACGGGAGACGCAGGCCGCGGCCGATAGACTGCTCGATCAGCGTGCGCGCGTTTGCAGCTCGCAGCGGCACGATCGTGTAGAGATTGGTGACGTCCCAGCCTTCCTTCAGCATGTTGACGTGGATGACGATCTCGGTCGGCTCGTCG
>JBDTOT010000082.1:0-10616 GCA_039933105.1 Gammaproteobacteria bacterium | reverse complement strand
CCGCCGGGCAGATGTCGCTCGTCATGTTGCTGCTCATCGTCGTGCCTGCGCTGGAGCTCGCGCTGCTCGCAGTGCCGCCGCTCATCGTCGTCGCGTTGAAGTGGCTGCTGCTCGGGCGCGTAAAACCCGGCACGCATCCGCTCTGGTCGTGCTGGGTTAGCCGCTGGGACTTTCTGTACGTGGCGTGGGATTTCTGGGCGCGCGCGCCGCTTTCCGCCATTGACGGTACGTTGCTGTTGAATGCGTTTCTGCGCGCAATGGGCGTGCGGCTCGGCCGCCGTGTGGTACTGGGGCCCGGCTTCGAGCAAGTGGCCGACCCCGACATGCTTGATTTCGGCGACGACTCGACCGTGACCATGCTGAGCCAGGCGCACACGTTCGAAGACCGCGTGCTGAAGCTCGACCGCATCACCGTGCGCGCCAAAGCCACCGTGGGCCGCGCCGCTTTGCTGCTGTATGGCGCCGATGTGGGCGAGAACACGTACGTTGCCCCGCAGAGCGCAGTGATGAAGGGCGAGCGGCTGCTGCCGAACCGTGTGTACGTAGGGCGGCCAACGCGGCCCGTGCTGTCGCTCTAGCGCGGGCGGTCGTGCGACACTCGTTGGCACACGGGGGTTTGGCGGGGGGATTCATGAAACGCAAATGGGCAGCGGCCACGTTCGCCGTCGCAATCTCCATTTTCGTATTCGTCGCGCCGGCGACCGCGCAACCGCGTAGCGCGCCGATCGACGATGCGTTGCGCACGGCCGTCGAGCGGGGCGACGTGCCCGGTGTCGTGGCGCTCGTAACCGACCGCAAGGGCGTGGTCTATCGCGGCGCCTTTGGCGTCACGGATGTCGAGAGCAAGCGGCCGATGGCCGTCGACTCGATGTTCCGCATTGCGTCGATGACGAAAGCCGTCACGTCGCTCGCACTCATGCAGCTCATCGAGCAGGGCAAGCTCGGCGTGGACGACCCGGTCGAGAAGTATTTGCCGGAGATGGCGAAGGTGCCGATCTTCGAATCCTTCGACGCCGCTACGGGTGCCTATCGCCTGCGACCGTCGACGAGAGCGATCACGGTGCGGCACATTCTCACCCACACGTCCGGCCTCGGCTATCCGTTCACGAGCGCGACGTTGCGCGATTTCAAACCTCGTGCCGGCGAGACGTACCCGAACGGCCCGCTGCTCTTCGAGCCGGGCGAGCGCTGGCACTACGGCACGAGCACGGATGTGGTCGGTCGGCTCGTCGAGAAGATCTCCGGCGAGAAGCTCGAGGACTATGACTTGAAGCACATCCTCGTGCCGCTGAAGATGATCGACACGTCATACAACATCCCGCAGGCGAAGGCGGCGCGCGTCGTGCCTTCGCAGCAGCGCGACGGCGAGCGCATGGACGGCAAGATCGTCCTGCAGTCGCCGCAGCCGCCTCTGACGGTTGCGACGCCGATCGGCGGCGGCGGATTGACGTCGACCGTCGACGACTACGGCCGCTTCGTGCGCATGCTGCTCGATGGCGGTGAACTCGACGGTGTGCGAGTGCTGAAGTCCGACACCGTCGCGCTGATGGCGCGGAACGCCATCGGCAACGTGTCGGTGCCCGCTCTGAAGGCCGCAATGCCACGCAGCGCCGACTTCACGTTCATCAACGACGGCAACGACAAATGGGGGCTCGGCTTCCTGATCACCGTGGATCACGTGCCCGGCAAACGCTCGGCCGGCAGCTTGAGCTGGGGCGGGATCAACAACACGTATTACTGGATCGATCCGAGCCGCGGCATCGCGGGCGTGATCATGATGCAGTACTTGCCGTTCGCCGATGCGAAGGCGCTTGCGGTTTACGATGCGTTCGAGCGCGCGGTGTACAAGACCGTCGACTCGGCGGGGAAGTAAGAGCGCGGGCCTTTACTCCCAGCCGCCCGACCGCAGCTCCACCGGCAGAACCTTCATGAAGGCTTCGACGGCATGGATTTGGCCGTCGTAGACCTTGAAGCTCTCCCAGACCGTGAGCTGGTCGCCGCCTTTCTTGCTCACGCCCCAGGCCATGCGCAGCCACACGATACCCATTCGCTCATCGACGCCGATCACTCGCGTCTGCACATCGCCGAGGCGCTCGAAGATGGCGAGCGATTGCGTCGAGATGTTTTCGCACCCAGGGGCGAACTTACAGTCCGGCCCGGCCATGACCTGGCCGTTCTCGTAGCGGTACGCGTTCGCCGCGAACGGCGCGTTCACCGAAGCGAAAGTCTTCGTCGAGTTCAAGCCGGCGGGGTAGTGCAGCGCCGCCTTGATCGCGTCGTCGCGTGAGGCGAGCTGCTCCGGCCGCGGCGCGAAGTTCATGCCCTCGCTGGGCGCGCTCAAGCCGTCGATGTTGAAGATGAGCCCGTCGCTGCGGCTGCGTGTGGCCACGGTCTCGATCTCCGTGATCTTGCGGTCGACCACCTTGAGGCGCACGACCAGCATCACGGGCGCGCCCACCTCTTCCACGATGACGTCCGCGCCGGCCATTCCGGCGCGCTCGTCTAAGATGTCCTGCCGGAAACCGCGCAGCTTCGTCACGGTGTGGAAGAGGCCGACTTTCGCGAGCGGTTTCTCGACGGCGTCCTCGGTCACGCGGACTTTATCGGCGACCGGCACATTGCTCGCGTCGTGCTTCAGCAATGCATAGAGGAACGTCGTCATCGTGCCGCGCAAGCACTCGCGGTCGCAGGCAGCGGCTGCCGCAGATGCGGGTCGGGCGGCGGTGATGCAGATCAACGCAGCGAGAACCAGAACGTTCATCGTCTTCATTGTTGTCTCCTAACGCGAAATCGCGACCAGCCCGCTTCGCTGCGGGAGACTCTAGCCGAGCTGCCGGCCGTACGCCAAAGGCCCTACTTTGGCCGGACGTAGCTTATGTGCGGGTCGAAGCCGATCTGCTCGTAGTGCAAGCCGTCGGTCGCGCGGTCCAGCCGCCACAGATAGAAGCTCAGCGCATCGGTGCGATTCACGCTGCCGGTGACCACGACTCGGTCGCCGGCCTTGAACGTCGCGGCGGTGATGCCGATGTCGACGAGCTCGTGGCGGTTGTCCATCTCGAACTTGTAGCGCTGCTCCGCGCCCGTCGCATCGGGGTCGCCAGTGACGACGACGTATGGATGCGGGTTCACGAACTGGAACTCCGCGACGCGCGCCTCGAAGGTGCGCTGGCGCGCGTTGTCGTACATGCCGTTAATCGAGTGATGGGCGACGGCCGCGCCGCCAAGCACGACGCCCGTCATAGCGACGAGCGTTCGCAGTGCGCCCCTGGGCCGCGCCAGGTGAATGCCCGCGAAGCGGGCGGTCACGCGTCTCATGCCCTCGATTGTACGTGAGGCCGATGGTCGCCGGCCCGCTGCGACACGTATGATCCGCGCATGCGGATCCTGCACATCGAAGCCGGGCGGCACCTCTATGGCGGTGCGGCCCAGGTTCGCTACCTGATCGACGGTCTCAGCGCCGCGCGCGTCGACAACGTGCTCGTGTGTCCGCCCGGGAGCGCGCTCGCAGCGCGGCCGCCGACAGGGCAGATAGCGCCAGTAGCAATGAGCGGGGAGCTCGACGTCGGCATGTTGCCTCGGCTCGTGCGCACGATCCGCCTGGCACAACCGGACCTCGTGCACGTGCACTCGCGGCGGGGTGCGGATCTCTATGGCGGCCTGGCCGCCGTGATGGCCGGCGTGCCGACCGTATTGACGCGCCGTGTCGATGCCGCCGAGCCCAAGTGGCTCGCACGGCTGAAATACCGGCCATACGCCGTCGTCGTCGCGCTGTCGCGCGCGATCGAGGCGCAGCTCGCGGCGGCCGGCATAGACGACACGCGCTGTGCGCGGATTCCGAGCGCCGTCGACACGGCGATGTATAGGCCGGATCCGGCTGCGCGCGAGCGCGTGTTGAGCGCGTTCGGCTTGCGCAACGACGCGCTCGTCGTCGCAGTGGTTGCGCAGCTGATCGAGCGCAAAGGTCACCTGCGTCTCTTGCCCTTGCTGCCCGAGCTCGCGCGCGCCGAGCCGCGGTTGCGCGTGGTCTGCTTAGGTCGCGGGCCACTCAAGCAGCGCCTCGAACGTGCAGTCGCCGAACGTGGGCTGTCGCACATCGTGACGCTGGCCGGCTTTCGGGATGACCTGCCGCGGCTCATGCCGGGCTTCGACATGGTCGTACATCCGGCCGAGCGCGAAGGGCTTGGACTCGCGTTGCTCGAGGCGGCGGCGGCGGGAGTACCCGTGGTCGCGTGCGCCGCCGGCGGGGTGCCGGAAATCGTGGAGCATGACGCGACCGGTCTGCTCGCGCCGGTAGGCGACGCGGCGGCCTTGCAAGACGCGATCGCGCGGCTGATTGCGGCGCCCGAGGGGCGCAAGCGGCTTGGTGCGGCGGCGCGCGCCCGTGCCGAACGGCGTTTCGGCGTCGCGGACCTGGTGGCCGCCCACGTGTCGTTGTACGAGCGCGTGCTCGGCGAGAGCGCGGCGCGGGTTGCGCGGCCGGTGAGCCGATGACGGCCGGCGATCAGGAGCTCGAAGCGCTCGCGTTGCGGCTCGGTCGCGCGTTGGTCGTGCGCGGCTGGCGCGTGGCGACGGCCGAATCGTGCACGGGTGGTTGGATTGCGAAAACGCTGACGGACATTCCCGGCAGCTCACAGTGGTTCGACGGTGGTGTGGTGAGCTATTCGAATACGGCGAAGACTGAGTTCCTCGGTGTGAGTGAGGAGTTGCTCGCGGCGCACGGCGCGGTATCGGAGCCGGTGGTGCGAGCGATGGCGAAAGGCGCGCGCGAGCGGTTCCATACCGAGCTCACCGTGGCCGTCAGCGGTGTGGCTGGGCCCGATGGCGGCACGCCGGACAAACCCGTCGGCACCGTGTGCTTCGCCTGGGCCACGCCGACCGGCACCGGCGCCGCGCGGCGCGTGTTCGCGGGTGGTCGCGACAGCGTGCGTCGGCAGAGCGTGGCGTTCGCGGTGCAGCGGCTCGTAGATCTCGTGTGGCGCGATGAACGAACAGGCTGACGAGCAGCGCGACGGACGGCGCGTGTTCTTTGCGCTGTGGCCGGACGACACCACGCGTTCCGCGTTGCGTTTTGCCACGCAAAGCGCCGTGCAGGCATGCGGCGGTCGGCCGATCGCGAAGGCGAACCTGCATCTCACCGTGGCATTCTTGGGCCAGCTAACCGCGCCGGGTTTGGCATTGGCGCGCGCCGTGGCGCCGATTCAGGTCGGCGAGTTCGAGCTCACGCTCGACGCGCTTGGTGTTTGGCCAGAGTCGAAGATTCTGTGGCTGGCGCCGATGACGCTGCCGCCGGCGCTCGGCGAGCTCGAAGCGCGGCTCTGGGACGGGCTCGCCGACAGCGGGTTCCGGACCGAGGAACGCATCTACCGGCCGCACGTGACGCTCGCGCGCCGCGCGCGGGCCATCGAAGCGGCCGTCGAGCCCGTGCGCTGGCCGGTGCGGGAGCTCGCGCTGGTCGAGTCGGTGCCGTACGGCAAAAACGTACACTACGAGGTGCTCGAGACCTGGCCGCTATGACGTTTTCGAAGTACTGGACAAAACACCAGTATCGCGGTTCAATAGCTGAGAGACATTTGTTAGTGAAATCGCGCGTTTTTCGCGACTGGAACGCGCGGTTCGCTGTGAAATAATCCAACCATCGCGCCGCAGTCGGGGCGCACCCGATTCCCACTCCAAAATTGGATTAATCGAATGGACGACAACCGTAAGAAGGCGCTCTCAGCGGCGCTCGGTCAAATCGAAAAGCAGTTCGGCAAGGGCTCCGTCATGCGCCTCGGCGATTCGATCGCCACGCGCGACATCGAGGCCGTATCCACGGGCTCGCTGGGCCTCGACATCGCACTCGGCATCGGCGGCTTGCCGCGCGGCCGCATTGTCGAAATCTACGGGCCGGAATCGTCCGGTAAGACCACGATGACGCTGCAAGTCGTGGCGGAAATTCAGAAGCTGGGCGGCACGGCCGCATTCGTCGATGCCGAGCATGCGCTCGACCCCGCCTACGCCGGCAAAGTGGGCGTCAACGTAGACGATCTTCTGATCTCGCAGCCCGATACGGGCGAGCAGGCGCTCGAAATCACGGACATGCTCGTGCGCTCCGGCGCCGTCGATATCGTGGTCATCGACTCCGTCGCCGCGCTCACGCCCAAGGCCGAAATCGAAGGCGAAATGGGCGACTCGCACATGGGCCTGCAGGCACGGCTCATGTCGCAAGCGCTGCGCAAGCTCACGGGTAACATCAAGCGCTCGAACTGCCTCGTCATCTTCATCAATCAAATTCGCATGAAGATCGGCGTCATGTTCGGCAACCCGGAGACCACCACCGGCGGCAACGCGCTCAAGTTCTACGCCTCGGTGCGGCTCGACATCCGCCGCATCGGCTCGATCAAGAAAGGCGAAGAAGTCATCGGCAGCGAGACGCGCGTGAAGGTCGTCAAGAACAAGGTCGCGCCGCCGTTCAAGACGGCAGAGTTCGAGATCCTGTACGGCGCCGGCATTTCGCGCGAAGGCGAAATCGTCGATCTTGGCGTCAAGCAGAACATCATCGAGAAGTCGGGCGCGTGGTACAGCTTCAACGGCGAGCGCATTGGCCAAGGGAAGGAGAATGCGCGCGACTTTCTGATCGAGCACAAGGACATCGCCGCCACCATAGAGAAGCGGGTTCGCGCCGAGCTGTTGCCGAAGAAGGGGCCCGCCGAGGTGCCCGCGGCTGTCGAGGAGGAGGGTGCGGCCCTCCAAGCTTGATCCAGGGGCGGCCGACGATGCCGCCTGCAAGCGCGCCGCCGTCGAGTTGCTCGCGCGGCGCGAGCACAGCCGGCTCGAGCTCGAGCGCAAACTTGCCAGGCGCGGGTTTCCCAAAGACGTCATTGCGCCGGCGCTCGACGCACTCGAGCACTCCGGTGTGCTCGTCGCGACTCGGTTCACCGAGAGCTTCATTCGTTCGCGGATCGCCAAAGGTCAGGGGCCCACGCGTATTCGCGCCGAGCTTGCCGAGCGCGGCGTTGCCGGCGAGCAGACGGTGCAGCTGCTGCGTGGCGGCGACGTCGACTGGTTAGCCACCGCGCGTGCCGTCCGCCGCAAGCGTTTCGGCGACGAGCCGCCACGCGACTTCCGCGAGCGGGCCAAGCAGGCGCGCTTCCTGCAATACCGCGGCTTTACGTCGGACCAGGTGCGTGCCGCACTGGAACTCGACGGCGATTCCGAATAGGGTGCTCGCCTTAACCTTAGCCTTTGAATTTCCGAGCGTTGTCGATGTTAACTAGCGGTCAACTGCGCCAGGCTTTCCTGGACTATTTCGCACGAAACGGCCACAAAGTCGTGCCGAGCTCGTCGCTCGTGCCGGGTAACGACCCTACGCTGCTGTTCACGAACGCCGGCATGGTGCAGTTCAAGGACTGCTTCTTAGGCTTGGACAAACGGGACTACGTGCGTGCGGCGAGCAGCCAGCGCTGCGTGCGTGCGGGCGGCAAGCACAACGACCTCGAGAACGTGGGCTACACGGCGCGCCACCACACCTTCTTCGAGATGCTCGGCAATTTCTCGTTCGGAGACTACTTCAAGAAGGACGCGATCCGCTTCGCCTGGGAATTCGTGACGGGCACGCTGAAGATCGATCCGAAGCGCCTCATGGTCACGGTGTACGCGACCGACGACGAAGCCTTCGACCTGTGGCACACCATGATCGGCCTGCCAGCAGAGAAGATCGTTCGCATCGGCGACAAGCCAGGCGGCGGCTCCGACAACTTTTGGCAGATGGGCGACACGGGCCCGTGCGGCCCGTGCAGCGAGATTTTCTACGACCACGGCGCCCAGGTGGCGGGAGGCCCCCCCGGCTCTCCCGATGCCGACGGCGATCGCTGGGTCGAGATCTGGAATCTGGTGTTCATGCAGTACGACCGTTCGGCCGATGGCACGCTCACGCCGTTGCCGAAGCCGTCGGTGGACACCGGCGCGGGTCTCGAGCGCATGTCCGCGGTGTTGCAAGGCGTCACCAACAACTACGAGATAGACCTCTTCGTCGACTTGATCCGCGAAGCCGCGCGCTCCCTCGGCACCAGCGACCACAAGAATCCGTCGCTGCGCGTGATCGCGGATCACATCCGCGCGTGCAGCTTCCTGGTCGTCGACGGTGTTGTCCCGTCGAACGAAGGTCGCGGCTATGTGCTGCGCCGTATCGCACGCCGTGCCATGCGTCACGGCTACAAGTTTGGTGTAGGCCCCGCGTTTTTCGCCGACCTCGTGCCTACGCTCGCCAAAGTCATGGGTGCGGCGTATCCCGAGCTCGTCGCGAAGCAGGCGTTCGTTCGCGATGTGCTACTCAAAGAAGGCGAGCAGTTCGCGCGCACGCTCGAGAACGGCATGGAGATCCTGGACGCGGCCATCGCCAAGGTCGGTGGTGCCAAAGTCATCGACGGCAACACCGTCTTCAAGCTCCACGACACGTACGGGTTTCCAACCGATCTCACGGCCGACATCGCGCGCGAGCGCGGGCTCACGATCGACATGGAAGGCTACGAGCGTGCGATGGACGTGCAGCGCAAGCAGTCGCAAGCGGCGAGTCAGTTCGGCGTGGATCTGTCCACGAGCGCCAAGGTCGAGGGCTCGACCGAGTTTTTGGGGTACGACACGCTCGAGAGTGACGCTCCCGTCGTGGCGCTTCTCGATGCACACGGACAAGTCGCGCAGGCGTTGGAGCAGGGCGCAGCCGGCACCGTCGTGCTCGAACGTACTCCGTTCTACGCGGAGAGCGGCGGCCAGGTGGGTGACACCGGTGAGCTTCGTGCCGGGTCCGCGTGTTTTGCAGTCAGCGACACGCAAAAGTTTGGCGCAGCCTTCGGCCACATGGGCACGGTCACGGCCGGCCGTATCGCAGTCGGCGACCGCATCGGCGCCAAAGTCGACGCAGAGCGTCGCGCGGCTATCGTTTTGAACCATACGGCCACGCACTTGCTGCATGCCGCGTTGCGGAAAGCCCTGGGCGCGCACGTTCAGCAGAAGGGCTCGCTCGTCGAGCCGAACCGGTTGCGCTTCGACTTCGCTCACTTCGAGCCCGTGACGCCGGAACAGCTACGCGAGATCGAGTCGCTCGTGAACGCCGAGATCCGCCGCAACGTGGCGGCCGACATCCGCGAGCTGCCTTACGACGAAGCCATCGCGGCCGGCGCGCTGGCGTTCTTCGGCGACAAATACGGCGACCGTGTTCGCATGCTGAAGCTCGGCGACTTCTCGACCGAGCTCTGCGGCGGCACCCACGTCCGTCGCGCCGGCGATATCGGCCTGTTCAAGATTCTCTCCGAGAGCGGCATCGCGGCCGGCGTGCGCCGCATCGAGGCCGTGTCGGGGCAGGGCGCCCTCGATTTCGTCAATGCCAACGAAGCGCTGCTGCGCGACGTTGCCGGTCAAGTCAAAGCCGGTCGCGACGATGTGTCGGCGAAGGTGACGCAGCTCGTCGAACGCGGCCGCGCGCTCGAGCGCGAGCTGCAAGCGCTGCGCCGCAAGCTCGCGAGCGGGAGCGGCCGCGACATTTTGCAAGAGACCAAGATCGTCAACGGCATCAAGGTGCTCGCGGCCCGTGTCGACGGCGCGGACGCCAAGTCGCTGCGCGACACCGCCGATCAGCTCAAGGACAAGCTCGGCTCGGGCGTCGTCGTGCTGGGCGCGGTGGACGGCGACAAGGTCGTGCTCGTAGCCAGCGTCACAAAGGATCTCGCGGCCCGGTTCAAGGCCGGCGATCTCATTCGGCCGGTGGCGGAGCTCTGTGGCGGCCGCGGCGGTGGTCGCGCCGACTTCGCACAGGCCGGTGGCACGAAGCCGGATCAGATCGATGCAGCCCTCGCACTCGTCCCCGGCCTCATCGAGGCCGCGTAAACCCTGGATTCTGTCTAAGCCCCCGGCCGTCATACAAAACTGGTAACGCCACCGATATTTTCGATTACCATGGGTCGAACTCGCGGATTGCCGTGAATGGAAGTCGCGAGCTGGGGGCGGCCAGAACTATAAAAAGAAGGCTGACCTAGCTAGGGTTTTTCTCGATCTCGCGCCGCGTAAGTGCGGTGGGCGTCGTTTGGAACTTAGGGGGAACGCCGAGCCCGAATAATAAGAGCTGCACTAGATGGTGCGGCAACGGGACGGCGAGCAGGCCCAGAAGGAGTTGGCTAATGCTGATCTTGACCCGGCGGGTGGGGGAAACGGTGGTCATTGGCGACAATGTCACTGTCACAGTGCTAGGAGTGAAGGGCAATCAGGTTCGGCTCGGCGTGAATGCTCCGCGCGAAGTCGCGGTGCATCGCGAAGAGATCTTCGAACGTATCAAGCGCGAACAAGCCGAAGACAAGTCACCGCGACCGCACGTCAACGGCACCGCGCATCCATAGCGGCCGTCCAGCCGGGACGCGCTGCGGTCCCTAAGGCAAACGCCGTCACATCGCGACCCGTCACGCGGGCGTCGCGCTTCTGTCGTTGGCCCAGTAGAATCACACCCGCAAAGACCGGGTTCGCATCGCGGAGAGATGGCCGAGTGGTCGAAGGCGCACCCCTGCTAAGGGTGTAAGGGCCAAAAGCCCTTCGAGGGTTCGAATCCCTCTCTCTCCGCCAATTTCCGATTTCACGCCGGCTCAGGCAGT
>JBDTOT010000081.1:0-11585 GCA_039933105.1 Gammaproteobacteria bacterium | reverse complement strand
TCGCCGAAATTGCGCGGGTTGCGGTTGTGATCGAGGATCACTTCCCGGTACAACTCTTCGACTTCATCCACGAAAAATCTCCACGGCTCGGCGCAAACCGACGATCAAGCGCTCCACGTCTGCTCGATTGTTGTAGAAAGCAAACGAGGCGCGTGCCGTTGCCGGAATGCAAAAGCGCTCCATGATCGGCATTGCGCAGTGATGCCCGGTGCGGATCGCGACACCCTCGTGGTCCACGATTGTGCCGAGATCGTGCGGATGGACGCCATCGACGACGAACGACAGCACGCCGGTCTTCGGCGTTGCCGTGCCGATCACGCGTGCGCCGGGAATGTCAGCGAGCAGTCGCGATGTGGCGTAGTCGAGGAGCGCATGCTCGTGCGCCGCGGCGGCCGCGAAGTCGATGCCCTCGAGATAGTCGACCGCTGCCCCGAGCCCTACGGCGCCCGTGATGTTGGGTGTGCCCGCTTCAAACTTGAAGGGCAGGGCGTTGTACGTGGTGCCCTCGAAGCTGACGGTCAGGATCATGTCGCCGCCGCCTTGATATGGCGGCATGGCCGAAAGCAGCGCGCGCTTGCCGTAGAGGACACCGATTCCTGTGGGGCCGAACATCTTGTGGCCGGAAAACGCGTAGAAGTCGCAATCGAGCGCGCGCGCGTCGATGCGCATGTGTGGCACGGCCTGCGCGCCGTCTATAAGCACCACCGCGCCCACGCGATGCGCGGCCGCTACCAGCGCAGCCACCGGGTTCACGGTGCCGAGAGCGTTCGACACGTGGGCAATGGCTACGATGCGCGTGCGCGGACCGAGCAACGATTCGAACGCTGCGACGTCGAGGCTGCCGTCGTCATGGATAGGCGCTACGCGTAGCTTGGCGCCGGTCTGCTCGCAGATCAGCTGCCACGGAACGATGTTGGAGTGGTGTTCCATCCACGTGATCAGTACTTCGTCGCCGGCTTTCAAGCGCTGGCGGCCGAGGCTTGCCGCGACGACGTTGATAGAGTCCGTCGTGCCGCGCGTGAACACGATTTCCTCGGTCGACGCCGCGTTGATGAAGCGCCGAACCTTTTCGCGCGCGCCTTCGAACGCAGCCGTCGAACGCTCGCTCAACAGGTGGACGCCACGATGCACATTCGAGTGATTCAAACGATGCTGCAGGGCCACGGCTTCGTGCACGGCGTTCGGCGCCTGACTCGACGCCGCGTTGTCGAGATACGCGAGTGGCTTGCCGTGCACGAGCTGGTGCAGGGCCGGAAAATCGGCACGCAGGACGGCGAAATCGCTGCGCAGCCGTGGCGCGTGCTGAGCGGCGACCGTGCTCATGTGAAGTTCTCTACCATGCCGCCAAGCCGGGCAGCGACGAGATCGATGAGGCGTGTACGCCACGGTTCGTCGCGCACGCGTTCGAGGACGCTTGCCGCGAACGCCGTGGTCAGTACCCGGCGCGCGTCGTTTTCGTCGAGGCCGCGGGCGCGCAGATAAAACAGGTGGTCGGGATCGAGCTCGCCCACCGTCGCGCCATGGCTGCATTTCACGTCGTCGGCGTAGATCTCGAGTTCTGGTTTCGCGTCGATTTCAGCGTGCGCGCCGAGCAGCAGGTTGTCGTTGCTCTGCCGAGCGTCGATGCGCTGTGCTTTCGGGCGGACGACGACTTTGCCGTTGAACACTCCGCGGCCGCGGTCGCCGATGATGCCGCGAAACGCTTCATCGCTGCGCGTCTCGGGGGCGGCGTGTACGATGGTCGTGTGGTTGTCCAGATGCTGGCCCGCGCCGGCGATGAACAGGCCGAAAAGCTCCACACGCGCGCCACGTTCGCGGAGCGTTATCTCGACGTCGTTGCGCACCAGGCGGCCACCTAAGTCGATGTAGCCGACGCGTAGCTCGGCATCGGCTGCGAGGTCCGCCGCGAGCAGCGACGTGTGTGCTTGGTTTTCGCCGTGCTGCTGCAGACGATACAGATCGAGCTGGGAACGCGCGCCTTGGTGGATCTGGGTAACCGCGTTCAGCCAGCCCGACCCGGCTCCCGCGTCGACGATGTGCTCCACCAGTGTGAGCCGCGCGTTTTCGCCGATCTCGAGCACGATGCGAGGCTGCGCCGCGAGCTGCGGGCGCCGCGAACCGATGTGAACGATGTGCATGGGCTCCGCAAGCTCAGTGCCCGAGCGAGCTCGTACCCATAAGCCCCGTTGGTTGAACGCCGTGTTCAGTGCTGCGAGGGGATGGTCCGTGGCCAAGATGTTGCCGGCCCAACGGCTGTCGAACTCAGCCCACTCGGCGTCGAGATCGAGCGCTTCGACTCCTGTTGGCAAAGATCCGGACAGCTGGCGGTTGAAGTGGCCGTCTACGAACACCAGCCTCGGCGCCGTGCCGGTCAATGCCGCGAGCAGAGTCGTTGCCGTCGCCAGTTCTGCATCGCCCGGCGCTGTCGGCGCGACGTCGAAGCCAGCTTTTGCCAACGGCTCGAGGTCGGTGTAGCGCCAGCGCTCGCGGCGCCGCTGCGGCCAGCCGGCGGCGGCCAGCTCGGCGAGGGCGGCGCGTCGCCGCGGCCACGTGGAGCCTGCGCCCGGTAATGGGTGATCGACGAAGGGAGGAAGAGCTGCCGTCACGCGGTGGCTCCGGTCTGCAGCCAGTCGTAGCCGCGCTGGTCGAGCTCGCGGGCGAGCTCGCGGTCCCCGGACTTCACGATGCGACCGCCAGCCAGCACGTGAACGCGATCCGGCACGATCAGCTCTAGCAGCCGCTCGTAATGGGTCACGACCAGCATCGAGCGATCCGGCGAGCGCAGGCTGTTCACGCCGTGGGCGATGATTCGCATGGCGTCGACGTCGAGGCCCGAGTCCGTTTCGTCGAGCACAGCGAGCTTCGGTTCGAGTAACAGCATCTGCAAAATTTCGTTGCGCTTTTTCTCGCCGCCGGAGAAGCCTTGGTTCACGCTTCTGCTCAGAAAATCCTTTGGGGCATGAACGAGTTCCATTTTCATCTTGATAAGCTTCATGAACTCGAAAGCGTCCATTGGCTGCTTGCCCTGGGCTTGCCGGTGAGCGTTTAGCGCGGTCTTTAGCAGGTAGGCGTTGTTCACCCCGGGAATCTCGATCGGGTACTGGAATGCGAGGAACACGCCGGCACGTGCCCGTTCCTCGGGAGCCATCGCCAGCAGGTCCTTGCCCAGGTAGAGCACTCGGCCGGCTGTCACTTTGTAGTCCTCGCGGCCCGCGAGCACTTGGGCCAACGTGCTCTTGCCCGAGCCGTTCGGGCCCATGATTGCGTGCACCTCTCCGGCAGGCACGTGCAGGCTAAGGCCCTTCAGGATTTCGCGGTCGCCCACGCGCGCGTGCAGATTCTCTATCGTCAGCATTGCGGGACTCCCTGTCAGCCTACGGCGCCTTCGAGGCTCACGTTCAGCAGGTTTTGAGCTTCGACGGCGAATTCCATCGGCAGCTCCTTGAAAACTTCGCGGCAGAAGCCGTTCACGATCAGGTTTACCGCGTCCTCTTCGGACAAGCCGCGTTGCCGGCAGTAGAACAACTGATCCTCGCTGATCTTCGAGGTGGTGGCTTCGTGCTCGATACGTGCGGAGCGGTTACGTGATTCGATGTACGGGAACGTGTGCGCACCGCACTCGTCGCCGAGCAGTAGCGAATCGCACTGCGTGTAATTGCGCGCGCCCTGTGCAGTGGGCAGCACCTTGACCAAACCTCGGTACGAATTCTGGCCGTGGCCGGCCGAGATACCTTTCGAGATGATCGTGCTGCGAGTGTTGCGGCCGATGTGAATCATCTTCGTGCCGGTGTCGGCCTGCTGGTAGTTGTTGGTTACGGCGACCGAGTAGAACTCACCCACCGAGTTGTCGCCGCGCAAGACGCAGCTCGGGTACTTCCACGTGATGGCAGATCCGGTCTCGACTTGGGTCCACGAGATCTTCGAGTTCACGCCACGGCAGTCGCCGCGCTTGGTAACGAAGTTGTAAATGCCGCCCCGACCTTCCTCGTCGCCCGGGTACCAGTTCTGAACGGTCGAGTATTTGATCTCGGCGTCGTCGAGTGCGACGAGCTCGACGACCGCGGCGTGCAACTGATTCTCGTCGCGCATGGGCGCGGTGCAACCTTCTAGGTAGCTCACGTGGCTGCCTTCGTCGGCGATGATCAGCGTGCGCTCGAACTGGCCCGTCTTTGCCGCGTTGATGCGGAAATAAGTGGACAACTCCATCGGGCAACGCACGCCCTTGGGGACGTACACGAACGAGCCGTCAGTGAACACGGCCGAGTTCAGCGTCGCGAAAAAATTGTCGCGATAGGGCACGACGGTGCCTAAGTAACGCTTCACGAGCTCGGGGTGGTTCTTCACGGCGTCGGAGAACGAGCAGAAGATGACACCGGCCGCGGCCAGCTTGTCCTTGAACGTCGTCGCAACGGATACGCTGTCGAACACTGCATCCACCGCTACGCCCGCGAGTCGCGCGCGCTCGTGCAGCGGGATGCCGAGCTTGTCGTAGGTCTCGAGCAACTTCGGGTCGACTTCTTCCAGGCTCTTGGGCGCGCCGTCCGTGCCTTTGGGTGATGAGTAGTAGGAGATCGCCTGATAGTCGATCGGGGTATAGCGGACGTGTGCCCAGGTCGGCTCCTCCATCGTGAGCCAATGGCGATACGCCTTGAGCCGCCATTCGGTCAAGAACTCGGGCTCACCCTTCTTTTTCGAGATCAGTCGAATGACGTCCTCGCTCAAACCCGGCGGGACGGTGTCCTGCTCGATGTCGGTGACGAACCCGTGGCGATACTTGCGTTTGACGAGGTCGGCGACCTGGTTCGAATCTGTAGCCATGCTCAAAGTCCTTAGCGGGTGGCGGCGGTCTTGCGCAGATCGCCGTGCAGGCTCGGCAGAGGCGCACGCCGTGCCTTGAGATCGGCGAGGCTGACTCCCTCGAGCGCCTTGCGGATGCTGTGATTGATGCGCTGCCACGCACTGCCCACTAGACAGTACGACTCGAGGTCGCAGCTACCGGTCGAGGAGCTGCAATCGGTCAAGGCGACCGGGCCCTCGAGTGCATCCAGGATCTCGGCGGCGCTGATGGCAGCCGCGGGGCGTGCAAGCGCGTAACCGCCTTGCGCGCCGCGCGCAGACACCACGAGGCCCGAATGGGCGAGCGACTTCAACAGCTTGCTCACCGTCGGCAGAGTCAGGTGCGTCGCGCCGGCGACCTGGCTGGCCGTGGACAGGCCATGATCATTGGTCGCCAACTCTGCGAGCACCATCGTGCCGTAGTCGGTCAATTTGCTCATCCGCAGCATGACGGTTCTCCGCCCCGGAATATGGGACCATTTTAGTCCTATTTGGGGCCGCCGCAAGCGGCAGAGCGGAGTCCAATCAGCGACGATTGGGGGCGTTGGCCAGCTCGCGCTGCTCTTCCGGCAGGTATTCGAGCAACTGGTCGAGCCGCGCCCGGAAACGCGCGCGATCGACGGTATGCACGTCCGGAGTCTCGAGCGCTAGACGAACCTGGCCGATCGCAAGCGGCAGATTCCCGATCGACGCGTAGTAGTAGGACATATAGAAATACGCATTAGCCGCGTCCCCTTCCGCGTTGGCCGCGCGTGCGATGAGGCGCAGGTAGGGGGGGGTGGCCGGAACGTTGTTTAGAAGATCGAGCAGGAGTTCATGGGCTTCGGCGGCCTTGCCGTCGGCAATGAGCGCCTCGGCATAGCTGATGGTCAGCGGAATGTTACGTGGGAACAGCCGTACGGATTCTTTGTAGCTGCGTTGCGCCGCGTCCTTGGTTCCGCCTGCTTCAAGCGCCTCTGCTTGCCCTATGCGGAACGCGATGACGGACGGATATTCCGCGATCAGGCCCTTGAACGTGGCTTCGGCGTTGTCGTTCAAGTTCAACTGCATCGAGGCGAGTGCGAGGCCGTAGCGGTCGCCGGGACTAGTGCTGTCCTTCTTGCCACGGAACACTTCGTATGCGGCTTCCGGAGTGGTGGCGCTCAATACCTGGATCCTGGCCTTCGCCAGCGCGTAATTGATGCTGTCGGTGTGCGTGACCGCGGGCAGCGTTCGGGCGCGGCTGCGGGCTTCGGCTGTTCGCTCCGCCGTCACAGGATGGCTCTGCAGGATCGCCGGCACATATTGATTCGAGCCGCCGTACCGCTTGCCGAGCTTGTCGAAGAAGCCGGCCATGCCGTTTGGATCGAAACCCGCCGAGGAAAGCAGTTCCATGCCGACGCGGTCCGCTTCCGACTCGTTCGCGCGCGTGAAATTGATCGAGCGTTGCGCGGCCAGCGCCTGTGAGCCGAGCATCATGCCCTGCATCGCCTGGCCCGAAACGTTGCCCGACGCGCCGAGCACGACCGCCGCGAGCAATGCCGCGATCGACATGATGCTGGTCCGCTGGTTGTCGTATGCCGCGCGTGCAATGTGTCGCTGCGTGACGTGCGAGATTTCGTGAGCTAGAACGCCGGCGAGCTCGCTCTCGGTCTCGCTCGCGACGATAAGGCCGGAGTTGATGCCGACGAACCCACCGGGGAGAGCGAAAGCGTTGATCTGGTCGTCCTTCGCGACGAAGAACTCAAACTGAAAGTCGCCCTCGTTGGCACGGCTCGCTAGCTGTGAGCCGATCGTTGTCACGTACTCGGTCAGCAACGGATCGTCCATGACGACGCCCGCATTGCGTAGTTGCAGCATTACACCGCGGCCGATCTGAGATTCGCGGCTCTTGCTGAGCGCCGTGTCAGCCGGGGTGCCGAAATCGGGCAGCTCGGCCGCCCGCGTCGGCAGCGCCAGCACTACGGTTAGTGCCGCCGCCAGAGCTTTCATCTGCGTAGAGACTGCCATTATCGTTGGTTCAGCATGGGCCCCTGGCCGGTATGACTGCTCAACGAGGCCATGCGTTCCCTCACATTTCCGCGGTGGCTGCCATTACCTCGGCGACATGGCCCTCCACCTTAACCTTGCGCCACTCGCGACGGAGTACGCCGGCAGCATCGACGAGGAACGTGCTGCGCTCGATGCCGCGCACTTTTTTGCCGTACATGTTCTTGTCCTTCATGACGTCGAACAGACGACACAACGTTTCGTCGGGGTCCGAGATGAGCTCGAACGGAAGCTCGTACTTGGCTTGAAATTTCGCGTGCGAGGTCAAAGTGTCACGCGACACGCCGAGAATCCTGATTTTCCGACGCTTGAACTTGGCGTGCTGATCCCGAAAGTCCTTGCCTTCAATGGTGCACCCAGGCGTGTCGTCCTTCGGATAGAAATATAGAACGTACGGCGTGCCCGCGAGATCGTTGTTCGTGAGCTTGGCGGCAGCGGTTGTCGCGACGCTGAACGCGGGGATCTTCTTGCCGACGGTCGGTGTGGGCATGCTCGTCTCGGTTGAATCAGGACTGTTTGACCGGCTCCATGATCGCGTCGACGTTCAGCTGGTCGCAGAAATCCATGAACTCCTCCCGCAGTCCTGAGATGTGTACGCTGGCCGGAATGTTGATCGCCATCTGCACGGAGAACATCGGCGCGCCGGTATGTGTTGCGGCATAACTGCGCGTTGAAACCTCGCCGATCTCGACCTTTCGCGCCGCGAAGAAGCCGCTCAGGCTGTGCACTACGCCCGGTTGATCGAGGCCCACCACATCGACGGCATAGGGCAGGAGCTCTTTGCCGAACCGCCGCGGCTCCGTGCGCTTCAGCTGCATCGTGACACCGTTGTTGCCGGCGAATCGGTTCAGCTCACGTTCCATACGACTGATCGTGTGCCAGTTGCCCGAGACGAGCAGCAGCATGGCCACTTCGGAGCCGAAGGAAGCCATGCGGCTTTCCTTGATGTTGCCCCCGCAGTCGAGGATGACCCTGGTCAGCTCCTGCACGACAGCCGTCGGGTCGCCGCCGATGGCGGAGATGACCATGAGTTGTTCCATTCTGCGAAGCGTCTCGGGTCTGAACAGCGTGCCAGTGTACCTTGAACCCGAGGCACCGCAACGCTCAGGTTGCGCAGCCTACGACCGGCCCGGTAGTATCTTGCGCCCTTTGATGGCGGACTTAGCAGGGTCTCGAAGATGTTATCCGGCAGCATGGTCGCGGTAGTTACGCCGATGGACGCGGACGGTAAGGTCAACTACCGCCAGTTCGCGAAGCTCATCGACTTTCACGTCGAGTCGGGTACCGAGGTGTTAGTCGTCGCCGGCACCACCGGCGAGTCGGCAACTCTGGATCACGAGGAGCACGTCGAGCTCATTGCGAAAGCGTGCGAGTTCGCCGCAGGCCGGATCCCGATCATGGCGGGCACGGGTTCGAATTCCACGGCACAGACGCTGAAGTTGTCGCGTGCTGTCGATCGCTTGGACGTAGCCGGGTTCCTCATCGTCACCCCGTATTACAACAAGCCGACGCAGGAAGGCATGCGGCGGCACTTCTCAACGGTGGCTGATGGAGTTACGCGGCCAGTGATCCTTTACAACGTACCGGGCCGCACGGGTGTCGATCTGAAGCCCGACACCGTCATCAAGCTCGCGTCGCATGCGAATATCCAAGGCATCAAAGAAGCCACTGGGGAACTGAATCGCGTGCATGTGCTCAGAGACGCCTGTGGCCCGACGTTTTCCCTACTGAGCGGCGACGATGCGACTTGCTGTGAATTCCTGCTGCAGGGAGGCGACGGCGTGATTTCCGTCACCGCCAATATCGCTGCCACTGGCATGCGTCGGCTCTGCGACACTGCTCGCGCTCGCAAGCGCGCCGAAGCAGAGCGAATCGATGCCACGCTGCAGCCGCTGCACCGGGATCTGTTCTGCGAGAGCAATCCGATTCCCGTGAAGTGGGCCGTGCAGCAGATGGGTTTGATCGGCCCAGGCATTCGACTGCCGCTGACGTCGCTTACGCCGCAGTTCCACGCCGCCGTGCTCGATGCCATGACGGCCGCGGGCGTGCACGTCGCTGCCGCATGACGATGCGCAGCCAGGTTCTCGTAGTTGCCGTCGGGCTCGCCTGCACGGTCCTCGTTGGCTGCCATCGCTCGAGCACCGGCGGGTGCGAAGATACGCGGCGTTACGCGAAGGCCGCGTCAGCGTCCCCGGTGCAGATTCCCGATGATCTGACGCCCCCTAGCGAGACCGATGCGCTGCGCTTGCCGCCTGTAGTCACCAACAATCGCGCACCGACTCAGCCCTGCCTGGAAGACCCGCCCGCATTCTCGGACCAGATCAGGCTCGGTGGGCGCGCGGATCCTGCAACGCCGAAGTCCGATGCCTCTCCGGCGGAGAAGCCGAGCCGTCGAGAACGACGTGAGCAGCGCCGCCACGCCAAAGAGCCGAAATAAGCTCCGTTCGAACGCTTGCGGTGCAGTCGCCGCGGATCCACCTGGCCTTGCTGAATTAGCGGTCGGCCGCGACAGCTGCAGGAGCGCCGGCCTCTGTGAGCTTGCGCATGATCCGGTCCTGAACCCACTGCCAGCTCCACCAATCGATCGGCGTCACGGCGTTGCCGCTGAGCAGCATCGTGAAGTGCAGGTGGTCGCCGCCTGCGAGCCCGGTTGCACCGCTGTGGCCCACTTCAGCGTCGCGGTCTACCGTCTGGCCCACTTGCACGCTAATCGAGGACAAGTGCGCGTAGAGGGACTGCAGCCCCATGCCGTGGTCGAGGATGACGCAGTTGCCGTAAATGCCTAGCCAGCCCGCGTGCATGACGCGGCCGCGGTTCGCGGCCTTGACGGGCGCACCCGCGACGGAAGCCAGATCGAAGCCAAGGTGCACCTGACGATCAACTTCCTGGCCGTTGTAGAGGTAGGTGCGCTGATCGGCGAAGCCGGCTTCGACGGCGGTGTTCAGCAATTGCTTGAAGTGACCGTGCCAAAGCATCTCCGGCGCCGTGTCGTGCGACAGCTTCGTGATCGTCTCGTTGTTCATGCGGCGCAGTTCGCGGTTGATCGCGAGGTAGGAGGCCAGCATGTTGGTCGGGTCATCGACGTGCAGCTCGGTCGAGTTAGCGAGAATGGGCGGTACTACGCGAGCGAGAAAGCGATCATCCAGAGGTATCTTGCTCGAGCGAAATTGCTTGTCGAACACGCGGTAGTCGAAACTGCCGCGGCCTTCGTTGCCGATCGAATCGCGCGCAAACACCGAGATCGGAGTATTCACGGGTTGATCCCAGAGCAGCGCGAAGAAGGCGACGCGCAGGCCGGGGTCGTTCGCGGGAATACCCGCGCCGCTCGCGGGAAAGCCGCGGTACTCGAAGTCGCCGACGCGCACGCCTGATTCAGAGTCCGGTGGCGTCACGCGGTACACCACCATCTCGGAGCCACCGTGGTTCACGTAGTGGAACTGCGACAGCACTGCGATCTGAGGTGGATTCAACCGGACCGTAATGTCGCGCGTGGCGGTCGAACTGGCTTGTCGAAAGCCGAATAGCACGGGCCGCACCGCTGACGCCGTGATCTTTGCGGTCCCCGGTTTGAGTTCCGGAACGACTCGTTTGCCCGTGGGGCGACTAATGGTGACGCGGTCGCCGTCTGCCTTGAGCTCAGAGGCTGTCGCAGGCGTCAGCGCGAAGATGGGCGTGGTCAAAGTGCCTTGCGTGAGCGTGACCTGGAAGCCTGTGAGTGACGCGTTCGGTGCAGTCGCCGTGACCGAAATCTCGCCGTTTTGCCCGATGATTTCGGGGCCGCTGATCTCGATGATCGGTCCAGGTGCGCTACCTGCATTGACCCAGAGCGCCGCGGCGCCGACCCCGAGCACGATGATGACAATGAGTAGTTTCCACATGCGGCGCAATTGTACCGACGCGGTCGGCGATTCACACTGGATTTGTTGGCACGCAGTGCGGTGCTCGTCGAGAACACTCGCGGAAATAGAAACGCCGCGCGGGTTGCCCCGCGCGGCGCTCTGTTTGCACGAAGGTCGTGCAGTCGACTCGAGCTAGACGCCCATCGCCGACTTGATCGCTGCCTTGTTCTTCGTCACGAACTGCTCGAACGACTGAAGGGCAGGGTTCAGCTTGCGCGCGGCGTCGAGATCGCGGTTCGCAATCATCTGCTTGTCGAAGTCGCGATACGCCTGGAACATGTTGCCCAGTTCGTCGGCGCCCGGGAAACCGAACTTACGGTAGACGTCCGCGTCGACCGCGTTGTACTTGATCGGGCCCGTCCCGATCACCTTGCTCAGCGTCTTGCCCATGTCCTCGATCGAGACGGCCTCACCCATGATGCCGACCGTCTTGCCGACGTACGGGCTGCCGGCCTTGAAGATGCCGTAGGCGGATTTGCCGATGTCCTCGGCTGCGATGCCCGCCATCTTGGCCGTGCCCATCGGGAACGCCCAGGCGAGTTGGCCATCGTCGCCTTTCTTCGGCCCGAGGCCGAACGTGTACAGGTTGTCCCAGTAGAACGAAGTTACGAGGAACGTTGTCGGCAGGCCGGAAAAGAACGCATTGGCGTCGGCCTTCGCATCGAAGTGCGGCACGCGATACTTTTCCTGCAGCATCGGCATGCGCTTGTCGTCGGCCTTCATGAACTGGCGGATGTCTTCGAGCGTCGACCAAATGACGTGCTTGACGCCGGCGGCTTTGGCCGCGTCGGCAATGTTCTTGGCCTGGGTCTTTTCCTTCTC
>JBDTOT010000080.1:0-13199 GCA_039933105.1 Gammaproteobacteria bacterium | reverse complement strand
TGGTGCGCGGCGTTACGCGTGCGCGTTTACGCGAGCTTTGACGATCAGGACGTCACGGCTGCTGCCGTGGAGTACACGCTCCGCCGTGTAGCCCATGACGAGCTCGGCGAGGCGGCCGCGTGCGACTGCGCCCATTACGACGACATCCGCCTGACCGGTGCGCATCAAGCCCTGCAGCACTTCGTGCGGCACTCCATCGATGACGACGGCCGCGTCCGACGCTAGTCCTGCATCGGCCGACACAATCTCGCGAACTACGTACTTACCCGAGCTGATGCCGGGCCGGTCGTCTCCTAAACTTGGCTCAGATTGGAGGAGACGCTCATGCGCAAGATTGCGGCATTTGTCATTTCGGTGCTTTCGATCGGCATTGCCCACGCCGAAGACCCCGACGGCAGGGCCCTATTCACAGCGCATTGCAGTGCGTGCCACGGCGCGGTGGGCGAAGGCGACGGTCCGGTCGCGAGTTCCATGGCCGTGACCGTACCTAACCTCCGCACGCTCACGAAACGGTCGGCGGGCAATTTCCCAGCAGATGCCATCCGCAGCTATATCGACGGTACCGAGGCACGCGCCGCGCACGGGACCCGAACCATGCCCGTCTGGGGTCCGTCTCTGACCTCAGGCGGAGACGAAACTACCGTCGCTGCAGGACGAGCGCGCCTCGCGGCGATCGTCGAGTTCGTTCGACGACTGCAGTATCCGTGAGCGTCGGTCTGGCCGTTAGCACGCGTCTGCGCCTGGCATTGGGATTTGCGTTCACGCATCCGTCGTTCAACAGAGGCTCGTCATGGCTCACAAACGGCGCATTCTCGTTGTCATCGATCCCACCGCGAAGGCACAGCCGGCGCTAGAGCGCGCAAGCTGGCTCGCCGCCCAATCGCCGAGTCTCGTCGAGCTCTTCATCTGCGAGTATTCGGCTGCGCTCGTTGCCCACCGCGGCGCCGATCCGGCGGTACTTGCTGAAGCTCGCAAACGTCTCCTCGCTGAGCGCATCACGCGTTTGCACGCGCTGGCAGAACCGTTGATCGCCACCGGCATCGAGGTTGCGATGGATGTTCGATGGGACTCTCCGCTGCACGAGGGCATTGCTCGGAAAGCCGCTGAGTCGCGCGCCGACTTTGTAATGAAGGACACGCACTACGTTTCGCCCATTAGGCGCGCGCTGTTCTCGAATACCGATTGGAACTTGATCAGGTCGTGCCCTACGCCGCTCTGGCTCGCAAAACCACGCGCAATGCAGGCACGGCCTTGCGTCATCGCTGCCATCGATCCGCTTCACGAGCATGACAAACCCGCCAAGTTGGACCACGCCATCGTTGCCGCCGCTCGGACGATAACGGACGCCACTGGCGGCGTGCTCCACCTGTTTCACGGTATCGACTTCGCGCCCGTATATGCCGCCTCCGCCGAAGCCGCCGCGATACCCGTGGCATTTCCACCGCAAGGCCTGATCGAGATCATCAGGGAGGAACACGAGACGGCGGTTCTGGACTTCGCAGACGCCCACGGTATCGCAACGGAGCGGGTGCATATCGCCGAGGGCTTCGTACGGCACTCGCTGATCGATCTGACGGATCGGCTGCAGGCCGATGTCGTCGTCATGGGCGCCATCTCGCGCAGCAGCCTGAAGCGGTTCATCATCGGCAGCACTGCGGAAGATCTGCTCGATCACGTGAACTGCGATCTCTTAATCGTAAAGCCCGCTGAGCAGGCCGGAGAAACGACATGACGCGAACGGAAGACAACTCACCTCTCTCGGACCATTCCGACTACTGGACCGAGAAGAAGCTTCTGTCCGTGCAACGGGCGCTTTCCAAGCGCCGGGATGTACTACGACTCGAAATCCCCGCGGGTCTACGAAAACAACGGATCGACCGCGTCGATTCGTCCACCGCGAACGTGCTCGACAGTGGAGAGCAGGCCGCGATCGACGCGATCACGGATATCGATCTCAGCGAGATAACCCGCGACGACGCCGAATTGCGCGCAATCGACGCCGCGCTCCAGCGCGTAGAAGCCCATACCTATGGAACCTGCGTGGCGTGCGGTGGCGACGTCGAACTCGCCCGGCTTGCGGTAGATCCGGCCGCGTCGAGATGCTACCCGTGTCAGAGCCAGGCTGAAGCGCAAATGGCGAAGCCCCCGAGGGCATGAGACCTACGCGCGCGCCCGCGGTTACCGGGCCGCATCCTTCGGGACCTGTATCGAGCGCAGGTACTCGACCAAACGCTTGATCGCGGCGCGCATTTCCTTCTCGGCCGTGACGTCGCCGCCATCTTCCATCCAGAGCTCCCTGCCCCACACCGGCATGGCTCGAGTGCCGTGCGCAGGGACCTGAACGCCTCGTCCGTCGATCGTGTCGCGAATGGCTGCTGCCGGAAACTCGCCGTCGCGGAGCTCAATCTTCGTCAAGTCCGGAACGATGGCCTTCAGAGACCGCGCGGCCGGACCGTCACCGTGCGCGGATTCGCCGTGGCAAGCCGCGCAATAGCGTTGGAAAATCTCGGCGCCGCTGTAGTCGGCGAGCGTGACGGCGTCGAAAGCGTTGGCACTGAACGCAAACGATGTTGCGAGCAGAGCGAGTGTCAGCGAGCGATGCGCCATTTCCGTCTCCTTGTCGAGTCGTGATCGAGTGCGGCGCCCCGATGATGGGCGGTCTCAGGATCGTGAGCGGTAGGGTGCCGGGACGGAAAACGCGCCACCATCTCGGGAAGTACCTACGGCGCAACAGAGTCGGCACGCAGGACGCGCGCCGTTACGTGCACGGGATCCAGCGAAATGCCGGCGGCGTTGCCCTCATCCGTGTCGAGATGAAGTTCGAGCCGATAGTGCGGCGAAACTCTGACGACCACATCGCCGAAAACGACGTCACGGCCGGCGCTGTCGATGGCGACGTCCACGACGTCGCGGTCGTGCACACCGAAATGCAGAGCATCGGTCGGGTTCATATGAATATGACGCAGTGCGCAAATAGCTCCATGCGTCAGCGTTACACGGCCCGCAGGGCCTTCGAGCACGATACCTGGAGTATCAGCAAGGTCGCCCGACAACCGCAGCGGCGCCGAAAGCCCAAGAACGTGCTCGTCACTCCCTGAAAGCTCGATCTGATCTTCGTTGCGCGGCGGACCGAGAATGCGAACATTCTCGAGTCTTCCTCGTGGCCCAACGAGCGCGATCGTCTCCTGCGCCGCGTACTGACCAGGCTGGGATAGCGGCGCTTCGGCGTGCAGCCGATACCCGCTCCCAAATAGTTTCTCTATGGTCGACTCTGTAAGGTGAACGTGCCGAGCCGACACGGCCACCGGCACCCGCAAGGCAGCCGATCCGCGTTCGTCGTTCGATGCCATGGTCGCGGCAACCCTTATTTAGCGGGTTCCGAACCGGCTACCTTCCGCCTCGCGCTTTTCGCTAACCTTGTCCACCATGCTCACGAGCTCGGCGAGCGATTTGACCTTCATTTTGTGCATGACGCGCGCGCGATGCAGCTCGACTGTGCGTTGACTTACGTTGAGATCCATCGCGATGACCTTGTTGGCTTGACCGCGCACGACGCGCTGCACGATTTCGGCCTCGCGCCGCGTTAGGAGCGCGAGCCGCTCACGGATCGACTTCTCTTCCGCACGCCACTTCCTCGCCTCGACGTCTCGAGCGAGGGCAGTGTGCAGTCGATCGATCAAGTCCTGGTCGCGAAACGGCTTCTGGATGAAATCGGCGGCACCCGATTTCATAGCGTTCACGGCCATGGGCACATCCCCGTGACCCGTGATGAAGATGACGGGAATGTCCGCGTGTTCCTCGTTGAGACGCTGCTGAAGCTCGAGGCCGCTCAGCCCCGGCATCCGTATGTCTGTAACGAGACAGGAGTGTTGTTCCGGATCGTAGGCCTCGAGAAACTCCGCTGCCGACGGATAGACGGCACAGGCAAGCCCGATCGATTCCAGAAGGAGCGCCAGGGAATCGCGGATCGCGTCGTCGTCGTCGACGAGATAAACGAGAGGACTATTCTTCGGTAGCGGCTTTTTTGGCTGGCTCATTGTCCTCTTCCTTGGCGCGCGGCAGCTCGACGATGAACACCGCGCCGCCGCCAGGATTGTCTCGATAGTTCAAGCTGCCGCCGCAAGACTGTACGATGGTGCGGCTGATCGCAAGGCCGACGCCGAGTCCGTCCCGTTTGGTGGTTACGAACGGATGGAAGATGTGCTCGCCGAGCTGCGGCGAGACTCCGGGACCGTGATCGGTCACCGTGATCCGCGCTCCGCCGTCGGCACCGCTCTCGGTCACGATCTCAATCCCGAGATCCTTCCTTAGCGTTCCGCGCATCGCATCCACGGCGTTTCGGGTCAGATTCAAGAGCACCTGTTGAATCTGGGTCGCGTTGCAGCGGACGGGCGGGAGATTGTCGGCATACCTTGTCGCCACGCGGATGCCGTCGGCATGCGCATCGGCGTCGACGAGATTCATGATATCCCTGACCAACGCGTTGACGTCGGCCACTTCCAAGCGCACGTCCTGTTTCCTGATGAATCTGCGCAGATTCTCGATGACGCGGCCGGCGCGCAACGCTTCCTCGTCGATCTTCCGGCAGACGTCGATCAGTGTCGTCATTCCGGGCTGATCACGCTCGAGAATGCGCCGGGCTGCCTGAGCATAGGCGGCAATCGCGCTCAACGGCTGGTTGATCTCGTGCGCAACACCGGCGGCCATCTCGCCCATCAAATTGAAGCGACCGACGTGACTCAAGCGAGTCTCGAGCGCGCGCGTGCGCAACTCCGCCGCCCTTTGGCTCGAAAGATCGCGGATGATGCCGACGAAACCACGGTCGTTCCCATTGCGCACTTCGCCGACCGACAGTGCGAGCGGAAAGACTTCTCCGTTGGAACGTCGTCCGACGACATCGCGTCCGATGCCGATGACGCGCGGTTGTCCCATAGCGAGGTAGCGCTCGATGTAGCCCCGATGCCCCGAGTGGTAGGGCTCGGGCATCAGGGTTTCCACAGGCTTGCCGACGATGTCGGCCGCCACGTATCCGAAGAGGCGTTCGGCCGCCGCATTGAATGTCCGGATGGAACCCTGCGCATCGATCACAACGATCGCATCGACCGCGGCATCGAGAAGAGCTTGTAACTCGGGCATAGAGTTCGCTATTGGCGCTTACCGACCGAAACCGGTGCCATACGTAGTTTCCGACGGACTGCTACGGAGTTGACCGAATGCTTCGAGGACGGCGGGTTGAGTATAAAGACATTCATTCAACCTGATTAGCGGGACGCGAGTATGGAGCGAAAATCCAAGATCCTTATCGTGGTCGATCCGACCACGAAGGCGCAACCGGCGCTCGAACGCGTTGCGCATCTACCGCAGCCCCTGAACGCCGAGGTGATGCTGCTGATTTGCGACTACGGGCCAAGCCTTACGACCGGACGCGAGCTCGCCCCTGCCTCGGTCGCCGGCGCGACCGAGGCGCTTCTTCTCAGGCACCGCAAACGACTAGAGGATCTCGCCCAGCCCCTTAGAGCGCAAGGCCTCGACGTCGTCACCGACGTGCGGTGGGACTACCCGCTGCATGAGGCGATTATCCGCGGAGCGGTGGAGTGGCACGCAGATCTCGTCGTAAAGGATACGCACTATCATCCGATCCTCCGACGCTCGATCTTCTCGAACACGGATTGGAACCTGATCCGTTATTGCCCCATTGAGCTGCTGCTGGTGAAGCCACGCGCGCTCGGTCACGTGCCTTGCATCGTCGCCGCCGTCGATCCTCTACATCCCCGCGACCAGAGCGCCTCGCTCGATGATCGAATCTTGACGTCGGCGAAAAACCTCGCGGGCCTGATGGCCGGGCAGACGCACGTACTGCATGCGTTCGACGTGACACCCATG
Source organism: Gammaproteobacteria bacterium (assembly GCA_039933105.1). Lineage (GTDB taxonomy): Bacteria > Pseudomonadota > Gammaproteobacteria > Steroidobacterales > Rariloculaceae > FEN-1219. Next base: position 7,316 of record JBDTOT010000080.1, on the reverse strand, counting down.
ATCCTCGCCAGCACAGGCGCCATGATGACGCCGATCGCGCTGCCGATAAACGACATTACCGCCGACATGGAGTCGACTCACACGCAGGCGGTGCGAGCGCGCGCGGAGGCGCACCAAATTCCCGTCGACCGGGTGACCGTGCTGCAAGGAGAACCACGCGACGTGCTCGTGACGTTCACGGATCGGCTGCGCGCCGATGTCGTGGTCATGGGCTCCGTCTCGCGCAGCGCGCTCGAGCGCCTGTTCGTCGGCAGCACCGCGGAGGCCGTGCTGGATAAACTCAGCTGCGACGTCTTGATAGTGAGGCCGGCGGACTTCAAGAACTCAATTCCAAGCGAAGGCGTTTAGGCAGCACGCATGAAAACCATACATACGATCCTCAGAGAAGACTTCGGCCTTCTCGATCGCAACTTCGTTCGGTCGGAGCTGCTCTCCGAGCGCGGCGTAAACCTGGTGACGTTTGGGGCGCTTCGCAACGCCCTATCCATCGAATTCGACCCGGCCATCATCGACAACGCAAAGCTCGTCGAGATCACGTGCCGTTACGGCATATGTCCCGAAACCATCTTGCCGCGGCCCAATGTCCAGCAGCCCGGGGACGGTTGACGAGCGAGCGATCCGGCGGCTGCGTATCTAATCGCTCCGATCGGCGATTGCTGGCGCGAATCGATCAACCGACGCTCGACCGGCGCGTCCTCCGTAGTACTCGGCCCAACGTCAGGCCCTGGACGAGGATCGAGAACACCACCACGAAGTAGGTGAGCGTCAAGATTAGACTCCGCGAGTCGTCGCCGCGCACGCGCTTCACCGCAAAGCGGCCGCCTTCGATCTGCGGAGCGACGTTCTCGATGACCACGCGGGCGCGAGTCACTCGCGGACCTCCGGCGTCAAATACAGCACGGAGAGCGGCGGCAAGTGCAGAGTCAACGAATGGTGGCGGCCGTGCACGCTGACCGGCGTTGCGTCGACACCCCCGAGGTTGCCTTGGCCGCTGCCGCCGTACAGCGCTGCGTCGCTGTTGAGCCGCTCCGTCCAGTGCCGCCGCGCGGCACGCCAACGCGGTAATTGGAGCGCGGTACCGGGGTGAAATTGCACACCACCAGCACGAGGTCGCTGGGCCCGGGCCCGTGGCGCACGAACGACAGCACGCTCGTTTCGCCGTCATTGCAATCAATCCACTCGAAACCGTCGGGCGCGAAATCGCGTGCGTAGAGCGCGGGCAGCGCGCGATACAGGCGGTTCAGATCGCGCAGCCAGTGCTGCACGCCGGCGTGCAGCGGGTACTGCAGCACGTGCCACTCGAGGCTTTCGTCGTGCGTCCATTCGCGCTTCTGTCCGAACTCACCGCCCATGAACAGCAGTTGCTTTCCCGGGTGCGCCCACATGTAGCCGTACAGCAGGCGCAGATTCGCGAATTGCTGCCACTCGTCGCCCGGCATCTTGCCGATCAGCGAACCCTTCCCGTGCACGACTTCGTCGTGCGAGAGCGGCAGCACGAAATTCTCGGTGAACGCGTACCACAGGGCGAACGTGAGCTGGCCGTGGTGGTACTTGCGATGGATCGGATTCTCCTGGAAGTACTTCAGCGTGTCGTGCATCCAGCCCATGTTCCACTTGAGCCCGAAGCCGAGCCCGCCGAGATACGCCGGCCGCGACACCATCGGCCAGGCCGTTGACTCCTCGGCGATGGTTTGCGTGTTTGGGTGGTGCCGGTACACGGCCTCATTGAGGCTGCGCAGGAACGAGACCGCTTCGAGATTCTCGTTGCCGCCGTACTGATTCGGGATCCATTCGCCTGCTTTACGCGCGTAGCTCAGGTACAACATCGAAGCCACCGCGTCCACGCGCAGCGCATCGATGTGGTATTTCTCCAGCCAGAAAAGAGCGTTCGAACCGAGAAAATTGCGAACCTCGGCGCGACCATAGTTGAAGATCGAGCTGCCCCATTCCGGGTGAAACCCCTGGCGGGGGTCGGCGTGCTCGTAGAGATGCGTGCCGTCGAAGAACGCGAGGCCGTGCTCATCCGCGGGGAAGTGCGACGGCACCCAATCGAGAATCACGCCGATCCCGCGCGAGTGCAGATGGTCGACGAAATACATGAAATCCTGGGGTGTGCCGTAGCGCGCCGTGGGCGCGAAGTACCCCGTCACCTGATAACCCCACGAGCCGTAGAACGGGTGCTCCATCACCGAGTGCATGCGCGAGCTCGCGGTAGTTGAGCGAACGATTGCCCTCTTGGGGAACGCGTTTCCAAGACCCGAGGTGCACTTCGTAGATCGACATCGGCGCGCCGAGCGAATTGCGCCCGGCGCACTCGCTCATCCACGCGGCGTCACCCCATTCGCAGGCGAGGTTGGTGACGATGGACGCCGTGCGCGGCGGCTCCTCGCAGCGAAACGCGAACGGATCGCTTTTCTGCACCTGATAGCCGTTGTGCCGCGTCGAGCCCGTGCGACTGCGCGTTCCACGCGTTGAAATCGCCCACGACTGAAACGCGCGCGGCGTTCGGCGCCCAGACTGCGAAGTGACTACCCGCATGTCTCCGCGCGTCCTGCCCGTCCGGGGCAAGCAAATGCGCGCCGAGCTTCTCGTACGCGCGAAAATGCGTGCCTTCCCGGAAATGATAGATGTCGTGCTCCGTGAGCAGGCGAACCATCACCACCTCGAATCAGCCGGGGAGAGTTTTTTTCGTACCATGGGACCCTATAAAGACCTGATATCGCGGGGCGATATCGATCAAAGCCGCTCGACATGCCGGCGAGCCGCTACTCCCACTCGATCGTCGCCGGCGGCTTCCCCGCAATGTCGTACGTCACCCGCGAGATGCCCTTCACCTCGTTGATGATCCGCAATCACGGCGCTGTGGATCACGAGCCACGGCGCGCGGAACTACCTGGGCTTCTGGAGCGCGCGCGACGGAGAGATTTCGCACCGAGCCACCGCCGACTCGCTTGACCCGCTCTTCAAGCCGTGGAGCTGGACGCTGTTTGCCGCGATCGCCCTCGGCTATGTGATCGGCGATCTCGCTGCGCCGTTCGACTTTTTCGGGGTTGGTGTTCGCGTGCACCCTGGACATTGTTAGATTGACACTTTCCAATACTTTTGTCATTTTGAAACTATGAAATCGCAAACCGCCGTTGTTGCCCTCGCTGCCCTGGCTCAGGAATCGCGGCTCGCGCTGTTTCGACTGCTGGTCAAACGTGGTCCGGAGGGCTACACGCCGGGCGAAATTGTCGGGCGCCTCGGCATCCCGGCCCCAACGCTCTCCTTCCACCTGAAGACGCTGAGCGCCGCGGGCCTCATCGATTCCCGTCGCGAAGGACGGTACCTGTTCTACAGCGCCAACTTCGACACCATGAACGGCATCCTGGGTTTCTTGACAGACCACTGCTGCAGCTTGGCCACCGATTGTTCGACGGCCGGTTGTACACCGAACGCCAAACCCGCATCCCGGAGGAAGTCGGCATGACCGACCGCCCCTACAACGTTCTCTTCCTGTGCACCGGCAACTCCGCGCGCAGCATCCTGGCCGAAGCCATTCTCAACCGGTTCGGCAATGGCAAATTCCGCGCCTTCAGCGCCGGCAGCCACCCCAACGGCAAGGTGAATCCGCACGCACTGGATCTGCTGCAGCGGCTGGGTATCGACCCTGCCGGCCTGCGCAGCAAACCATGGGACGAGTTCTCGGGCCCCGGCGCACCGGAGCTGGATTTCGTATTTACCGTTTGCGACAACGCCGCCGGCGAGGTCTGCCCGGTGTGGCCCGGCCAGCCGATGACCGCACACTGGGGAATGCCCGATCCGGCGGCTGTGGAAGGGACGGATCTGGACAAGGCGAACGCCTTCCGCGACGCGTTCCGCGGTCTGGAACGCCGCATCCAGATGTTCGGCGCGTTGCCCATCGCATCGCTCGACCGGCTCTCGCTCACGAACAAAATCCGCGAGATCGGGGAAGCCTGAGCCGTGTCGAAGTTCGAACGCTAAGTGTGCAACCGCCATCATTCGCTCGAACAGCAACTATGCCGCTGGCTGCTTCTGTCGCTCGATCGTCTGCGGTCGAGTCAGTTGAACATGACCCAACAGCTCATCGCCGACATGCTCGGCGTGCGCCGCGAAGGCGTCGCGGGAGCGGCCAAGAAGTTGCAAGACCTCGGCGTGATTGAATACAGCCGTTCCCGCGCATCGCTGAGAGCGGACGCGTTGCGAGCGCGTGCAAGGCAGCGACTGACGCGGCGGCTCCCGCAGGCCCCGTGCCGGCTATGCGCGGCGCCGCACAAACAGCCCCTTGCAACCCGAGTATGTTTTCGGCGTAGCGCCTCGCCTGCGCTGTGTATGGACTCGCCAGGCGAGCGGTCGCCGCGCCTCCGGCGCGCCACCCGCACTTGGCCGTCCTTTGCTCATCTCGCGGTCCAGGCCCGAACTTGGCGGCGCGAACGGAGATCGCGCCGCTTCTTTTTTAGAATGTTCGATGTGCTACGCATATGTTCGGTACCGCACAGACCCCGACGCGACGCGGCGCCCAATCTATCTAAACGAGGTGCTGTTTTCGTATTGGATGCTCGGGAGGTTTTCATGGGCACGGCAGGCACTAGCGACGCCGGCGAGACGGAACGCGCCGACGCCATTCTCGAGTCCATCGCTGACGCGGTCCTGAGCTCCGACAACGCGGGCAACGTGACGTATCTCAATTCCGCCGCGGAAGCGATGACCGGTTGGACGCGCGGCGAAGCAGAGGGTCACCCCGTCGGCGAGGTACTGCAGATTGTGGACGGCGCGACGCGAGAGCCGTTGCCGCGCCATCCCCTGTGGCTCGCGATGGAACTGCGCAAGCCCGTCGCCTTGCCCGCGCACACCGTCCTCGTCCGGCGCGACGGGTTCGAAGTAGTCATCGAGGACTCCGCCGCTCCCATCCGCGACCGAGACGGACACGTCATCGGCGCGGTCATCGTGCTCCATGACGTCAGCGAAGTACGGGCCGACGCGATCAGGATGTCGCATCTTGCGTGCCACGACTTTCTCACGGATCTACCGAACTCCGTTCTGCTGCGCGACCGGATCAACCAGGCGATCGCTTCGGCTCGTCGTTACGATAAGGGAGTCGCGGTGCTCTTCATCGATCTCGACGGTTTCAAGTCGGTCAATGACCTGCTGGGGCACGCCGTAGGCGACGAGCTTCTTCGGAGCGTCTCGTTGCGCCTGAAAGGCGCCCTTCGCGCTTCCGACACCGTCAGCCGCAACGGCGGCGATGAGTTCGTGGTGTTGCTTTCGGAAATCGGGCATGCGGAAGATGCCGCGCGCGGCGCGGACAAAATCATTGCCGCGCTCGCGGCTCCACACGAAGTCCTCGGTCGCAAGTTGCATTTGACCGCGAGCGTCGGAGTCGCGGTCTATCCGATTCACGGCGCCAGCGCCGAAGCTCTGCTCGAGTCTGCGGACGCAGCGATGTACCAGGCGAAAGGCGGAGGCGGGGACGGTTACCGTCTCTTCACGCAGGCGGTGCCGGACGCGCGCAGCGCGGCCTAGTCTTCGTTTGGATTCAGGCGGGAGCAATCCCACGGACATGCAGCATCGGCGCAACGATTTCGACGTCACGAATACGGTACGGGTCAGCTCGGCCGATGCCGTGCGCCGCGCGGTCTGCGATCTGTTCCGACAGACCTGGCCGCGCTACCGGTTCGATAGAGTCGAGATCGCGTTCCGCGATTTCGAGCGATTGTTCAACGGCCGGTTGCCCGGATACCGCGGCTGCGACACTGTTTACCACGACCTGCAGCATTCGCTCGATAGCACCCTCGCCGTAGCGCGACTCATCGTCAGCTACGACCGCACACATCACGTCAACGAACGTCTCGGGCCGGAGCGTACGATCGTCGGTGTGGTCACCGCACTGTTTCACGATGCCGGTTACATCCGCCAGACCGACGACCATTCGCACCGCAACGGCGCGGAGTTCACGCTCAGTCACGTCAGCCGCAGCGCCCGGTTCATCGGTCGCTATCTGCCGACCATTGGCATGGCCAGGTGGGTGCCGGTGGCGACCAAGATCGTGCATTTCACCGGCTACGAAGTGCGGTTCGACCAGATCCGACTCGACGACCACCGCGACCGGCACCTCGGTCACCTGATCGGCACCGGCGATCTGATAGCCCAGATGGCCGATCGCTGCTACCTCGAGAAATGCCGCGACCGTCTCTATCCCGAACTCGTGCTGGGCGGCATCGCCACGCACAACGACGGCAACGGCAAGACCTCGGTGCGCTACAGCTCCGGGCTCGACCTGCTGCGCCAGACGCCGGACTTCATTGCTGATGTGCGGCGCCTGCGGCTCGACGGCGAATTCCGCAGCGCCTATCGCATGCTCGAAACCCTGTTCAACGGTCGCAATCCCTATATGGAGGCGATTCAGCGCAACCTCGGCTACCTGACCGAAGCGCTGCGCACCGGGCCCTGGCCCGTGCTCCGCCGCGACCCGCCCGGCTTCGCCTGGGCAGACCATCCACTGCAGAACATCGGCTCCCCCATCGCCGGTCATCGATGACCCTGCCCGCTTCGGCGGGTCTGCCGGTCACTCGACAACCGCACTACGTTGCACCGGAGGAGCCTAGCGCCGCTGGCGCCCCACACCACTCCGCGTAGCATTGCCTCCGCCAGCCGTTCCACCAGGGGGTTCGATGATCCGCCGTTCCATTGCTTTCGCGTTCGCCGCCGGCACGCTGCTCGCGGCGCTCACAGCCGCGGCGCAATCGCCGCGCGCTTACAGTCCCGTGGCCGACTCGCGACTCATGTCGCCCGAGCCCGGCAACTGGCTCATGTACCGCCGCACTTACGACTCCTGGGGCTACACAGCCCGCTCGAGCGCATCAACACACGCAACGTCGGCACGCTGGCTTTCTTGAGAACGTAAGCGGAGATCGTGCGGTAAACGATGCCGAGCACCTGCGTCAGCGCTTCGGCGTCAGTGGCAAGCAAGAACCGCAGCGCGAACGCCAGCGAGAGCACCCATTGGCGCAGCGGCTTCCCGGAGATGTCGTACGTCACCCGCGAGATCCCCTTCACCTCATTGATGATCCGCAGGCTCACGCGTTCGAGGAAGTCGTACGGCAGCCGCGACCAGCGCGCCGTCATGAAGTCGATCGTGTCTACGGCGCGTAGCGCCACGACGTAGTCGTAGCGGCGGCCATCGCCCATCACGCCCACGGATTTCACCGGCAGGAACACTGCGAACGCCTGGCTCACGGAGTCGTACAAGCCCTGCGCGCGCAGCTCGGAGATGAAGATGTCGTCGGCCTGCCGCAGCAGGTCCGCGTACTCCTTCT
>JBDTOT010000079.1:0-13952 GCA_039933105.1 Gammaproteobacteria bacterium | reverse complement strand
CCGAGAACGCGCCGCCGCCGTGGCGGGCGAAGCCGCCGTAGGTGTCGACGATGATTTTACGGCCCGTGAGGCCGCAGTCGCCCATCGGACCACCGATCACGAAACGACCGGTCGGGTTGATGTGGAACTTGGTCTTCTTGGTGATCCACTTTTTCGGCAGCACCGGCATGATGATCTCTTCCATCACGGCTTCCTGCAGCGCCTTGAGCTTGATCTCGGGGGCATGCTGCGTCGACAGAACGACCGCCTCGATACCGACGGGCTTGTCGTCCTCGTAACGGAACGTGCACTGGCTCTTCGCGTCCGGGCGCAGCCACGGCAGCTTGCCGTTCTTGCGTACTTTCGCCTGGCGCTCTACGAGCCGGTGCGAATAGATGATCGGAGCCGGCATCAGGCTGTCGGTCTCGTTCGTCGCGTAGCCGAACATCAGGCCCTGGTCGCCCGCGCCCTGATCTTCCGGCGCTTTACGGTCGACGCCCTGAGCGATGTCCTGGGACTGCTTACCGAGCGCATTCAACACGGCGCACGTGGTGCCGTCGAAGCCCTTGTCGGAATGGTCATAACCGATGTCGAGAACGACACCCCGTACGATGTGCTCGACTTCGATCACGGCGTTCGTCGTGATTTCGCCAGCCACGACGACCATGCCGGTCTTCGTCATCGTCTCGCAGGCGACACGGCTCTTCGGCTCCTGCGCGAGGATCGCGTCAAGGATCGCGTCGGAGATTTGATCCGCCATTTTATCCGGGTGGCCTTCCGACACGGACTCGGACGTAAACAGATATGACTTGCTCATAGTTCCCTACCCTAGTGTTTTTCGAACGGTCAAAAAAAAGAATCAGTTGACGTCTTCAACCTTGAAACCAGTCGCCTGGCTGTTCAAGACGAACCGGCCCAAGCCCACAGCATTCGCCCAACGCGCTGTCTTCACGACACCGCCGAAAGCGAAGAAATGCATCTTCTGGAATCGCGATTGCGGGTTGCTCCCCCGATACTTCGCCAGCGCCGTCACCATATCGTCCGGGGCTTGCGCGCTCAGGAGACTCGCCATCGCACTCGTGCGGGTCGTAAGCATACGCATCGAGGCACCCACACCGCAAAGCATCGCGAACTTCGCGAGCTGGGTCAGCTTTGCGGGACCCGGCATACCGACGTGTATCGGCAGGTTGATGCCCTTCGCAGTGGTGGCGGCTTCCCAGTCGATAAAGGGTTGCGGATCGAAGCCGAACTGCGTGGCGAAATACATGTTGAAGCCGGCGTTGGCAGCGAACGCTGCTTTACCGCGCAGTGCCTGCTCGACGCGCTCCTCGCCAATCGCCTTGCTGCCTTCCGGATGCCCCGCGACGCCCACCTCGCGGAAGCTATACTTCGCGAACAAACCCGTTTGGAGCACCTCGAGGCTGCTGTCGAATGCGGGCTTGTCGGCCGTGATATCGCCCGCTACGCACAGGGCGTTGTGAATACCGAGCTCCTGGCAGCGTGCGAGCGCACGTTCGAGCTGGTCTTTGCTCTCGAGCTTGCGGGCGATGATATGCGGCGTGGCCTTCAAACCAAGCTTCTGCACCTGACCGGCCAACGTCACGATATCGTCGATAGGCACGCCGGGCGGATGAGCGACGTACACCGCAGTGCCCGGAGCGAGCTCAGCGCGAATGGCATCGAGCTTGCCCGCATCGTGCGGCGTGATCTCGATCGAATAGTCGCGCGCGAACGCGGCTATGTGCTGTTTCAATTCGTCGTTGGTCATCGCAGCCTCTACGCAGCGGCTACTGCTTGCGCGATACGACGAAACTTTCGTCGTTGAACCACAGTCCCTTGTGCTTCTTTAGAGTCTTCGCCGTGCTCTGGAGGTACTGATCACCGGCACGCATGGCGTTCTCGATGCGCTCGTCCTCGATCTGGGCGACGTAGCTCGCGGCATTCCATGCGGCGAACAACGTGGACGTGCCAATGCTCTGCTGCACTTCGCTCGGCAGTGTGTGCATCTCGTACCGGAAGATCGACTTCGCATCCGAACCGGAAATGAAGTTGAAGTTCCGCGCATCGCGACCGAGCTCGGCGCGCAGCGTCTTGATGAGCTCGTGGCGATTGACCTTGAACGGCTCCTCGTCCGGCCAGATCTCTTTGACCATCTCGAGCGCCGGGTCGTTACCGCACGACTGAACGGCGAGCAAACGCCCAGAGGGACCCAGGCTTCGCACCAGTGGCCCGAGCACTTTCTTGGCTTTGAACTCGGCGCTCATGCGCGCGCGCCAGGGCTGCGATGCCAACACGAGATCGTAGTTGCCGCTGAACTGGCCCGGCTTCGGGATCACGCTATCGAGCAAGAACGAATGGTCCTTGCGGTAGATCACGACCACGGACGGGCGCACATACATCGGGTTGCCGGTCTTCTCGCTCGACTTGACCTGCCAGCCGTCGACCAGGAACTGGTCGAGCGCGCGCAGCTGCTCGCCGTATTCGTAGGCAGAGCCGCCCTCGAGCGCGACTTCACGCCAATTCAGCGCGGCGGCCATCTGGACGTCGCGGGGCCGCAGCCAAGGAGCCTCGGCGTAGTAGAGGTTAGTGATCACGATGACGCTGGCCGGATGCTCGACCAGGCGATCGGGCAGCTTCTCGAGCGACAGGCGAACGTCCTCGAGGCTGATCTCCTTGCCGACGATCAAGAACGGCATGGTCGGGTGGCTCTTATGCATCGCACGCATGATGTGCGAGAGAACCGTGGCGTCACCCATACCCGCGTCAAACACACGCAGCGCCGGCGGATTCGGCTTCAGCAGCGCGAGCTCACGCGTAGCGCGCTGTGCAACCTTCCACTTCTCGTTAGTGGTGTTGACGAACGCCAGATACTTTTGTCGATTGTCATAAAAACGAAACGGCCGATCAGCGGAGCCGTCGGCCGTTTGGGAATTCTTCTTTGCCACTTTGCGCTTTGTATCGCCGCTCATCGTCGTAGTGCCCTTTTTATTGCTCTGCCCGTGGTGCTCAGTGCCGTTCAGCGTCGGGGGTGACGGTGTCGCCCGCACCTCGATGTAGTCGCGGATCTTGGCCGCGGTCTCGAGAGTGACGTCTTTACCGTTACGTAACCTAACGCAGAGCTTGCCGTCGTTTACTACCTGCCGGCCGAAGGTCGACTCCGCGATTCCGGTGCGGCGACAGAACGATTCGATCTCCGCGAGGAGGGAATCCGCCGAGTTTTGAACCACTACCGAGAACCCCCGACCGACTCTAGCTGTTGTTCTACTTTTCAGGCGCAGCAAGATACGCCGGATAACGATCCAAATCAATTCCTCCTCTGCCCACCTTTGCCGAGCACACAGAGTGTGGGCAGGATCCCACAGGCGTCCGGGGCACCCGCATTTCGCCACCACCGGGAACGCGCGTGCCCGCACCCGGCGGCGCCACTTGGGTGACTGCGATTCGCGCCGCGACCTTGCTTGCTGGGCCAAACAGCCGCGGCTACCATGAAACCGTCAGCGCACCGCTCGGACGACTGCTGACGTAAGGGGGAAACGCTCATCGCACCGACTCGCGTCGCACGCAGCGACGCTGCGTGGCTCGTTGGAGCAATAACTATGGACGCGCTGCATAGAACGGCACTCGCTGCTGTGACCCTGTTGGCTGCCAGTTTTTGCGGCACAGCGGCCGGCAGATGGACTTCAGCGGCGAATGGCCAGTCGTACGATCGCGGGACAACAGCGACAACCCGCACCTCGGCGAGTACGTCGGAATCCCGCTGAGCCGCGAAGCGATCCGGCGTGCTGAAGTGTGGGACGCATCGATCCAATCGCTGCCGGAATGGCAACGTCGGCCGCACTCCGGCGTCTACATAAAGCGCGGGCCATCAAATCTTCGTGTGTGGAAGGAAATCGACCCTGCTTCGCGCCAGATCATCGCGTTCCAGACCGAATGGCTGCGTTCGACTAACACGCCGATCTACATGGACGGCCGGCCGCATCCGCCGGAGTACGCAGCCCATACGTGGGGTGGGTTCTCGACGGGGACGTGGGAAGGCGACCGGCTTCGCGTGAAGACCCACCTGAAAGAAGACTATTTCAGGCGCAACGGCGTGCCGCAGAGCGATAGGACCACGATGACGGAGTACCTGATGCGCCGACGGTTCGACAACCAGGACTATCTGACCTGGGTTACCGTCGCATCCGATCCCGTGTATCTGACCGAGCCGTTGATTCGCAGCACCGAGTACCGCTTGAATCTCGCGCAACAGGTGCCGCCCTATCCGTGCACGGTCGTCACCGAGGTCGTACGCCCGGACGGCGTCGTGCCGAACTGGCTGCCGGGGAAAAACGACCAGATCTACAGCTTCTCCGACTACTACGGACTCCCGCGCACGCTGTATTTCGACGGCGCGGAAACGATGTACCCCGAGTATCGCCAGAAGCTCGAGCGCGAACAGCGCACGACGGCGCGGCAAGCGCCGCGCCGAGGCAACTAACCATGGCGCCGATGCCAACGCGCCGCACTGCGCAGCCCTTGCCCACCGCGCTCGCCGTCAGTGCGACCGCCTGTTTCGCTGCAGCCGTTTGGAGCTCCCCAGCGTGCGCTCAAAACCAGAAAGCAACGACCCGCTCGGCGGAGACAGCAGCCGAAGTTCACTGGTGGCCGGTCCGCAAGAACATCTGGCTGCTGGTCGGCGCCGGCACGAACATCACGGCCTCGGTAAGCCCGGACGGCGTGATGCTCGTGAACTCCGGCAACGCGCAATCGACCGGACGCGTGTTGGCGGCCGTGCAAGACCTGCAGGCCCAGCTGAACGCATTCGGTTTTCTCGACGTGCTGACACCGCCGCGAGGCGGCGCGGAAACGCGCTCACGGTTCCCGGTGAATACCCACGCCCCGCCGAAACCCATCCGCTACATCATCGACACGAACTCGTTGCCACCGTCGGCGGGCGGCAATGAAAAAATCGCGGCCGCGGGCACCACCTACACCGGCGGCAACGTGGCTGGCACGATCGCGGACTCGTCGAACGGCACGGCCGTGCTCGCGCACGAGAACGTGTTGAATCGCATGCAGGCGCGCGGCATGCCATTCGATGCACTGCCGACCGAAACCTACTTCACCGCGGACTACAAGATCAGCACGTTCTTCAATGACGAAGGTGTGCAGATCGTCCACATTCCGAACGCGGCAACGGACGGCGACAGCTTCGTATACTTCCGCAGCGCAGACGTGATCGCTGCAGGACGTGCTCAATCTCGACACCTTTCCGATCATCGACGTGGACTCCGGCGGCAGCATCAATGGCGTGCTCGCCGCACTCAATACGATCCTGAAGCTTGCGATTCCCGAGTTTCGGACGGAGGGCGGCACGATGATCGTGCCGGCCCACGGCCGTCTCGGCGTTACCGCCGACGTCGGCTACTACCGCGACATGCTCACGATCATCCGCGATCAGACGAAAGCCCTGATCGATGAGGGCCTCACGTTGCCGCAGGTCATCGAGAAGCGGCCGACCTTCGGCTATGAAGGCCGCTTTGGAACCAAGACAGGTCCTTGGACCACGGACATGTTCATCACGGCCGTGTACCGCAGCCTGAAGAAACACGCGAAGTGATCACGAGAGCAAGAACACTCGGAGTCTTGTTGAGCGCGGCGTTCGTTGCCTGCGCGCTCCCCGCGCACGACGCGCAAGCACAAGCGCAGCGGACGGCAGCGCCCAAGGCGCCCGCGACCCCGCGCGCGGCCGCGCCCATCGACATCGCAGGCAACTGGGTATCGTTGATCACCGACGACTGGGTGTACCGCATGATCACGCCCGCGAAGGGCGACTACTCGTACATCCCATTGAACGCCGAAGCCAAACGCGCGGCCGATGGTTGGGACCCAGCACGCGACCAGGCGGCAGGCGAGGAATGCAAAGCCTACTCGGCCCCCGCGATCATGCGGCTGCCGAGCCGCGTGCAGATCAGCTGGCAGGACGACGACACGCTGAAGGTCGACATCGACACCGGGATGCAGACGCGGCTGTTCCAGTTCAATCAGCGCGACGCGCAAGGCGCTCGCAGCTGGCAGGGCTGGTCGAACGCAGCGTGGCAGTTCTCGGGCACGACGGAGCAGTTCAATCCGCGGCCGACGTCGCTCGGGCAAATCAAACGCGGAGGCGTGCTGCGCGTCGACACGAACAACCTGCGCGCCGGGTATCTGCGCAAGAACGGTGTGCCATTCAGCGAGAACGCGTTCATGACGGAGTACTACAACCTCGTCGTCGAGGACGACGGCAACCAATACCTCGTGATTCAGCTATTTGTCGCCGATCCGAAATACCTGACAGGACACTGGGTGCGTACGGTGCAATTCAAGCGCGAACGCGACGCTTCGAAACGCAATCCCACGCCCTGCTCCGCAAGCTGACGCCCTCGACGCTGGCTTCGGTTGGCGCGCGGTCGCGGTGTTGCCCCCCGAAAAAAGCCGGGAGCGTCCGTGCTCCCGGGTGACCGCGAAACTCGACGTCCACGCGGGTGCAGCTCCGAATTCAACCGCCGGTCGCGATCCGCGGCCCGTCGCTTGCACGCTCGCTGCGCGCGAGCCGCGGAATCAGCATCGGCACGTTGCGGCGATACGCGCGATACTCGGGGTGCTCGCGCATCAGATCGCGCTCCTCGAACTGGATCGCAACGAGGATGTAAGCAGTCGTCGCCACCGCAAAGACCAGGTGCGTCACCGTCATCGTGGGCGTGGACCAGAACGTGAACAGCCAGCCGACGTATAGCGGATGGCGCACGATGCGATAGAGCAACGGCGTCACGAAGCGCAGTGGCTGTTGCTCACGACCGAGCAGGTTGTGCCAGACTTGCCGCAAACCGAACAGGTCGAAGTGATTGATGACGATTGTCGACACGAACACGAGTCCCCAGCCGAACGCGAACCCGCCATACAGGAGGACCCGACCCGAGTTGCTGCTCACGTCCCATACGACGCCGCCAAGCGGCCGCCACTGCCAGAACAGGAGCAGGAGCGCCGCACTGCTCGCCAGCACGTAAGTGCTACGCTCAATGGCCGCCGGCACGATCCGCGTTATCCTCCGCTTGAACCCCGCCCGCGCCATGATGCTGTGCTGCAGGGCGAACACGCCGAGCAGCGCGAGGTCGACCAGAAGCGCCACGGACCAGGACCCTGCCGCCGGCGAGTCGAGAGTCTTCGGAACGACGAAGTTGCCGATGAACCCGACGGCATACAGGAACGTCACGAAGAATGCGGCGTAGCTCACTACGCCATAGCCGAAGGCCAATAGGCGTTTGATCATTTCCATGCTCCCCTTGGTTACACGTCGGGCCATTCCGACGAAGGGAGACTTTGCGATCGCGGTGTTCCGCCCGCTATGGCCGACCGTCGCCATTTCTTGATCGAGCGTCCGGCCGAGCTCGCTGGCCCGCGTTCTGGGGCGCTCGTCGGCTCCATCTAGAACGTCTTCGGCATACCGAGCACGTGCGTGCCGATGTACGACAGGATCAGGTTCGTCGAGACAGGAGCCACCTGGTAGAGGCGCGTTTCGCGGAACTTGCGCTCCACGTCGTACTCTTCCGCGAAGCCGTAGCCACCGTGCGTTTGAACGCACACGTCGGCGGCTTCCTTCGACGCGTCTGCGGCAAGCATCTTCGCCATGTTGGCTTCGGCGCCGCACTTCTCGCCTGCGTCGAACAGTGCCGCCGCCTTCTCGACCATGAGCGTCGCGGCCTCGGTCTGCGCATACGCGCGCGCGATCGGAAATTGAATGCCCTGGTTCTGACCGATCGGCCGACCGAACACCTGCCGCTCGATTGCGTATGCCGTGGCCTTCGCAATGAACCAGCGCGCATCACCGATGCACTCCGACGCGATCAGGATGCGCTCGGCGTTCATGCTGTCCAAGATGTAGCCGAAGCCCTTGCCCTCCACGCCCACGAGGTTCGCTGCCGGCACCGCCAGATTGTCGAAGAAGAGCTCCGTCGTCGCGTGGTTCATCATCGTTGCGAGCGGCTTAATGGTGAGCCCATTGCCTACGGCATCGCGCAACTCGACGATGAACACGGACATTCCGTCCGTCGGCTTCGCCACCTGATCGCGCGGCGTCGTACGCGCGAGCAGCAGCATGAGGTCCGAATGCTCCGTGCGCGAAATGAACACCTTCTGGCCGCTAATGCGGTACACGGCGCCGTCGCGCACAGCAGTGGTGCGAATGCGCGTGGTATCGGTGCCGCTCGTAGGCTCCGTGACGCCGAACGCCTGCAGACGTAATGCGCCCGAAGCGATCTGGGGCAAGTACTGGCGTTTCTGCGCGTCGCTGCCGTGTTTCAGCAGCGTGCCCATCGTGTACATCTGCGCGTGACACGCAGCGCCGTTGCAACCGGAGCGATGCACTTCCTCGAGCACCGCGGTCGCGGCCCGCACACCCAAACCCGAACCGCCGTATTCCTCGGGGATCAGCACCGCGAGAAAACCGGCGTCAGCCAACGCGTCGACGAACTCTTTCGGATACGCGCGGACACGATCTTTGTCGCGCCAATAACGCCCCGGAAAATCGGCGCAGAGGCGCGCCACGGCTTCGCGAATCTCGGCAAACTCGGCAGTCATGATTCGCCCCCTCTATGCCTGCGGCGGTGCATCGCCCCCGGCGAAGCGGCGGCGCACGGCGTCGCCCACGCGCGAAGTCCAGATGAAGAACGACGGAATGAACAGAACCGCAATGAATGTGGCCGCGAGCATGCCGCCGATCACACCCGTACCGATCGAGTGTCGGCTGCCCGCGCCCGCACCCGTCGAGATCGCCAGCGGCATCACCCCCAGGATGAACGCCAGGGAAGTCATGACGATCGGCCGGAAGCGCAAGCGGGCGGCCTCGATCGCCGCGTCTACTAGTGACTTGCCCTCTTCCCGGTGCATGTGCGCCGCAAACTCGACGATCAGAATCGCGTTCTTCGCCGCCAGGCCTACGAGCGTCACGAGACCAATCTGCAGGTACAAATCGTTGTAGAGCCCGCGCAGCCACACCGCCAGGAACGCGCCGAACACCGCGAACGGCACCGCGAGAATGACGGCGAACGGGAGACTGATCCTCTCGTATTGCGCGGCGAGAATCAGGAACACCATGAGCACGGCAAGCCCGAAGATGCCGAGCGTATTCTGGCCACTCGTCTTCTCCTGATATGACTCACCGGACCAAGCGAGCGTGTAGCCTTCGGGGAGCACCTTTGCGGCCAGATCCTCCATGGCGGCTAGCGCTTGCCCCGAGCTGTAGCCAGGTGCCGGGCCGCCAAACAGCCGCGCGGAGGGAAACAGATTGAACCGCTCGATCGAATCCGGGCCGGTGACTTCCCGCACCGCAGCGATTGCCGTCAACGGAATCATCGCGCCGTCGGCCGAGCGCACGGATACGTTGCGCAGATCCTCCGGATGCGCGCGGAACTTCTCGTCCGATTGCATCAACACGCGGTACACGCGGCCGTCGCGATTGAAATCGTTCACGTAGAGCGCACCGAAAGTGCTCTGCAGCGTGAGGTTCACATCGTCCAAGCTCACGCGCAGTAATTTTGCCTTCTCGGTGTCGAGCGCCACGTTAACGCGCGGCACTTCGGCGGAGTACGTCGTACCGACACCCTGCAGCTCCGGGCGCTTCGCGGCCGCCGCAACCAGCGCTTGCGTGGCTTGCTCGAGCGCCACGTAGTCGTTCGTATGAGATTGCACGAACCCTTCGAGACCGCCGGTGTTCGACATGCCTTCTACAGCCGGCGGCGCCACCGGAAAAATGAACGCGTCCTTGATGCCCGCGGCCGCACCGAACAGCGCACCGGTAACCGCGTTGGCCGACAACCCGGGGCTCCGCCGCTCAGACCAATCTTTGAGCAGAACGAAGGCCACGCCCGCGTTGCTGCGCTGACCGCCCGTCTGCACGTCGAGTCCGTCGACCGTGATGTTGTCGTCGAACGCCGGGTGTCCGAACGCCGCCTTGTCGAACTGTGCGAGTGCAGCCCGCGTGCGCTGCAGCGACGCAGCAGGCGGCAGCGCCGCGATCGCGATCACATAACCCTGATCCTCGCTCGGCGCCAGCGCGCTCGGCGTCGCACGGGCGAGAAACCAAATCGCGACTACCATCAACGCCATGGTGATAACCGCAACGGTGCCATGCTGCACTATCCAACGCACGCCACGCGTGTACGCGTGCGTGAGCTTCAGGAACCCCGCGTCGAAACGCGCAAGCAGCCCTTTGGGCTCGACCTCGCCGGTCTTCAACAAGAGCGCGCACATAGCAGGCGTGAGCGTGAGCGCGACGAAGCCCGAGATCGTGACGGACACTGCGATCGTGATCGCGAACTGGCGATACATCTCGCCGACGAGGCCGCCGAGGAACGCCACCGGCAGGAACACAGCGTTCAGCACGAGCACGATCGCGATCACGGGTCGGCTCACTTCGGCCATTGCGCGTCGAGTGGCGTCGCGCGCGCTGACGTGTTCATCGCGCATGTGCCGCTCGACGTTCTCGAGTACGACGATGGCGTCGTCGACGACAATCCCGATGGCGAGCACCATGCCGAACAACGTGAGCGAATTGATCGAAAACCCGAGCAGATACATGCCCGCGAACGTGCCAATCAGCGACACGGGTACCGCGACAGACGGGATGATGGTCGCGCGCAGGTTGTAGAGGAACAACCACACCACGCAGAACACGAGCACGAGCGCCTCGAAGAACGTGTACGCGACCTCACGCATCGACGTGCGCACGTACTTGCTCGTGTCATACGGAATGGACCAGGTGAGGCCGGCCGGGAACTTTGCCCCGAGCTCGTCCATCTTCGCGTAGACAGCGGCGGCAACCTGCAGCGCATTCGCATTGGGCGCGAGTTGCAGCGCGGCGCCAGTGACGGGCCGTCCCTTGCGCGTCAAGCCGAACGAGTAATCGCGAGCGCCGAGCTCGACACGGGCCACATCCTTCAGGCGCACGATCTCGCCGTTGGCGCCGACGCGCACGATGATGCGCTCGAACTGCTCCGGGTCCGCGAGACGCGCCTGTGTCGTGACGCTGAGCGTGAGGTCGATGCGTTCCGTCGTCGGCTCGTCGCCGAGACGCCCCGCGGCGGACTGCGTGTTCTGCTCGCGCACCGCTGCCGCTACATCGGCCGGCGTCAAGCCTAGTTCCGCTAGCCGATCGGGCTTGAGCCAGATCCGGATCGCGTAGTCACGAGCTCCAAACACCTGCACGTTGCCCATGCCCGGAATGCGCCGCAGCTGATCGATGACGTTCAGCGTCGCGTAGTTGGAGACGAACAGGTTGTCGTAACGCCCGTCGGGCGAATCGAACGACAGAATCATCAAGAAGCTCGGCAGCGACTTTGCCACCGTCACGCCTTGCCTGCGCACTTCCTCGGGCAAGAGCTGCACGGCGCTCTGCACGCGGTTCTGCACATTGATCATCGACAGATCGGGGTTCGTCCCGACTGCGAACGTCAGCGCGATCTGGAGCGAGCCCGTGGAGGAGCTGCTCGATCGCATGTACAGCATATTCTCGACGCCATTCAGCGCTTGCTCGAGCGGCGCCGCTACCGTCTCGGCGATCACGTCGGCGCTTGCTCCCGGGTAGACCGTGCTCACCGCGATCTGAGGCGGCGCGACGTTCGGATACATGGCGACAGGCAATTCGCGAAATGCGGCGAGGCCGGCGATCACGATGAACGCCGACACCACCGTCGCGAATAGCGGCCGGTCGATGAAGAAGTTCGAGATCACTGTGCGACCGTTGTCGGGTTCGATTGCGGCGCCGCGTCCGGCACGATGGGCATCGCGCTCACGACGGCCCCGGGCTGAACCTTCAGTATGCCGTCGACGACTACGCGATCGCCGGCCACGAGCCCCTTCGCGACCACGACGTCGTTACCCGCGGAAGGGCCAAGTTCCACCGGACGAATGCCGACTTGCTCGCCGGCGCCCACGACCCAGACGAACGCGCCCTGCGCTCCATGCATGAGAGCGCGCTTCGGGATCACCAGCGAGCTCGGCACGTTCACCCCGTCGATGCGAACACGCACGACACGGCCAGGACGCAGCGAATCGCCCGTGTTGTCGAGCACCGCGCGAACCCCCACGGTACCCGTCGCATCGTCCACGCGCGGCGCAATGAATTCGATCGTGGCGTCGCGGCCGATCTGCATGCCGCGCGCATCCACCACACGCACGACGACCGTCCCGGGACGCGACGTGTTCGCAACGCGCACCAGCTCTGCGTCGCCCTCCGGCAGCGAGAGCTCCACGTACAGTCTGTCGGCCTGCACGATGTGCATCAGTAGCGCCGAATCGTCACCCGCTGTCACGAGACTGCCCTCGGAACGCGCCTCGCGACTCGTTAGCCCGCTGATCGGCGCGCGCACGTCCGTGTACGACAGCGACAGTTCCGACGTCTTCAACGCCGCCTCGGCAGCGGCCACGCCGGCTTGAGCACTTTCGAACGCCGCAACGGTCGTGTCGCGGTCGCGTTGGCTCACGAGCTTCTGGTCGAACAACGGCAAAATTCGCGCGCGTTCGCGGCTCGCCTGCTGGAAGGCCGCCTGTTGCACGCCGAGTTGCGCGCGGGCGCGATCCGCGTCCGCGCGAAATGGCGCGGGATCGATCCGGAACAGCAAGTCGCCCGCCTTCACGGCCTGACCTTCTTCGTAGCGGCGCTGCAGCAAGATGCCGGACACGCGCGCGCGCACCTCCACCTCGCGAATACCGCGCAGCTGCGCGGCGTACTCGAGCGCGAGGGCGAGTTCGCGCGGCTGAACTTCCAAAGTGCCGACTTGCGTCGGTGGAAATGCAGGCGGCGGCGGCGGCGCGCCACACGCCGCGAGAGTGGCGGCTAGCAGAACTGACAGTAACGGCTTGCACCCGCGACGGGCATTGGTGGCGGTTGACACGGATCCGGCTCCATCTGACGGGGGAAGCCGCGCCGGGTGCGCGCGCGGGTTCCGTGGGGAGCCGCGATTGTACCGGAGAGCGCCGGGCCGATCTTCTTTTAGCGACAGCGAAGCGGGCGTTCAATGCCGCCGTCGGTTGCCGGCAACGTCGATCGCAGCTGAATGCCGTCGTGCTGACGCAGTAGCTCAGCGACCCAATCGACGAACACGCGCACCTTGTTCGAAAGGTGGCGGTTCTGCGGATACACAATCGAGAGCGGAGCGGGCTCGGCAAACCAGTCGCCCAGCACGAGTTCGAGAGCGCCGCGCTCGATGGCCTCCTTCGCGACGAACGCGGGAATCTGAGCGATGCCGAGCCCCGCTTCGGCGGCGGCCACGTAGCTGTTCTCGTCTTCGAGCGCCACGTGACCTGGGAACACGGCTTCGACGCGTTCGCCTTCCCGCGAAAATGTCCACGACGCGGCGGCACCCGTGCCCGGCACGAACCGGTTGATGCAGCGGTGCTGCGCGAGATCGTGTGGGTGTTGCGGCTGGCCGTGAGCCGCAAGGTACGAAGGCGCTGCGCACGTTGCGAAGTACAGAAACCCGACTCGCCGCGCTACCAGGCTCGTGTCTTCGATATCGCCGCTCCAGACGGCGCAGTCGATCCCCTCCTCGAGCAGATCCGCGCGGCGCTCGTTGCACGCCAAGGCGAGCTCCATGTCGGGATACCGCGCGAATAAGTCCGCAAGCGCAGGCACGAACACCGAGCGCGCCATCAGAGTCGGCACATCGACGCGTAACCGGCCGCGCGGCGCCGAGCGCTGCTTTGCCAATGTTTCCTCCGTCTCGCGAATCGAGGCGAGGATGGCCACGCAACGCTCGTAGTAAGCCGCGCCGTCGGCGGTGGTGCTCACATGCCGCGTCGTGCGGTTCAACAGCTTCACGCCGAGCTTGGCCTCGAGCCTCTGTAGAAGAGTCGTAACCGTGGCCTTTGGCAGCCGCAGGCGCTCGGCCGCGCGCGTGATGCCGCCGGTCTCGACGACTCGAACGAATACTTCCATTGCGAGCAGTTTGTTGAGCGCC
>JBDTOT010000078.1:0-14535 GCA_039933105.1 Gammaproteobacteria bacterium | reverse complement strand
TCGCGGCCGGTGAGGCGCCGGCCGGCGTCGAGTTCGACGCGAACGCGTGGCGCGCGCAGCAGGCCGACGCGCTGGTCGCGATCGCGAAGCGCTACCTCGAAGGCGGCGAAGCCGCGGGGTCGGCGGCGGCCGATCGCTACCAGGTCGTCGTGCACGTCGACGAATCAGCCCTCCGCGGAGGGATTGGTCGCGCGGATCTACCCGCCGAGACCGTGAAGCGGCTCGCGTGCGACGGCAGCGTTGTCGCGGTCACGGAATCCGAAGACGGCACGCCGCTCGACGTGGGACGCAAGCAGCGTACGGTCTCGGCAATGCTACGGCGCGCGCTCTGGGCGCGCGACCGCGGCTGCTCATTCCCGGGCTGCGACCACAAGCATTACGTGGACGCTCATCACATCGAGCACTGGGCCGACGGCGGCGCCACGAGCCTGGACAACCTCACGCTCCTTTGTTCGCATCATCACCGGCTGCTGCACGAGGGCGGCTTCAGCGTTCACCGCGACGCGCAGGATCGGCTCTACTTCCAGCGCGCGGACGGGCGCGTGATTCCGCGCTTCGGCTATCGGCTTGCGGATATGCGCGATGACGATGAGCCCTCCGCGGAGGTGCGCGAGGATCGCGGTGTTTACTTGGTCGAAACACTAGCGCCGAGGGCGAGAGCCGCACGAGCGAGCGCTCCCGTCGCGAGCGGCTACTTCGGCACGATCCGGTAAATCTTGTCCCCCGCCGGCGTGCGCGCGTCGCTCATCGCGTAGAGCGCGCCGTCTGGCCCTTGCTTCACGTCGCGAAAGCGCATGCCGTCGAGCTCCGTGAGCAGCCACTCTTCGCCGGCCACGCGCCAGCCCTGCGGCGTCTCGTCGAGCACGAGCCGAATCACTTTGCGGCCGATGCGCGGCGCCATCGTCGCGATGAAGAGATTGCCCTTCCATTCGGGAAACAGATTGCCGGTGTAGAACGTCATGCCGGAAGGCGCGACGGACGGCGTCCAGAAATAGATCGGCTGCTCCAACCCGGGTTTGCTCCGGAGACCGCCGTTGATGAGCTCGCCCGAATACTCGCGGCCGTACGAGATGACGGGAAAGCCGTAATTCTTGCCCTTCTCGATGAGGTTGACCTCGTCGCCACCCATCGGGCCGTTCTCGGCAGTCCACAACCGACCCTGTGCGTCGAACGCGATGCTCTGCGCGTCGCGCACGCCGAACACCCAGATCTCGGGGCGCGTATCGGCCTTGCCGACGAACGGATTGTCCGCGGGCACCGAGCCGTCGGTGTTGATGCGCAACACCTTGCCCATGAGCGATCCGGGCAGCTGCGGCTGCGTCCAGTTCCGCACGAGAACTCCGCGGCCGGCGAGTGGCCCGCTCGTGATGTAGAGCTTGCCGTCGGGCCCCTGCAGCATGCGGCCTTCGATACCTTGCGCGTTCAGTAGCACCTTCACGTTCGTGAGGCTGTGCTCGTCCTTCGAGAGCTGCGCGCTCCCGACCATTTCGATCTGCGGGTAATGAACCTTGGAATCTTCTTCGCCTTTGCCGATGTCGCCCGCCTCGGGCGGCGGCTTGCGGTAGAGGAAGTAGATCGTGCGATTGCGCGCGAAATCGCGATCCGGCACGGAGTCGAGCAGCTCCTGCGCGCGTTTGCTGAAGTCGAGCGGCAAACCAGCTGTGATCGGCGCACCGACCTTGCCGTCGCGCTCGATGATGCGTAGCCCGCGCTGGGCCTCGCTCACGAGCATGCGTCCGTCAGGAAGAAACGCGAGCGACCACGGATGGTCGAGACCTTCGGCCGCCACTTCCGTACGGTACTGCGCGGTTTTCGCCGGCTTCGGTGCGCGCGTTTGCCCAACGAAGGCGGGTTGTGGAGTGGAGTCGTCGACGATCGTGGATTCTTGCAGCACCTCGCGGCGCTTCGCCTCGTCGAAAGCCGGCGGCCGCGGTACGTCCGCATAGCCCGGTAGCACGATGGCGTCGGGGCCTTTGCCGATCGCGCCGGCGCCTACGGGTAGCTTCTGAACGGTTTGCGCCGCGGCAGAACCGGCGACCAGCAGCGCTACGCCCAAGCAGAGTATCCACTCACGACCCAATGACACGACGCGCATGATTTCTTCCCCCGGCGGCGAAAGACCGCCCGCGCAGGAGAATGGCCCGCGGGCAAGGAGAAAACAACGCGAAATGCGAACTACACGGTTCGCGCAGGGGAAGCTCGGACGCCTCTTTTCTCGACAGTAGGAATATTGGACACTCGCCGCAATGCCGCGCGTTAGCTCATTTGCCTAGGATCGGAGCGCCCATGAAACGGTCACTGGCATCGTGAGCAGGTCGGCCACACTGCACCGCCACGCGTTGTGGGTCCGCGTCTGCCACTGGGTTCTCGCGCTTTCCGTGTTCGCGCTCGCTTACAGCGGCTTCTATGTCTTGATGGCGCATCCGCGCTTGTACTGGGGCGAGGTCGGTAACGATCTCACGCCAGCGTGGTTCGAGCTTCCGCTCGATGGCGGCCATCGCCCCGAGATATGGCAGCAGACTGTCACGTTCGACGCGCTCGCGAACAAGCCCATCAGCGCGAGTCGCACGATGGAGATCTTCAACGAGAACGGTTGGGCGCGCAGCCTGCATTTCCTGGCGGGCTGGTTCTTCGTGGCGGCCGGTGCGCTCTACTTCGCACTAGGCGTCGTCACTAAGCACGTCTCGCGCGATCTTTTGCCGCGGCGGCTGGAACGTGCGGGCGCGTACAGTCTGTTGCAGCGGTGCGCGTACACCGGCGTCGCTTTCGTGATGCTGCCGTTCATGGTGCTTGCCGGGCTCGCGATGTCGCCGCGTGTGGTCGCGGCGTTTCCTGTGCTGCTCGATGTCTTCGGCGGGTATCAGTCCGCGCGCACGCTGCACTTCATCGGATTCGGGATGCTTAGTGCATTCGTGGTCGGACATGTGGCAATGACTGTGGCCACCGGTTTCCGCCGGCACATGCGCGCGATGATCCTCGGCCGATGAGTAAGCTGCTCACAACGCGGCGCGCGGTAATCAAAGGCTTGGCATCGTCGGCCGCGCTCACGCTCGCGGGTTGCTCCATGAACGAGCCCCCCACGTACGGCAACGTGCTGCGCATGGGCGACTGGCTCACGTACAACGCGCATCGTCTGCTGTTGCCTCGCCAGTCGCTGGCGCGCGAATACGATCTGCGCGACATCTCGGCGGCGCCGGCGATCGGCACCACCGATCCTTCCGACCCGAGCCAGACAGGGTTCGTCGCGGAATACGCCGAGGATTACGCGCGGTTCCTGCACGACGGCTTCGCAGACTGGCGCTTGACGGTGGAGGGCAGCGTCGCGAAACCGAGCAGCTTCTCCCTCGACGATCTGAAGCGCATGCGCTCGCGCACGCAGATCACGCGCCACACGTGCGAGGAAGGGTGGTCCGCGATCATGCAATGGACGGGCGTGCCGCTGCGCGCGGTGCTCGAGGCCGCCGGCATTCAGTCCGACGCGCGGTTCGTGCAGTTCCATTGTTACGACGCGTTCGTCGACGGCATCGACATGCTGGACGCGCTGCACCCGCAGACGATCCTGGCCTATGGCATGAACGGCCGCGAGCTGCCCGTCGCGCATGGCGCACCGCTGCGCGTGCGCGTGGAGACTCAGCTCGGCTACAAGAGCATGAAGTTCCTGCGCGGGCTCGTGGTGACGAGCGAGTTCGACGACAACGGTCCGTACGGCATGATCCAGAACGGTTACTCGTGGTACGCGGGGATCTAGTGGTAGCGAACGTCGAGCGATGGACCACTTTGCAACGCTGGGTTCGGCAGCCGCAGAAGGTGTGGCTGCGCCGGGCGATCTTCCAGGTGCATCTGTGGAGCGGCATCGGCCTCGGGTTGTATGTCTTCTTCATCAGCGTCACGGGCAGCGTGCTTGTGTACCGCAACGAACTCTACGTCGCTGCGACACCGGAACCGCCGGCGGCGACAAACGAGTCCCTCGGCATTTACCTCGTCGAAAAGCTGATCGAGCTGCACGACGATCTGCTGTCGGGGTCCACGGGCCGCAAGATCAACGGCGCCGGCGCCATCGCCGTGGTGCTGATGTGCATCACGGGCTTCGTGATCTGGTGGCCCGGCAGCGCTCGCTGGCGAGCGCACCTCACGCTGCACCGCAGCGTCGGCTGGGGACGCTTCACGTGGCAACTGCATACCGTCTTCGGCTTCTGGAGCTTTGCGTTCTTGCTGGTGCTCGCCGCGAGCGGAATGTATCTGTGCTTCCCCGATCAATTCAGCGATCTGGCCGATTGGCTGGAACCGCCGACGAACGCGAATGCCGGCACCCGTTTCGTCGACAGCGCGCTCTATTGGCTTGCGTACCTGCACTTCGGACGCATCAACGGCATCGGCATTCCATGCCACGGCCCAGGGCTCTGCGACCAAGCGACGAAGGCCGTGTGGGCGATTGTCGGCGCAATACCGGCGGCGATGTTCGTGACCGGCGCCATCATGTGGTGGAACCGAGTCGTGCGGCGCTGGCGCCGACGCGGCCGTCAGTCGTAGCGCCGCCTCACCGCACAGCAAACGATAGCGGTGCGGCGGTCCCGTTACGAAAAACGTCCCGGAATCGGGGCGCGCTGTCCAAGTTTCGGGACGGTGCCGATGGCAAATCAACGGGTTGTTCCGCTCCCATTGCTGGCACGAAAGTAGCAATGTGAATCGTCGCTGGGTCACTGCAGCGCCCCGGAGATCGATCGCATGAACCTCACCGGCTTTCTCGAATCCATCAGCCGCGACTTCCGCCGCGCACTGCGCGGCCTTCCGCGTCGGCCTGCCTTCACGATCGCCGCTGTTCTCACGCTCGCGCTCGGCATCGGCGCCACGACGGCGATCTTCAGCGTCGTCTACTCCGTGCTCTTGAAGCCGCTGCCGTTCCCGAACCCGGACGAGCTCGTGCGGATCCGACACCCCGCACCGGGCGTCGGCGCTCCGGATCTCTTGGCGTCGCCGACGATGCTGTTCACCTACCGGAAGGAGAACCGCTCGTTCACCGAGCTCGGCATGTTTTCGAACGGCGGCGAAACGTTCACGAATAATGGCGAGACGACTCGGTTGCGTTCGCTGCGCGTGACGCATGGCGTGCTCCAGTCGCTCGGCGTGCAGCCGCTGCGCGGCCGCTGGTTCACGGAGCAGGAGCACGGGCCCACGGCCGAGGGGTTAGCTCCGGTCATGCTGTCGTACGCGTTCTGGCGGAGTAACTTCGGAGGCGCAGAAGCGGCGCTCGGCCGCGAGATGCTGATCAACGGGCGGCGCTCGCACGTGGTCGGCATAATGCCGGCCGATTTTCGCTTCCTCGACATGTCGCCGCAGCCGGACATCATCGTCGCCTTGCAGTTCGATCCGGCCAAAGTGGCGATCGATGGTTTCTGGCTAGACGCGGTCGCGCGCTTGCGTCCTGGCGTCACGCCAGCGGAGGCGCATACCGACGTCGCGCGCATGCTGCCGATCTGGTTGAACGCGTGGCCGGTGCTGCCGCAGCTCAACTTTACGAAAGAGGGAATTCAGAAGTGGCGCATTTCGCCCACCGTGCAGCCGCTTAAGGACGATCTCGTGGGCGGCGTCGCGAGCACGCTGTGGTTGCTGATGGGCGCCATCGGCGCCGTGCTGCTCGTGGCCTGCGCCAACATCGCGAACCTGATGCTGGTGCGCGCGGACGCGCGACGGCAGGAGTTTGCCGTGCGCGCGGCGCTCGGAGCTGTTCCCGCGCGAATCGCGCGCGAGCTCTTCATCGAGAGCCTCGTGATTGCCGCGCTGGGTGGCGCGCTCGGTCTGGCGCTCGCGTACGCCGGCATCGAAGTCTTGCGCTCGCTTGGCCCGAGCAACTTGCCGCGGCTCGGCGAGATCGCCGTGTATCCGCCCGTGCTGCTGTTTACCGCCGCCGTGGCGCTCGCCTCGACGGTGGTCTTCGGCTCGGTCACGGCGCTGAAGCACGCGGGGTACACGAATGTGGGCGCGCTCGGCGGCTCGGCGCGCGGCGCGAGCGCCGGCCGCGAGCGCGCCCGTGCGCGCAACACGCTGGTAGTGGTGCAGGTGGCGGTCGCGCTCGTGCTGGTGGTAAGCGCCGTGCTGATGATTCGTACGTTTCAGGCGCTGCACAACGTTGATGCGGGTTTCGTGGACCCGGGGTCAATCCAGACGGTACGAACCTGGACGCCGAACGAGTTGCTTCGCGACGCAAAGCAGGCCACGCGTTTGCAGCACGAGATTTTGGACGCGATCGCTGCGCTGCCGGGTGTGGAATCGGCTGGCTTTACGCACAGCCTGCCGATGGAAGGCGCGCCGTTTCTCACCACCAACCCGGTGTCGATCGAAGGCCGCCCGGTCTTGGATGGCGAGACGCCGCCGCCGCGCAGAATGAAGTTCGTGTCGCCGGGCTACTTCCAGGCGATGGGCACGCGCATCCTCGCGGGGCGCGACATGAGCTGGGCCGACATCGAGGCGGGCGGTCGCGTGGTGCTGATTTCGGAGAACTTCGCGCGCGAGCTCGCGCCGACGCTTCAGGCTGCGCTCGGCATGCGCCTCCGCTCGCCGGTGAACACCGACGCGTGGCGCGACGTGATCGGCGTGGTGCAGGATCTCAAGGACGATGGCCTCTACGCGGACGCTCCCAGCCTCACGTACTGGCCAGTCCAGATGGAGGACTTCTTCGGCAACAAGGTGGTCGGGGGTCCTCCCGTTGCCTACGTCGTGCGCAGCCAGCGCACCGGCACGGCCAGCCTCGTCAACGAGATCCATAGCGCTGTATGGTCGATCAACGAGAGCGTGCCGATCGCGCTCGAGCGCACAATGCAGGCGCTGTACGGCGGCTCGCTCGCGCGCACGTCGTTCACGCTCGTGATGCTCGCGATCGCGGGCGGCCTGGCGCTCGCGCTCGGGTTGCTCGGAATCTACGGCGTGATCTCGTACATCGTGTCGCAGCGCTCGCGCGAGATCGGGATTCGCCTAGCGCTTGGCGCGGAGCCGCGCGATGTGGGCCGCATGTTCGTGCGCCACGGGTTGCTGCTGGCGAGCGTCGGCATCGCGATCGGGTTGGTGGTGGCGCTTGCGGTGACGCGGCTCATGTCGTCGCTGCTCTTCGGCGTTGCGCCGACGGACCCGGTGGCCTATCTGGCGGCGCTCGGCGTGATCCTCGCCGCGGCGGCGCTCGCGAGCTATCTGCCGGCGCGTCGCGCGGCGGCGATCGATCCGGTGGAGACGTTGAAGGCGGAATAGGGCGCGCCTACTTCCGCAGAATCTTCTCCATCGACTTGCCCTTTGCGAGTTCGTCGACGAGCTTGTCGAGGTAACGAATCTCGCGCATCGTCGGCTCTTCGATGTCTTCCACGCGCACGCCGCACACGATGCCTTTGATCAGCGTCCGAGACGGATTCAGGTTCGGAGCTTCGGCAAAGAACGTTTCGAAGTCCTTGCGCTTTTCGAGCTGGGCTTCGAGCTTCTTCTGCGTGTATCCCGTCAGCCAACGCAGCACTTCGTCGACTTCCGCTTTCGTTCGACCTTTCTTCTCCGCTTTGGTCACGTACAGCGGATAAACGCTTGCGACACTCGTCGTAAATATTCGATGTTTCGCCACGTGCTCTTCCCCAAGTCCCAGGCATCGAACTGTAAGCTGAACGCCCGCTAAATGCCGCGTTCAGGCGGCCTTAAGCGAGACCGGTTCATCCTGTGCCCAACGTCGAATCGACGGTGAAGGCAGGAGAGTCGATATGAAACGCTCAACCTTGATAGGTGCCCTGATTGTCTCGCTTGCGGCGGCTTCCACCGCGGTGGCTGGCCCCCACGATCGCGATGGCGATCGTGACCGCGGCCGTGATCGCGGCCGCGTCGAAACTCGGCATCACGGTTTTCGTCCGGATACGCATGCACGCGTCGTGGTGCGCGAACGGCACGGGTATTACCCGCCGCTCGGCTACTACTCGCATCGCTGGGTGCGTGGCGAGCGGCTCCCGAGGGCGTATTACGGGCGCCCCTACGTAGTGGCCGACTACGGCGCGTATCGCTTGCATGCCCCGCCGCGCGGCTACCACTGGGTGCGCGTGGATGGCGACGCCATCCTGGCGGCGGTCGCGACAGGCATCGTGCTCGATACGGTATTCGACGCCTTCAACTAGCCTGCACGGGGAAAGTGGCCCGGGTGTGCCTGGTGCACCCGGGCCTCTTCATACTACGGGGGCGGCTTGCTACTCTCCGCGCATGATAAAAACCCTAACGCTCGTCGCGCTCGCCGCCCTTGCTGCCGCCAGCGCCCATGCCGCAAGCCCATGCGACCGCGCATGCCTGAAGTCCACCCTCGACGCGTACCTCACGGCACTCGTCAAGCACAGTCCGGAGACCGCGCCGCTCTCGGCCGGTTTCCGCCAAACCGAAAACGCGATCGTACGCAACAAGGGCACCGGTCTCTGGCAATCCGCCACCGCGCTCGGCAACCTCCAGCGCCGCTACTTCGACGCCACCGCCGAGCAAGCCGCGTACTTTGGCACCCTTGATGAAGCCGCCGGGCCCGCGATCGTCACGCTGCGCATCGCAGTCGAAGGCCGCAAGATCACGGAAGCCGAGTGGGTCATCAATCGCAAGGGCGATCCCGGCATCGGGCCCACCGCCGGCGCGCAGGCGAACGCCGCGTTCCACGACGCCGAATATCTCATCGCGCACGCGCCACCGGAGCGCGTGATTCCGAAAGCGCAGCGGCTTTCGCGCACGGATCTCGTCGCGATCACGAACAGCTACTTCGACGGGCTCTCTGCGCACGACGGCAAGATCATCATCGCGCACCCGGGTTGCGTGAGAATCGAGAATGGAAGCCTCACCACGCAGCGCCCGATTCCCGCCGGCGGCCAGACGGATTGCACGGCCGAAGGCCCCATGACGAACATCTTCGCGGTCACCGCGCGTCGCTATCCCGTCGTCGACGAGGAAGCGGGCGCCGTGCTCGCGCTCGCGCTCTTCCAGCGCAAACCCGGCGTGCTGATGCGCCGCAACTTGCTCGGCGAGTGGTTCTACATCGAACAAGGCAAGATCCGCGAGGTCTACGCCGCGATGTACTACCCGGATCAGGAAGCCTTGATCCCGAACTGGCCGCCGTTCGACGGCAACTGGCCGCCCGCGCCGCCGCCGAAGTAAGCGAGCGACGCGGGCTGCCTCCGCCCCAGAACTAGCGCTGGCGCGAGGCGTCCGCCGCTGCCGCGCCGGACGCGCTGCCCGCCGCCTGACTCACGAGCAGCATCTGCGTGCCACGTTCGAGCTCGACGTTACCTGTGTGCGACGTCAGCACCGAGCCCGAGCCCTGTGCGTTGCCAGCCGCACCCGATCCCGACGCGAACGCCATGCCGCTCATACCGAACACGCCACGGCTCCCCGACGTCAGGTGACCCGCATTGTTGAGACCACCCACGGCGCCGGCTGAAGCCTGCGTGGCCCCGCCGACGGACGAAGTCGCGCCGCCGATTCGCCCACCTAAGCCCGCCGCTCCGCCGAGCGTGCCGCTGGCCGCACCGGCGACACCGCCGACGAGCCCGCCGCCGGCGCGCGCGCCGCCCGCTGCCTGACCCGCGCCGAACGCGCCTGCACCGGCCGCGCTGTCGGCACCGTGCATGCCGCCCGACGTTGCTGCTTCACCCGCGGCCACTGCCTGGATCGCGGCGTTGACGGGAACCTCGCGGCCGTCGGAAAGCACGGCTTTGTCGAATACGATGCCTAGGCGCGAGTCGCTGCTGCCGCTTGCCGAGCCCGACGCTTTGCCGCGCGGCTGAGCTTCCGTCACGTGGCCCACGAGCTTCGTGCCGCGACGAAGCGGCACGTCGCCGCCCGCCTTCGCGTCTTGCGCGAGCGTGGCGGTGACCTCGTCGCCGGGCTTCGCGCGGCGTGCGTCGACCGGCTTCGACAGCGTTGCGTTCATCTCGCTGCTGTCGGCTGCATTCGCCGAGCCGTGCCCCGATGCCGCGGATGCCGATGCGCTGTGATCGTGCGAAGCGCTGGCGCCGTCGCGGCTCGCGGACACCGACGTGCTGGATTGACCGGACGCGCCGCCGTCGGCGTTCTGGGCGAGCGCGCTGCCGCTGAGCGCGAGGGCGATAGCGAAGGCAAGAGTTGAAGTCTTCATGATGGATCTCCTGTTCGGGTACTTTCGCTTCGTGTCCGGCATTCGCCGGCTCCTGTACGTTCTACGTCTGACGACCGCCGTTTCTTCCCTGGCCCGCGTTATGTCCCGACGGGCGGCGGCGCCGCGTGCATGAGGATAGGTGCGGCAGCGCGGCGCCGAACGTGACGGTGCTCACGACTTGGTTCCTCCGGCTCATCCTTTGTCCGGCGGATGTCGTCGTTTCCGACGAACGTGGGTGCGGCGTTTCCCGCTCACCTTGCCGGCACCTGATCGGACAACCCGCCATCGGCGCGTGCGACCCGGCAGCGGCAGGTACAATGTCCGCTGACCCGGTCTAGAGTCGAACCCCCCCATGAGCTCCGCTGTTACCGACCGCGCTGCCGCGGCCCAGGCCATCCACGCGCCGCCGTACTTGATCCTTTTCATAGGTGCGCTGGTCGCGATCGGGCCGTTGAGCATCGACATGTACTTGCCCGCGATGCCCGCGATGGCGAAGGCATTCGATGTCGGCATCGTGCGCATGAACGACACGCTCAGCATGTATCTCGTCGGCTACGGCATCGGGCAGTTCTTCGGCGGCGCGTTCTCGGACCAGATCGGCCGCAAGCGCATTGGCATCATCGGGCTCGTGGTCTTCGTGCTCGCTTCCATCGCGATCGGTGTGTCGACGACGGTGGAGCAGGTGCAGTGGTTCCGTTTCGTGCAGGCGATCGGCGCAGGGTTCGCCACCGTGATCTGCTGGGCGATCGTGCGCGACGTGTACCCCGTGCAAGAGCTCGGCAAGCGCATGGCCATGGTGACGCTCGTGATGCTGGCGTCGCCCGCCATCGCTCCCTCGCTCGGCGCCTTGATGCTGCGCTTCGGCTGGCACTCGATCTTCTTCTTCAAGGCGGTCTACGCCAGCGCGCTCGTGGTGTACTACGCGCTGGCGGTGCCCGAGACGCGCCCCGGCTCGTGGCACAAGCTCTCGATCGTCGCCACGTTGAAACAGTGCTGGCAGGTCATCGTCTACAAGCCGCTCGATGGCAGCCACCCGTTCACGTTCGCGTTCACGGGGTCGTTTAGTGCGGCCGTGTTCATGACGTTCATCACGAACGCGTCGTTCGCGTACATCGATTATTTCGGCGTATCGCCGCAGATGTTTCCGGCGTACTTCGGCGTGGGCGTCATCGGCATGGTGGCCACGAACTTCCTCGCCATGCGCAAGCTGAACGCGACTACCGCTCCGCGGTTTTTCCGCTACGGCCTGCTGATCCAGATCTGCTCGGCGACGGTCCTGCTACTTGGCGTGCTCGCGGGCGCGCCGTCGATCTGGATCGTCGTGCTTCCGGTGGCCGTGATCGTGTCGTGCTTTGGCCTCATCGGGCCCGCCGGCACATCGCTCTATATGAGCCATTTCGGTTCGCTCGCGGGGAGCGCGTCGTCGCTGTACACGACGCTGCTGTTCTCTTCCGGCGCGATCTTCGGCGCCGTCTCGGGCATCTACTTCGACAGCACGCTGCGGCCGATGGTCATCACGATGTTCGTCGCATCGCTGATCGCGAACCTGCTCGCGTTCACCACGGGCGCCAAGTTTCGCAAGGAACCGGCCGCGCTACGTTAACGCGGCCGGCTCGGCACGAGCCTCAGGCGAACCCGTGCTTCGCGATCGGCAGCGATCGAACGCGTCGCTTCGTTGCCGCGTAAATCGCGTTGCAGATGGCGGGTGCGACGAGCGCCACGGACGGTTCGCCGATGCCGCCCGGCTTTGCCGTGCTGGCGATTATTTCGACGTCCACCTCCGGCGCCTCGTTCATGCGTACGAGCCGGTACGTGTCGAACGTCTTCTGCTGCACGACGCCCTTGTCGATCGTGATGTCGCCCCACAGCGCGGTGGATAGGCCGAAGAGGATGCCACCGCGGATCTGCGCGTCGACGATCGACGGATTCACCATTTGCCCGAGGTCCACGGCGCCGCTGATCTTGTGCACGCGCACCTTGCCGTTCTCGAGCGAGATCTCGGCTACGAGCGACAAGTACGTGTCATAGCCTTCCATGAGCGCGATGCCCTGGAAGCGGCCGGCCGGTGCCTTGCCCCAGCCCGCACGCGCGGCGGCGCGCTCTAGCACCTGCCGCCAGCGCGGCTCGGTTTGCTTCTCGAGCATGGCGTGCCGGAATTCATACGGATCCTTGCCCGCGGCGTAGGCGAGCTCGTCCATGAAGCACTCGGCCGCGAAGCAATTCGTGGCGTGGCTCACGGAGCGCATGTAGCCCACGTTGATGCCGATCTCGTGCTGTAGGAAGCTCACGTGCACGTTCTCGGCGTCGTACGGGTAGTTCTCTGCCGCCTCGAGCACGAACGGATCGATCTGTTTCTCAACCGCCGCGGGCGCCCACCGGCTCGTGATCGACGGTCCACAGATCTCGAACTTCCAGGCGGCGAGCTTGCCGTCAGACGTCAGCGCGGCGGAGCAACGGTGGCGATACGGCGGCCGGTAGTAGTCGTGCGTCGTGTCGTCTTCGCGGGTCCACAACATCTTCACGGGCCGGTTCACGGCTTTCGCGGCTTCGACGGCCGCGGGGATGAAGTCCACCTCGAGCCGCCGGCCGAAGCCGCCGCCGAGATACGTGGTGTGCACGAACGCTTTCTCGAGCGGAATGCCGGCGGCCTTCGCGACGGCACCCTGCGCGGCTTGCTGCACCTGCGTCGGCGCATAAATGTGCATCGAATCGCCGTCGGGAACGGCGGTGCAGTTTTGCGGCTCGAGTGTCGCGTGCGCGAGCAGCGGCTGCTCGTAAACGGCTTCTATCTTTTTCTTCGCGAGCACCGCGTCGGCGTCGCCCTCGTTGCGCGCGACTTTGGCGTCTTTGCTGCGCTTCGCGAGCGCGTCGGCGAGCCCCGCGGAGATGCTGGCGTTGCTCATCTGCGCGTTCGGGCCTGCGTCCCATTGAATGTCGAGCGCATCGCGCGCCTTGCGCGCTTGCCACCACGAGTCGGCGAGCACCACAACGCCCGTCGACGTTTGCAGAATCTTCTGCACGCCGGGCATGCCTTTCGCGCTCGAGTCGTCGAAGCTCTTCACATTGCCGCCGAGCACCGGGCTCTGGGCCAGCGCGCCGAACAGCATGTTCGGGAAGCGCTGGTCGATACCGTACGACGCCGTGCCGTTGACCTTCAGCGGCGTGTCGAGGCGCTTCATCGGCTTGCCCACTTGCGTGAACGCGCTCGCCGCCTTCGGTGTCACGGTCGCGGGCGCCGGCAGCGCCGCTGCTGCTGTCGCGAGCTGGCCGTAAGTGAGCCGCGTGCCGTCGCTGTTCAAGACGGCCGCGTTCTCCGTGCGGAGCGTCGCCGCATCGACTTTCCAGTGGTCGGCGGCCGCCTGCACGAGACGCGCGCGCACTTCGGCGCCGGTCTTGCGTATCTTGTCCCAGCCTTCGCGCACGCTGGTGCTGCCGCCCGTAATCTGCCCGCCGAGCAAGCCGTTGACGTAGACGTCGCCGGGAGGGGCAGCCTCGAAGTGAATGGACTCGGCGGGAACGTCGAGTTCCTCCGCGACGAGCGTAGTCAGAGACGTGTACACGCCCTGGCCCATCTCGGACTTGTCGACGAGGAACGTGATGCCGCCGTCGGTGCCGATGCGCAGCCACGCGCCGGCCTGCACCGGGGCCGTCGGGTTGCCGAGTGCCGCGGCCTTAGCCGCCGGCGCCGGTCCGGGTGCGCAGCCCGGCAGCTGGATGGCGATCAACAGGCCGCCGCCCGCCACGGCGGAGCTCTTCAGAAAGTCGCGACGCGTGTTCATTTCGCACCTCCGGCCAGATCGGCAGCGCGTTTGATGGCCGTGCGAATGCGGTCATAGGTGCCGCAGCGGCAGATGTTGCCCTTCATGGCGTCGTCGATGTCTTCGTTCGTCGGCGCTTTGTTGTTCGCGATCAGCGCCGCGGCCGACATGATCTGGCCGGACTGGCAGTAGCCGCACTGCGGCACGTCGATCTCGAGCCACGCGCGCTGCACCGGGTGGCTGCTGTCGGTGGACAAGCCTTCGACCGTCGTGATGGCGTTGTCGCCGACCACGCCGACCGGCGTTTGACACGAGCGTACCGGGGAGCCCGCCAAGTGCACCGTGCAGGCGCCGCACAAGCCAACACCGCAGCCGAACTTGGTGCCCTGGAGCCCGAGCGTATCTCTAAGAACCCACAGAAGGGGTGTGTCGGCTGCGGCGTCGACTTCGACAGCCTTTCCGTTGACGTTCAGCGTGATCACATTGGTCTCCATGAGATGCGGCGGGGCTCGCCCGTGCGGGACAGCCTAGTCCGGCCCACGCGACGGCACAACTTTCTGCGCCGTCGCCATGATCGCCGTGCTCAACGCATGAGAATGCCGCCGTCTGCGATCAGCGTCGAGCCGTGCACGAACTCCGCGGCCGGCGACACCA
>JBDTOT010000077.1:0-14700 GCA_039933105.1 Gammaproteobacteria bacterium | reverse complement strand
AGAAGCAATATCAGCCGCTCACGGTAGCGGAGATGGCGCTGACGCTGTTCGCCGTGAACGAAGGCTTCCTCGACGACGTGCCCGTCAACAAGATCGTCGACTTCGAAACGAGCCTGCATGCGTTCGCGCGCGCGAACAACAAGGCGGTGCTCGACGGCATCAACGCGAAACCGGAGTACAGCGACACGGCTGTCGCCGACATGAAGAACGTCATCGAAGCGTTCAAGAAAACCGGAACTTACTGATGAGCTTCAGCGGCACGAAGACGCACACAGGTGTTGCCGAGACCGTCGGCGCACACGGATGTGCGCCGCCGAGCCGCAGGGATGCTCTTCCGGCGTGTCTCGGCAATGCCTGTGTGCGGCTTCGTGCCGTTGCGATGAGATAAACGAATGGCTAGCGGCAAGGAAATCCGGACTAAGATCGCGAGCGTCAAGAGCACGCAGAAGATCACGAAGGCGATGGAAATGGTCGCCGCGTCGAAGCTGCGTCGCACGCAGCAGCGCATGGCGGCATCGCGGCCGTACGCCGAGAAGATCAAGACCGTGATCGGCCACTTGTCGGAAGCCAACCCGGACTACCGCCACCCATATCTGCAAAAGCGCGAAGTCAAACGCGTCGGCTACATCGTCATCAGCACCGACCGCGGCTTGTGCGGCTCCGTGAACGTGAACACGTTCCGCGAAGTGCTGAAGGAATTGCGCGAGTGGCAGGCC
The DNA here is from genome assembly GCA_039933105.1 of Gammaproteobacteria bacterium. Taxonomy (GTDB): domain Bacteria; phylum Pseudomonadota; class Gammaproteobacteria; order Steroidobacterales; family Rariloculaceae; genus FEN-1219. The sequence continues at coordinate 13,984 of JBDTOT010000077.1, read as the reverse complement.
AAGAGCGTCGAAGCCGATCTTTGCATCGTCGGCGCCAAAGGCATCGCGTTCTTCCGCCGGCTGAAGGTGAATGTCGTTGCCGCCACGAGCCACTTGGGCGAAAAGCCGAAAGTGCAGGATCTCGTCGGCGCCATCACGGCCATGACCGACGCGTACCGCCAGGGCAAGATCGATCGCCTCTACCTCGTGCACAGCGTGTTCGTGAACACGATGAGCCAGCAGCCGACGGCGTCGCAGCTGTTGCCGGTCGTCGCGGTCGACAAGGATTCGCTGCAGGATCATTGGGACTACATCTACGAGCCCGACGCCACGTCGCTGCTCGATGGCGTGCTCGATCGCTACATCGAGTCGCAGGTGTATCGTGGCGCCGTTGAAAACGTCGCGTGCGAGATGGCGTCGAAGATGGTCGCCATGAAGGCCGCCACGGACAACGCCGGCAAGTTCATCGAAGGGCTACAGCTCCAGTACAACAAGGCCCGCCAGGCGGCGATCACGCGCGAGATCGCGGAGATCGTTGGCGGCGCGGCTGCGGTTTGATTAAGAGAAGGTATAGATCATGAGCACGGGCACGATTGTTCAAGTCATTGGCGCGGTGGTCGACGTCGAGTTCCCACGCGACTCGATCCCGAAGGTCTACGACGCGTTGAAACTCCAGGACCGCAACTTGACGCTAGAGGTGCAGCAGCAGCTCGGCGACGGCGTAGTACGCACGATCGCCATGGGCGCATCGGAAGGCTTGCGCCGCGGTCTCGTGGTGGCGAACACCGGCAAGGCCATCTCGGTGCCCGTCGGCCCGAAGACGCTCGGCCGCATCATGAACGTGCTCGGCGATCCGATCGACGACGCGGGCCCCATCGGCGCCGAGCAGACCTGGCCGATCCACCGCGACGCGCCGACGTATGAAGAGCAGTCGGGCTCGATCGACCTGCTCGAGACCGGCATCAAGGTCATCGACCTCATCATGCCGATCTCGAAGGGCGGCAAGGTCGGCCTCTTCGGCGGCGCCGGTGTAGGCAAGACGGTGACGCTGCTCGAGCTCATCAACAACATCGCGAAGGAGCACGGCGGCTTCTCCGTGTTCGCAGGCGTCGGCGAGCGCACTCGCGAAGGCAACGACTTCTACCATGAGATGAAAGACGCGGGCGTGCTCGCGAAGGTGGCGCTCGTGTTCGGCCAGATGAACGAGCCGCCGGGCAACCGCCTGCGCGTCGCGCTCACGGGCCTCACGATGGCGGAGTACTTCCGCGACGACGGCAAAGACGTGCTGATGTTCATCGACAACATCTACCGCTACACGCTCGCCGGCACCGAAGTGTCCGCGCTGCTGGGCCGTATGCCGAGCGCGGTAGGCTACCAGCCGACGCTCGCCGAAGAGATGGGCGCGCTGCAAGAACGCATCACATCGACGAAGACCGGCTCGATCACGTCGTTCCAGGCCATCTACGTGCCGGCCGACGATTTGACCGACCCGTCGCCGGCCACGACGTTCGCGCACTTGGACGCGACCCTCGTGCTCTCGCGCAAAATCGCCGAGCTCGGCATCTACCCGGCCGTCGACCCGCTCGACTCCACGAGCCGCCTGCTCGATCCGAACGTGATCGGTCAGGAGCACTACGACACCGCGCGCGCGACGCAGGCCGTGCTGCAGCGCTTCAAAGAGCTGCAGGACATCATCGCCATCTTGGGCATGGACGAGCTTTCCGAAGACGACAAGCTGATCGTGCAGCGCGCTCGCAAAATCCGTAACTTCCTGTCGCAGCCGTTCTCGGTGGCGCAGGCCTTCACAGGCATCGACGGCAAGTACGTGCCGCTGAAGGAGACGATCCGCAGCTTCAAGGGCATCGTCAACGGCGAATACGATCACCTGCCGGAACAGGCGTTCTTCCTCGTCGGCGGCATCGAAGAAGCCGTCGAGAAAGCCAAGAAGTTGCAGTAGCCCAGCATGCCCATTCACGTCGAAATCGTCAGCGCCGAAGGCGCCATCTTTTCCGGCGACGCCGAGCGCGTCTTCGCGCCCGCGGGCGCTGGCGAGATTGGCATCGCGCCGCGTCACGCGCCGCTGTTGACGACGCTGAAGCCGGGCTCCATCCGCGTGTTGACCGCGGAGGGCGAGAAAGTCTTCTACGTGACCGGCGGCGTGCTCGAAGTGCAGCCGCACCTCGTCAGCGTGCTCGCCGACAGCGCGCTGCACGCCGAGCAGCTCGACGAAGCCGAAGCGCTGGCCGCCCGTGACCGCGCGCGCGAGCTGCTGCAAGGCAGGGCCGAAGGCATCGATCTCGCCGCCGCGCAGACCGCGATGGTCGAAGCCGAAGCGCGCTATCGCGCCGCGCAGCAGCTCAGAGGCAAGCGCAACTAGACTCCCGCCTCGGCGGCTCTACTTGAACAGCGCCAGGTCGATGGACCCCGCCACCACGCGATAGCCCGCGTCGCTGCCGTGCAGGTGATCGCCCACCTGGTACTCTTCTTTCATCCGCGCGGCATGCGCCGGATCGCGGAACGCCGCGTCGAAGTCGAGCACCGCGTCGAATTCCTTGCTCGTACGAATCCACTGGTTGATCGCCTGCCGCACGGCGTCGCCTTCCGGCGTGTAGTACGCCGCGCCTTCGTACGGCGCGATCGTCGCGCCGTAGATCTTGAGCCCCTTCGTGTGCGCACGCGCGATCATCTGCCGATAAGCCGACACCATCGCATCGCGCGTCGGCGTGATGGCTGGCTTGGGCATGATCGCCGCGAGCGGCCCTTCGAGCTTGCCGTAGCCCAATCCTAAGTCGTTGACGCCTTCGAACACGATCACGTGACTTAAGCCGGGCACCGACAACACGTCGCGGTCGAAGCGCGCGAGCGCACTCACGCCAGCGCCGTCGCTCAACACCTGGTTGCCGCTGATGCCTTGGTTAACGATCCCAAAGCGCGTGCCGCCGCGGCGCGCGCTCAGGCGTTCCGCCAAGAGATCGGGCCAACGGCGATTCGCGCCGGCCGTGGAGCCCACGCCGTCGGTGATCGAGTCGCCGAACATCACGACTGCCTGCGCCTTCGCCGCAAGCACTTCGACGCCCGTGATGAACGCACGCATCTGCGTGGTTTGCGCCGGCGCGAACGTGCCTTTCGTGAAGTCGCCTTTCGCCGAGATGTAAGCGTCCTGCATACCAGTGCTGTGGCACGTGCAAGGCCCAGTCTCGCCTTGCAAGAACAGGCTGACCGAGAGCACTGCGAGATCGCTCACGCTGAGGTCGATCGGGTCGCTCAACAGCGGCGCGCCGGCGGCGATGACGCCCGACGGTTTGCCATCGAATGTCACCGCGCGTTCGCTGCCGGCCTGCAGCCGTTCCGCGCCGTCTGCCAGCGCGATGCGTGCCGCGCCGATCGTGACCGCCTTCGTGCCGTACTCGTTCGAGAGCCGCAGCCGCACGCGTTCACCGCCCACGCTCAAGCGCACGATCTGGCGTACGGTCTGGTCGTTGAAGCTCGGTGTAGGCGGGAAGGGGCCGCCGCCGGGGCTCGGAGGCTGCGGCGAGGCTCCCCAACTGCCAACCCAATTCGCAGGTTGTGCGTGAGCGGCCACGGTCGCGAGCAGCAGAACCGCACACACGATTTGACGACGAACGCTCATTGGAAGCCCCCCGGACATGACGTTATGGCGAGGGTGAACTCTACTATGAACAGCGAGACAATCGCGCCTGTGGGTTTGCGACACACGCCGAGTGTTCGCGCGCGCACGCGCGCGCGAAGGCGCGCTCGCTACGCCGCGGACGCCTTTTTCGCGGGCGCAGCCGCAGGCGGTGCTGCTGCCGCCAGCGCAGCCGCGGGTGTGGGTGGCGTGCTCGGCGCAGTTCCGGGCGTGGCTGGGCCGATGCCCGCCTGCACCGTCACCGCCACCTCCATCCCGAGGTAGGCGTCGGGTGTCCCGACGTAGCTGCCCCCGACGGGCAGAGCTTGCGAAGGGTCGCGTGTCACTGCCACACGGATCAGATTTTCGGCGGCGATGAGCCCGTTCGTCGGATCGAACTCGACCCAGCCGGCTCCCGGCAGAAATATGTCCGCCCAGGCGTGCGTAGCACCGGCGCCCTGCACGCCGCCGTCTACTGGCGGGTCGTAGAGGTAGCCCGTGACGAACCGCGCGCCGAAGCCGAGTGCGCGAGCGGCCTCCATGAACAGCAACGCAAAGTCGCGGCACGTGCCGTTACTGCGCTCCAGCGTCTCGATGGGCGTTTGCGTGCCTTCCTCGTAACGCGCGTTGTACTTGAACCCCGCGTGGATCGCAGAGTTCATGTCGGCCAGTACGTCCCACGTGCGTTTGTGGTCGCGCGCGACGAACTGCTTCGCCCAGTCCGTCACGATGTTGCGCGGGTCGGGGTAGTTCAGCTCGCGCAACCGGCCCAAGTCCGCGCGGTCGTCGGCGGAGTGCATGAACGGGTAGTTCTCCGCGTCGCCGGCGATGGGGAAGTCGGGCTGCGCCAACGCGTAGCGTTCGATCTTGAGCGTGGACGCGATCGACAGCGAGTCCGCGGCCTCCGTGAAATCGACGAATGCCACGGAGTTGCCGAACACGTCGTACTGCCAGCCCACGTTACAAGGCACGGACACCATGAGCTCGGCACTGGCGAGCCGCAGCTCGTGGCTATCGCGCGGTCGCAGCATCAACCGGTGGCGCCCGAAGGTCACGGGCGACGCGTAACGATACGTCGTGATGTGGTGGACGGTGAGGGGTGTCACAGGCTTGCGATCTCAACACGTTGCGCGGGCAGCATGTTACCCCGTTGGCACCGGGTGGCGTAGGAATTGTCCTACTCGCCGAGCGATAGCGATAGTCCGTCGCCAAAATCCGGGCTAGGCTTGCGGGTCAAAAGGCGTAGGCAAAACGATGCGCGAGATTTTACGGGAAGGTATCGACCGGCGTTACGTGCTGTTGCCGCTGGTGTCCGTCACAGCGCTCGTCATCGCGAGCTTTTTCGTCGCTGAAGCGCGACGCGACTACACCCGGGGACTCAGCGAGACCGTCAGCGAGCGGCAAGACCGCTTGCGTGTGATCGCGGAGCTCACCTACACCAGCATGGACGTCGAAAGCGCGCAGCGCGGCTATCTGCTGACGGGCGATCGCAAGTACATCGAGCCGTACGAGGAAGGGCGCAAAGCCGCGCTCGATCATGCGGACGACCTCATCCGACGCTACGACGCCAGCGATAGCCAGGAAGTGCCGGTGCTGAAGGGCGTGCGCACGCGCCTCGAGATCAAGTTCACCGAGACGGATCAGACCATCCGCATGATGGCCGAGGGCAAGTCGCGCGACGCGGTGGCGCAGGTGAAGACGGACGTCGGTTTGTACTACATGCGCGAGGTTCGCGACGAGCTCGAAGGGTTGCGAGGACGCGAGGTCGAACGCGTCAACCAGACTCTCAGGGATTGGAACAACGGGTTGCGCGTCAACACGTACATCAATCTTGCGAGCACGATATTCACGGTGATTCTGCTCATGCTCGTGGGCTTGCTCAGCACACGCGAGATTCGGCGGCGAGCCGCGGCCGCGGACAAGCTGCGCGGCCTGGTGGAGCACGCGACGGTGGAGCTGCGCGAGCTGTCCGCCCACATGCTGCGCATCGGCGAGTTCGAGAAGGCCGCGCTAGGGCGGGAGCTGCACGATGAGCTCGGCGGGCTGCTCGTCACCATGCGCATGGATCTCGCGAATCTGCGCCGCCGTGTCACGCTACCGGACGCCGACGCGGAGACGCGCTGGCGGCGAATCGATAGCGCGCTCGCGGCTGGCGTGGAGCTAAAACGTCGAGTCATCGAGGATTTGCGGCCCACGCTTCTCGACAACTTGGGATTGGTGGCGGCCTTGCGCTGGCAGGCCGAGCAACGCTGCTCGCAAGGGCACCTACGTCTCGAGCTCGACTTGCCGGAGGAAGAGCCCGTGCTGAGCGGCGACGTCTCGATCGCCATTTTCAGGTGTGTGCAGGAGATTTTGTCGAATGTTCTGAAGCACGCGCACGCCACGCAGGTGAAGATCTCGCTGCGCTATCGCGAGCACCTATTTGTGGTGGTGGAGGACGACGGCGTGGGTCTACCGGAAGGGGCCGCGCAGCGTTCAGGTTCGCACGGACTCAAGCAGATGGTGTTCCGCATGCAAGCGGTGGGTGGCGTGTTCTACACCGAGCCCGCGGTGCCGCACGGCACGCGCACGGGCCTCACGGTTCCCGCGGCCGCTTTAGGAAGGCCGTCGTCCGTCGATCTCGGCCAGAATCCCAATTAGCTTTTCAAAATCCGCCGATTTGTCGAGGAAATACTCGACGCCGAATTCCCGCGCTCGCGCTCGATACTGCGGCTGCGCGTAATTCGTCATGATGATCGTGGTCGGGCGCGCTTCGCCGAGCGCGCGCAGTACGTTGAAGCCGGTGCCATGGCGCAGCTGCAAATCCAGGATCATGACGTCGGCGTTGTGCTCGCGCACGGCGCGAATGGCGCCTTTCTCGTCGTCGGCCACGTGCACAACCGTCGCGCCGGCTTCCGTCTCGAGCAGATCGCGCACGCGCTCCGCTATCAGCGGCGAGTCTTCGACAAGCACCACGCGCAGGGCCGTTTTGGCGGACGCCACGCTCATTGAATCAGGCCGTTCTGCAAAGCGTAGCGAGTGATGTCGGCATTGGATCTCAGGTTCATCTTCTCGAGCACGCGGCTGCGGTACGTGCTGACGGTCTTCACGCTCAAGCATAACTCGCGAGCGATCTCGGAGACGGCTCGGCCGCCGGCCAGCTTGCAGAAGATCTGAAACTCCCGCTCCGAGAGCCCTGTATGCACGGGCTGCTCAGAATCGATATCCAAGTTGGCTACGAGCTGCTCGGCCAAGGTAGTGCTGACGTAACGTCGGCCGGACAGCACGAGCTGGACGGCTTTCAGCAGTTCCTCGGGCGCGCTCTCCTTAGAAAGATAGCCGCTGGCGCCGGCCTTCAGTACGTTGACCGCGTACTGCTGCTCCGGGAAGCCGCTCACGATGAGCACTCGCGTATCCGGGAAGCTCGCGCGCACGTTTTTGAGGATGTCTAAGCCGCCGCGCCCCGGCATGTTGATGTCGAGGATCAGGAGGTCGAAGCGTTTGGTGCGCATTAAGTCCATCGCCTGCTGACCAGTGCCAGCCTCTGCGACGTCCGAGATACGACCGCTGTCTTCGAGGTACTGGCGCAACCCAGCTCTTACGACGGCGTGATCGTCTGCGATTAGTACGTGGTACATAAATCAAACCCAACGCGGCGGGTCTCCTTTTCGTTCGTGACGAGTATGCCACTGCCAGGCGTGGCTTAAAGGCATCGCGTCCTACCTCGCGTGTCAGCCACATCCTACAAGACCGCCCACGAACCCCCGAACACGGCGCTGCATCTCGCCTCCGCGGCGCAGCTAGGACGGGTCCTACGGCACGCTGCGAACTTTGCCACCTGCCGACGCGCGGGACGCCAGGAGAGCATTCCCTCGCAGACTTTCAACATAGGAGTTACGGCAATGAACTGGGATCGTATCGAAGGCCAATGGAAGCAATTCAAGGGCCAAGCTCAGCAGCAGTGGGGCAAGCTCACGGACGACGATTGGGACCTCATTCAAGGCAAGCGCCAAGAGCTGATTGGCAAAGTTCAGTCGCTTTACGGCAAGCAGAAAGACGAAGCCGAGCGTGAAGTGGATGCTTGGGGTAACACGCTGCGCTAAGTAGCGAGGAGAGCCACGATGAACAAGACATTCACATTGTTAACGCTTATCGGCACGCTTGCTGCGGCGCCGACATTCGCGGCTAAACCTACCGGCCAGCCGGGCGATGCCTGGATTCAGGGCAAGGTCGAGACGGTCTATCTGCTGAATCGGCACCTCAATAGCTTCGCCATCGACACGGACGTGAAGGGCGGTGCCGTTCACCTCACGGGCAAAGTCGAGAGCAATATCGACCGCGACCTCGCGGGCGAGCTGGCGAAAGGCATCGACGGCGTCGTGAGCGTGAAGAACGACCTCGTCGTTGCCGAGCACTCGCGAGTGACTCCGGTTGCGGGCGCTCACCGCCCGTTCGGCGAGTGGGTCGAGGATGCGACCACGACGGCGCGCGTGAAGACGAAGCTACTCACCGACCGCAACATCGCCGGCCTGAAGATCAACGTCGACACGATGGGCGACGTGGTTACGCTGGCGGGTGAAGTCGCGTCTCCCGAGGAGAAGCAGCTCGCCGAGCAGCTCGCGCGCAACACCGGCGACGTGAAGGACGTGCGTAACCAGCTCGTCGTCCGTCGTGCGAACTAGACCTAAGCCCGCGGGTGACAGGAACGTCGGCGGTCCAATGCCGGCGTTGATCGAAGCCTTGTAAAGGAGAACCATCATGATTCGTTTAGCAGCTACTTTCTTGATCATCGCGCTCGTCGCGGCAGTTCTCGGCTTGGTCGGTATCGCCGGGGTCGCGGCCAACATTGCGTGGACACTGTTCGTTGTAGGGCTGATCCTGGCCGTCGTGTTCGCGCTACTCGGTCGCCGCGCCGTCTAGGTAGGCAAATCGCGATGTCTTTGTTGACGAAGAGCTCGGAGCGGAGTGACACGAGCGAGGAGAGCTCGCCTACGCGAGGCAAGCTCTACTCGCTGCCGCCACTCGGCTACCGAACGGAGGCGGCGGGCCCGATGGCGACCTCGCCGAGGCGAGCGACCGGCACTTCGGTTCGTTCACGGCGTTCAAGGCACAGTTCAACGCGGTTTGCACGACGATACAGGGCTCCGGCTGGGGCGTGCTTTCCTGGGATCCGCTCGGGCGGCGGCTCTTGATCGAGCCGGCTTTCGATCACCAGAACAACCTCGGCCGCTGAACGCTGCCGATCCTGGTGATCGATATGTGGGAGCATGCGTATTACCTGCAGTTTCGCAACCGTAAGGAAGATTGGATCGCCGCCTACTGGCAACTGATCGACTGGCACGACGCGGCTCGCCGCTACGCCATGGTTCGGCAGGCCGGTATCGGGCTATGAGTCGATCCGCCTCCGTGCAGTCGCCGGGAGACCGTGACGCGTTCAGCAGGTAGCCGCTAGGCCGGCAGGCTATCATTGCCGGTCCAGGGCTCTTCGAGGTTCGGATAGGTGTTGGTTTCCGTCGTCGTTCTCGCCGCGGGCCAGGGCAAGCGCATGCATTCGGCGCTGCCGAAAGTGCTCCAGCCGCTCGCCGGTCGGCCCTTGCTCGAGCATGTCGTCGCTACCGCGCGCAGCCTGAAGCCTGCGGGCATTCATGTCGTTTACGGACACGGTGGCGACCAAGTGCTCGCCGCGTTCGAAGGCCAGCCAGATTTGAAGTGGGCGCACCAAGCCGAACAGCTCGGCACGGGCCACGCTGTGATGCAGGCGATGTCCACCATTCCCGACGACCACACCGTGCTCGTGCTGTGCGGTGACGTTCCGCTCGTCGGCCCGGAAGTCGTGCAGAAACTCGTGGCCGGCTCAGCCCACGGCGATCTCGCCTTACTCACGGCGATCGTCCCCGATGCCACCGGCTACGGGCGCGTGCTGCGCAACCCACACGGTGAGGTGCAGCGCATCGTCGAGCAACGCGACGCGAGCGAAATCGAGCTGCGCGTCAACGAAATCAACACCGGTCTCATCGCGTTAAATGCCGGCGCTTTGCGCCGCTATCTCGGCCGGTTGACCAACACCAATGCACAACGCGAGTACTACTTGACCGACGTGATCGGCCTCGCGATCGCCGACGGCAAACGCGTGCAGGATATCGTCGCGGAATCCGCGACCGACGTACTCGGCATCAACGATCGCGGGCAGCTCGCCACGGCCGAGCGCACGCTGCAGCGCCGCATAGCGGCCGACCTCATGAGCCGCGGTGTGACATTGGCCGATCCGGAGCGCCTTGACGTGCGCGGCGAAGTGGTCGTGGGACAAGACGTGTTCATCGATGTGGGCGTCGTGCTGCAGGGCAAAGTCACGCTCGGCGATCGCGCGCGCATCGAGCCATACGCCGTTATCACCGACAGCACGCTCGGCGCCGACACGGTCGTGCATCCGTTCACCGTCATGAACAACATCGCGGCCGGCGACGACTGCGAGATCGGGCCCTTCGCACGCTTGCGCCCCGGCGCCGTGCTCTCGGGGCACGTGAAGGTGGGCAACTTCGTCGAAGTGAAAAACAGCACCATCGCGCCGCACAGCAAGATCAATCACCTCACATACGTGGGCGACGCGACGGTGGGGGCCGACGTCAATATCGGCGCAGGCACCATCACGTGCAACTACGACGGCGCGAATAAGCATCGCACCGTCATCGGCGACAAGGTGTTCATCGGCTCCGGCGCCATGCTCGTGGCCCCATTGGAAATCGGCGCGGGCGCCACGATCGGCGCCGGCTCCACGATCACGAAGGACACTCCGCCCGGCGAGCTCACGCTTGCTCGGTCGAAGCAAGTGACGATTCCCGGTTGGCAGCGACCGAAGAAGAAACCCAAGTAAGGACACAAGCACCATGTGCGGCATTGTTGGCGCCATCGCTGAACGCAACATCGTTCCCGTACTCGTCGAGGGCCTGAAGCGCCTCGAGTATCGCGGCTACGACTCCGCCGGCATCGCCGTGGTGCAGGGCGACCGCAAGCTCGGGCTCTGCCGCGCCGTGGGCAAAGTCGCGCAGCTCGAAGAAAAGCTGCACGCCCAGCCTCTCGCTGGCCGGCTCGGCGTGGCGCACACGCGCTGGGCCACGCACGGTGGCGTGACGGAGGCCAACGCGCATCCGCATTTGTCCGGCGACCGCGTTGCCGTGATTCACAACGGCATCATCGAGAACTACGAGCCGATCAAGCAGGAGCTGATCAAGAAGGGCTACGAGTTCAAGTCCGAGACCGACACGGAGGTGGCCGCGCACCTCATACACGACAACTTGAAGCAGGGCATGGACCTGATCGAAGCCGTGCGCCTCGCGGTGAAACGCTTCGTCGGCGCTTACGCGCTGCTCGTGTTCGATGCGAAGGATCCCGAGCGCATCGTCGTTACCCGCATCGCGAGCCCGCTCGTGATTGGCCTTGGCATCGGCGAGAACTTCGTCGCGAGCGGCGTGCCTGCGCTGCTGCCCGTGACGCAGCGGTTCATCTATCTCGAGCAAGGCGATCTCGCCGAGATCACCCGCGACGCCGTGAAGATTTACGACGCGCAGGGCCAGCCCGTCACGCGCGCCGTGCACGAGACGCAGTGGAGCCAGGAAGCGGCCGAAAAGGGGCCGTACCGCCACTTCATGTTGAAGGAAATCTACGAGCAACCCAGCGCGCTGGCCGACACGCTGTATGGCCGCGTGGTGAACCACCGCGTGGTGCCCGAATCACTCGGCATGCGTGCCGCGGAAATTCTGCCTAAGGTGAAGCAGGTGCACATCGTGGCCTGCGGCACGAGCTACCACGCTGGCTGCGTGGGCCGTTACTGGCTCGAGTCGATTGTCGGCGTGCCGTGCCAGGTGGAGATCGCGAGCGAGTACCGTTACCGCAACGTGGTAGTGCCGCCCGGCACGCTGTTCCTTACGCTGTCGCAATCGGGCGAGACCGCCGATACGCTCGAAGCGCTGCGCATGGCGAAGACCGCGGGCTACCTCGCGTCGCTCACCGTGTGCAACAGCGCGCACAGCTCCATGGTGCGCGAGAGCGACCTCGTGATGATGACGCAGGCCGGCCCCGAGATTGGAGTGGCCAGCACGAAAGCATTCACCACGCAGCTGCTCTCGCTGCTGCTCGTGACGCTCATGCTCGGCCGCCACCGTGGCATGACCGCGGAGCGCGAGGCGGAGTTCGTGCCGCATCTGTACCACGCCGCCGCGGCCGTGGAGCAGGCGCTCGAGATGAACGAGCTCATCAAACTGCTCGCCGAGGATTTCGCCGAGAAGCAGCACACGCTGTTCCTGGGGCGCGGGCCCATGTGGCCGATCGCGATGGAAGGCGCGCTGAAGCTGAAGGAGATCTCGTACATTCACGCCGAGGCGTACGCGGCCGGCGAGCTCAAGCACGGCCCGCTCGCGCTGATCGACGAGGAGATGCCCGTCATTGTCGTTGCGCCGAACAACGAACTGCTCGACAAGCTGAAGAGCAACATGCAGGTAGTGCGCGCGCGCGGCGGCCAGCTGTATGTGTTCGCGGATAAGGAGACGGGCCTTCAGAGCGAGCCCGGCGTGAAGGTGGTGCCCATGCCGCACGTTGACCGCGTGATTGCGCCGATCGTGTACACCGTGCCGCTGCAGCTGCTCGCGTACCACGCGGCCGTGCTGAAGGGCACGGACGTGGATCAGCCGCGGAATCTCGCGAAGAGCGTTACCGTCGAGTAGCCGCTCAGCTTCCGAGCGAACGCAGCACTGCTGAATCAAGGGGGCTGCGTGTCCCCGTGGCGCCGATGCCGGCCAAATGTGTGTAGATCATTGTTGTGCTCACATCTTTGTGGCCAAGCCGTTGTTGGATCGTGCGGATGTCCGTGCCGTGCTGCAGCAGGTGAGTAGCGAAGCTGTGGCGTAACGTGTGGCAGCTTGCAGGTTTAACGATCTGCGCACGACGCACGGCCATCTGAACGGCGCGTTGCACGCTCTTCTCGTGCATATGCCAGCGAACTCGGCGGCCATCGTCCGCTAGCACGACATCGCGCTCCGCTGGGAACACGAACTGCCAGCCCCAACTGCGCCCGGCGCGAGGGTACTTCCGATGCAACGCGTACGGCAGGTACACCTCGCCGCCGCCCCGTGCACAATCGAAACGATGCTGTTCACAGCGACGCGCCAGGTGCTGCTCGAGCGCAGGAATCACAGCGTCCGGCAGCACGGTCATGCGGTCCTTTTCGCCCTTGCCGCTGCGGACCATGACCTGGCGCCCAGCAAGTCTATATCCTTTACTCGGAGCCGCAAACACTCCATCACGCGTAGCCCTGCGCCATACAACAAACTGCCGATCAGCCAGTGAACGTCGCGCAACGATCCGAGCAAAGCGGCGACTTCGTCGACGCTCAGGACTACTGGCAGGCGGGCGGGCTTCTTGGCGCGAACGACGCCCTGAAGCCAAGGCAGATCGATCTCGAGGACCCGCCGGTACAGAAAGAGCAGCGCGCTCAAAGCCTGGTTCTGCGTGGCTGCCGCCACCTTACGGTGAGTGGCGAGTTGGCTCAGGAACTGCTCGATGTGCGCCGGGCCGAGTTCCAGCGGGTGTCGCTTGCCATGAAAAAGGATGAAGCGCCTAATCCACGCGACGTAGGCTTTTTCGGTTAGATGGCTGTAGTGCGCAGCGCGAAGTTTTGTGCGCATCTGTACCAAAAGGCGCGGACGTTCCATGTGTTGGTTTGCTTTCCGCCAATATCCGGAATACACGACGCCCCCCGAAGAAGGGACGCGGCCTTCAGGCGGACCAACCGGAGATATACGACATCCACGTCCGGTTGTAAGCGGACATTTCTGTCGTATACATCAAAGTTAGACGACATGATTCCAGCTCTACGCAATGGCTTGATCGCAGTGGCCGCCTTGCTTGGCGCAACGCTGTCTGCCGCAGTTGCGCAGAACCTTTTGCGGTACATTGCACCGGCGGTTAGTGCGCAGGTGGTTGGCGGGACCGACGTTGTAAGCTTGTTGGGGTTTGCTTTCCTCGGCCTTGCTTTCGTGTGCGTCGGGTTGTGGGTGCCCGGCTGGTTGAAGTCGCGTTTGGCGCTTGTGTGGCTTCTGGCGCCGATCATTGGCGCCTACCTAGCCGCCCTTTTTCAGGAACCGCGCATATTTGGTTGCGCTGCTGTTACCGCTCAGGGTTGCTGGCTTTTCCTGTCGCCATTCATTGTCGCTGGCGCGGCAGTCGGACTCGGCTACGTTCTGCGCGTCGCAGTCGTGTATCGCAATGTCGTCTAACAACCGCATGCAGCGAGCGCGCACCCGGCATAAAGTGGTTCTGTGTTTGCCGCATCGGCGCGTCGCTGATGCGGAGCGTTAGCCGACATCATTGGGGGCCGCTTGTGACCGATGTCATCGGAATCGACCA
>JBDTOT010000076.1:0-15308 GCA_039933105.1 Gammaproteobacteria bacterium | reverse complement strand
CGGGTCCGCGCCTGAACACGGTTAACACCTTCATCTATGGTGACCCGTGCCAGGCCTCGACCACCGCACCGTGGGGTAACACTGCGACCAACCCGAACCGAGTGGCGGTTCAGGCCCTCTGCCGCCAGATCATCAACCGCAGCGACGGCAACGCCGCGAACGACGGCCTGTCGTTGTTCGACACGAACACGGGTTCAACCTACGGCCCCGCCGGCCCGAACGGCTTCGTGCGGCCGGGACTGCCGTTCTTCCTCGCGGAGAACGAAGTCCCGCAGGGCAACGCCAACCTCGGTGTTGAGGTTGCGAAGACCTGGACGTTGGGTGTCGTGTTCAAGGCGCCCGGCGGCTTGAAAGGCCTCACGGCGTCGGTGGACTTCTACAACATCGAGATCCAAGACGCGATTGCGACGATCAACTCCACGTTCGTCTATAGCAAGTGCTTCAACGCGGCGGGCAGCAATCCGACCTATGACCTGCACGATGCGGGCGGCTACTGCGATCTGATCACGCGTGACCCGGCCTCCGGCGAGCGGTCGACGACGTCCGCGCCGTACAAGAACTCGGGCCTTTTGAAGACACGCGGTTTGGATCTTTCCGCGAACTGGACGAAGGATTTCAGCAAGGCCGGTTCGTTCTACGTCAACGGTCTGGTGACGTTCCTGGATAAGTTCGACATCCAGGACGCCGCTGGTGAGCCTGTGCTGCACGTGGCAGACACGCTGAGCACCACCTACTATGGTGGGCAGTACAAGTACAAGATGAACACGACCGTCGGTTACAACTTGCCCGGTGGAAAGGCAAGCCTCGGCCTGAACATGCGGTACCTACCTTCGATCAAGTCGGAAACTTCGGCTCGCAATCCCGCCACGACGACGACGGGGGCTGGGGCCTACAGCGTGTTCGGCTTGTTCTCGCGTCTGTCGCTCAACGAAAAGATGGAGCTCCGAGCGGGTATCGACAACCTGTTCGACAAGGCGCCCCTCGTGGTCGAAGCGACCCCAGTCGACAGCAATACCGACACGACGAGGGCCGAGTACTACGACATCCTCGGGCGTCGCCTGTACGTTGGTTTGAAGATGAGCTTCTGACGGTTCTCTAACTTTGACGTAACTCGACGGCGGGCTTCGGCCCGCCGTTTTTTTTCGCGCGCCGTTGGCCGGGCGTAGTCCTGCGCTCTACTCGATGGGCGGCGACGCAGGCGGGGGCGCAGCGGCGTCGGCGGGCTCGACGCGAATCATGTCCCGTTCGCCGCGCCTGTTGCGACGGCCACCTTCGCGGCTGGTCAGCGTCGCAATCAGATCCTGAGCTTCGTCTTCGGTGATGGGCGCGAATATGCCGAGCGGACAGACGACCGTGGGCATGTGCCGGCCGCCGCCGAAGTCCAAGAGTACCTGGAACGTTCCGCCTGCGCAGATGCGTCGACCTTCGTAGGTGTAGTTCAAGAGCGACCCGCGACGCATGCTTGGGCACTGACGCGGCAGAGTATTGCGGTACGTTTGCCCGTCACGCGTCGTGAACAGAATGGTCCGGTCGTCCAAAGCCTTGGTCGTGCGCAACTCGTTCTGATAGAGGCAGGACTTCGCAACGGCCTTTTCGGTCTCCTCACCGCTCGCTATAGGGCTGCTGCTTACCGCAGCGAGCGTGAGCATCGATAGCGTGCTCGATAAGGTGAGCGACCGACGAAACCGTGGGGGTCTCATGGACCTCCTCCATTGGCCACCGATGTGTGTTCGCACTGGGTCTCCCGAGGTTCTCCAACCCACGGTACCAGAGCACTACCGGTGTTGCGACGATCGTAATCGAGAGCACCGGGAACTCATGCACGCGGCCCCGAATCGACGATCGTAGCGTGCGCTTTTCGGCGCTATGCCGACGGTCTTTTGCTGCGCGCGACGCGCCTGTTTTGCGCGATACCTCGACAATTTTAGGATCGGTAGCGCCGTCCGTAGTGTTCGCCGCAGCTACTTTTTGCGGCCAAACCGTTCTCCCTGCCGACGATCGCAGATCGCCGGCCAGCTGCCGTGACGTCGATCGATGCTCTGTTACGCAATGGGCTCATGCGGCCGTTGTCGCTCGCGCCGATTGCGATGAATATGCCGCTTAGTTTTGCGACGCTTTTCAGCAGCTTGCCCATAATCCTTCTGGTGATGGGCCAATCGGCGGGGCGCGCGTACCTTGAGGTCACCGACGCGAGCGGCTTTCCGCGTCACGAATCCTGCGTGATCGCCGAGTCGGAGGTCCGCAAGTTGGAGCCCTGCTCGGAAACGGTGCGGATTGCTGCGGAGCGCACACGCTGCAGACCGCGGAGTGTGGTGTCCTCCGCTGCGCTCCGTGTTATGTTTCGCGCCGAATCACGCGGAGCGTGTTGTTCCGCAGCACTCGCAACCAGGAGCAGAAAGAATGGCAAAGAAAGGTGGGGCGCCGAGCAAGTCGGAAATCGTAGCGCAGATCTGCAAAGACGCCGATCTGTCGCGCGCTCAAGTGGGGGGCGTTTTCGAGTCGTTGAACAAGATCATCAAGAAGAGCCTGAAGAATGGTGGACTGTTCACCATGCCCGGCCTTCTGAAGATGAAGGTCGTCAAGAAGCCTGCGACACCGGAGCGTAAAGGCGTCAACCCGTTCACCAAACAGCCGATGGTCTTCAAGGCCAAGCCGGCGTCGAAAAAGGTTCGGGTTCTGCCGCTGAAGAATCTGAAGGATTTCGTAAACTAACGTTCGAAGCATTGCCGGGGCCGCTTGCGGTCACGGCGATGACCAGGCGAGAGCCCGGCAGGAATGACCGGGCTCTCGCGTTTACCTCCCGTCGCGTCGCGTCGGCTCAGCGCTTACGCTGCCCGGCCGTATCAGTCGACGGCTACCATGCGTAGCGCGACCCCTGTAACGGCGGTGGCTGCACGCAGACCTCTGTCCTTCTCGGAGAAGTGGCGGTTGTACGCTGCTGTGACCGTGGGCCGATTGACCTCCGCCACGGCGCTCGTGATCGCGTCGTGACGGCACGCGCGGTACGAACTGCTCTCGATCTGCTCGAGGATCGAGTCGTTTTCGTCGCAGACCCTGTTCGCCGCCAGACTGATCCGGGACAGTAGACGGTTGCCGCCCGCGTCCGAGTTCAAATCGCGTGGATCGAAGCGCAAGGTCACCGAGCGTGTCTGCGTATCCGAGAGCGAAGCCCACGCTGGTCCGGCCGCTAGTAGTGGGGTTGCAATGAGGCTTGCCGCCGCCGCGAGCAAGCCGAGTCTCGAGTAGGTCTTCATAACAAATCCTCCCTGTAACGGTACATATCCGTGCTGTCGCTCGTGGCTCCGACTCCGCGGTATCCGCGAGCGATAGGGCCAATCTGCGCCAGAGGCCTGACGCGCCGCTGACGGTGCGCGGAGGCGCTGCGCACAAATCTGTCAGGTCTTTGTCAGCCTCCAGGCCGCACGCTCGTTTAAGTCATTGGGGGCGTGTTCGCCGCGAGGGACCGAGTCATGCGCGTGTTGATCGTTGAAGACGATCTGTTGGTAGGTGACGCAGTACGTTTGGCGCTGGTGGCCGCCGGCTTCGCGGCCGACCTCGTCGGCTCGGCGGAAGCGGCGCGTTCAGCGCTCCAGGCCGAGGCGTTCGACCTCATGGTCATCGACATCGGCCTGCCGCGCGAGAACGGGCTGCGCCTGCTGCAGGGCCTTCGGAGCCGCGGCAGGGTGCTGCCTGCGCTGATCCTGACTGCCCGTGATGGCTTGTCCGATCGGGTCAGTGCGCTCGACCTTGGCGCGGACGACTACCTCACCAAGCCGTTCCACGTGCCGGAGCTGGTCGCGCGGTGCCGCGCCCTGATTCGACGGGCCAACGCCGTCGCGAGCTCACGAGTGATGTTCGGCCCCCTGGAGCTCGACATGGCGCATCGCGAGGTCAGCGTGGGCGGCAGGCTACTCGAGCTCACACATCGCGAGTGGGCGATCCTCGAGTGTCTCGTGCTGAACGCCGGCCGGCTCGTGTCCAAAGACAAGCTGCTGCACGCGGTAGTGGACTGGAGTCACGACGTGACGCCGAACGCCGTGGAGCAATACGTGTCGCGCTTGCGCACCAAGCTCGGTGCGGCCGCGACGATCCGCGCGGTGCGCGGGATGGGGTACCGCATCGATGACCGCGTCGACTGACCACGCCGCTTCGATCCGCTGGCGCCTGTTCGGTACGCTGTTCGTGCCGGCCGCCGCCGTGCTCATCGCCGGCACGGTCACGACGTATCTGACCGTCGTGCCGTCGTTCATCGACGCTTACGACCAGGCGCTGCTGGAATCGGCGTTGGCCATCGCCGCACATGTTCAGCCCGACCCTGGCGGACGTCTGCAGCTGTTCCTGCCGCCCGATGCGCTTGCGATCGTGCGCGCCGATTCTAAGGACTCCGTGTTCTTTCGAGTGACCTCCGCCGACGGCGCGTTCGTCGCCGGCGACGCCGATCTCCCGGATGTCGCGCGCGCCACTCACAGCGGGCTCCAGGTCGACGCGGAGTATCGCGACATGCCCGTGCGCCTCGTCGGCTATCGCACGTACGCGGGAAATTTCGGGTTCACCGTGACGATGGGCGAGACGACGCACAAGCGCGACGAAATGCGTTCGCGGATCCTGACCAGCGCGCTCGCGACCGACGGCGTCGTGCTCGGCCTGATCCTGACGCTGATCTGGTTCAGCGTGAACCGATCGCTCGCGCCGCTACGCGCCCTCGAGGATCAGATTTCCCGCCGCTCGGCGAACGATCTGACGCCGGTTGCCGTCGACGACGTGCCGGCGGAAATCCGCGGAGTCGTCGCGGCCCTGAACCGGCTGTTCGGTCTCGTGCGCGAGGGAGCCGTGAGTCAACGGCGGTTTCTCGACAACGCCGCGCATCAGTTGCGTACTCCATTGACGGGCATCCAGGCGCAGCTCGAGCTCATGTGCCACAGCGAGGAGGATCTGATCCGGCGCCAACGCATGCTGCGCATTTTGGACGGTGCTCGGCGGCTCAGTTACACGACTCACCAACTGCTGACGCTGGCGCGCGCCGACGAGTCCGCGAATCGGCGGTGGGAGTTCGAGGACGTGGAGCTCACTGCGATCGTGGAGGTCGTGATCGCCGACAGCTTGGCCGCCGCCGAAAAAGCCGGCATCGATCTCGGCGCAGAGCTGCAGCACGCGACTGCGCGCGGCATCGACTGGCTGCTCATCGAAGCCATCAAGGCGCTGACCAATAACGCGCTCGAGCACACGCCGAGAGGTGGAAGCGTGACGCTGCGCTGCGGGGCCGAAACCGGCGCCCCGTACATCGAGGTCGTCGACACGGGCGTCGGCATTCCCGCGCTCGAGCGCGAGCGAGTGCTCGAGCGTTTCTTTCGGGCCAGCAACGCGCGCGGTTCCGGCAGCGGACTGGGACTCGCGATCGTCAAGGAAGTTACCGAGCTGCATGGCGGGACGCTGACGATCGGCACTGGGCCTGCTTCGGCTGGCACGCGCGTTCGCCTGGACCTTCCCCTCGGCGCTGCCCTCGAAGCGAATACCTCCGCCGGCGGCCCGACGCTCGTCTCGCGCCGACATGCCGGGTGAGCAAGTCAGCGTCCTGTCAGCCTAGGTCGCGAATATAGTTGCAACGATTGAGCGAGGGAACGTCAATGACACAACACGATCGTGTGACCGCCCGTCGAACGCCAACGCGGGTCACGCCGACGCCGCGTCGGGCCCCCCCCGCCGGCGGCGGCAATTGGGCCGTCGTGCTCGCGGGCGGCGAAGGCAGCCGTCTGCGCGCGTTGACCACGACAGCGTCTGGAATCGCCGTTCCTAAGCAGTTCTGCTCGTTGCGCGGCGGGGCCTCGCTACTGGAGGAGGCGTTGCAGCGGGCCGCAGCGATTGCACCGACTGAGCGCATCTCGACAGTCGTCGCCGTGCACCACGCGGCCTGGTGGTGCCGCCCGCTCGCTGGTCTCGCGCCGGCGAACGTGTTCGTGCAGCCGCAGAATCGCGGCACTGCGTTGGGCATCCTGCTCGCGGTGCTGAACATCTTCGAGCGCGACCCGCATGCGCGCGTCGTGATCCTGCCTGCCGATCATCACGTCGGCGACGAGGCTGTGTTTGCGAGAGCGCTTGCTCAGGCCGTGGCCGCTGTGCGCGTGAGACCGGCCGACATCCTGCTGCTCGGCATCACGCCCGAGGAGGCCGACCCTGAGCTGGGTTACATCGTGCCGGCAGAAAAGGTCGGCGACGGCTCCGCTCCGGTTGCGTGGTTCGTCGAGAAGCCCACCGTGAGAGACGCGCAGGCGCTGATCGAACGCGGTGCGCTATGGAACGCATTCATCATCGCGGCGCGAGCGACGGCCCTGCTGGAGATGTTCGATCGCTATGATCCGGGTCTGCTTCGGCGCATGCGCTTCGCGGTGCGGCGAGCCAATGCATGCGCGGACTCATCCACACCGCTCACGGATCTGTATCTACGCGAGCGCAGCGTCGATTTCTCGCACGACATCGCGCAACGGTATGGCGCCGTGTTCCGCGTGCTGCGTGTGCCGGCTTGCGCGTGGACCGATCTCGGTACCGTGCAGCGCGTGACCAAAACATTACTCGGCGCGCCGCGGCCGGCGACTTGGCAGGCGGGCACCGCGGGCGGCTTCCTCAATCTCGAACAGCAGCACCGCGCCGGGCGGGCCATGCCCGCGGCCGGCGTCATGAGCGGTGGTCAGGCTTGAAGGACAGGCGGGATTCGGTCACTCGGACCGAGTCGCGCACATGAGTGTGTCGGGCCCGGTGTGGCGTTGACGGCGGTACCCCCAATCCCCCTTGCCGTCGTCAACGCTGCCCGGGCTGCGGCGCCATGCCGCCCTCGAGCGCGATTTCCAGTCCCTGGCGCATGGTGCGCGTCGACACGTTGACCTCGCGCAGCAGGAACAGCAGGCCCGCGATCATCAGGAACATTGCGAGCACGAATAGCACCGCGATCACAGTCGCGATGTTCACGGTGACGAACGCACCGACGAACAACGACACGATCACTAGGCATACCGTGAGTGCGGCTGTTACGCACAAGCGGATGCCCCAATTGATGAGATCGATCCGCCGCCACAACGTCGTGGTCTCGTTGCGGAGCAAGGTGAGCTGCTCCTCGCGTTTGGTCTGCGGAATGCGCCTTTCGATGACGCGTGCGCGGTCGATGATGCGGCCGAGGCGGGTCGACATCACACCTAGCAAGCCGGCGATGGCTGCCAACAGGAATACGGGCGCCACGGCGAGCTGGATCACGGCGGCAATGCCTGCGGTCGGGGTCATGCGCTGAACTACCGCGACGTGGACGACACCCTGAAGTATGGGGCCTCGGCCGCGGGTTGATAAGCGCCCCGCGGCTGCCACGCGTGGGTGTTTTGGTGTCTAATCGCCGCCATGATCTGCCTGCCTACACCCGACGCGGCCATTCTCGAACGCCGCGCGAGCATCGTCCACGCGCTTCGCGCTCTGGTTGCGCAGGGTAACGTCATCGAGGACGAGCTGCGGCTCGCGGCCTATGAGACCGATGCGCTGACGGCGTACCGGCAGCGGCCGCTAGCGGTGGTGCTGCCCGAGACGACGGCGGAGGTGGCCGCGATCCTCGCGTTCGCCGACCGCGAGGGCGTCAACGTCGTGCCACGAGGTGCGGGCACGTCGCTGTCCGGCGGTGCAATCCCGGCTGCGGACGCGATCGTCGTGGCGCTCGGAAAGTTCAACAGGATTCTCGACGTCGACTACGCGAACCGCTGCGTCGTGGCCCAATGCGGCGTCACCAATCTGGCGATCAGTCACGCCGTCGCAGGCGAGGGCTTTTACTACGCGCCGGATCCTTCGAGCCAGATCGCCTGCACGATTGGCGGCAACGTGGCCGAGAACTCCGGCGGCGTGCATTGCCTGAAATACGGGCTCACCACGAACAACGTGCTCGGCGTCGAGTTCGTCACTCCGCAGGGCGAGATCGTGCGATTCGGCGGCAAGCACCTCGACGCCGGTCACTACGACCTCCTGGGTTTGACAGTGGGTTCCGAGGGCCTGATCGGTATCGTGACCGAGGTGACGGTGCGCATCCTGCGCCGCCCGCAGACAGCGCGCGCGCTCTTGATCGGCTTTCAGAGCATCGAATCCGCGGGTGCCTGCGTGGCGGCAATCATCGGTAACGGCATCATTCCCGCGGGCATGGAGATGATGGACCGACCCGCGATCGCGGCGGCCGAGGCGTTCGTGAAAGTCGGCTACCCGCTCGACGTCGAGGCGCTGCTGATCGTCGAGCTCGACGGGCCGGCGGTGGAGGTCGATTACCTGATCGAGCGTGTGAGTGAGATCGCGACGCAAAACGCGGCGGCGGGCATTCGTGTATCGGCGAGCGAGCGTGAGCGGCTCGCATTCTGGGCCGGGCGCAAGGCCGCATTTCCCGCCGTCGGTCGGTTGAGCCCGGACTACTACTGCATGGACGGCACGATTCCGCGCCGCGAGCTGCCGCGTGTGCTGCGCGAGATTGATTCCATGCAGGCGCGTTACGGGTTGCGCGTTGCGAATGTGTTCCACGCCGGCGACGGTAATCTACATCCGCTAATTCTTTACGACGCGAACGTACCGGGCGAAACCGACAAAGCCGAAGCGTTCGGCTTCGACATTCTGAAACTATGCGTCGACGTGGGCGGTGTACTGACGGGCGAGCATGGCGTCGGCCTGGAAAAGCGCGACCTCATGACGTATCAATTCGAGCCCGTCGATCTCGAAGTGCAGCACCGGGTGAAACACGCGTTCGATCCCTCCGTTCGCTTCAACCCGGGGAAGGTGTTCCCGACGTTGCGCCGGTGCGCCGAACAGGGGCGCGAGCATGTGCATTCCGGCGCCGAGCGCTTCGCCCACTTGCCGCGGTTCTAACTCGATGGTGCAAGACAGCGAAAGGGCGGTGCTACGGCCGCGCGATGCGGCGGACTTAGCCGAAATCGTTGCAGGGGCGCGGGGCCCGCTCGAGCCCGTCGGCGGCGGCTCGAAGCGTGCGATCGGGCGGCCCGTGGAGGCGGATCTACTCGACCTCGGTGAGCTCGGCGGGATCGTCGCCTATGAGCCCGCGGAGCTGGTAGTGACGGCTCGTGCTGCAACGCCTCTAGCGGCGCTGGATGCGGAGCTTTCCGCGCATGCGCAGCGGTTGGCGTTCGAGCCGCCGGACTTCGGCGCGCTGCTGGGTACGTCCGGTGAGCAGACGATAGGCGGCGTGCTGGCCACCAATCTCGCGGGCTCGCGCCGCGTGGCTGCGGGCGCGGCGCGCGATCACTTCATCGGCTTCAACGCGGTCTCCGGGCGCGGTGAGCGATTCAAGGCCGGCGGCAAAGTCGTGAAGAACGTGACTGGCTATGATTTACCGAAGTTGATCGCGGGCTCGTGGGGGACGCTGGCGGTGTTGACCGACGTCACGTTGCGTGTGACGCCGATGGCCGAGCTTGATCGCACGCTCGTATTCACGAGCGCGACGCCTGCGGCGAGCGTGGCCATTTTGAGCGCGGCACTCGGCTCGCCTCACGACGTTTCGGCCGCGGGCTTTGATCCTGCGCTGGGCAGTCTGTTGCGGATCGAGGGGTTTGCACCATCCGTGGCGGCGCGCGCGGATGCGCTGTGCGGGGAGCTGAGCGCGACGCCCGTAGGAGTGTTCGACGGCGCCGCGTCGCGCCAGTTGTGGCACGTGCATGCGAGTGCCGTTGCGCTCGCTGCGATCCCGTTTGTGTGGCGCATCTCGGTGCCGCCGGCCGATGCGCCTGCGGTGCTCGACAAACTGCGCCCGCAGCGTTACTTGCTCGACTGGGGCGGCGGGCTGATCTGGGCCGGGTTCGACGCATTCGATGCGGCGAATGTGCGCGCCGCTTTCGGTAGCGGCCATGCCACCTTGATCAAGGCACCGGCTGCAGAACGCGCCGCGGCCGTTGTGTTCCAGCCGCAGCCGTCTGTCGCCGCTGCGGCTAGCGCAAGATTGAAGGCGGCGTTCGACCCGCGCGGTATTCTAAATCCGGGCCGCATGGGCTAGAGAGACACGTGCAGACACGCTTCACCCCAAGCCAGCTGGCCGATCCCGAACTCGCGGCGAGCGAGCAAATCCTACGCAAGTGTGTGCACTGCGGGTTCTGCACGGCCACGTGCCCCACTTACGTGTTGCTCGGCGATGAGCTCGACAGTCCGCGCGGCCGGATTTATCTGATCAAGGACATGCTCGAGCAGGACCGGCCGGCCACGGCCGAGGTGGTGCGCCACGTCGACCGCTGCTTGAGCTGCCTCGCGTGTATGACGACGTGTCCGTCGGGGGTGCACTACCAACACCTGATCGATCACGCGCGCGTGCACATCGAACGCACGTACACACGGCCGCTGCTCGATCGTTGGATGCGCTCTGCGCTGGCGTTCGTGCTCCCGTATCCGAAACGCGTGCGCGTGGCGCTGGCTCTTGCGGCGTTCGCTCGGCCCTTCGCGCCGGTGTTGCCGCGTTCGTTGCGCGCCATGCTCGATTTGTCGCGGCGAGCGCGGCGAGCGCGGCGGGCGCCGCGCGCCATGGCATCGTCGCGCACTGCGCCAGCCACCAAACGTGCGCGCATGGCGGTGCTCGAAGGATGTGTGCAGACCGTCATCGCGCCGGAGATCAATTCCGCGACGATCCGGCTGCTCGAGCGCAGCGGCGTCGAGGTCGTGGTTGTCGGCGGGTGTTGCGGTGCGCTCGTGCATCACTTGGGGCAGGAGTCACGCGCGCATGCACTCGCAGCGAGCATCGTCGAGCGACTGCATGCGGAGCTTACGGGCGGCGGACTCGACGCCATCGTCGCGAACGCGTCGGGCTGTGGGACGCATGCGAAGGATTTTGGTTACCTGTTTCGAAACGATCCGCTGCTAGCCGAAAAGGCCGCGGCGGTGAGCGCCAAAACGCGCGACATCACCGAGGCGTTGGCAGCGATCGGGTTACCGCCGCGGGCGGCGGGCGTACCGCAGCTCGCGGTCGCGTATCACTCCGCGTGCTCGATGCAACATGGCCAGAAGATCGACGCAGAGCCGCGCCGATTACTGGCGGCTGCGGGGTTCGAGGTCCGCGAGATCGCAGAAGGGCACCTGTGTTGCGGCTCCGCCGGCACATACAACGTGCTGCAGCCGGAGATCGCCGCGCGGCTGCGTGAGCGCAAGCTCGCGAACGTCGCGCGCACGCACGCCGCAGTGGTCGCGACCGGCAACGTCGGCTGTATCACGCAGCTCGCGGCGGTGGAGGGCATACCCGTCGTGCACACGGTCGAGCTGCTCGATTGGGCGACTGGCGGTCCGCCACCGCAGGCGCTGCAGCCCGGCGCGATCGCGACGGCTGGCCGTATGTCGCGCACCGGCAGATAATCGAAGTGTGCGATATCAGAACCCCGTAGGCAGCGCGAAACGCAAGCACATCGCGACGCGGCTGCCGACGCTGATCGGTCGTTTCATCGAGCACGCGTGGAGCTCGCAGACTTCCAGCCGCCGACACGTCTTGTCGCACGACGACACGTTGCGGCAGCTCGCTGCCGCCGAGGGCGCGAATTCGATCACGTGGATCGGGCACATGAGCGTGCTGCTCAAGGTCGACGGCCGTACGATTCTGGCGGATCCCTGGTGGTCGAATTACGGGAGCCCCGTGCCCGGAATCGGGCCACGGCGCTATGTGCCTCCCGCTCTCACGATCGACGAACTGCCGCCGATCGACGTCGTAGTGGTCTCGCACAGCCACTACGATCACCTCGACGTGAACGCCATCGGCCGTCTGCCGCATCGCGAGCGGATCACTGCCGTCGTGCCGCTCGGCCTAGGCGGCTTTTTCCGCGACCGCGGTTATGGTGCCGTCATCGAGCTCGACTGGGAGCAGTCGGCGACCGCAGCCGGCATCAAAGTCACGGCATTGCCGGCGATCCACTTCTCCCAACGCCAGCCGTTCAAGCTCAACGATACGCTCTGGGCGGCCTTCGCCATCGAGGGCCCGAGCGGCGTTCGCATCTACTTCGGGTGCGACTCCGACTACGGCCCCGTCCATGCGGAGGTCGGTCGCCGCTTCGGCGGCTTCGACATCGCGCTGTTGTCGATCGGTGGGTTCCACAACGCGGGCGTCCACTGCACTCCCGAAGAGTGCGTGCGGCTCGGCATGGACGTAGGAGCCCGGGTGCTGGTGCCGTTGCACTGGGGCACGATCTACTTGGGAGAAGGGCCGCCCGAAAATCTGCTCGAGCGTTTCGTGGCCGCTGCGCGTACCAACGGCATTCGCGAACAGGACGTGTGGTCAATGAAGATCGGCGAAACGCGTGCGCTGCCCGAGGCAAGGACGCGAAGCAACGCCTCTACGACCAAGTCCGCGTCCACTGACCCGCCGTCCGCGCTCAGCCGCGAATCAGGCGCTTGAAACGGCCCGTGCGATTGTAGGGATCGGCGCCGGCGTCTTCGTCCGAGAGCCGCACGGGCCCGTCGAACTTCAGAGTCGTCGGATCATCCGTATCGTTCGGCTTGTCGTGCGTCTCCGTCACCGGCGGCCGCAGCAACTTCCCGGTGTCGTTTCCTTCCTGGCGTATTCCTGACATGGCCTATCTCCCGCCGCCGCGCGGAGGTGCGCGATGGTTGAGAGTTTAGGCACTTCGGCCGCAACTCCTGCAGAGGTTACGTCGGCGCGCGGCTGCCGTCCGTCGGGACGAGACCCGTCCGTCGACGGCCGGCAGCCGTTCGTCGTTTCAGAGCTACTTGGGGGCGACGTCGCGACTCTTGATCAGCCACTCGCCGTTGACGCGCACCACCGTGTCGATGCCACGGCCGACCGCCGCAACGCGCGCCGGCACTTCTTGGCCGGCGGCGCCGAACACCGTCATCCAGTACGAGTTGTAGCGGGCTTCGTTCGGGCCCACGAACTCGATGGTGTGGTTGGTGATGACGTGATACATCGGCGCGCTCTTCTCGCCTTTGGCCTCGCGGTCGGCCCGGCCTTTCTTCAGCCCATCGATCATCTTCGATAACTCGGCGCGGCCGTGCTCGTGCGCGTTACCGCCGGCGAACGTGCCGTCCTCCGTGAACACCGCGGCGTAGCCGGCGGCGTCGAGCGTGTCGAGGGCGCGAACGTAACGCCACATCAACGCGTCGATAGCGGCGCGGTCTTGCACTTGCTTCAGTGCGGTAGCGCCGTCATCCGCGGCCCAGGAAGCGCCGGCCGCACAACACGCGGCGACTCCGACAACAAACCCATTCACTCTACGCATGACATTCATCTCCTCGATGTGGCTTAAGGGTACTCATTGGTTCGCGCTGCCAAGCGCGAACACCATGTACTTGCTGGGACCGGCTTCCGGCTGGTTCAGGCCCTGACTGAACAAACCGCCGCCGCCGACCGCGATGGCGATGTACTGTTTGCCGTTGACCGCATAGACGGCGGGCACGCCCTCGGTCGCGGCGTCCAAGTCGTAGCTCCAGAGCACGCTGCCCGTGTCCGCGTCGTACGCACGGAACTTGCGGTCCGACGAGGTACCGATAAACAGCAGGCCGCCGCCTGTGGCCGCGACGCCGCCGCGCGGCGCATGGCTGCCGGTGCCGTGAATGCCTTTGGCCGCGAGGTTCGTGACTTCGCCGTCCGGCACTTGCCACAGGACCGTGCCCTTGTTCAGGTCGTAGGCCGTGATCTGCGACCACGGCGGGCCAATTGCCGACAGGCCCGTGCTCGGCTGGATCATGAAATCCACCGGCACCGTGTACGGCACGAAGTCGGGGCCAGCGTTAGGCGGCGGCAACGGGGCCGGGCGTGCGGGCGCGCCAGGAGGCGCCGCGCCGTTGGTGCCCGGGGGTTGTGGTGCGCGCAGGTTCGCAGTCGTCGGCAGTTCCTTCGAGACCACGAATAGCCTGCCATTCTTCGGATCCACGGCGGAGCTGCCCCAGTTCGCGCCGCCGTTGTGCCCTGGCAGCATGATCGTGCCTTGCATGCTTGGCGGCGTGAACAAGCCTTCGTTGCGTGACGTGTGCAGGATCTCCTTGATCTTCGCCTGGTCGTCGGCCGAGATATACGGGTTGAGGTCGGCCTCGGTGAATTTCTGGCGCGCGAACGGCGGCGGCGCGGTCGGGAACGGTTGCGTGGGTGAGCTCTGCTCGCCCGGAGCGTCCGACTGCGGTACGGCTCGCTCCTCGATCGGCCACAGCGGCGCGCCCGTGATCCGGTTGAATACGTATACGAAGCCCTGCTTGCTCGGCTGAGCTACGGCCGGCACCTCGATGCCGTCGTGCTGCACGGTCAGCAGCTTCGGTGCAGTCGGCAGGTCGTAGTCCCAAAGGTCGTGGTGAATCATCTGGAAGTGCCACAACCGTTTGCCACTACGCGCGTCGAGCGCGAGCAGACTGTCGGCGAACAGGTTGTCGCCCGCGCGATTCCCGCCATAGAAGTCGTAGCGCGCGGTGCCCGTTGGCACGTAGATGATGCCGAGCTCGGTATCGACGGTCGACTCGCTCCAGTTGTGCACGCCGCCGTAGTTCCCGCGCCCTTGCTCAGGCCACGTTTCGGCCCCGAACTCGCCAGGTCGCGGCACGGTGTGGAACACCCACACCAGCGTGCCGGTGCGTACGTTGTATGCGTGAATGTCGGCTGGCGACGAAGCGTAGCCGGCGCTGCCCGCTGGCAGCGACATGATGATCAGATCCTCGAAGACTCGCCCCGGATTGTTCGTCTGCAGTGCGCGGATCGCCGTGACGTCGCCGTCGAGACCCGTGCGCAAGTCGACACGCCCGTCCGTGCCGAAGGTCGTGATGGTGGCGCCTGTCTTGGCATCGATTGCTGTGAGGAAGCCGGCATTGATATACAGCAGCCGCTCGTCGCTGCCGTCGGCGCTGCGCCAGTGACTCATGCCGCGTGTGCCGACAGGTCCTTCGTTGGCATGTACCCAAAGTTCTTTGCCTGAGGTCGCGTCGAGCGCGACGATCGAGCGGTTCTTGGCGAGCACGTACATCGTGCCGCCGAGCACGAGCGGGTTGAACGCGTAGTTCTCGCCGGTCGCGTACGTCCAGGCGACGGTGAGCCGCCCGACGTTGCTCTTGTTGATTTGATCGAGCGAGGAGTACTGAGAGGAATCCACGCCTCCCAAGTATTGATCCCAACCGGCGAAATCGAAGTTGCCGGCGGCTGTTGGGGCAGGTCGCGTCGTGGCCGATGCGCCCGGGCCCTTCGAGCATGCGCAAAGACAAAGCAGCGCGCCGGCCAGACCGAGCAACGCCGCGCGCGGCCACGAGCTACCCTGCGCGGCGGCCGCGCGGCCGCCAGCGTCCGTAGTCTGAAGCATGAGATTCCCCCCGCACGCACGACCCACGTC
>JBDTOT010000075.1:0-15566 GCA_039933105.1 Gammaproteobacteria bacterium | reverse complement strand
GGGCAAGGACGAGCCCGTCACGTACAGGGGCGCGTTCTACAAGCTCGCGAACGTAAGCGTGCTGCCGGCGCTCCCGGCAGAGCTTCAGCCACTGATATTCGTCTCCGGTCTTTTGGACACCGATCGCAGCACGGCTCTGGAGCTTGGCGCCACGCCGATCGAATCGCCGATCGCAGGCGGCACCCGCGGCCAGCACAATCGCGATGGCTACGGAGTGCATCTGGGCATCATCGCGGATCGCGACGAGGCGCGCGCGTGGTTGATCGCACAGCGGCGCTTTCCGGAGGATGACAAGGGCCCGCGTCAGTTCGCCACGCAGGCATCCGACTCGCAGTGGCTCCATCGGCTTCCAGACCTCGTAGATAACGAAGGACGGAGCGACAGCTACTGGCTCCAGCCACTGCGCAACGGTCAGGCGACGTGCCCCTATCTCGTCGGCAGCTACGACCAGATTGCGGCAGAGCTCGCGCGTTACCTCGATGACGGTTGCACGACGTTCATACTGGACGAACCCGCGAACGAGGAAGAAATGCAGCACATTGGCTTCGCATTCGAACTCGTCACTGAACACTACGCGGCGGCGTGATGACGGCCGCGGTCGCGGGACTCGCGACTGCGAAGTCCGAGGCGCCATTGGTATTAGGTGCCTGGATCGCCGAGGCGGCGGTAGATGAGCAGTCGATCATCAGCAGCGGTCATCATCTCTGGCCCTCCGTGGTTGCCGCGCAGCGATGAACTTGAAGGCACGCGCGCCCGGTGACATCACGCGTGCTATGTCACTCAGTGCGGATGCCCGAACCGGACTATTCCGTCCCGCGACCTTGTCAGGTGTTTCCTACAGACATTTGCGCAATTGCCCTGATGAAGGGGGCATGGGTGCTCGGATAGTCTGATTGCACTATCCCAGCAACCAGACGGAGACCCGAAAATGCAAGGCAGCATCCTGGTGATCGAACACGACCCCGCAACACGCGAGCTCGTGGCCGACAATTTGCGCCACGCCGGGTACCGCGTCGCGTGCGCGAACAGCACGGGCGAAGCCGAAGTGCTCGCTCGCACTACACGCCCGGATGCGGCCATCTTCGATTGGTCACCCGGAATGCCGGGCCTGACGTTCGCACGGCAACTACGTGCGGACCGGCGCACCGCGGACACTTCGATCATCGTCATCAGCGCCCGCTCATCCGAGCACGATCGAATCGCGGCCCTCGAGACGGGCGCGGACGACTACGTTACGAAACCATTTTCCGTGCGCGAGTTGCTGGCACGTGTCAAAGCGGTGTTACGCAGGCGGGCGCCGCAGCTCGATGACGAGGCGGTCGTCATTCACGGACTGCGTTTCGAACCTGCGGCGCGGCGCGTTACGGCCCATGGGAATGAGATTCGACTGCGTAATACGGAGTTTCGCCTGTTGCATTTCTTCATGACTCACCCTCAACGTCCGTTCAGCCGTTGCCAGCTACTCGACGAGGTGTGGGGCGATCAATCGCTCGTGGAAGAGCGGACCGTCGATGTGCACGTGCGGCGGCTGCGCCGCGCCCTGGTGTCCTCACGTCACGACTCGCTAATTGAAACGGTACGCGGCGTGGGCTATCGATTTCGCACCGATTCGCGGCGCGATCCGGCAACAGTGTCGTTCTCGACGTTGACGGATTTCAGTCGCGGGCGCGTGGCCGCCGCTAACTTGGCGCTCGAACCGGTTGCTCAGCCTGTCGGTGCTGCATGAGCTGCTGCGGCGAAGGGCGCCTAGTGAAGGCGCTACGTCGTGGCAATCTTCCACGATAGGAGTAATCCATCCGAGGTAAGCCCATGGAGCAAACGCCGTTTGATGCTAGTGACTGGAGCTACGGGCCGCCGAAGGCGTGGAGCGCTCTGAGCAGCGCGCTGCTGGACGTGCGCGATCTCGAAGCATTGCTCGTCAACATCGACGCTTCGCTGAACGTGCACGCGCGCAGCCAGTTCTTCACTTGGACGCAGGGGTTGTTGCAGAGCGTGGTACGTCACAAGGCGCTGCTTTGCGCGCTGCACCTAGGGAAGGCTTCCGCGTACAGAATCGATGTGTTCTCGACCTTGGTTCCCGACGCGACGATGTTGAGCGAGCTGCTACGCAAGGACGCAGCCATGGTCGCCGGGCTCATCAAGATCTGGAAACAGCACAACCTGTTGCCCGTGATCGGCCAGGCGAAGGATCTCGCGGCGCCTCTGGGGCCGCATCTCGGCCGCGAGCTTACCCGAATCGGCGCAACACGCCTCGCATTGCACGGCACTGCGGATGCCGAGGGCGGGGCGAGCAGCCTGTTCGTCTTCGCTTGCGAGCGGGACAGCCCGGGCGACAACGGCAGTTACGTCCTGCAGCTCATCGTGCCGTTTCTGCACGCCGCCTGGGTTCGCTCACAGCCGCGCGAATCGACGCGTGGCGAAAGCACCGCGGTGGTCAGCAGTGGAGTGCTGACCACGCGCGAGCGTGAAATTCTGAAGTGGATCTACCTCGGTAAGAGCAACGCCGAAGCGGGCGCGATCCTGTCGATCAGCCCGCTGACGGTAAAGAACCACGTCCAAAAAATACTGCGCAAGCTCAAAGTCGTGAACCGCGCGCAAGCGGTGGGCAAAGCGCTGGATGCCGGAATCATCAATACCTAAGACGAAGGTACGCATAGATGCTCCCTCGACCCTCAGCGAAAGGACTCGTTGCGCTCGTGACCGCCACGCCGGTCCTCGATGCGGCTGGCACAACCAGATATTGCCCTTCGTGTCCGAAGTGGTGACACAGGGCGACAACGTATTCCGGCTCCGCGACGGTGTGAGCCCTGAATCGGCCATAGGCGCCCCGTCGGCCAAGGATGTGTATTTCGCGACTTCCGCAGGCGTTGCATTCGACGTGCGATCGCCGCGCAACGGTTGGAGCGCGAGGCTTCCCAGCGCAACGACGCGCTTCCACAGTCTTTGGAACGTACGAGAAAGGGCGACGCAACCGAGGCAGAACCGTGTGCGCACCCCACGACTGCGAGCGGTAACACTCCGCGATAGTTTGTGGTCGCCTCGGGTAAACACCTGACCGGCGCGTGGGAAAGACCATGCCCCTCCCTCAATATTGTCGCGCGTTGAGACCGGACGAACCATGGAGACGGTGAAAATGCCTGGCCTGAAACAGCCGAAAGTAGAACAGCGATCCAATCGAGATGAAACCGCTACGGCGTTGCTGAGCGAGCTCGTCGCCCACTTTCGCGAACTCCGCACCGACCTGCGGCAGGAATGGGCGCTGAGAATCACGAAAGCGCAGTTGTTGACCGCGATGACGGAGGACGAGGTCTTCACGGAAGCCACTGCCGTCTACGACCAATATGTCGAGGCGCTCGAAACCGGAACCTTCGAGTCACTTCAAGCATACGCCCGCAACCTTTCGGAACGCATCATCCCGCGCGGGGTGGAGACGGACGAGGTCGTCGGCATCGTGCTTCTGCTGCGCGACGTCCTGGCGCGCTCGCTGTTCGCGAAATATCAGCACGACTTCGCGAAGTTGAATCGCATTCTCGACGCCTACGAGCCGGCCGCTAACCGCATCGCGAACACGGTGGCCGTAGGCTTCGTCCAGGAGCGCGAGCGCATCATCAGAGAACAGCAGGAAGCGATTCGCGAGTTGTCGACGCCCGTGCTCCAGGTGCGCGAGCGGTTGTTGATTCTGCCGATCATCGGCGCCATCGATCCGCACCGCGCCCGCCAGCTCACCGAGCAGCTCCTGCATGGTATTCGTGCCACGCGCGGCAAAGTCGTCGTCATCGACCTCACGGGCGTCGCGGCCGTCGACTCGAGCATCGCGAACCACCTCGTGCAAACGGTAGAAGCCTCTCGATTGCTCGGCGCCACCGTCATCGTGACCGGGCTGTCGCCTTCGATCGCTCAGACACTCGTCAACATCGGTGTAGATCTCGGCAAGATGAACACCGTCGGTGACCTTCAAGGTGGTATCGAGCAGGCCGAGCGTCTGCTCGGTTACCGAGTCGTACAGATCCCCCACGAGGACGCGGCAACGGCGAGCGCGCACCCATAACCGACAACTCGAGGACATAGCGTGGCCGTCCCAATACTGAAACAGGGCGATGTCCTCATCGCGAGCATCCAATCGGCATTGACCGACGTTGATCTCGTGATGCTGCGCGATGCCCTCGTTGAAAAAGTCTCCGCCTACCGCACGCGCGGCGTCATCGTCGACGTCACGGCGCTGGACGTAGTGGACTCGTTCGCATCGCGAACGCTACGCGACCTCGCGCACATGATCCGCCTACGTGGAGCGGAGACGGTGATCGTCGGAATTCAGCCGGACGTCGCATTCGCCATGGTGCAACTCGGGCTGACGCTCGAAAACATCGCGACTGCGTTGGATCTCGAGGAAGGGTTGGCGTTTCTGGCCCGAGCGAATCGACGCCGATGAGGTCGGACGCCGCCAACCCCGACGTGCAGGTCGCGATCGCATCGAGCGACGACGTCGTGGTGGCGCGGCAGAAGGGGCGTGCACTGGCTCTGGAGATCGGCTTTACCGCCAGCGAGGCGACGCTGATCGCCGCGGCGATTTCCGAGCTCGCGCGCAACATCGTGCGGTATGCCGGAGCCGGCGAGATGCTGTTGCGCGACGACGGTAATGGCATGCTGCTCATGGTCGCGCGCGACCGAGGGCCAGGGATACCCGATGTGAAGGCGGCGCTACGCGTAGGATTTTCGACTTCGGGCGGCCTCGGCATGGGCTTACCCGGCGTGCGCCGTATCGCCGATGTTTTCGAAATCGTTTCCAACGGCGCAGGCACGACGGTCACGGTTGGCAAGTACAAGCGATGAGTGCCCCGGCCATCGAAATCGGAATCGCCCACATGGCGCGCGCCGGCGAGATTCGGTCAGGCGATCGATGCGTGGTGAAGACCGCGGCCGAGCGGACACTGATCGGAGTAATCGACGGAGTCGGCCACGGGCCCG
This sequence comes from Gammaproteobacteria bacterium, assembly GCA_039933105.1. Classification (GTDB taxonomy): domain Bacteria; phylum Pseudomonadota; class Gammaproteobacteria; order Steroidobacterales; family Rariloculaceae; genus FEN-1219. The sequence goes on along the minus strand of JBDTOT010000075.1, from coordinate 10,601 downwards.
AAGCGGCGCTGGCCGCGGATGCGGCTGCCGAGGTTCTCGAGGCTTTCGCCGGCGAATCCGTGAGCGCGCTGCTGCAACAGTGTCACGAACGCCTGCGTGCCACGCGCGGGGCCGCCATCACGCTGATGGTTTTGAATCCGGCTGCCGGCGCGGCGGAGTGGGCGGGAGCAGGCAACGTCGCGGCCGTGGTGTCGCAAGCGGAACCCGCCGGACGGAGGTATTGCCGAGAACTCCTGATCCGCAGCGGAATCGCGGGCTCCCTCTTGCCTTCAACCACTGCCTTGAGTGTCACGGTTCGTCGCGGCGATACGGTGGTGTTCGCTACCGACGGGCTCCATCGCACCTTCATCGACGGCATCAGCTCGGGTGGTTCTGCTCAACGCCTCGCGGAACAATTGCTAGCGAAGTACGGCACATCGCAGGACGATGCACTCGTCGTCGTCGCGCGTCTGGCAGAGGCGCGAACGTGAACGGCCCGCGAGAGCAGTACGCCCGCGAGTACGCCGCCGAGCTCGACCATTTGCTCGATGGCGCCGGCGAGAACGCCCTTAGCCGTGCATACGAACTCGGACGAAAAGCCCACGCGGAAGGCCTCGGAATACTCGACGTGATTGCGTTTCACCACGATGCGACGCTGCGACTGTTGCGGGAAAGACAGGGGCGTGTCGAACCCGTCGTCGTCTTGGAGGGCGCAGCCAATCTGCTCAACGATGCGCTGTCATCGTTCGAAATGAGCTTCCGGGCCGTGGATGAAGCGAAAACGGCCCTGCGGCGTCTCAACGAAATCCTCGAGGGAGAGGCCAAGCGCATCGCACACGCGCTGCACGATCAGGCAGCCAGCATCATTGCTTCTGCGACGCTAGAGATGGATATGGCGATCGCCGACATGCCGAAAGGCACCCAGGAGCGCTTCGCATTCGTTCGGCAGCTACTCGACGAGACCGGCGAGCAATTGCGCCACCTTTCGCATGAGCTGCGGCCGACGATCCTGGACGATCTCGGGCTGGGCGCTGCGCTCGGGTTTCTCGCGGAAGGCTTCGAAAGGAGAACGCGCGTGCGCGTTCACGTGCGTGGCGCGGGGCGGGAGCGGTTTCCGCCGGCCGTCGAGATAACCTTGTACCGCATAGTGCAGGAGGCGTTGAATAATGCCTTTGCTGGCGCCTCGCTGAACGTCGTGATCTCGCTGGAGCAACACGACGATGCATTGCACTGCGTCATTGCCGATGACGGCGTGGGATTCGACGTCGCAGCGGTGCTCGGCGGACGAAAAAGACGGGGTCTCGGCCTGCTCGGCATGCGCGAGCGCGCGGACTCTATCGGTGGGATGTGCCACATACGCTCGATACTGCGTGAGGGTACAACTATAGAAATCGTGGTTCCCCTCGAGCCCTCGCAACCGTAAGGAACGCAACTCATGATCCGAATAGTCGTTGTCGACGATCACTTGATCCTGATTCAAGGCGTCAAGAAACTCCTCGAGACTAAACCTGGCCTACAAGTCGTGGGTGAAGCCAATGACGGGCGCGAAGGCGTTGCACTGGTCCGGCGGCTGAAGCCCGACATTGCGATTCTCGACATCACGATGCCGGGGTTGAATGGGCTCGACGCAACACGCTCGATCGCAAAGATTAACCCCGAGACCAAGACAATTCTGCTGACGATGCACAAGGAAAATCCGTACGTCATAGAAGCGCTCGACGCCGGAGTTCACGGCTACGTGATCAAGAGCCAGACCGGCGCAGATCTGCTACGAGCGATCGACGAAGTCATTGCCGGTCGTGTTTACCTGAGCCCCGGCATCGCGCAGATCGTCGTGGACGCATATCGCCACAAGGATCGCCCCGAGACCGACCCGCTGACGTTGCGGGAGCGCGAGGTGCTGCAGCTGATTGCCGAAGGCCAGCGAACCAAGCAGATCGCCGTTCGGCTCGGTATCAGCGTGAAGACCGCGGAATCCCACCGTACTCGGATCATGACGAAGCTCGATGTGCACGAGACCGCCAACCTCGTCCGCTACGCGATCCGGCGGGGTCTGATCAGCGCCTAGGCTGCGTGGGGCTACGTGTTTCCCGTCGGCAATTTACTGATTTCACCCGATACTGCCGCGCGGCCCTTGCTCGCTACAGTGACGTCTAGTCTAGATGTAGACGATCCCTGCAGTCACCGAGGATCTCAAGTGACGCTCAGTATCGATGCTCAGGCAAAACGCGCCGGCTTATCCCGGGTGACAGCGCCGGCTCGGCCCTCGAATACGGAGGTGCCGAAAAGTATCGAGTCGTGCTTACTGGGTCTCGTGCAAGGGCTCCCCGGCGTCGTGATGGCGTTACGTGTCGACGGACGCCTGCTATATATGAATGCCGCCGGTCGTTCGCTACTCGGCGTTCCAGCTAGCGAATCGATTGCGGGCCTACGGCTCGCTGATTTCTATTCGAGCCGCACCTATCAACGGGTGCTGAGCCATGCGATACCCACGTGTCTGCGCCGCGGCGCGTGGAGCGGCGAGATTGCGCTGCGCGATCGCCAGCGCAACGAGATTCTGACGAACCAGATGTTCATGGCGCACCACGTCGGGGAGAACAGGGGCGACGCGCCGGTTATCGCGACCCTCGCCTGGGACATTCGGCCGTACAAGGCAACGGAGGAGACGCTGCGGCGCCAAGCAACGCACGACGCGTTGACGGACTGCGCTTGCCGCTCGCTACTCATTGATAGACTCGTCCAGGCCATTCACCGCGCCGAGCGCCGTGGGCGCATGGTAGGCGTGCTATTTCTCGACCTGGATGATTTCAAGCACCTCAACGATACGTTCGGCCATGAGACGGCGAATGAGGTGCTGCGAGAAGTCGCCCAACGTCTGCGTACCCACCTCCGCGGCGAGGACACGGTCGCTCGATATGGTGGCGACGAGTTCGTGCTCCTCGTGCCCGACCTCACGGCCGCGTCGGACGTCGCACGCGTGACGTGCCTCGCGCGCGAACTACTGGACGAACCTGTCGTCGTGAACGGAGTGCATATTCCCGTCACGGCGAGTGTCGGTGTCGCGCACTATCCGCTCGACGGCCGTGACCCGGAAACGCTGCTGCGCGCAGCGGACTCGGCCATGTACCGGGTAAAGCGCATGAGAAACGCCGCAGCAGGGCCCTGGGGTTCGCTGCCGATCCCTTTTCGATCTGCCGCCGCTCGTCACGGCGGTAGCGGTGCCGAGCCCGGTCGCTGACCAGGCAACGCGCCACCTAGCCGCCGCGAAACGATTCCCTCGCGACGGCTTCGGCCTTGCCCCCGCCCCCCCAGACGGGGGTTCTTTTTTGGGCGGGGTGAGCTCAAGCGTGCGGAGCGGGGCCGCCGGCCATCTGCCCTGGGCCCTTTCGCACGGCTTCCTGCAGATATTCCTGAGCGGCGTCGAGTAGCATTTCGGGGCCTGCCTTATCAGCCAAGCGTGGGTTGTCGCCATGCAAAGCGGTCACGCCGAGATTGATGACGAGGAGCTCAGCCGAATCGGACGCGTGGCGAGAGGACAATTCGGACTGCAGCCGTTCTGCCGCGCTCAGGGCTCCGACGAGATCGGTCTCCGGAAGCACGACCGCGTAGCTGCGGTCCGCGAGGCGCGCAATCCAATCGACACGCGAACGGCACAGCCGCGACAAGCTTTGACCGAGCGATCGCATTGCACGCTCGCCGCCTTCGGGCTGCCGCGCCTCGGCGATGATGACGGCCACGGCGTGAGCGAAACGCCGGGCCCGCGTAAGCTCGTTCGTGAGCTCGGACTGCAAATACCGCCGGCTGTGAAAACTCGCCCTCGTGGATATTTCCGCGAGCAGCCCGCCTTCCTGTTCGAGTGTGCTCCGGGTGTCCTCGAGCATCAGCACACGTTTCCCTAGCCGCACACGCGCGTCGAGTTCCGCCGGACTCAGCGGCTTGGTCAGCACGTCATCGGCACCTGCCGCGAACGCTGCCGCGACGTCAGCACGATCGTAGCGGCCGAGGAGGCAAATTACGTAGTGGTTGGCCGACGTGTCGCGCAGCTTTCTGCACGCAGACCAAGGGTCTGGATCCGCCGAGGACGGCGAGAGCAACACCAGAGCATTCTTGTGAGCCTCGACGACTGCGACGACAGTGCAGGGTGATGCGAGCGCAACCACGCAGGCGTGCCGCTGCACGGCATCCTTGACGCGGACGATCGTGTCCGGATCCTCGTCCGCAAGAATGATGGCCCAATGCTGCACGTTTCGACCTTCCCCAACTCCAGCACGCCTATGAGCTTCCGAAATAGCATGGTGGTATCGTGTGCTCTATCCGGTAAAAGCCTGGAAAATCGCGCGTATATGCCGATCGGCGCAACCTCCCGCGCACTGAACTGTCGGCGGCTCGCCACAATGGCCCTGTGGCTGCTCGCGGTCGCCGCCGCGAGCTCCGCTGTGCGAGCGCAGGAGCTCGGGCCGTTAGGTCCACTCGCGGCCGATGGCAGGGTCACGTACTTCATTGCGCCGCCGGCACCAGGGTCGGCTCACCGCAACGGCGACGACGATTTGGCTGCGTGGGCGTTACACGCGTGGGAGCGCGCTGCGCAGGGCGCATTGACGTTCGTCCGCGTGGACCGCGCCGAGGATGCCTTGGTGCGGGTGTACTGGGCGCCTCCGGGCGGAGGGCAATACGGCGAGATGATGCCGCTCGATGTGCATCGTAAGCGTGGCGCGGCGGTATTCGTCCGGCCGGAGACCAATGCATTCGGGCCCGAGATCGCGAGCCGCGCGGCCGATGATTCGCTGTTCCGGGACACGATCGTGTACCTCACGTGCGTACACGAACTTGGCCATGCCTTGGGTCTACGCCATACCGATCGGTTCGAGGACGTCATGTACTTTTTCGGATTCGGCGGCGATATCCCGGAGTTTTTCGGGCGCTACCGACGCGATCTGCACGAGCGCGGCGACATCGCTGTCACAGCAGGCATATCAGCTGGGGACTTGGCCCAGCTGCGCTCGTTGTACGCGTTGCCGCTGCAAGCCGCCGCCCACAAAGTCGAACTGCCTGAAACTAAAGGTCTTTAGCGTCGTCCCGCCTTGTGCGACTTAAGGCGTGCCCGTACAATGCGCGATCGTTCGGTGGGCGGTAATGCTGGGCCCCCGAGCAGAAATGAAATAGCCCGGCCGTTGGCGAGCGTGTCCGTAGTCTCTAGAACTGCAGACGCCGCGAGCAGCGGCCGATGTTTTTGAGCCAGCGTGAGGAGCTAAGAATCGTCCCAGGTAAACGCGTAAGACGCAACGCGGAGATCAATTCCCCGCAGATTCGCGTCATTGGCCCTAACGGTGAGCAGGTCGGTGTCATGCCAGCCCAGGAAGCGCTGCGAAGCGCCGAGAGTGCTGGGCTCGATCTGGTGGAAGTAGCGCCCGGTGCCGAGCCTCCGGTCTGCAGGATCATGGACTATGGCAAGTTCGTGTTCGAGCAGAACAAGAAGGCTCAGTCAGCGCGGCGCAAGCAGAAGCAGATCCAGGTCAAGGAAGTGAAATTCCGGCCCGGCACCGAAGAAGGCGACTACCAGGTCAAGCTCCGCAACCTCACCAAGTTCCTGATGGCTGGCGACAAAGCCAAGATCACGCTCAGGTTCAGGGGTCGCGAGATGGTCCACCAGGAAATCGGTGCTGCATTGCTGAAACGCGTGCAGCAGGACCTGGAGGAACACGGCTCCGTTGAACAACAGCCGCTCATGGAAGGGCGGCAGATGGTGATGGTGATAGGTCCGCGCAGGCGCTGACCGCACCTTCGCCCATATCAGACAAGTGCCGGTGACCGGCGCGCAGGCGCGCGTCGAGCACAGGCCGCCCGCCCAGTCGAGGCAACACTGGAACGGGCTAAACCTCGAGGAGAATGTCATGCCGAAGCTGAAGACAAAGCGCGGCGCTGCAAAGCGTTTTCGCGCGAAGGGTAATGGCGGGTTCAAGTCCGGCCATGCTCACAAACGCCACATCCTGACCAAGAAATCGCCGAAGCGGAAACGCCAGCTCGGTCGACCGATGCAGGTCCATGAGACCGACGTCGACCGCATCCGTCAGCAGCTGCCGTACAGCTAAGGAGAATTAGATGGCCAGAGTAAAACGTGGCGTCACTGCGAAGGCACGCCATCGCAAGGTCCTGGCGCAAGCCAAGGGTTACTACAACGCTCGCCGCAAGGTATTCCGTGCGGCAAAGCAGGCGGTCATCAAGGCCGGCCAGTATGCGTTCCGCGATCGGCGCGTGCGCAAACGCGAGTTTCGCGCGCTGTGGATCACGCGCATCAATGCCGCCGCTCGTGCGAGCGGATTGTCGTATAGCCGGTTGATGAACGGCCTGTCGCTTGCCAAGATCGAAGTGGATCGCAAAGTCCTCGCGGACATCGCGGTACATGACGCGGAAGGCTTCGCGGCGCTGGTCGCCGCAGCGAAAGAGGCTCTCCCAAGCGCCTGACACCCCCGTCCATGGGTAACAGCCGGTGACCGGCATCGCGGAGCTGCTGAGCCAGGCCGAGTCGGCCGTCAGCGCAGCCCAAGATTTGGCTGCGCTCGATGCCGTACGCGTGCAGTTCCTCGGTAAGAAGGGCGTGCTCACGGCGCAGCTACGTGAGCTCGGCAAGCTACCGCCGGATCAAATCCGCGCGGCCGGCCAGGCCATCAACACGGCGAAGGAAACGCTCGAATCGGCAATCGAAGCTCGGCGTGCGGCGCTCGAAGCAAGTCGCATGGCGGCGCAGCTCGCAGCAGACGCTATCGACGTGACGCTGCCGGGAAGAGGTGAGGCGCCGGGACGTCTGCACCCGGTCACGCGAACGCTGCGTCGCATGGTCGAGATCCTTGCCCACGCCGGTTTCGACGTGCATACGGGCCCGGAGGTCGAGGACGACTTCCATAACTTCACGGCCCTCAACATCCCCGACGACCATCCTGCGCGGGCGATGCACGACACGTTTTATCTGCGCTCCGGCCTTCTACTCCGCACACACACGTCGCCGGTGCAAATCCGCGCGCTACGCGAGCACGGCGCGCCGATTCGGTTGATTGCGCCAGGGCGCGTGTATCGCCGCGATTCGGACGTGACGCATACGCCGATGTTCACGCAGGTCGAGGGACTCGTGATCGACCGTCACATCAGCTTCGCGAATTTGAAGGCGCTGCTATACGACTTCGTCTCGCGGTTTTTCGAGCGCGATGTACAGCTTCGCTTCCGTCCGTCCTACTTTCCGTTCACGGAGCCGTCTGCAGAAGTCGACGTGCTGGCGGAATCCGGACGCTGGCTCGAGATTCTCGGCTGCGGCATGGTGCACCCGAATGTGTTGCGCAACGTGGGCATCGATCCGACTGAATTTACAGGCTACGCGTTCGGCATGGGCGTCGAACGGCTCGCGATGCTGCGCTACGGCGTCGACGACCTGCGCGCGTTCTTCGAGAACGACCTGCGCTTCCTCGAGCAGTTCGACTAAGGCCGCCCGATGCGAGTAACCCTCGACTGGCTGCGCGACTTCGTCGAGCTCGATGGCGACACCGGGCGGATCGCCGCCGACCTCACGACGGCAGGCCTCGAAGTCGATGCCGTGGAGCCCACGGTCGTGGCGCTCGATGGCGTCGTCGTAGCCGAAGTCGTGAGCGTGGAACGCCATCCGAACGCCGACCGGCTTTCTGTTTGCCTCGTCGTTGACGGCATTGACCGTCACCAGGTCGTATGCGGCGCGTCGAACGTGGCGGCCGGCATCAAGGTGCCGTTCGCGCGCGTCGGCGCCACACTGCCTGGCGGAAAAAAGATCGGCGCTGCCGAGCTGCGCGGAGTGAAGTCACACGGCATGTTGTGCTCCGCCAAGGAGCTGACGCTAGTCGACGACGTGAACGGCCTGCTACTGCTCGACAACGACGCGCCGGTAGGTACCTCGATCGTCGACTACCTGCGCCTTGATGACGCGAGTCTCGAGATCAATGTGACTGCGAACCGCGGCGACTGTTTCAGCATGCTCGGAATCGCGCGCGAGCTGGCGGCAAAACGTGGCAATGCCTTCGCCGAGCCAGCGCCAAAAGCCGCATCGCCAAGCATCACGGACCGGCTGCCTGTCGAGCTCAACGCCGGCGCGAGTTGCCCGCGCTTCGTCGGGCGCGTCGTGCGCGGGTTGTCCGCCAGCGCGAAAACTCCGTTATGGATGCGCGAACGCCTGCGACGCGCGGGTCTGCGACCGATCCAGCCGATCGTGGACGTCACAAATTACGTGATGCTGGAGCTTGGCCAGCCGCTGCACGCGTACGACCTGCGCACACTCGACACAGGTATCAACGTGCGCTTCGCCACCAACGGCGAAGCGCTGACGCTGCTCGACGGCCGTGCGCTGGAGCTCGACCCCGACGTTCTCGTAATCGCAGACGGCCGTGGCGCCGTGGGCCTCGCAGGTGTCATGGGCGGCCAATCGACGGCGGTTACTGATACAACGACCGAAGTGTTTCTCGAAGCGGCGTTCTTTGCGCCGCGCGCGATAGCGGGCAGGGCGCGCCGCTACGGCATGCATACGGACGCGTCGATGCGGTTCGAACGCGGCGTGGATCCAACGGCGCAACAGCGTGGCATCGAGCGCGCCACCGAGTTACTGCTGTTGATCTGTGGGGGCGAAGTCGGTCCGCTGACCGTCGCCGAGCGCGCCGCCGATATCCCGCAGCGGCTCGCCGTCGGGTTGCGCCGGCAGCGCCTCGGCGCGCTGCTCGGCCTCGCGGTGCCGGAAGCGCAGGTCGTGGAGCTCCTCACTCGCCTCGGCATGCAGGTGACCCCGCGCCAAGACGGCTGGCTGGTCGCGCCACCGCCGTTCCGATTCGACATAACGATAGAGGAAGACCTGGTCGAGGAAGTCGGCCGCATGGTCGGGTACGACCGGATCCCCGCTACGCCCGCGCTCGCAACGGAGCGCCTCGGGGTCGCTACCGAGCACCGCGTTCCCGCGGACCGGCTAGTGGATCTACTCGTTGCACGCGGCTACTCGGAAGCGATCACCTACAGCTTCATCGACGCCGGGTTCGATGCCGCGGTAAGCCCGGGCACCCATCCCATCGCACTCGCGAATCCAATAGCCAACGATATGGCGGTGTTGCGCCAATCGTTGTGGCCCGGGCTGCTGAGCGCTGCGCGCCTGAATCTGAGTCACCAGCGCCAGCGCCTGAAGCTGTTCGAGCTTGGGCCTGAATTCGCGGACAACGGGTCAGGGGTGGAGCAGACGATGGTGCTAGCGGGCCTCGCGGCAGGGGGCCGCGATCCCGAGCATTGGGACGGCGCCGCGCCCGATGTGGACTTCTTCGACATGAAAGGCGATGTCGAAGCGCTGCTGCAGCTGACGGGACGGGGCAGCGAGTTTCGCTTCGAGGGGGCCAGTCACTCCGCACTGTGCCCCGGGCGCACGGCGAGAATCGTGCTCGGCGAGCAAACGGTCGGGTGGCTCGGCGGTCTGCATCCCGATCTCCAGGCGCGCGTCGACAAGAAGCAGAGCGCGGTGCTGTTCGCACTACGGCTCGACGTTACATTCGCCGCAAGGCTGCCCGCGTTTCAAAGCTACTCTCGATTCCCATCGATCCGGCGCGATCTCGCCGTCGTTGTCGACGAAGCCGTAACCGCAGACACGCTGCGGCAGGTCGCACAGCGCTCTGCTGGAGCGCTGCTTCAACATCTCGTGGTTTTCGACGTATACCGCGGCAAGGGTGTAGATACAAGACGAAAAAGCGTCGCGTTAGGCTTGATTTTGCAGGACGTCTCACGCACCCTTACTGACGAGGACGCCGATAAAACGATGCGCTCTGTCATGCTCCAGTTAGAGCGTGAGCTCGGAGCGACAATAAGAACTTAACAGTAATCGGACGCCGAACCACGAATATGGCACTGACGAAAGCGGACATGGCCGAGTCGTTGTTCAACGAGCTTGGCCTGAACAAGCGCGAGGCCCGTGAGCTCGTCGATTCGTTCTTCGAAGATCTCAGAGCCGCTCTTGCTGTGGGTGAACAAGTCAAGCTTTCCGGATTCGGAAACTTCGATTTGCGTGACAAGAACAAACGACCAGGACGAAATCCAAAAACCGGCGAGGAGATTCCAATCACCGCGCGCCGCGTAGTGACATTTCGCCCAGGCCAAAAACTAAAAGCGCGAGTCGAAGCCTATGCTGGAACCAGGGAATAACTCCGAACTCCCACCGATACCGGGCAAACGCTACTTCACGATCGGTGAAGTGAGCGAGTTGTGCGGCGTGAAGCCGCATGTGCTGCGTTACTGGGAGCAGGAATTCCCGCAGCTCAAGCCGGTCAAGCGGCGCGGCAACCGTCGCTACTACCAACGCCAGGACGTGCTCGTCATTCGCCAGATTCGAAGCCTGCTCTATGAGGAAGGTTTCACGATCGGCGGTGCACGCCAACGTCTGATGGGCGACGAGGCTCGTAGCGACACGAGCCAGAGCCAGCAGATCATTCGCCAGGTCCGAGCCGAGCTCGAAGACGTCCTGAAGCTGCTGCGGCGTTAAGGCGCGGTCGGCGGTACCCGCCGCTAGCCTTTGCCGTTACACTTGCCGCCTCGGTCGGGGCGTGGCGCAGCCTGGTAGCGCACTTGCATGGGGTGCAAGGGGT
>JBDTOT010000074.1:0-15676 GCA_039933105.1 Gammaproteobacteria bacterium | reverse complement strand
ACAACTCGGCGTACTGCATCCGAACTTGATGCGCAGAGCCACGGCGGCCTGGCAGGCCGCGCAACCGCCACCGAAGCGGTAGGCGGGCGACTACCGCGTCGGTTCCTCGCGCCTCGGCGGCGATTTCGTTCTTCCGCTGCTCACAGAGAGCGCCATGATCGCCTTGACACGCTCGACGAAGAGCGCGCGGTCGCGCGGGTCACGGATGTTGCGCTCCGCGAACTTCTCCGCGACGTGCAAGCTGATGAACGCGCTGCGAAGCTCTGGCCGCTCGCGCATGGCGAGAGCATCGGCGAGCCGCGCCTCGCGGTCGCGGCGCGCACGCTGGATGGAGTCCGCAAAGTACCTGACGTCTTCGACGACCCACCGACCGCGGCGGTATGTCCTTGGCTGCGCGGTCTTGGGATCTCCCTCGCGCACGGGAATCGTCACGGGCTCAGAGCCAATGCGCTGCACACCGATCATGGCGCCGATCTTCGGCTGCGTCTGCGATTGCGTGATCGCACGCTCAAGGTCCACTCCCCAGAACGTTTCCAGGCCGCGGCTCGAGAGAATCTGCAGGTAGTACGACGGGCTGGCGTGGGACTCGAACTGATAGTTCGCCCCGCCGTGGGCTTTGAGACGCCCGGTGACTACGCGGCCCGATCGGTTGCGCGGCGGCGCTGGAGCGTTTGTGGACCTTCGGTCGAGGTGCAGACGTTCGACGATCTCGCCGACGGGCAGTAGTCCACCGCCCGCCGTCCGGCCAGGATGCGCGGCGCGTGGCGGACGCTTATCACTCATCGCGTGAGTCAACGCGTCGGGTTGTAGTCGCGGTCGGGACTGCGCGGGGTTGGGGTCCGCTCCTCGGCCGCGCGCAGATGCACGGGCTCGAGTGGCTGGCCATGCTCGATCCGCCTCGCAAGGTGTGCGCGCAAATGCTCTACGAATTGCTCGCGGTGTTCATGACTCGCGTACTGCCGCTCGGCGAGCGCGTGCCCCATCTGCAACTGCAGATAGGAGCCTTCGAGCTCGGGGTGGCGCTTGATCGCGTCGCTCGCGTTGATGGACGGGTCGCGTACGACGTCGGCCAGCTTGCGGCGCTCGTCGAGAAAGCTCGTGCGCTCGACGAGCCACTCATTGCGGTGCGTCTCGATCTCCTCGCGTCCGATCTCCCGTCCCTGCGCGTCCCGCTTCGCCGCGAGCACCGTGACGGCAGCCTTGCCGACCGCACGCACACCGATTTCATCCCCGATCCCCGGCGTGCTCAGCGACTGGCGGAACGCACGCTCGAGGTCCACGCCCCAGAGCTCGCGATCACCACGCTCGGTCTCGATGCGGACGAAGTACGACATCGCCTGCTTGGGGTCGTGCGCGTAGGGCGCGGGGCCGTGATCGACGAGTCTCCCGACGATCAGCGCGCTGTCTGGCGAGCGGCTCGCCGCCGCTTCGCGGGCCGCCTGCGTGGGCGGAGCCTCCGGCCTCGCCTCCGAAGGCGGCGCGCCGCGGCGCGCGGCGAGCGCGCGCGCGAGGCGTTCACGCTCAAACTCGGTAGGCTCGTAGCCGCGGACCGTGAGTCCCACGAGGCTGGCCGAGAACCAAGCTTCCTTTCTGAAGAACTCCGTGCCACCGACGGTGATCTCACCGCGACCGGCCTCGTGCGCGATCGCCACCATGCTTTGAATGACGATGGCGTTCTCGGAACGCGTGGTGAGCCGATTGCCGTGGTGCGTGAAGGCCTCGGTGCCGTCCGGAAAGTGGAACTTGTTGCCAATCTGGATGAAGCGCTCCTGCACGGAATCCGGCACGCGCCACGCGTGGGCCGATCCGGACGATGCCTGGAGCGCTTCATCACGAGACTCCGTCGCGCCTGCACCGGCCTGCGCGGTACCGCGGTCCGCTTGAGTCGCTTTCTTCGCCGTGCCGTCGGCGGCCTTGTTTTTGCCGCGGCCGCCGGAACGGCTCGAGGCAAACTCGATGAGGTTCGGGGGCGACTCGCCGACCGCCGGCTCCTTCTCGGCCGCCGCGACGGGCGGTTCTTGCGTCGCTCCTTTCGCCCGTTTACGGCCGGTCGATTCTTCGGGCGGTTTGTCGGGCGTCTCAGACACAGCGTCTCCTAGCGTTCGCGCAGCGCGGCGATGAAGGACTCCACGGCGACATCCAGTTCCTCCGTGGTTAGGCGCTCACCCTCGGCTTTCTGGGGCAGGACGATGTGGTCGAGATCGACATCGAAGTCGTCCACTGTTAGTTCCTCGAGGTGCTCGATATCGCGGGGCGTCGCGCGGCGCCTGTGGCGCCCACGCGGCGACTTGGGCGCCGTCGTATCGGGCGGCGCCGACTGAGCCTCCGCGGCCACTCTCACGTCTTTCGGCGCCGCCCTCGAGACGATGGGCGGCACCTCGCCCCTCGCGAGTGCTGGAGAGGCGTAGCGCGGCGGCTGGACGATCAACCGTTTGAAACGCCGATCACTGAAGTAACGGATCTTCTTGCAGCGGACCGGCCGGATGCCTTCGTAGAATACGATCGCCTCGTCGTTCTTCATGGCTTGCACTTCTTGCGGCAGCATCAGCGGCCTGCGCTGCTCGCTGACGCTCACGCTACGCGAGCGCTGGGATTTGCTGAACAGCTCAAAGGCGGGCGTCGAGACCGAGCGGGTCTTCACCGTGATCGTGCCGAGCTCGTCCGAGATCTCGCGCGCGTCGGAATATTCGTCCGCACCGAACACGACGCGGGCGGCGAGATTGCGCAGGATCGTCTCGGCGGCGTTCGGCCCATAGACTTCGCGCAGTTGCGAGCGCGCCTGGATCGCGAGGACGACCCGGATGTTGTAGCCACCCATTAGACCAATGGCCTCAGCGATGATCGGGATCTTGCCAAGTGAGGTGAACTCATCGAGCAGGAACATGACTTGGTAAACAAGCTCGGGGTTGTGCTCGGGCAGTTGTCGCGTCTGCAGCGCGATGGCCTGCTGAAAGAATAGTGAGAGCACCGGCCGCAGCCGGTGGAGGTCCTCGGGCAACACGCCGACGTAGATGCTGATGCGCTTCGAGCGCAGCTCCCTGAGATCAAAATCGTTGCCCGACGTCGCCCAGTCGAGGATCGGGTTTAGCCACAGATCGAGCCGCGACGTGAACGTCTTACGGATGCTTGATGCCGTGACCGGCGCAAGATCGGTGACGTCGCAGAGCGCACGCACGCATTCCTGTGAAAGCGGGTACTTTCCGCTGTTGCGGCCTTCGATGAGTCGCTTCCAGTGCGCCCCAAATCCTTCGTCGCCGGACGCCATGCCCTGGCGCAGAATCTCGCCGATCGTCTTCGGCAGGTTCGATGTTTCAAACACATAGAGCCCAACTCCCAAGAACAGAGTCCGGGCTGAAGCCGTCCAGAACGGATCCACACCGGGACTCTCCTGGTAGAGCATGTCCGCGATACGCTGCAGGCCGTTGATGCGCAGGGTCGGGTCGTCCGGGATGTAGCCGAGCGGATTCCAACGCGCGGTGTTACGGGTTTCGGAGAACGGCGCGAACAAGAACACGGCGTGACCCGCGCGCGCGCGGTACCCCGCCGTGATCGTGAAATTCTCATGCTTCGGATCCACACAGATCAGCGAATCCGGCCATGCGAAGAGATTCGGGACGACGATGCCCGCGCCCTTGCCGCTACGCGACCGCGCGATGACGGCCACGCCCTGCTGGCCCGGCAGGCGCAGCAGCCTCCGACCGAGCCGCGCGAGAATGATCCCGCCGGGTGAGAAGAGGCCCGCGCGCCGGACCTGAGTCTTCGTCGAGAATTTCGCATTCCCGTGGAGTGCGGGCGGCTTCGGGCGCAGGAGGAGGAGGAAGAGCGGAATCAGCACGAACACGAATCCAGCGCCGGAGCTGATCCAGAGCTTGCGGCGGAGGTCCTCGCGCGCGCCGTAGTAGTACGCGTAACGCGCGACCGTCAGCGGTGTGGCCGTTCGCGGGTCCGCCCGCACCCACTGCAAATACAGGAAGCCTGCGAGGTACTGCGAGGCCACCAGAAGACCCACCGTCACCATGAGTCCCTTGAGCCCGCGCGCGATCCACGCGGGGCTAGCGACTGGCCGCCAGCGTGCGGTGCTTGCGCGCAGGGTCATACCAGATCTCTTTGATGCAGCGCTGCCGGTGCTCGATACCAAACTGCACGATGACGTCGATCAGTAGATACAGCAGGCTCTTGATCTCCTCGCGCGCGAGCTCCTGGCCCGCACGGCTCTGTTTGACGAGCAGCACGAGTTGTTCGAACGCGAGCTCGGCGCTTGCCGCGTGAATGCTCGTGATCGAGCCCGGGTGCCCTGAGTTCACGTTGCGCAAGTAGTCGAAGGCCTCTTCGCCACGGAGCTCCGCGAGCAGAATCCGGTCGGGCTTCATGCGCAGGCAGCTTTCAAGAAGCTGCTTCGGCGTCACGCGCGAGAGCCCCTGATCGTCCTTGCTGTAGAAAAGACGCACGTGGTTGTCATGACGATCGAGTACAAGCTCTTTCGCATCTTCGATCGTGATCAGGCGCTCGTCGGAGGGGATTTCACGGATCAAGGCCTTCGTGAACGTGGTCTTGCCGGAGCCCGTGGGGCCTGACACCAGGATGTTGCGGCGCCGCGCGACTGCAAGGCGCAGAAATCCCCGGTAGTCCTTCTCATCGAGCCGGCGCGTGAGTTCGGTTTCCGTATCATCGGGCGCACTACCCGCGCGGCGCGTCGCGCGAAAGAGTCCGCGCTCTTCGAGCTCTTCCAGCGTCCAGATCTCGTCCGCCGGCCGGCGAATCGTGATCGCCACGGTACCTGGCGTGGTAGCGGGCGGCAGCACGATCTGGATGCGCTCGCCTGCCGGCAGCGCCGCGGATAAGAGCGGCGACTCGGCGTCGATGCGCTGGCGCGTCGAATTCGCGACCAGCTTCGCGAGCGCGTGGCACCAGTCGAACGTCGCAAACGCGAGGGGCACGCAGCGCCAACCCGCACGCGTTTCGACGTACGCCTCGCCCGGACGGTTGATGCAGATTTCCGTGACGTCGCGGTCGGTCAAAAGGGGTCGCAAGGCGCGCAGCGTGAGATCGAGGGCCGAGGACTCGACGACGGCCGGCGGACGTACGAACTGCGCGGCCTCCCCCGCTTCCGGCAACGCTAGCGAACTAACGGCTGACCGGGCGAAGCTCATAGACGCTCCGAAAATCGAGATCGCGCGCGACCAGGACCTGGACGCGATCGCCTTGTGGCTTCACGACGGTCGGCGGCAGGTTGACGGTCGAGCGGAGCACCTCCGTCATGACGTCCTGCGACCGCGAGGGATTCAGGTTCACGGTGTCGCCGCTCTGGCGCTGCGCCTGCACGCCCGCCTGGATTGCGCCATCGATGACGCTGATCAGGATCGCGGCCCCAAAACGCTCGAAAAAGTGGCGGTCCACTTCGCCCGGCAAGCCCGAGCGACCGAGCTCATCCGTGCCCGGCGACGCGAGTGGCACGACCACACCGCGCGGCGTACGCGCCTCGGTCCACAACACGAAGATCCGCGCAGCGCCTTGTCGGACCTGGCCGCGCGTTTCACCGACGAGTTTCGTGCCGCGCTCAAGCAACACCACCATGCCGTCGGCGCTGAAGGTATCGGTGGCGAGAACGCACGTTGTCATACCCGGCAGCGTCGAGTCGATGGCGGTCTCGAGCGTGCAGTCGAGGAACGCGCCTTTGGGCAACAGCAGCCGTTGCGTCGGGAGCATTTGCGCTTGCACGGCGGGCGTGACGCGCGGCCGCAGCAGCGCGTCGAGTTCACTGTCTTCAGGTCGATCGGCGGCGGCCGCCGCACCCTGCGGCGACGTCCCGGCAGCAGTTCGCGGAGCCCTCGTCGAGAAGGCGGGACCCGCGAGCTGCCGCTCGAGCCGCGGGTCGCGCTGTGCCGGCGCGCCATAGTTCGAAGGCCCGTAGAGGGAGCGCGGTGGCGTCAGAACTCCCGGCGGCAGCGCAGGAGAAACCGGGGGTTCCTCAGGCGGACCGCCCAACACGGTCTCGAGCGGCGACGCCGCCGACCGCGCCGGCAGGTCCACGCGTCCGAGCGGACGCAGCGCGATCTCCGCACCCGCGTTGTCCTTGACCGAGCGGACGGCCGCGGTCCTCGGGCGAGCGCCGACCATGTGGCTGTAGTACCAGCCGAGCAGTCCAAGCCCGATCGTGGCTATCAAGCCGAACGCGAGCAGGTTGCTAAGGCGTGCCTGCAGCGACGGGGGACGCTGCACCGCGCTCTCGCCCCGCTCGCCCTCGACAGACGTGAGCTCGCCCTCCGTCGATTCCTGAGGCGACACCTCCGCTGCTGCGTCGTCTTGCCTTCGCCAGCGATTGAAGAAGTTCATGGGCGCAGGCCCTTGAGATCACGCTCGACCCGAGGTGAGACGGTGCCGGTGTCAAGGCGCAAGCCCGCGCCCGAGAATCCTTGGTTGACGATGCAGCCGGTCAATCGACCGCGCCGCAGAATGAACCGCGGCGCTAACCGATGAATGACGACATCGCCTATCTCCATCGAGTAGTTGAGCAACGACTCCGAGCCGTCCTCATTCCGCACGAAGATCGCCGGGATCTCCGAGCGGTCCCCGAATGTAATCCGCGTCTGCACACCGTCGTCGACCACCGCGGTCGGCCGGAGCGCCGAATGGCCGCAATACCAATAGTTGATGTTTTTCGGCCGCGCCACGGGGGCCGCAGCAAGCTCGCGCTCGACCACGGCCTGCGGATCCTCGCCGGCCGCCGTCCGTGGCGGCGGGGGGTAGGCGAAGCGCACGGCATACATGACCTCGTCGGTGACGCTCGGCGCGCGTGCCCGTGCCGTGTAGTCGAAGCGGTACGCACGGCGGTCCGTGAACACGACGAGGTTCGTCGCGACGATTTCGGCGTGCGGCTTGATGAGCACGGAGCTGCCGTGGGCGTCGATCGTGACGCTCTCGAGATCGCCCCCGCCGGTACCGGCAAATTGCTCGCCGTCTTCGAAGATGAGCTCGATCGCATAACCCACAAACCCGTAGAGTTTGTAGATCTCATCCGCGCTATAGAACGCCGTACGGACGCGCGGATCGACCTGCCCGCGTGCCGGCGTCGTCTCGGCCGAGACAAGCGACGCGATGAGCGCCCCGAGTGTGATCGCGGCGACCGTCGCTCCGCTTCCAGGCCAGGCGTTCCGCCGCCTCACGGGACACCTCGGGCCGCGGCCTCTGCAGAGACGGCGGCCGGTGCCGTCTCTGGGGCCAGCACTTCCGTTTCCGTCCTGTAGTCCACGAGCTTGAAGCCGAGCGGATTCCAGCGGCGCATCCGGGGATCGGTGGCCGGCGTCGCATAGACGTATTGGATGGTCGCAATCCCGTGCGAGAGCTGTTCCGCGCCGTTGCCACCGCGGCGACTCTTGATGAAGCGAACCTGGGCGAGATCT
Source organism: Gammaproteobacteria bacterium (assembly GCA_039933105.1). Classification (GTDB taxonomy): domain Bacteria; phylum Pseudomonadota; class Gammaproteobacteria; order Steroidobacterales; family Rariloculaceae; genus FEN-1219. The sequence continues at coordinate 8,276 of JBDTOT010000074.1, read as the reverse complement.
TCAGTCCCGCTGCTACGTTTGAAGAATGTGATCGAGCTCACACGGACGCGGACCGTCGTGCCATCCTTGTAGAGATTGAGGGGTGAGTTCGGATTGCTTCGATCCCAGAGCGCCATCCAGGCCTGATGGCGGGCCGGCGCATGAAAGCTCGCACACTCTTCGTAGTCGCTCTCGGCGGTGGCGAAGTTGAACCGTTCGCACACCGTGAGGTAGTGATCGAGCAGGTACCGCGTGACGACCTCCGACATCGCGGCCTGCCCCGTGAACACCGGCACGACGTCGACGATCCCGGTCGTGTTGTCGACGCGGATCACGAAAGGGTCGACGCGCTTAAGCGGCATCAGCAGCATCAATGCGACGAGCGCGATGACCGTCAGCACACAGGCGCCCGTAGCAACGCGCCAGGCGACACGCACGCTGCGGGCGTTCATAGCGACGCGGTTGGCGTCCCACGACGCCGCCTCGCTGAAGTACGCGGTCAATGCGTCGTCCTTCATGGGCGTTCACCGGATTCCGCAGGTTTATAGTGAGACGCCACGGGCACCGGAGCGTTGATCGGCGTGAGCCTGCGATCGCACTTCACGCGCGGCGCCTGCGCGCTGCAACCCGCCAGCCAAAACCCAGCGAGCGCCGCTAGCCCGACACACACGGCTTTAGTTCTACGTAGTGGCATCGCAATTCACCGGTTGTAGCGGAGGACGTTCTGGCGCGGCCGACGCTCGCGAGGCATGCGCGCACCGATTAGCCGCTGACCGGCTTTGCGCGACAGACTGTCCCAGCGGCTCGTGTCTCGATCGAGGAGCGCGCCGCGCGAGAATTCCCCCGCGCGCTTGCCGACGAAGCGCCCGACGCCCAGCGCCATCCGCAGCGTGCTGCCCACCGCCCCGAATCCTGACAGGGCGATGCCACTCGCGAGGCCCTGCGCCAGCGCCGGCACCTGCCGCATGATCAGAAACGTCAGGGTCGTCGCGATACAAACTTTGATAGCCATCGCGATCTCGATGCCACCGCCCGCCGCCACCGCGGCGGCCGCGGCCGTCGCGACCACCTGCAGCATCAGCGCGGCCACGAGCACCGTTAGCACGGTCAGGAACGCATAGTTACTGAGCTGTGCGAGCCAGGCTTCGAAAAATCGCTTCGTGGACTCAAAAAAGAGCAGCGCCATGAAAAGCGGCCCCAATGCGAGCAGCACGGCGAGCGCGATGCGGCTGATCGCGAGCAGAAACATCGTGTAGACCGCCGTCAGCCCGATCGTCACGTAGATCGAAAACGCGGCGAAATAGAAGATGATGTCGCGGCCGAAGATCTCGCCCTTCTCTAAGAGCAGCGACGCCGCGTCGTCCCCTTGGAAGAAGATTTCATCCACGACCGCGACCGGCTGAAACGGCGAGGCCGCCGGATCGCGCGCCGCAAGGATGCGTTCGGCAAGGGCGGTTGGTGCGTTGAAGAACGTATCGACGATCGCGTCGTTATAGAGCCACAGCTGCAACGACAGCCCGAGAATCAGCGCCAGCGTCAGCAGGCGTTTTGCGCCCTCAACGAACGGCTCCTCGATCTTGCCAAGGAGCTGCAGGTAACCCCAGACGATGATGTAGAACACACCGAACGTCACAATCGCGGGCTCCAAGATCCCCGCGAGGGCCGCCGTGTTGTCGCTGATGTAGCGGGAGAGAATCCCCGTCAGCCATGCGTCGAATTCGGCGAAGAAGCCCATGACTCACCGGGACCCGTGCGGACGCAGTCCGAGCGCCGGCTGATCCCGCAGCGATCCGCGGCTCTCGAGCCGTTCCGCTTCCCGGGCGTTGATGCAGTCCGCGCTCTCACCGAGCGTGCCAGGATCGTTGAGGCACCGCATGAACACCTCCCGCCGCAGCGGCGCGTTCGCGCGATACTCCGCCACCGTGTGGCGTGCGATATGCGCCTCGCGCGTGCAAGCGACCACGCCCGCGGTGGCAAGCGCTACGACGACGGCCGTCATCCGCATGATTCCCTAGCGACCGAGGCCGACGGGCGGCACGCGGCGAAGCGAACCGATGTTCGCGACCGCGAGCTCACGCGCGCGCTGCTCGCGCGCCCGATCTTCCGCCTCTGCGGTCTGGTGGAGCACCATGAGCTTCGTGTGCTCGTTCTGGAGCATCACCTCCTCGGCCGCGATGCGGGCCTGAAGATCGAGCGTCGCCTTCGCGTCCGTCGCTGCCGGGATGGCGTTGATGAGCGTCTGCAAGGCGTCGAAACGCTGACTGCTGACTTCAAGCGCCTGTCGGCTCATGACTTGCTGCCACGCGACGGAGCGGCGCGCAGCGTCGAGCTGATCAAGCTGAGCCGGCATCCAGCGCGCCGTCTGCGGCGCCGTCAGGACGCCATTCGTCTGCACCATCGCTTGCAGCTGCGAGGCGAGCAGCGCGTGCGCGCTCTGCACCCCGTGCAATGCAGCGTCGAGCTCAGCCCAATCCGTGGGCAGATAGTTGCGAACCGTGCCCGAGAGCAATTGTTCCATCCCGCGCCGACCGGTCAGCGATTGAAACTGTTGCTCGGCCTGGGACAGTTGGCTGCGCGCTGTCAATAGCTGGTCCTGGAGGGCGCGCAGCTGCTGCGCCATCTGCACGATCGCGTTGACATCGATCACTGCGAACTGCGCACGCACGGGCGACGTCCCGAGCGCACCCAGGGTCATCAGAACAATCACACTCCACCGCTTCATACTGAGTCCTCCTGTTGTAAGAAAACCGGCAACCATCGCCGCGGGTCAGGTCCTGTGCGAAGGAGGATCCGGTGCAACGCCTCGACCGTGCTTGCACGGCCGGACATCACCTTCAACTCTGCGTCGAAGCCCTTTAGATCGAGCTCACAGACGACCGAGTAGTGGCCCTGTTTGATCAGGAACTGGCGGGACCCGGGCTCCAGCTGCTCTTTGATCAGCTTGAACTCACGCTCCGAGAGGCCGAACCCCTCGATGTATTCGCTCGCGTTGGCATCAGGATTCGGAAACAGGATCTTGGTGGGCGTCTGCTCGATGATCGTGCGGCTGATCGGACTGTCGAGCACGTCACTCGGACTCTGCGTCGCAAGACACATCACGCCGTTCAACTTCCGCCACGTCTTGGGACCGTCCTTGGCGAACCCTTCGAAAGCAGGGTCTGCCAGCAGCTTCCAGAACTCATCCATCCAGCACACGAATCGGCGGCCGTCGAGGAGCTGGCGGATCACGTGAAAGAGGTACAGCGTGACGGGCGAGCGCGTGAGCGGGTGGTCGAGAAAGTCCGTGACGTCGACGCCGAAGAGGCGCGCCTGTTCGAGCTGCCCCGCGAGCGAATCCTCGGCGTTGTCAAACACCCAGGCATAGTGACCCTGAGTGCTCTCGCACCAGCGCGCCAAGCGCATATGAATGCCGTCGGCGCGGGTCGCATCGGTGAACTCGATCAGGCGCGACAGTCGGCGCGCCGGCACCTCAAGCGCAAGCGTCCCCATCAACGCCGCGTCGAGATCGGCCTCCTCGCGAATCGTGAGCGGTACGGGCGTCCGCATCAGCGCCCGTAGCCAGGTCTTCAAGAACTCGACATTCTCGGCCGTCGGCGGAAGCTGCAAAGGATTAAACCCCGTCGGCACACCGTTCTTCAGCGGCAAGTACGTGCCGCCGAGCGCCCGCGTCAGAATCTCGAGCCCTCGGTCTTTGTCGAATACGACTTGCGTCGTACGTTGACGGCTGAGCAACGCGATCAGGAAGGCAATGAGGACCGACTTGCCCGAACCTGTCGGGCCGCAGATGAAGGTGTGCCCTGTGTCCTTGCGGCTGCCTCCATCGGGATCCTTCGGATCGCTCGCATGCAGCGAGAAGTAGTACGGTGACCGTGCGCTCGTGACGAGTAGCGCCAGCGCATCGCCCCAGTGATTGTCGCGGGCACGACCGGACGGAAAGTTGTGGAACGGCGCCATCGCGCACAGGTTGCGCGAGGTCACGGGCGCCTTGCGCGGCCGCATCGCGAAGCAGCCCGGCAACTGCGCCCAGAATGCCGCCTCGAGTGCTAAGTCCTCGCGCGCCGTCGTCACCCCCGTATCCGCGAGGATCGCGCGAGCCCGCGCGACGTCATCGTTCAGAACCTTCAACCGGTGCTCGTTCGTCGCCGGCGGCTGCGTCGCGGCGAGTCCCGTCAACACTTGGAGCGTGAAATGGTGGTCGCCCATGACGAACTCGTTCGAAGTCAGCTCATCGAGCGCGTCCTTCAGCTGCTCCGCCTGGCTCACGGCAAAATCGCCAGCATTGGCCATTTGGTTGTACTGGCGCTGTAGCAGTCCCTGCCCTGCCGCTTTACTCAGGAAGGTAAAGGATTGCGTCAGCACGAACTCAAACGGTGCGGACAGTAGCGCGTCGTACATCCCGACCGTGGTCGGCGTCGCGTACTCCTTGATGCCTAAGATCGCGCCGAAGCGCGTCTCCGTCGGCAGGCGGTATTCCACGGTCTCCGTGCCAAAGATCACGCGAGCGGTCGCCAGCGCTTCATGAAGCGGCGCCGTCGGCAGCGGCACGCGTGCCGCGTCGGCATTGAGCAGTTGACTGAAGAATTCGAGGACCTGCGAATAGTGACGACGGTTCGCCGCATACACGCCCAGGCGATCCGGCTCATAGCGCGCCAGCGATGAGCCAATCGTCTGGGCCAGCTTTTCACAGGCATCGAGCCCGTCGGCCCGCTCCATGGCGAAGTCGTGAGTGGCCTGTGTCCGGAGCACGCGCGCCAAGAGACTCGGCGCAGCACCGACAACCGGGCGATAGACGACGGAGAGATAGAGCTCGTTCACCATCAGCGTTTCGGACGACAGGCGCTCGCGATAGCGCAGCGCCAGCTGCCCCGCGAAATCGTCGACCGGTTCCGCCAACGACGACGCTCGTTCTCGCCGGCGGACGACATGCGTCCAGAGCGCCACGTTGGCCGCCGCGATGCTACGCCATAGGACATTCACGCGCTCGTGCCAGTTATTGAGCACGTCGTCATCCGCCGTCTCGAAGCTCGCGCCGTCGAGCTTGAAGACTTGCACGTAGTCACCCGCATCCGTGCGCACGACGTGCGGCGAGACATGAGCGCGATAGGGAATCCGAAACGCCGTCGGCAGCTCACGGCGAAGAGCGGTCGCGCGCTTCATGCGACACGCACCCTGGCGTGGGCCTTGCGCCGACCGCGACGATTGGGTAAATCGAGTGCGAGCGGACTGTAGCTCGCGCCCTTCCAGAAGCGGAGGCTACAAAGATACGCGACAAAGCGCGTCTTACCCCACATCAGCAGCAAGTCGAAATAGCGGGCGTCGCGCGCACAGAGCAGCATGCAGACCCCGTGAATCGGCAACGCGATCAGAATCACGAGGAGGTTCTTGGTGATCAAGAACACCTCCATCGTGAACGCGGCGTTAAGCAGCAGTGCCGCATACGTCACGCCGAAACGCATCGGCGGACGCGTGACACCGACAAACAGGGGATCGGCGGTGACTCCACCATTGGGTAGATCCATACCGCCCTCCTAGACGCCGAACATTGACCGGATCCAGGCCACGATTTGCGGGGCGCCAAAGATCGCCGCGATCCCGATGATGGCGCCGATCACCCAGCCCCAGGAAATCCTGCCGACGGCAGCCGCGATCGCAAGCGCAATCACGATGAGGATGGCCACCGGCGTCGCGATCGTCAGCGCAAAGGTCACGAGCGAGTTAGCACCGGTGTCAAACGGCGACGCTTGAGCCAGCACAACGCTGGGACTCAGCACTACCGCCGCCGTCATGACGCGAGCAGACACGCGAGGAATTCGCACAAAACGGTTCATTGATGACTCCGCTGTTGTTCTGGATGTCATCCGACCATGCCGCCGCTCACCCGTGAACCCGAGGTTTCAGGGGGAATTCCCAGAAAACTCATGCGCGCTCTCCAGGAGGCGACGGCCATACGCAGGTCGCGGCGCGGCCAGACCGAAGCGGCCTTCAACTAAAGCGGTGATCGCAACCCGGGCCAACGCATCGAGTCACGCACTGCGGCGCGCGTTATGAACATGAGCATCTCTCGCGATAAACGGAGGTTCGCGAGCAATCTGACTTACGACGTCTAGTCTGCGGTGACAGAGACTGCGACGAGCGCGCTCAGCGGTGCGAACGTACACCGCAGCGCAAGACGACTCAGTCTCGGACCAGGAGTACGACCAGAGAATGATAGATAACGACAAGCGCCGTGGCACTCACGCAGAGTGCGAACGCGAGTAGGAAAGGGAAACGCGCACTCACGACAGAAAACTCAAACACCACAGCGGCAAGAACGCTGCCGACGATCAGAAGACCACAGACCACGTTGATAATGGGCTCGATTAGGAGCAGTGCCAGTACGACGGGAAGGCGTATTGCCTTCCACAGTACGCGCGCGGACGCGCTGAACATCAGATGCGCGGATCCTACGTCCATGACTAGCCTCCGCTTACCGTGAATCGATCTTCGCGCCTTACCTCGGAACGTGCAACGTCGCGTCTATTCTCGAAGCTCGTGGACTGAAACTGGCTGGCTGACTCAGCAAGTCCCGAAGCTCTCTTCGACAATCGGGCTGCCCTATCACGATGCTCGCGCTCGCGGCTGGAGTTCAGTAGAGGCGGTCTGCAGGACAGCGTGGCCGCCAGAACCTCCGTGGGAATGGTCCTCGTCTCCTGTCGCCCCCGGCGGGCGACGCTCTCTGCCGGGAGCTCAGGTGCTGCTCACAGGGCAGCAACAGGCCTTCTTTTACCACATATGGTCATTTGAGACCATATGTGGCAGATTCGACGTCGAGAAAGGGCAAATGGGGCGCTGCTCCTCGCCGGCTCAGTAGGTCGAACGACTGCTTGGCGCCGCCCCACAAGGAACTAGAACGGTACTCAGGTATCCCCGCGCGGCTGATCAATGAGCTCTCCGCAGAACAGCAATTTGGCATTGAGCATCGCGTCCTCGAGCGCGATCGCGTCTTCTCCACGCACGCGTACCAGGAACTCCCGCCAGAACCGCGCGTTATCGCTCCATCGAATTCGAAGGCAAGGTCTTTGCTCGATCGCAAGCGCGCGGATCTCCCGGATGGCAAGCGCGGCAATGATGCGAGCGACCGGGCGAGTCATCGCGAATATCATCTGCGCAACGTGGCTGTCTTCGCGAGCGACTTGCCACGCGAACATGAGTGTTTCAAGCAGCAGGTCTTGGCAACAGTCCGATGGGAGGCACTCTGCGCGAAGTTCTGTAGGCGACGGTGCCTGCCCCAGCGCTCGCCACCACTGTTCGTCCCTGAAGCGAACGTCGACGATCACAAATGGCAGGGCCGCAAGACGCCGTCGAGCGTCGACGGATAAACCGGGCCATAGATCGCGATTCTCCCGAACTGCCGTTGGCAGCGCCTCGTTGATCGCCACATTCCCGGCCAACTCCGAGATCAACTCCACACAGCGTTCGTTCAGCTGATGAGCAAGTTGAATCGAGTTAGCACCCTTCCATCGTGGACGCATCAGCGCGCGGGCTCTATCGCGCGAAGTGTCGAGAGTTGGGTTTTTCATCTGTTCCTACACGAGTGGAGGACGACAGTGAATTCTCTTCACAGTGAAACGTAAATGGAGTGCGAAGTATTAGGGCATTTCGCACAGAAACTCTAGAGCGCGAGGCATGCCAGTGGAAGATGATCGATTCAATCGCCACTACCGACGGATTCAACTCGGCCTACGCTTGCTGTCGCATGGCGCGCGCGCCCAGACCGCGAGCGACTGGAGCGGCTTGACGCCCGATCGGCTAGTAACACTCAAGCGGCGCTGGATGCCGCAGCGCCGTGACGCATTTCGTGGACCGGCACCCACGTCGTTTCAATTGTTCTTTCGTTCCGTTTCGCGCACTCGGTACGCAGCGCTGTTCGCAAGCATTCACTCCGCGATGATCGAGGAGTCGAGCGACAAACCCCACACAAAGAACTTGCCGGTCGGTCTAGACAATGGCGAGCGCCTTTGTGAGGCCTTCGAGATTTGCCAGGAGTGGCAACCCGGAAATGACCTCGAGTTTGATCAAGCCGTCCTTCTCGCGAGGGGCGTTGCGGCAAACGAGGATCTCGCACTCGCCCGGTGCTCGATATGCCACTGCGCGGTGCTCGTTGACAAACTAGCGCTGACTCGAGACACCTGTGCGCGATGCCGCAGGAAACAGCCCCTGTATAGGATTCTGGAGCGACCAACCGGCCATTCCCATTAACAACGGTGGGCTCAGTGGGTCAGCGCAACGTTGTCTCTCAGCGTAGCCGCTGGAGTTTG
>JBDTOT010000073.1:0-15676 GCA_039933105.1 Gammaproteobacteria bacterium | reverse complement strand
CCTACAGCAAAGCCGGCCATGCCGAAGGGAAGATCATTTTGCTGGTGGACGCAGCGCAGGCGGAGCGAAGATAAAAGCAGAGCCAGCCGGCCAGCGCAACTTCTAATCCGGCCGCAGCGCCTGGAGCGGGTCGATCGAGGTCGCGCGCCGCGCCGGCAAGTACACCGCCAGCATGGCGATGGCCGCAAACGCTACCGCTACTGCGGCGAAGGTGCCCACGTCGAGCGCCTTCAGGCCGAACAGCATGCTCTGCAGATAACCCGTGAGCACCATGGCGCACGCCACCCCGCTCGCGACGCCGATCCCGACGATCAGCGCGCCGCGTCGCAGCACGAGCCTGAGCACCTCACCGCGCTGCGCGCCGAGCGCCATGCGCACGCCGATCTCTTTCGTGCGCTGGCTTACGACGTACGACAGCACCCCGTAAATGCCGATCACGGCGATGAAGCCCGCGATTGCGCCGAACACGCTGAGCAACACGGCATAGAAGCGCGGCCGCGTGGTGAGCCCGGACACGATGTTCTCGAGCGGCACGGCGGCGTCGATCGCGAGCCGCGGATCGATGTCGCGCGCAATGGTGCGCAGGTCCGCCATGATGGCAAACGGGTCCCCCTTCGTGCGTGCGGCGAACGCGATGCTGGTGCCACCTGTCGTCATGAAGAAACGGTCCGCCATGGGCGGGCGCGGCGCGAGCACACGCAGCACCTCCAGCATCTGCCGTGCGTCGATGAACACCGCACGCTCGGGCGCCTGCTCGAGGCCGCCGAGGTGGATGTCGTCCACAACACCGGCGACTGCAACCGTGGTGCCGTTCAAACGCAAAGTAGCGCCGACCGCGCTGCGGCCCGGAAAGTAGCGCTCGGCGTATGCCCGACTCACGAGCACCGCGGGACCGGACTCGGTGCGCTCGTCGAGCCAGCTTCCCGCGACGAGGTGCGCGCCCAATGCGCGCAAGTAACCAGGGCTCATCTGCCGACTCTGCGTGCGCTCGTTCATGGTCCGTGTTTTTTGCTCTTCGCGAATATCGGCGTCTGTCTTGCCTTCGGGAACGAGCATCGCCGACACGTATAGGAAGGATGGCAGCAGCGGCGGCGCCTCGGAAAAACCGGCGGCGGTGACGCGCGGATCGCTCGTGAGTCGAGCCACGAGCGCTTCCGCCACCTCGATCTTGCGCTCCGCCGTTGCGTCCCCCGGAACCACGAGGTCGAAAGCTAGCGCTCCGCGCGTATCAAACCCCGTGTCGATGCCCGTGAGCTTCATAAAGCTGTGCACGAGCAACCCGGCGCCGATCAGCAATGCCATCGCGAAGGCCAGCTGCGCCGCAGCCAGCGCGTGGCCGAGGCGCGTGTTGCCGGCATGCGCGGACATTTGCGCCGCGGACGCGTGGCCGCGTTCGCCATATTTCGACAGGCGCAGCGCCGGAAGGAGGCCGAACAGCACGCCGGTGACGACTGAAGCCACCACGACGAACGCGAGCACGGCAGGATCGATCGAAATCTCGTCGATGCGCGGCAGCACTGCCTGCACGGCGAGCGGGAAGCGCGGGCTCACGTAGCCAACGGCCGTGGACTTCAGCAATGCGACACCCGCGAACGCGAGCGCGATGGCCACGAGCCCGGCGCACCCGGCGATCACAACGCTCTCCGTCAACACTTGTCGCACGATACGGGCGCGTGTCGCACCGAGCGAGCGGCGAATCGCAATCTCGAGATGCCGCCGCGTGCCCCGCACGAGCATCAGGTTGGCGACGTTCGTGCAGACGATCGCGAGCACCACCGCGACGGCTACGGTGAGCACGCGCAGCGCCGGCGCGACGGCTGCCGTCATCTGATCGAGAGTGCGTACCACCTCGAAGCGCGGTGCATCGCCTGGCTTGGGCTCGATGCCGCGCATCTGCAGGCCGAGCGTGTTGGCTTCCGCGCTCGCCGCCACGAGCGAAACGCCATCCGCGAGCCGCTCCTGCGCGGGTAGGGTCAGGTTCAGGCCCGGACCGAGAGGCACTGGAACGAACGGCGTCCAGAACGCGTCTTCGCCGAACACCGCGGGCATGACACCCACCACCGTCTGCAAACGGCTGTCGAGCTCTATTCTGCGACCGACGATGTTCGGATCGGAGTTGAAGTAACGACGCCACATCGATTCGCTTACAACCACCATGTCCGCGTCGGGCCGTTCGTCGTCCGGCAACAACCCGCGCCCCAATAGCGGCGGAATGCCGCGCATGAAGAAAACAGCGGGCGACATGCGCGCGCCATAGAGCTGCACGCTTCCCTCCGGCGTCGCGAGAACGCGGGCGTCGCGCTGCGTGATCCCCATGTGCGATAGCGTCTTCGAGTTCTTGCGCCAGAACTCGAAGTCGGCGATGTTCATTGCCGTGCGACGGATGGCCGTGCCACCGAAGGCCTCTCCGGCGGGCACATTCTCGACGATCTGCACGAGGCGGTCCGCTTGTGCGTAGGGCAACGGCCGTAGCAGCACGGCGTCGACGACGCTGAAGATGGCCGTAGTAGCGCCGAGCCCGATCGCGAGAGTCAGCACCGTGATCAGCGTGAGTCCGGGGGAGCGACTGAAGCTGCGTAGCGCGTAGTGAACGTCCGCTGCAATCTCGGTGCGAAGCGTCATGTGGCTGTTCCCCCGAATTCGTGGGCCGGCATCCCGGCTCGCATTTTGGAGCAAACGCCGTGCCAGCGGCCAGTTTGCGGCGGTGTACGTTTTCAGCGGGCGCTGCTGTCCCGAAATTCGGACGAAGATCTCCGATTCCGGGACGCCTCTTTCGTTAGTCCGTTGGATGGTGCGGTACGAGGAACCAGCGCACGACCGTGTGGCGCATTGGCTCGAAGGGGACTGTCCGCAAGTCGTCGATATCCGAGCGTCGACTTGCCTTCCATCGGTTTGCCCCGGGTTGTAGAGCGATAAGCGTGCCAAGCTTAGAGCGAGACAACTAATTGATTCGACTCAGGCGCCGGCAAGTGGTGCGGCGGTCAATCGCGATGCAGTCCCGAAACCTGGAAGGGGCGCCCGATTCCGGGACGGCGGCCGCACCGCGTGCTAAGGTTTCGCGGCCTGCTCGAACGGCGACGAGGGGTTTCGGTGACCAAGTCGGCGAGCGTAATGACCGTGACTGCCGTGGCCACGCTGGCAGCGGTGTGGTTCTGGCTCCGGTCCAGCGACCCGACGATCTCGACGGCAGAAGAACCTTCTACGCTCGAGCCGGATGCGCCAATGGCTAAGGCGCGAACCGCCACGACTTCCATCACCACGAGCGAAACACAGGACAGCGCGCCGACGGCGTCGCTACCAGTGCCGAAAGATGAAAGAGCGCCGGCGACGTCGAGTCCCGATACGCTCGTTCGCGGCATAACTACGGCCTTCGTCGACTACCTCGTTTCGCAAGGGCTATCGCGAGAGGACAGCGAGAGGTCCGTGGCAGAAGCAGTCAGCGAATTCGAGGCGTGCGTGATGGAACTGACAACTACGCGCGCGTCTGAGCAACCGCGCCGCCGAAAACCGAGGGCGTGAATCCGCCGGGGGCACCACAGCTGTTCGCGAGCGGCCCGATCGATTACTTTTCCGGGCGAACGGTCAACTGCTTGGCGCGCATGCCGCAGCGCCTCGGGTTACCAATCAGCGCGAAGATTATCTTTGGGCCGAACTCGCAAGGATCCGGGGAGTTCACCGCCAAAATCATTACGGATTAGCGCACTCAGGCGTGGAGCACGACTCATGACTACCCGACAAAACGAACACAAACGGTGGAGCAGCTGGACCGTCGAAATCAAGGTGTGGAAAATCCTCGCGGCGCTCGTGCTGCTGCCGATCCTGGTGCTGTGGTTCAACATCGTGCACCAGGACGACGAGATCCTGGCCCTCGTGCGCAACGAAGTGGTGACGGGCGACGCCGGCGCACGCACGTGGACCGGCAGCTTCGCAAACACCAACTCGAGAACGCTGCGCGACGTGGCCGTGATCGTGGACCTCGTCGATAGCCAGAACCGCACCGTGGGAAAGGCCGAAGCACGCGCAGCTGAATTGGTATCCGCCATGCGTGTGGATCTGCAGACGCCGCTGCCGCCCGACGCCGCGAGGATGCGCGTGTATTCGGTGCAGTGGCGCATGGACCGGAGCACCGCTGACAAATGGTTACGCAGGGCCTCTGCCTCGGCGCTCATGGGTCCCTTCCGCGAATCGTGGGAGTTTGGTTACCTAATGGTCGACCCGAACAAAGTCGGGGGATGAGATGAACACGGGCACTCGGTTTCTGCTCTTGTGTGCCCTGCCGACTCTCGCCGCGGGCCTGGAACTCGACGCCACCGCGCAGCCGTTTATGGGCCCGCCGCCGGAAGCCTGCGTCGCGCGAAACACGCGTACGTATGACGAATCACTGCTCACGGCCAAGATCGCCGCAGCGGACCGCAGTATCGACGCGGGGAAGCCCGGCGCCTGGACGGAGCTCGCCGAACTCGCGCACTACGTGTGCGCCATCACAGGTGACCGGCTACCGGCCGACGCCGCATTTCGGCGCTGTATTCGCCAGTGCACCAACGAGCGCGACGTCTATTTTGCGCACTCGTTCTACGCGCAAACGCTCGAGCGTTTCGGCGACGTGTTCGGCGCGGAAAATGAGTACCTCGTGGCGCTTCAGTCGAGCCGAGACCCTGAAAACGCCTACACGGCGTTCATGGGCTACGCCGCCATGCTTCAACGGCAAGGCCGAACGCGCGATGCGCTCGACGTGCTGAACCGCTACGCCGGGGATGGGAGTTCCCGCTCGCTGACGACGCTGTTCAAGCTCTGGCTCATGCGCGAGCTCGGCATGGACACGCGGGCCGAAGAGAAAGCCGCGCAGCAGCGCCCCGACACCGACCTCGCGCGCAACCGGGCCGACTCACCGCCGATGTCCGCAATCCCGGTCGAGCGCAATTCGCTGGCCCAAGCTGCGTTCGGGCGCACGATCGAAGTCGTCGGCAACGTGTGGATCGCACCGGCAAAGGAGGACGGAGCTGGGGCACCACAGCCGGGACATTTGCGTTACCACCGGGCGTCGTTCCCCGACCCGCTGACGTTCGCCCGCAAGGTTTCGTTCGAGCCGGGACAGCGGTTCCTCGTGGTGCTCGATCTCGGCGAGTCCGGCTGCCGCGTCGCGGTCGGCGCGGCGCGCTACGATCTCGAGGAGTGCCCGTGGCGCAACGGTCGCGCCGACGCGAACCTGTTTCGGGTCGTGGAGGAAAACACGCCGACCCCGCCGCCGCTCGTCCGGCGGCCGATACCGCCGATTGCCGTCATTCGAGGCGAGGCGCAATAGCGAGCGATTGCCGTCTATGTCGGCAGCGTAGACTTGCCGCGAACCACTCAGGGACGAGGAGACGCAGCCATGACCAACATCAGCGACGCCGGAACGTTCCAGCTCGGCGATCGCACCGTGAAGCGCCTGGGCTACGGCGCCATGCAGCTCGCCGGCCCCGGTGTATTCGGGCCGCCGAAGGATCGCGCGGCGGCGGTCGCGGTGCTGCGCGCGGCCGTGGCGAGCGGCGTCGATCACATCGACACGAGCGACTACTACGGGCCCTACGTCACCAACGAAATCATCTGCGAAGCGCTTCACCCCTATCCCCGCGATCTCGTCATCGTCACCAAGATCGGCGCCAGGCGCGGCAACGACGGGTCGTGGAGCGCGGCCAACTCGGCGGAGGACCTGACGAGCGCCGTGCACGACAATCTTCGCCGCCTGCAATTGGATGCGCTCGACGTGGTGAACCTGCGCTTCATGTTCGGCGTGCACGGCGCCGCCGCTGAGGGACCCATTGAGGCGCAGCTCTCTGCGCTTGCCAAGCTTCAGCAGCAGGGACTCGTTCGTCACATCGGCTTGAGCAACGCAACGCGCAAGCAGGTGCGCGACGGGCGCGCTATCGCGGAGATTGTCTGCGTGCAGAACCAGTACAACCTCGCGCACCGCGAAGACGACGCGTTGATCGACGAGCTGGCGGCGGAAGGTATCGCCTACGTGCCGTTCTTTCCGCTCGGCGGGTTCACGCCGTTGCAGTCGACGGCGCTATCCGATGTGGCGAAGAGCCTCAAGGCTACGCCGATGCAGGTGGCGCTCGCATGGTTGCTGCAGCGGTCACCGAACATTTTGCTGATTCCCGGCACCTCGTCGGTGGCGCACCTGCGCGAGAATCTGGCGGTGGCAGCGCTGAAGCTGCCGGGCGACAAGGTGGCCGTGCTGAATCAGATCGCGAGCACTGCGGCGGTGCCAGGGCACACGGCCCACTGAACCAGCAAGCCACTCGCTCGCACCTTCGGTGTTGGATCGGTGACATCACGATTGCGGAGCTCGAGGCTCTCAACAACGTTCACGAACCAGCAGGGGCGATGCCTTCGTATGCGACTCGCCGGCGCACGCGACGCGCGACGCGCCGCTGTGGGAGGACTCGCCTCCAACATCGGACTTTCGCAACCACACCCTGAAGACACTTCTTCCGCCGCACTGTGCACTCGGAAGTGTATGCGAACGGATCGACGTCGAACTTTAGGCCGAATGTTCCGTCAGAAATCGTTTAACGAGATCAAAGCCTACCGCTGCGCTGGTATACGCAGCATACGACTGCCACTTGTCGTCCTTCCAAGGATTCGCGAAATCACTGACGGACTTGACTACTATCGGGACAGGCGCCTTGTTCCCTAGGCAACCTGCTGCCGTCATGACGCCATAAGCTTCCATCTCGATTCCAATCGTCTTTCTATGCTGTTCGTTTATACGATCCACGATTGCTGGATCTTCGAGAACCGCTGCGCCTGACGCAACTGGGCCGACATGAACGCAGATCTTATGGTCTGGCCTATTCGAGCCTTTCCATGCACCCTGAATCTCATCCAATCGTTGCCGATCTTGAGCGTAGCTTCGAGCAAGGGCTCTCATCCTCGGATTCAATGATATTTGATACGGCTCGTTCATTATGGTCGGGCGTCCATCAGTCGTCGTCAGCTTTGAGCTTCCCCAATCCCAAGTGGGATCAGCAACTATGACGTCACCAACTTCCGTCTTACCCGCTATTCCTGCAGTGATGCCGACCATTAAGAGAATCTTTGGTTGAAACTTTAGACACATCTTCATGGACGTTGCTGCGGCATGCGCCATGCCCACCCGAGCGCATCCGGTAGCGATGACGGATACCGATTGGTGCTCCGCTATGCGAAACTCTCCAACGTGATAAACATTGCAATCAGCCGCCAGACTCATCGCCTCCCATGAACAAGGTAGACTGAGAACCGCGCGAAGCTCCACCTCTTCGACTGCGGTCACAATGGCGACGTCGTACTTATTGCCTGACAATGTGGCATGTCGAATCTTCGCACCCAGAATCGTCGTTAGTTCGTCTTCATTGTCGACGCCCAATATCAGTGCCCACCCTCGGGATCTAAAGAATGCGGAGCACGCGTCAAGCGATTCTTGAAATGCCGTAATCCCAATGATGTGCGTGGGAAAACGAATACCGCTCTTCAATTCCAGGAGTTCCAGCAGCGCCTGCCCCCCTGTTGGATCCACTGTCTCTCCAAGTCGAGGTGGGATCTGTAGGTCGATGATCATCAAGTCGTACTGAGCTATCTCTATTTTTTCTAACGCCTCATGCGCACTCATGACAACTTCACAGTCGTCTTGTCCCAGCGTCGCAAGTATCGACGTAACCACTCTCACCTTGCCGTATTCATCGTCGACGATAAGTGTTCTCACGGCTCTAAGGCCCGCAGGAGGTACGTCGTCAGCTGTTTTCTCCAACCTTCGGTTGCAGAGTTGTAATAGACCGCTCCGCGATAGAACTCGCTGAACTTTGCAGAGAATTCCGCATCGAGATTCTCTAAAGTTACGCTGCCGCGATCAAACATTCTGTACTGGGTTACCACCACAGTTGGCGTAGAAATCCCTCGAAGCCTCATTTGCTCAAGCAAATCGCGGCCAGCAAAACTCTCGGGAGACCCTCCCTCTGGTTCGTGGCTCCCGATATCGAAGCTCGGCATACTCATGTCCAACAGCACTAAATCAAACTTATCCGGTGACAACAGCTTCCGAAGGCCCGACCTTAGCGATTCGGCCGGGTCGATCACCGTGCCCATACCTGTCACTTCACGAACCAGTGCGGCTATGCGGTCTCGCTTGTCGGGATCATCGTCGATCAGCAGCACTTTCATCGTATGTAAGCCTCCCCGCATCTGCTATTTCTAAAGTCACTGTAAAGGATCTATCACTGTCAAAACCGATGTGCATAAGGAACTGCGTCCCTAGATCCCTCGCGAGTATTTTCTTGATTTTGAAGAACCCTGTGCCACCTTCACGCTGGATAGCTCCGCCGAAATCATCCTGGCCGGCGGGTGTTCGGTAACTCTCAAGCTTGTCGTTTCTCTGGACGACATCGGGAACCTCTGCGGTGGCGTTCGCCACTCGGATGACCATGCTGCCCTGCTTATCCTCCAGCGACAGCGCGAGATCGATGTCCCCGAGCGGCAGTCCCGACTTCGAGGCTGCGTTTTCGAAAAGAATATAGAAAATGTCGACGAAATTGCTGAGCGTCTCCCCCTTCAATGTCCATTGAGAATTAGAGTCGATGCGAACTGCGACGCCGGCGGAATCTGCGGCTATTTTGACCGCGGTGCCGAGGTCATACGACGTCAAGAATGTGACCTCCGATCGATTAAACCACGAAAGTATTGTTTCGAGACTGGCGCGGACGACTTCCTTCGCTTTGCCTATCGCGTCGTTGAATTCCTCCGTCAGCGATTCCGAGCCGAGCTCGGCGATAACATCGCGCTGCAGACCATCAAGCAACGAACCCGTCTTCTCTCGCACTTCGGTGTCGATCTTCTTTCTCACCGCGGCCAAATTGCGATCCGTTCGATCCCATAGCCACCTCGTCACGATCCTTGAGAAGTCTGGGTACTCGCTCTCCGCGTTAGTTAGTCCACCCAAGTAGTAGGCCTCGGCAGCGGTGACGGAGTAGTTAAACAACGCCGTCCGCCTGGCTTTTTCGCCGCCCAGAGAAGCCATATCCAAATCCAAAATCGTAATCTGGAGCCATTCTTCATTTATTGTGTCGACGAGCTTGTCGTATTCTCTGGAGAACTCCCTAAGAATACGATCGACTGCCGCTACCTTGGTTTCGGGCAAGCCAACGAATTTCGACATCCAGTACGAATTGTCTTTGTACCCTTTGGTCGACTCTGATTTCGGATTGAGTAGCGAATGCGCGACGGGCCCGCGCCTCAACGTGGTCGGGAGGTGGCCGTGACGGATCCTCGTACTTAGATAGCTGTTCAGACCACGCTCACCCAATGCGAACTCATTACGCATGCGCTTTATAAGGTCCAGGAGCGTTGCGTTCTTCTCGTTTAGCGTTTCTAGAATGTGAACGCTGTGCAACGCACTCGGCATCTCAGATAACACCGCGCAAATATTCCGAAGCGCCTCCTCGTCCTTCGTCATCCACGAACCGCGCCGGCAGAGCGACGTGTATCTGTCGTGCAACTGCAGGAATTCGCTACCGGACGGGCCGCGAAACGCCCCCGTGTCGGCAAAGATCCGACTGCTAGCAACTTTCTTGGCTGCGTCACGAATTACCAGCCGCCTTGTGCGATCCTTTACCTCTTCAACCATCGTCGCGACGGCATGGCCGACATCGATCAAATAACGGCACACCTCAATGCGGCATTGTTCGATTTCAGTTGTGCTTTCGAACTTGAGGTAGAGCTGCATAACGCTGGGAGTGCAAACAAATTCCAGGAAATATAGGAATTGCGCACGTGGAAACAGGGCTGAACGTTCGAACAGATCCTGCGGAACTACGGCACCGTTCTTCTTCAAGAACTGCTCGAAATGCTCCTTATTCGCGAACCGCGAATGCAAGGACAGAGCCACCGGCACGTTAATCGAAGCGGAGTCACGTTCAAGCAGTCGCCTGCATATGGAGCTAATTTCTTCGGTGTCGTAAAGATGCAGAACATTTGCGTTCCCGAGACAAGTTACCGCGAATAGCTCTGCGGCTTGTTCGAGCTGGTCGGACTCGATCAACCCCTGCACCAGCTGAACCGATGCGTCGAACCGCGCTAAATTGTCGTTAGACGTCAGTAGTTGTTCTAGAAGTGGAATCGCTTGTGCGAAGTCGCTCTTTTGCATTAGTTCTGCGGCACGGTACTTGAGCAATCTTGTCGGATGCACTTCACCCTCAAGCGCTTCCAGCGCGCCCGAGCGCTCGAATCGACCGGCTAGCAATTGCAGCGTTACAGAGGTTCCGACGGCTGCGTCACATTTCGTAACGAATTGCTTTCGTCGTTCAGTGCTAAGCACATTTAGCTTCAATGGCGAATCCAGGTCTGAAAGAACCGTGGACAGTCGAAGGAGCCGCGACTTTTTGTCGCGACTCATGAAGCCGCCTTCTCGAAGGATGAGATACCGCAATTGTTGAAACCACGGCAACGACGCAAAGGCGAAGGTAATCGCTAGCAGGTATGCGACGGACTGCTCATATTCATCGCCACGAAGCAGAACTTTAGTAAGTGCGTCGAGCAACTCTCCTGCGATGCTGGCGGGACGATATCTGTTTACACGGGCTTCAGACTTCGCCCAGAGCTCGAAAATTGCAAACTTTCGGATGCTCTCCGGAGCGTTCCGGATGAGATCGGAGACACTCAGGTAGTCCCCGCGGGTATACGCATCGAGCACCTGATAATCAATCTCGTTGAAAACCCACGATTGGTAGGAATCGTGCGCACTGGCAATACCAACGATGGGTCGGTAGTCGAACTCCGTCGCTAGTACGCGCGCGACATATTTTGCAGACTCCTTTTCCGCAGCTGAAAGATCACCAAACTCCGAATAGACACAGAAATTGAAAAGGCACTTGAACATGTCGACGACAGAGGCATTCTTTTCGAAGTTAAGCACATGCAGGTACTCAAATCGAAAGTCGCAGTAGTCCTGAAAGACGCGATACATGAGGAAATTGAGAAACCCGCGCTCTTCCGTGCGGCGGATCTGAAACTCTTCAGCTCTCGTATCGCGCGACATTTTGCTGGTCTGGTTGTACCGCCGATATATGTTGATCAAGACCGCCTGAAGGAACTGATTCCCTTTCGTCTTCGCCCAGAGATCATCTAAATACGCTTGTTGCTCATGATCGCGCCTAGTACTTGCGTAGAAAGCGCCGCGTAACGTCACTGACCAAGCAGAAAGGCCGCACCGAGAGTCGATTTCATCCAAAGCGCGTAGGACATCTGCATCGCGCCCATTGAGAAGATCGGCCGTAATTGCGGCTTCCCTCTCGACGAAGAACTTAATCGCGTCCTTGTGGACGCGCAGCAATCCGATGCACCAAGCCGCATTCTTTTCGAGCGAGGCAGCGGGAGTGAGCTCGCGGTAAATGTCAGGCCCGACACCAGCCAGGGTCATCTGAACCGCATCCCGAAAATGTCTGTGCTTCGAGATTCTAGGGACGCTGTTTGCGATTTCTCCTGGCGTCAGTTTTTCGAAGAACTGCTCCAAAACGATGGACTTCGTATTGGAGGCAGCAAGAACACGAGTAATCGCGCTTATCTTTTTTCGAGGCTTTGGCACATCTCACTCTTTTCGGTCGGTTCAGTTCGTACGCGGCGAACGGATGACGTTCTTAGCCTGCGAGCGGCGACATGGACAATTGAGCCGCTGCGGGAGAATCGTCGTCGGCTGGGAAGCTAAGATACGTCATCCGCTTAGCACTGCGGCTATGAGCACAATCCCTCCAACATATTCCCCCAACCTCCGATAACTCTCCCACTGCGCCTCATCAAAGAACTGATCCGACGTAGTCTCATGCGGAAAGTCAGGATGCTCGGCGTGGTACTGCAACACGTCAGCCGGCTCGCGCCCGGTGAGCGAAGCCTTCACGTACACGATGCGTCCCACCGTGCCGTCGCGATACGTCACCGTCGCGAGCGCCGCGTGTGCGTGCGAGTACTCGCGCCGATCGGCCTCGGCTGACAACGCCGCCCGCGCGTCCTTGTCCGAGTTCCACTTCCCGCGCCGCAATCGCTCCAGCGTCGTGAACACCGGCGGCTCCTCGTCGAGACTGATGGGCCCGAGCTTGAACCCCTCCTCACGGCGTGGCTTCAGAGCTCTGAGCTCATCCTCATCGAGAAAATGAATCTCCGCGCCGAAATCGAGCCGCGCCTTCCGAATCAACTCGCTCAACCCCGGAAACTCAAAATCCGGATCCGCCTCCGCATCGATCAGCACAATCACCGGCAACTTACGCCGTATCAGCTCGTAGCCGCCCAAATTCTCGAAATGCCCGCCATCCGTCAGGTTCCACAACCGAATGCCGGTGCCGCGCAGCCGCGCGATGAGCTCGGAGAGCAAGCCGCGGTACACGGGCAGCAGCGGTCCGGTCCAGCCTTTGCCCAAACCTGAATCCCACCAGTAGCCGAGCCGCACGTTCGCGAACGTCGCTAGAAACGCCAACGGCACGGTGGTGCGCGCGCCGAGCGCGGACGAGAACGCGGCGCCGGAGAGGCTCACCCAGCGGCCGAGCGTCATCACTTCGGGCGCGTCGCGCAGGCGCTCGAGCGCGAACACGGCGTGGCCGTCGCCGGGCTTCGCGACGAAACCGACGTCTTCGTCGGCGATCAGGTGGTGGCGCACACCCACGCTGAGTCCTCCGGGGCCAACTGCCAGCGGCACGCCCTTCCGGTCCTGGATCTGCACGCCGGTGCGGCCGTCGAGCGTTTCGTTGATCGTCACGTTCACGAGATGCAGCGGCGCGCCCTTCGAGGCTTGCGTGCGCGCGGGTGACGCGGGCGGCTCGCGCGCCGGCAGCGTGCTCTTCGTGAACATGGAGCGCACGCCGTGCACGCCACTCGCGAAGAACGCGCGCACGCGGTCCATGCCCCCGGGCTCGTGCGGCAGGCGCGGCCAGTTCCAGTAGCGGTCGCTCGGCAGGTCGTCGCCTTCGATCACTTCCGTGATGTGCGCCTGGTCGTCGTCGAGGCGCTTGCGGTTCGACGCGCCGAGGTACGCACGCGTAAGCCGCTGCGCGTAGAACATGTGCATGCTCGACGCGTTCAGCAACGTGCGCACGCTGCCGACAGCGGCCACGACAAGAATGAGCAGCAACAGCACGCGGCCGGTGAAGGTGGGGCTTCTCTCAGCAGCGGTGCTCGGGGTGAACACGGACTGCTGTTGCTGCTCGAGGGGTCGCAGCGTCTGCGTGCCGCCGGGTTCGGCGGTGAGCACAACGGCGCTTGCGTCCACAATCTTCGTCGGCGGCGGCGTGAACAGCGCGTCGGCGTAAGGGGGCTTCACGCCCTGCCACGCCACGCCGTGGCTCACGGCGCTCCACGTGATGAGCCACGCGCCGAGCACGAGAATCGCCACGAGCCAGCTCACGATGGAGAGCGGCACGCGCGGGCGTTTGCTCTTGCCGGAGTTTTCGCCCTCGCCGCTCAAGAACACGAGTAGCTGGCGGCCGAACACGGCCACGCCGCCGAACGCGCCAAGCACGGTGGCGAGCGCGGTGGTGAGCCGCGTGAAGCCTTCCTCGGCGCGAAACAACGCATATGCCGTGGCGCCGAGACTGTCGACGGCGGCCACCACGCCCACGATCGCGACGACCACGAGCCCGCGCTTCAACGCCACCGTGAGCGCATTGCGCGAGCGGCTCGCGTGTGCCACGGCTTTCTCGGCGCTGCCGATGTGCAAGATCCCGAGCAGCCAGTCGAACATCGCGAGCGGATTGCAGAGCAGCGCCCACAGAAACGCTGCGCCAGCGAGCACGGCCACCGCGGCAGCGCCGACGAGCGGCGGCGGCCACGTGCCGTCCACGTTCGGCCGCGGAATCCAGCCGACCGCCCACGCCACAGCGAGCACCGCGAGCACCACCACGTCCGTGCGCCGGAACAGCTGCCGCTTCGTGAGCGGCATCGTCACCACCCAGTACGCCCACGCGCTCGGCACCACCCACAGCGCGAACAGCGGAATCAGCCACATGAACCATGGGCTCTGGACGACGCCGATGGGCATGTAGTCGGCGCGCGCCCAGCCGCACAGCGGCATGAACTCGCAGAACGCGGAGTACACGGGCGGCAACCGCATGTCCGCGTACTGAAGTGCTACGAACACCGCGAGCACGGCGATCGACAGCACGGTCTGCACCGCGAGCCAGTTGCGCACGGTAATGGTGATGAGCTGCAGCAGATCGCCCGAGCCGCGTGGCGCGAGATAGCGGCCGTTGTCGCGTAAGAAACGGAACGTGGTCTGGCCCTTTGCGGGCTGCTCTTCGCCGGTGAGCACTTTGGCCACGTCGGCGGGGCCTTGGATATGCGCGCGCGCGAAGATGCGCCCGAGAAAGCTACCGAAGTAGCCGCCGCCGGAAACAGTGGAGAGAAAATCGATGCGGCCGAGCAAGCCGCCGGGGGTTTCGCTCTTCGCTTTCGCGAGCGCCTGGAACACACCGAGGCAGAACGTGGCGCTGCGAATGCCGCCGCCGGAAAGTGCTACGCCGATGCGCGGACCGTTTGGCGGCAGGCCGGCGCCTTTGCGGCGCTCCTTGACGAGATCGTCTTCGAGCCGCGCGAGCTCGGGCGGGTAGGCGGTGTCGGCGCTGGCTACGGCCGGCTGGTTGTCGTTCATCGCGGCGGTCCCCGTAAGGCGTGAGCTTGAACGCGGCTTAAGCCCACGCAGCGCCCCACCGGGATTCTCGCTCAAGGATGGCGGCCGCACTCGTCCTAAATGAAGAGAAGTGTCCGGTGGGTGACAGATCTCGCGCGCGCCGAGTGCTATTGGTACGCCCCCACCGGAGAGCGCCGTGACCCTCGACGAGATCATCCATACCCAGGCGACCGTGGCGCTGCCCATGATCGGCGCCGACAAGACACTCGCCACCGAAGTGCAAACGCTCCTGGCCGCCATCGGCGTGCTCGACCCGCCGGCCGACGGCGCGTTCGGCCCCGTGTCGCACTGGGCGCTGGCGCAGGTAGTGAAGCGCCTCCGCATCGCGGGCACACCGGTGCTCGACCGGTGGCTTGCACAAGCCCTGATCGACGCGGCCGCCAGCGGCACGTTGTTTCCGCTGAAGACTCCGGCGTCGCTCGAAGGCCGGCTCGTCGAAGCTATGCTCGCGGCGAAGCAGTGGATCTCGCGCCATCCGGACTGCGTGAACGTGGTGTACGTGGAAGGCATGGACGCGGACGGCACGGCGAACGACGACGCACCGAACGTGTTCAACGATCTGCGGCTCGTGCTGCGCGTGAACCGCACGGGCAACCCCGAGATCGTGCAGCGCTGGGATGCGACCACCGAGCCCGGCAAGTACTACACGAGCGTGCGGAAGCTGGACCCGCGCGGCGCAACACGCATCGCGTTCGGCCAGTACAAGGCGTGGTCCGTCGGCATGCACCGCGCCGGCACGCCCACGGCGCACGAAGCGCTCGTGCAGACCGCACCCATCAGCGTGTTCCGCGATCTGAACGAGGATTTCGAGCGGCGCGGCGACGCGGAAGTCGACGGGCTCTTCGGCATCAACCAGCACTGGGGCTACGACTTGCCGAAGTCCGACATCGGCCGCGCGAGCGCCGGGTGCCTCGTGGGGCGCACGAAATCGGGTCACCGCGCGTTCATGAAGCTGTGTAAAGCGGACCCGCGGTACGTCGCGAACAACAG
>JBDTOT010000072.1:0-16105 GCA_039933105.1 Gammaproteobacteria bacterium | reverse complement strand
GCCTGCGCCAGGCAGTTCTCGGCCGCAAGATCCTGCTGTTTCTGCCGGCCCACCGCGGAGCGGGCGGGCAGCAAGAAATCGATCGACAGGGTTTCAGTGCCCTGGTGCAACAACTGATAAAAGGAGTGTTGTGCATTGGACCCAGGCTCGCCCCAGATCACGGGGCACGTGGCGGACTCGACCGGCTCGCCGCCGCGGCGCACCGATTTGCCATTGCTCTCCATTTCGAGCTGCTGCAGATACGCCGGGAAGCGCACGAGATGATCGTCGTACGGCAGTACCGCGTGGGTCGGGGCACCCAGGAAGTTCCGGTTCCAGATGCCGAGCAACGCGGCCAGCACGGGCAGATTGCTGGCAAGCGGCGAGTGTTGGAAGTGCTCGTCCATGGCGGCCCCTCCGGCGAGAAACTCCGCAAACTTCGGCCATCCAATCGCGAGCGCTACCGTAAGACCCACCGCCGACCACACCGAGTAGCGGCCGCCCACCCAGTCCCACATCGCAAGCCGGCGATCGGGCGCGATGCCGAACTCGTCCATCGCAGCCTCGTTCGTGGAAACCGCCACGCATTGCGCCGCTACGGCCTTCGCGCCGCCCGCCGCGAACAGCCAGTCGCGCACGGCCTGGGCGTTAGTAAGCGTCTCGAGCGTGGTAAAAGTCTTCGAGCAGATCACGAACAGTGTCGTCGCCGCGTTCACACGCTTCAGCACGTGCGCGAGCGCCACGCCATCCACGTTCGATACGTAGTGCACGCCGAGCCCCGGCTTCACGTCTTCCGCGAGGGCGTGCACGGCCATCACGATGCCGAGATCGGAGCCGCCGATGCCGATGTTCACGATGTCCGTGATCGGTTGGCCGGTGTAGCCCAGAAGCCTGTCCGCGTGCAGCGCGTCGGCGAGCGCGCGCATCTTGCGTCGCTCCGCCTCGACGAGCGGCATCACATCCTCGTCGTAGGCCTTGAGCGGGCGATCCGCGGGGCGGCGCAATGCAACGTGCAGTGCAGGCCGATCCTCGGTGTTGTTGATTGGGTGGCCGGCGAACATCAGCTCGATCCAGCGCGACACCTCGGTTTGCTCCGCGAGATCGAGCAGCGCTGCCAACACACCGCGGTCGAGCCGTTGGCGACTGAAGTCGAGCAGCAACCCCTCTGCATCGAACGACAGATGCTCGAAGCGCCGTGAATCAACCTCGAACAGTTGCCGGATCGACCGGCTGCGCATTGCGGCAGCGTGTTGCGTCAGCGCCCGCCACGCGGTGGTGCGGGGCCCGTAGGTTTCGTGCGTCATGGTCGGAGATTACCGCAGAAGCGCCCGCGAATCGCCCCGTCCCAGCTGGTTTTTCGCCTGTCCGGCAAACCGCACGCGACGTTACGGTGACTCCCTCTTGCAGCCTCCGAAGCTCCGCCTATAGTGATTCCATGTCGCACACGACCACTGATCAACGGAGATCGCCGATTCGTCGGCGCTCTTCGACCGAAATGTCAAAGCCCCGCTGTATGCGCGGCACGGGATCGTCGAGGTGTGGCTCGTGGACGTCAGAGCCCGACGTATCACGCGCTACCGGGTTCCGTTGCGCGGGGAATACACGCTGATCGACCAGCCAGACCTAGGAACACCTCTAGTGGTCGGCGCCCTGCCAGACGTGCCCGTGAAGGTCGACGCTGTGCACACGGGCTGACCGTGCTCAGAGCTTGACCTTGTAATAGTCGAGATACCAGTCGACGAAATTGCGCACGCCCACTTCGACAGGCGTGCTTGGCTGGTAACCGACCTCGGCCACGAGGTCGTCCACGTTTGCCCAGGTGTCTGGCACGTCACCGAGTTGTAACGGCAGCAGGTTCATCTGCGCTTTTCGCCCCAAGCAGTCCTCGAGCACCTCGATGTAGCGGAGCAGCTCGACAGGCTGCTGGTTGCCGATGTTGTAGAGCCGGTACGGCGCTTTACTGGTGCCTGGATCCGGTTGATCGCCGTTCCACGAGGAGTTCGGTTTCGCGACATGGTCCATCGCGTGCACCACGCCCTGCACGATGTCGCCAACGTACGTGAAGTCACGCTTGTGGTGCCCGTAGTTGAAGACATCGATGGGCTTGTCCGCGAGTATCGCCTTGGTGAACAAGAACAGCGCCATGTCGGGGCGCCCGAACGGCCCGTACACCGTGAAGAAGCGCAAGCCCGTGACCGGCAGGCCATACAGGTTCGCGTAGGTGTGCGCCATCAGCTCGTTGGCCTTCTTCGTCGCCGCGTACAGCGTCAACGGGTGGTCCACGTTCTGGTGCACGGAAAACGGCATCTTCGTGTTCGCGCCATACACTGAACTCGTCGATGCGAACACGAGGTGCTGCACCTTGTAGTGGCGGCAGCCCTCGAGGATCGTCATGGTGCCTTGCACGTTGCTGTCGATGTACGCGAACGGGTTTTCGATGCTGTAGCGAACGCCCGCCTGGGCACCGAGATGAATCACGCGCTCGAACTTCTCAGCGGCGAACAGGGACGCGATGCCCTGCCGGTCAATGAGATCGAGCTTCACGAACTTGAACCGCGGGTAGCGCGCGAGCACCGCGAGGCGGGCGTGCTTCAACGTGACGTCGTAGTACTCGTTGAGGTTATCGAGTCCGATTACCTCATCGCCACGCTCGAGCAGCAGCTTGCTGGTATGAAAGCCGATGAATCCGGCGGCGCCGGTGACCAATAGCTTCAATGGATGTCCTCGGTGGCCGTGGGCTTAGAGGCGCCCGTCGGACGCTTCTTTCGGCAACACGTGCTTGATGTCGAAAATAACAGTGTTCGGGCTTCCGAGCGCTCGGATACCACCCACGCCCATGTCTACGAATTCCTGGTGCGCCACGGCCACGACGATCGCATCGTAGCTACCGGCTTTTGGCTTGGCGATCGGGGTAATCCCGTACTCATGCTGCGATTCCGCAGGAGTCACCCAGGGATCGTAGACGTCGACGTTGCTGCCGAAGCTTTGCAACTCTTTCACCACGTCCGCCACTTTCGTGTTGCGAACGTCCGGGCAGTTCTCCTTGAACGTGAGCCCGAGCACGAGCACGCGCGCACCCGACGGTTGGATGTTGCGGCCGATCATCAGCTTGATGACACGCATGGCAACATGCTCGGCCATGCTGTCATTGAGCCGCCGCCCGGCGAGAATTATCTCCGGTCGATAGCCGACTTCCTCGGCCTTGTGCGTGAGGTAATAAGGATCTACGCCAATACAGTGCCCGCCCACGAGACCGGGCCTGAAGGGCAAGAAGTTCCATTTCGTGCCTGCCGCCTTCAACACTTCTTCCGTGTCGATGCCCAAGCGATTGAAGATCATCGAGAGCTCGTTGATGAGCGCGATGTTGATGTCGCGCTGTGTGTTCTCGATGACTTTTGCGGCCTCCGCCACCTTCAAACTCGACGCTTTGTGCGTACCCGCGACGATGATGCTGCGATAGAGCTCATCGACGTAGTCGGCGATCTCCGGCGTCGAGCCGGACGTGATCTTCTTGATGTTCGGCAGCCGGTGCTGCTTGTCGCCGGGATTGATACGCTCCGGGCTGTAGCCTGCGAAAAAATCTTTGTTGAACTTGAGGCCGGACACTTCCTCGAGAATCGGCACGCAATACTCTTCCGTGCACCCCGGATATACCGTGGACTCATACACCACGACGTCGTCTTTCCTCAGCACGCTACCGACGGTTTCGCTGGCGCCTTTCAGAGGCGTCAACACCGGCCGGTTGTTCTTACCCACCGGCGTCGGCACGGTAATGATGTATGTGTTGCACTCGGCCAGCTTCTTGCTGTCCGTGGTGAACGTCAGGTTTTTAGCGGACGCGAGCTCCTCGGACGTGGTTTCGAGCGTAGAGTCCGCGCCTTTCTCGAGCTCCGCGATACGCACGGCCTTGATGTCAAATCCCACCGTCGGGTAGTGCTTGCCGAACTCGACAGCGAGCGGGAGACCTACGTAACCCAACCCGATCAGCCCAATCCGGGTGTCTTTCACAGATCTCAAGAGTCAGTCCCCTGGGAGCATGGTAGTCAGGTCGGGATTCTAACCCGCATGGACCAGTGCGCGCAGAGAGTCGCGTCACACGCCCACACCACGACGCGGCAGCGGCCGGCCGCTTAGAGCCAATATGTGACTGCGAGCAGGCCGGTAGCCGTCATCGTGACGGCATACGGCAGAGCCATCATTACCATTCGCGCATATGACAGCTGAAGCAGCGGCGCCAGTGACGAGGTCAGGAGAAACAAGAATGCCGCCTGGCCGTTCGGAGTGGCCACGCTCGGAATATTCGTTCCGGTGTTGATGGCCACGGCCAGAGCCTCGAACTGCTCTCGCGAGATGTCGCCCCGCGCCAGCGCCTCTGACACCTCGCTGATGTACACCGACGCGACGAATACGTTGTCGCTAATCGCCGAGAGCACTCCGTTCGCAACGTAGAACATGGCGGGCTGCACAGCGGGCGACAGCGTCAGCACGTAGTGCACGACGGGCGCGAACAGCTCCTGATCGTGGATCACGGCCACGACCGCGAAGAACACGACGAGCAGCGCCGTGAACGGCAGCGCATCCTGAAACGCCGGCGCAATCCGATGCTCGTGCGTGATTCCCGTGAAGGCCGTTGCCAGCACGATTACGCCGAGGCCGATCAAACCCACGGCCGCCACGTGCAGCGCCAGCGCCGCAACGAGCATCGCAGCCACCACTGCCTGCGCGATGAGAGCGGCACGATCGCGCGGCGTGCGGATCGAGCGTTGCGTACGGTCGAAATCCTCGAGCACCACACGCACGGCCGCCGGGAGCTCGGCGCCGTAGCCGAACCACCGCAGCTTTTCGAGCAACACGCACGTCACGAGCCCGACCACGAGCACGGGCATCGACACGGGCGCCATGCGCACGAAGAACTCGGTGAAATCCCAGCCGGCCACCGTGCCGATCAAAAGATTCTGCGGCTCCCCGACCAGCGTCGTGACGCCGCCGAGCGCGGTGCCTACCGCCGCATGCATCACGAGACTGCGCAGGAACGCACGAAAGCGCTGCAGGTCTTCGTGGTGCAGCGCGCGCACTTCGGCGTCGTTAGCTGGATCGTGATCAGAATGCGGCGCTCTCCCCGACGCGACTCGGTGGTAGACGCCGTAAAAACCCGTCGCCACGGCGATCACGACAGCCGTCACGGTCAACGCGTCGAGAAACGCAGACAACACCGCGGCGATGCCGCAGAACAGCAGCGCGAGCAGCGCCTTCGAGCGAACCTTCAGCAGGACGCTGGTGAACATGGCTAGCAGCAACTGCTTCAAGAAATAGATGCTCGCGACCATGAACACGAGCAGCAGCAGCACGTCGATACCTTTGATCACCTCGTCGTACGCCGCGGCCGGCGTCGTCAACCCGATGAACAAGGCCTCGAGCGCGAGCAGCCCACCGGGTTGCAGCGGGTAGCAGCGCAGCGCCATGGCGAGCGTGAAGATGAACTCGAGCACCAACGCCCAGCCAGCCAGGTACGGGCTCACGCTGAACAGCGCGGGGTTCAACACGAGAAACGCGACGATCGTGCGCTTGTACCAGCGCGGCGAAGCGCCGAGGAAATTCGCCGCCAGCGCGGCGGCGGTGCTGGCCGGCGAGCCCAAGGTCACGCGGCCGCTGCTGGCTCGACAGCGCGCGCGGCGTCGGCGGCCTGCTGCTCGAGCTCGAGCCAGATCGGCCTCCCGCGCTTAGCCATCGCAGCCAATAGCAGTTCGTGAAGGCGCTGTTCCTCGGCGGTGGCCAGTTGCACGATGAGGGCGATCCCGTGTCGGTCGAGCCGCTGCTCGGTCGACACCGCGGTAACAACACCCGAGTCGCCGCTCTCGAGGGACAGACTGCCCTGGCCGCCCGTCATTGCAAGGTAGACGTCGGCCAGGATCTGCGCGTCCAGCAACGCGCCGTGGAATTCACGCTTGCTGTTATCGACGCTGTAGCGCTTCGCGAGCGCGTCCAAGCTGTTGCGCTGACCGGGGTGCAGCTTGCGCGCGAGAAGGAGCGTGTCGAGCACGCCGCAGCACTCGCGCATGTCCTGCGGCACGCCTGGCAAGCGTCGCAGCTCGTGATTCAGGAACTGCACGTCGAACTCGGCGTTGTGGATCACGAGCTCGGCGCCCTTCACGAACTCGAGAAACTCCTGCGCCACCTCCGCGAACTTCGGCTGCGTCGCAAGAAACTCGTTCTCGATGCCGTGGACCTCGAGCGCGCCGCGGTCGACTTCGCGTTCGGGGTTGATGTAGCGGTGGAACCGGTTGGCCGTGGGACGCCGGTTCACGAGCTCGACACATCCAAGCTCGATGACGCGATGGCCTGCCGCAGGCTCGAGCCCCGTGGTTTCCGTGTCGAGAACGACTTGGCGCATCAGCGGTGAAAAACTCGCGTGGTTTCGGGTCGGGGGTATCTTGCCGCACGCATCGCGAAAATTCACGCCTGCGAAAGACGCTCTTCCAGGCCCTGGTTCGCGAGCCCGTCTGCGCGCTCGTTCTCCGGGTGTCCGGAGTGGCCTTTCACCCAGTGCCAGCTCACTTCGTGGCGCTCCGCCTGCGCCGCGAGCGCCTGCCACAGATCCTGATTCTTGACGGGCTTCTTGCTCGCCGTGCGCCAGCCGCGCGCGCGCCAGCCAGGCAACCACTCGGTGATACCGCTGCGCACATAGGTGGAATCGGTGTACAGCGCCACCCGGCACCGCTCCTTCAGCGCCGTGAGCGCCTGGATCGCCGCCATGAGTTCCATGCGATTGTTCGTCGTGGCCGGGTCGCCGCCACAGAGCTCCTTGACGTGCGCGCCCGACCGCAGCAAGACGCCCCAGCCGCCGGGGCCGGGATTGCCGCGACAGGCCCCGTCCGTAAACGCTTCGATGTCCTTCATCAGCGCTTGGGAAGCTCGGGGGGCGGATGCCGGACGATGCGTGCGGGCGAGCGCGTCGTCGGCTCGACGAGGCCGCCCACCACGCTCAGACGCGGTTGGCGGCGGAATGTGCGCACGGGCGTCAACGGCTGGGCGCGCTTCTGCGCCTTCAATAGATAACCGCCGCTGAACACCGGTAGCCAGCGCTGCGCCCACTCCTCTCGTGGCAGCACGCGCAGTTGCTTGAAGCGCTCGATCGGCGGTGTGTGGCAATAGCGCGTCGCTGCGGGCACGTCGAACGACAGCAGCTCGAGCCAGTCGCGCAAGCGGCCTTCGCGGATGAGACGCTCGCGGCCGGCGGGGTAACCGCGGCCCGACAACAGATGGCGCAACCCCCACAAGCCGCCGGGCGCGAAACTCAGCACGAGCAACTGGCCGTCGGGGCGCAGCACGCGATCGACCTCGCGCAGCAGGGCATGCGGTGACGCCGTCCGCTCGAGCGTATGGGGCAACAACACCACGTCGACCGAATCCGTCGCGACCGCAAGCTGCTCGGGGTTGCTCAAAATGTCTGCTGCGACGCCAGGGCGCCAATCGAGCAGCGCGCGGCGCTGAGTGCGGGCGTATCGCAAGAATGAGTTGCGCTGACCCCAGGCGCCGATCTGGAGGAACTGCTCGCCGAACACGCGCTCGAGTGCTTGGCGGGACACCCGCTGTTCGTTGGCCAAGCACCGCCGGCCGAGCGGCGTCGCCAACCATTGCGTGACTGCGGGGGACTCACCGTGCATGCGTAGGATCGTGCCTGAGAGAGCGTTCACAATTCAATGTAAGGGATCACGTGGCCACGGCGCGCGCCCTTGCACCCTAAGCGATCATCTGTTTGGATACGGCCATACCTGCCAGATAAGCTCCGGCCGCCTATGAAAAAAATAGAAAACAAGGGCGCGCCCCGGCGGCTCGCTGTCACCGCGGCAATGCTAGCCAGCGGGGCACTGGCCGCGTGCCAATCGTTTACGCCTGTCGCGACCTCGCCCCCGCCGGTGCTGCCGACGGCCGAGCCGGTCGACGCGACGGCGCTCGTCCCGGTGGAACTCCCCCGCATGGACTATCGAGAGCGGGTGGCCGAGCCGGACCTGTTGGCCCGCGTCCGCGCCAGCTTCGCGCTCCCGCTGACCGCCGACCCGGCCATCGTCCGCGAACGCGATTGGTATGCGCGCAATCAGGCCTATCTCGACCGCGTGTTCGCGCGCGCGGAGCCCTACCTATTTCACATCGTCGAAGCGCTTGAGCAACGCGGTATGCCGACAGAGCTCGCGCTGTTGCCGGTCGTCGAAAGCGCGTTCGATCCATTCGCCTACTCCCGGGGCCGCGCGTCCGGCCTCTGGCAGATTATCCCGGGCACCGGCCGCAAGCTTGGGCTCGAGCAGAACTGGTGGTACGACGGGCGTCGCGACGTGCTCGAATCGACGCGCGCGGCGCTCGACTATCTCCAGGCGCTGCACGAGGAATTCAACGGCGACTGGCTACTCGCTGTGGCTGGCTACAACTCCGGCGAGGGCAATGTCGAGCGGGCCATCCGCAGCGCTACGGCGGCAGGCCGGCCGATCGACTTCTGGGGCGTGAAGAGCTTCCTGCCCGTCGAGACGCGCACCTACGTGCCACGGTTGCTCGCCATCGCGAGCATCGTCGCGAAGCCTGACAGTTACGGCGTGGTGCTGCCGGCGCTCGCGAACGAGCCGCGGTTCGCGGTCGTCGAGACGGGCAGCCAGATCGACATGGCGCTGGCGGCGAAATTGGCCGGCATCGACACGGACCAGTTGTACAGCTTGAACGCAGGTGTGAACCGCTGGGCCACCGATCCGGAAGGCCCCCACCGGTTGCTGCTGCCGACCGACCAGGCGGCGCAGTTCGCAGCGGCACTCGCCGAGCTTAGTGACCGCGACCGACTGCAGTGGACTCGTCACCGTGTGGCGCAGGGCGAGACGATCGGCGCTATCGCAAAGCACTACGCCACGACCCCCACCGTCATTCGC
This sequence comes from Gammaproteobacteria bacterium, assembly GCA_039933105.1. Taxonomy (GTDB): domain Bacteria; phylum Pseudomonadota; class Gammaproteobacteria; order Steroidobacterales; family Rariloculaceae; genus FEN-1219. The sequence continues at coordinate 7,217 of JBDTOT010000072.1, read as the reverse complement.
GAGGTCAATGAACTGCGCGGCAACTCGCTGCGCGTTGGCGACTACCTCACGATCCCGCATGCGACGCAGTCGCTCGCAAGCTATACGCAGAGCGCCGACTTGCGCGCGGAGCGCCAGAAGAGCCTGGCGCACAGCGGCGTGCGCAAGGAGCATGTGGTGAGCAGCGGCGAAACCCTGTGGTCGATCGCCAACACGTACAAAGTTGACGTGCGGTCGCTCGCGAGCTGGAACTCCATGGCGCCCGGCGACACGCTGAGCGTGGGTCGTTCGCTCGTGGTGTGGGCCGACGCACCGGCCACGGGCGGCCAGAACACGGCACAGGCGCGCGTGGCGCGTACGGACTCCGTCGCAGGCTTCGCGCTGAACGATCGCATTCGCCAGCTAACGTACGTAGTGCGTTCCGGCGATTCGCTGTCGTCGATTGCGCGGCGCTTCCACGTGACGGTGCCGAAGCTCGTCGCGTCGAACGCCGGCGCCAGCGACAAGTATCTGCAACCCGGCCAGCGGCTCACGATGTTCGTGGACGTGACCGAGCAGAGCAATTAGATGGGGTTTCTCGCCGGTAAGCGCGCCGTCGTCATCGGCCTCGCGAGCAGCCGTTCCATCGCCTGGGGCATTGCCGAGGCCATGCGACGTGAAGGCGCCGACCTTGCGCTCAGTTACCAGACCGACAAGCTCAAGAGCCGCGTCGAAGACATGGCGGCGGAGCTCGGCAGCGACTTCACGTTACCGCTCGATGTGGCCGACGACGCGCAGATCGATGCGTTCTTCACCAGCCTCACGAAACGCTGGGAGGGTTTCGACATCCTCGTGCACTCGGTAGCGTTTGCACCAGCGGACCAGCTCGAGGGACGGTATCTCGACTCCGTATCGCGCGACGGCTTTCGCATCGCGCACGACGTGTCGAGCTACAGCCTCGCGGCGCTCGCCCGGAAGTCCGAGCCGCTGATGCGAGGGCGCGCTGGGGCACTGCTGACGCTGAGCTACTTGGGCGCGGTGCGCACGCTGCCGAACTACAACGTCATGGGGCTCGCCAAAGCCAGCCTCGAAGCCAACGTGCGGTTCCTGGCAGCCGATCTCGGCGGCAGCGGCATCCGGATCAACGCCATCTCAGCCGGCCCGATACGCACGCTCGCAGCGTCAGGAATCAAAGGCATCCGGCAGATGATCGCTCAAGTCGGAGCAGCGTCCCCGCTGAAGCGCAACGTGACGATCCAGGACGTGGGCAACGCGGCAGCATTTTTGTGCTCCGACCTCGCGGCCGGCATCACCGGCCAGGTGGTTTATGTCGACGGCGGTTACAACATCGTGGGCATGGCCTTCCCCGACCCCGATGCCGCCGGAGCGGCTGCCACCAAACCTCAGTAGGCTCGCGGCTCGAGTATTTCGGGCGGGATCTTGATGCTGGCGGCGTCGCGCACGCTGTCGATGTAGGCCGTGAGCTCTGCCCGGGCCGACTGATCCGACAACTGCTTCTGACGTTGATCGCGCTCCGCCTGCGTCAGACCCGATGGCTCGCCGGATTGAACGCCGGACAATGCGACAACGGCGTGACCGCCGTTCTGAAGCGCAATCGCCTCGCGCTGAGGCGCGCCCGCCTCGACCTTGCGCATCGCGAACGCCGCCGACAGCACCTCGGTGGGCACGCTGTTGTCGGTGCGCATCACCCACGCGGCGGCATGCCACGTACCGCCCGCCTTGGCGGCGAGCATGGCGGGGTCGCCGCCCTTCTCCAAGTCTGCCAGGAACGAAGCTGCGGCGGTCTCCGCGAGCTCCTGCGTGCGCTCGCGAACGAGCTCCGCACGAATCTGGTCGCGGACTTCCTCGAGCGGTTTCGTCTTCGGCAGGTTGTGCCCGGTCACGCGCAGCACGAGCACTTGATCGTCGGCGAGCTCGATCAGCTTGCTGTTCCTACCGCTGTCGACGACGTCTTCGCCAAACGCAGCCTGAACGACCGGTGCGCTGTTGCTGAACACGGTCGGGTCGCCGGTACGCGGGAAGCCCTTCACGGTCTTGACGGGCAGCTGCAGCGTGGCTGCCACCGACGCAAGCTCGTTGTACGCGTCGAATGCTTTGTCGCCGAGCAAATTGGACTTGTCGTAGAACAGCATCTCGGCGCGTCGCGTCTTGGTCTCCGCGGCGAGCTCCTCACGTACCGCTTCGAATGGCTGCAGATCGCCGGAACGCACCTCATCGACACGAATGATGTGGAGGCCTTCGCTAGTACGCACCGGCGCACTGACCTCTCCGGTCTTCATCGCGAACAACGTATCCTCGAACGGGCCCGTGAGCGTACCGCGGCTGATCCAGCCGAGATCGCCGCCCTGGTCCTTTGAACCCGCGTCCGTCGAAACTTCTTTCGCGACCTTTGCGAAGTCTTCGCCCTTCTTCAGGCGCTCCTCGACGGCATCAGCCTGTTTGCGCGCCGCGTCTTCCTGGCCTTCGGCCACGGGGATCAGGATGTGCCGCGCCTTGCGCTCTTCGGTCGTCTGAAAGCGCTGCTTCTCTTCGTCGTAAGCCGCACGCAAATCCTCGTCGGTAACCTGAACGCCGGCCGCGATGTCCGCCAGGGCGAGCTCGACGTACTCGAAATCGACGCTTTCCGTCGTCTGGTAGCTGGCCTGGTTGCCCTCGTAACGCGCGGCGATGGCCGCGTCGTCGATCGTAACTTTCGGCGCGAACGCACTCGAATCGAAGAGCGCGAACGCGATTTCGCGACGCTGATTGTAGAGTTCGATATAGCGGCGAAACTCCGCCGGCGTCAGAAACGTAGAATCGACGATCCCGAGTTGCAGATCGCGTTCCTCGAGGTTCTGGCGCTGGAGCACGCGGAACCCTGCCGCAGTCAAACCCTGGCTCGTGAGCATCTGCAGGGCCGCCTGATCGTTGAACTCACCGCCCACCTGGAACGCGGTGATCTCGCGAATCGATTTATCGACGCGCTCATCCGAGGCGCGATAACCCTGACTCGCGACGCGCTGCTTCAATGCCGCATCGCGAACCATGCCGTCGAGAACTGTGCGCCGCAGCTCGCGCCGCAGATCTTCGGTGAGCTCGGTCTTGTAAAGACGTTGGTACTCGTTCTGCCGGTTCTGGATCTCGCGATCAAACTCGGTGATCGTGATGTTCTCGCCGTTGACCTTGGCGGCGAAACTTGCCGAGCCGGTGGTACCGCGCTCGACGCCCCAAAAAATGAAACCGGCGCTGACGAGCCCGAGTACCAGCGCGGCAACCCAGCGGCCGAGAGAGTCGTGGATTCGTTGCAGCATAGTTCAGCAGATTCCAAAAAAATCGGAGGACAGACGCACTACGAGCTCACGACGCGTGCAGCCCAGAGCGTATCTGTCCTCGATTTCAGTTATCTGGCGGAGTGGACGGGACTCGAACCCGCGACCCCCGGCGTGACAGGCCGGTATTCTAACCAGCTGAACTACCACTCCGGCTCATTTCTGGTGGGTGCTGAGGGGATCGAACCCCCGACATTCGCCGTGTAAAAGCGACGCTCTACCAGCTGAGCTAAGCACCCTCGGAACAGAGCCGGCTAATTTACGGCATCCTTCAATGCTTTGCCAGCCTTGAATCCGGGGACGTTGCTCGCGGCAATGGCTATGGTCTCGCCGGTGCGCGGGTTACGGCCGCTGCGTGCTGCCCGGTGCTTGACACCGAACGTACCGAAACCGACCACCGACACCTGCTGACCTTTCTTCAGCGCCGCTGTAATGCTGTTGACGACGGCGTCCACGGCACGACCCGCATCTGCTTTCGACAGATTGGCCGCACTCGCTACCGCATCGATGAGCTCTGCTTTGTTCATTAATATCCCTTACGCTCGTGCGAAAATTTAGAACGTTACCCTAGACGCACGGAAGCGCGTCTGCCCGTGAGGTTGGTCTCGAAGTCTTGGCCACGCTCCGAAACTCGCGAATCTTATACCAAGGCCGATTTTCGCGTGTCAACTCAACGTGGCGCATCAGTGCGGCAGAGTGGCCTCTTTCGATTCGCCGCCGTCGACGTTGGTGTCTCTTTGTGGCGTCACCGCGACCCCGGCGCGTATCGGCCGCGGGGTTTGTTGCAAAGCCAGCTCGAATACCTCGTCAATCCACTTGACGGGAACAATATTCAACTTGTCTTTGATGTTCTTCGGTATTTCAGCAAGGTCCTTTTCGTTGTCCGAAGGAATCAGCACAGTCTCGATGCCACCTCTGTGTGCAGCGAGCAACTTCTCCTTCAACCCTCCGATCGGCAACACCTCGCCACGCAGAGTGATCTCTCCCGTCATCGCAACGCTCGATCGCGCGGGAATCCTCGTCAGCGCCGATACGAGTGCTGCGCACATGCCGATGCCCGCGGACGGGCCGTCTTTCGGCGTCGCGCCCTCGGGAACGTGGATATGCACGTCGGTCTTCGTGTGGAAACCTTCGTCGAGGCCGAGCACTGCGGCGCGGCTGCGAACGACCGTCATGGCGGCCTGAATCGACTCCTGCATGACATCGCCGAGCTGCCCGGTGTGGATCAGCTTGCCCTTGCCGGGCACGATCGCGGCTTCTATGGTCAGCAACTCGCCGCCGACTTCGGTCCACGCGAGCCCAGTGACCTGACCCACCTGGTCGTTCTCCTCTGCCCGGCCATAGCGGAAACGGCGCACGCCGATCAGCTTCGACAGGTTGTCATGCCCCACGTGCACGGTGCCCTTGCGTGGCTTCAGAAGCAGCTGCTTGACGACCTTGCGGCCTATGTTCGCGATCTCGCGCTCGAGGTTGCGAACGCCGGCTTCACGCGTGTAGTAGCGAATGATGTCGAGGATCGCGGGATCGGAAATCTTGAGCTCGTCTTCCTTCAACCCGTTCTGGCGCATCTGCTTCGGAAGCAGATAGCGGCGGGCGATGTTGAGCTTCTCGTCTTCCGTGTAGCCGGGCAGCCGAATGACCTCCATGCGGTCGAGCAACGGCGCCGGAATGTTCAGGCTGTTCGCGGTGCACACGAACATGACCTCCGACAGATCGAAATCGACCTCGAGGTAGTGATCATTGAACGTAGCGTTCTGCTCAGGGTCGAGCACCTCGAGCAGCGCTGACGACGGATCGCCCCGGAAGTCCATCGACATCTTGTCGACTTCGTCGAGCAGGAACAGCGGGTTGCGAACTTTCACCTTACCCAAGTTCTGTACGATCTTGCCTGGCATCGAGCCGATGTAAGTGCGGCGGTGCCCGCGAATCTCCGCCTCGTCGCGCACGCCGCCGAGCGACATGCGAACGAATTTGCGGTTCGTGGCGCGCGCAATGCTCTGCCCGAGCGAAGTCTTGCCAACGCCCGGCGGACCCACCAGGCACAGAATCGGCCCTTTCAGTGCCTTTACGCGTTGCTGCACAGCGAGGTACTCGAGAATTCGCTCTTTGACCTTCTCGAGGCCGTAGTGATCTTCTTCGAGGACCGTTTCCGCGGCCGCGAGGTCCTGGTGCACCTTCGTGCGTTTCTTCCACGGAACCTTCACGAGCCAGTCGATGTAGTTGCGCACGACCGTGGCTTCCGCCGACATCGGCGACATCAGCTTCAGCTTGTTGAGCTCGGAGGTCGCCTTTTCCTTAGCGTCCTTCGGCATGCCGGCGGATTTGATCTTCTGCTCGAGCTCGGCCAGCTCGTTGGGCGAGTCTTCCATCTCGCCGAGTTCCTTCTGAATAGCCTTCATCTGCTCATTCAGGTAGTACTCGCGCTGACTCTTCTCCATCTGCTGCTTGACGCGTCCACGAATCCGCTTCTCGATCCGCAGCATGTCGATCTCGGCGTCGATGAGTCCGAGCACGTGCTCGAGACGCTGCCGCACCGCGGAAATCTCGAGCACCTTCTGCTTCTCGGATAGCTTCAGCGTCATCTGCGCCGCAACAGTGTCCGCGAGACGGCTCGGCGAATCGATACCGGACAGCGACGTCAGAATCTCCGGTGGAATTTTCTTGTTCAGCTTTACGTACTGCTCGAACCGCGACATGACGGAGCGCGTCAGGACATCGAGCTCGCGGCGATCGCTTTCGCCGCCCTCTGGCAGATCCTCGGCTTCGGCACTGAAAATGTCGCCCACCTGCAGATCACGCAGGCGCGCACGCCTGATACCCTCCATCAGCACCTTGACCGTGCCGTCGGGCAACTTCAGCAGCTGGAGAATCGTCGCGACGGTGCCGATCTCGTAGAGATCCTTGGCGCTCGGCTCGTCGATGTCAGGCTGCGTCTGAGCGACGAGCAGGATCTCGCGGTTGCCGGCCATCGCTTGGTCGAGGGCGGCCACGGACCGTTCCCGGCCGACGAACAGGGGGATTACCGTGTGCGGGTAAATGACCACATCGCGCAACGGCAGGATCGGTAGGCGATTCGAGGCCGGTGTGTTGGCGGTATCTGTCATGACTGGGGTCTCTCAGTAAAAGCCGGCGCGGCCACGGTTCGTGGCAAGCCGGCATACAGCGGTTGGACCGATTCAAGCAGACTAACTACGTCCCGCGCGTTCGGTCGCACCGAAGCCAGGAATCGCCACGAGCGCACGCTAGCGACGCTCGTCTCCCACGGCCGCGGGCGCGTCGGCCTCGTAGATGATGTACGGCTTGGTCTCGCCCGTGACGACCGAGTCGTCGACTACGACCTTGGTTGCGTTGCTCATGGCCGGCAGGTCGTACATGGTATCGAGAAGCACGTTTTCGAGGATCGTCCGCAGCCCTCGCGCGCCGGTCTTGCGCTGCATGGCCTTGCGGGCAACGGCACGCAGAGCGTCTTCGCGGAACTCGAGCTCCACACCTTCCATATCGAACAGCTTCTGATATTGCTTCGTCAGCGCGTTGCGCGGCTCCGTCAGTATTTGGATGAGCGCCTCTTCGTCGAGCTCCTCGAGCGTCGCGACGACCGGCAAACGTCCAACGAACTCCGGTATCAAGCCGTACTTGATGAGATCCTCGGGCTCCACGTCGCCCAGCAAATCGTTGATGTGCTGGCCGCCGTCCGGTGGCCGAACCTCGGCGACGAAGCCGATGCCGCTCTTCTTCGAGCGGTTCAGGATGATCTTGTCGAGGCCCGAGAACGCGCCGCCGCAGATGAACAGGATGTTCGACGTGTCCACCTGCAGGAATTCCTGCTGCGGATGTTTACGACCACCCTGGGGTGGCACCGACGCGATCGTGCCTTCGATCAACTTCAGCAGCGCCTGCTGTACGCCTTCACCCGACACGTCGCGCGTAATT
>JBDTOT010000071.1:0-16509 GCA_039933105.1 Gammaproteobacteria bacterium | reverse complement strand
GTCGACGGCGCGCCGTCGACTCCCATCGTCGGTGACCTGCTCGGTCCCGCCGAGGCCATGGACTGAGCGCCGTCGGCGCGCACTGGGGCGGCACGTTGCGGGGAACAGGTTCCAGGTGGAGGATCGCGGTAGCGCTCGTCGCCGCGGCCGTCTCCGTGCAGAGCGCGTCGGCGGCCGATTACCCGAGCAAGCCCATCACCCTCTACATCGGCTCCGCGCCGGCCGGCAGCACGGACGTGCTGGGTCGCGTACTCGCGAAAACTCTCAAGCAGGCGCTCGGCCAGCCGGTCATCGTCGAGAACCGCGCGGGCGCCGGCGGCGGCGTCATGGCAACGCGTCTTCTGCACAGCCCCGCGGACGGTTACACGCTCGGTATGGCGATCTCGCAGGCGTATTCCGGCAATCCGGTCATCATGCCCGCCGCAACGAAATACACGGTCGGCGACTTCACGCATCTCGCGTCGGTCTCGAAAGGGCAGTGCGCGCTCGTGACGAGCACCGAGAAGCCGTACAAGACGTTGGCGGATCTCGTCGAAGCCGCGAGACGCGGCCCCGCGCCGGTGTATGCGTCGCAGTCGCCGTTGACTCGCGTCGTCGCCGACTTCATCGCCAAGGTGGCCGGCGTGAAGTTCAAGGTCATCACCGTGCAGGGCGGCGGCGAGATGATGCAGGCGATTCTTGGCGGCCATGCCGACTTCGGCTTCTCGGGCGGTCCGCACGTCGACTTCGTCGCGGCCGGTCGAATGCGAGTGCTCGCATCGGCCGAGGACGCCCGGCTCGCGACTTCGCCCGAAGTACCCACGTTGCGCGAGCTCGGCTACGACATCACGTCGTGCTCGCTGTTCGTGGTTTCGGCACCGCCGAACCTGCCGGCCGACGTGCGGAACACGCTCACGCGCGGGCTGAAGTCGGCGATCGAGGCACCCGACATGCGCGCGCTGATCCGCAGCCTCCGTTACCCCGAGTATTACCTCGGGCCGGCCGAGGTCACCGGGATGTTGCAGACCGAGGCCGAAACGCTCGGCCGCGCCGTCGCGCGAATTCGCGAGTAGACACGCGCGTGCGCCGAGCCGATCTGATCACCGCTGCGCTGTTCCTCGTGCTCGGGATGGTCACGATCGTCGCGCTGATCCCGCGGTACGTCGATGGAGGCGCGGCGGACGGCGATCTCTCGCCGGCGTTCATGCCGTATGTCGCCACCGGCCTCGCCACGGGCGCAATGCTGCTGCTCCTTCTCGCGCGCCTGCTCGATCGCCGCTCCGCCGCCGGCGATGCACCGCTGTCGCCGCGTGCCTGGCTATTCATCGTGCTGGTCGTCACGGTGCTCGCGGCCTCGTTGGCGCTCATGGAAGCCTTCGGCTACCTGGCCGGCGCGGCCATGCTGGTAGCGGGGTTTCTGCTCGTCGTCCGAGCCGACCTCAAGGTGGCGCTCGGCGCCGCGGTGGCTCTGCCCCTCGCGCTCTGGCTGCTGTTCGACGTGGCGCTCGACTTTCCGCTTCCGTAGCCGGCCAAGACGTGGACGTCGTCCTGCAAGGCATCGCCGGCGCACTCGATCCGATCAACATCGGCTTCGTGGCGCTCGGCGTCTCGCTCGGCATTCTCGTCGGCGCGATTCCTGGCCTGAGCGCGCCCATGGCCATCGCCATCGCCGTGCCGCTCACGTACACGCTGAACCCAGTGTCGGCTATCGCATTCCTGCTCGGCGTGCACAAGGGCGGTGAATACGGCGGGGCAATCAGCTCCATACTGATCAACACGCCGGGCGAGGTGTCCTCGGCGCTGACAGCGCTCGATGGTTACCCGCTGGCGCGCAAGGGCATGCCTCGCAAGGCGCTCATGATGTCGCTGTACGCATCGGTGGCCGGCGACATCTTCGCCGATACCGTGTTGATCCTCTCCGCCGCGCCGCTCGCACTGCTCGCCCTGCGCATGGGCCCTGCCGAGCTGCTCGGTGTGCTGTTTTTTTCCTTCGCGTTCATCGCCACGCTACTCGGCGGCTCGTTGCCCAAAGGTCTGTTCGCTCTCGGCCTCGGCATGCTGTTCGCCACCATCGGCCTAGACATAGACACGGGCGGCGAGCGCTTCACGTTCGGCATTCTCGATCTGCAGGACGGCCTGCCGCTCGTGTCTGTTGCCATCGGTATGTTGGCGCTCGGCGAGGTGCTCGTGCAGATGGAGAGCTACTTCGTCGCGGGTTCCGCCACGATCGAGGGCGAGCGCGTACCGCTGCGTGGGGGCAAGGACGACAGGCTCACGTTCGCGGAGTTGAAGGGCTGCACGCGCGCAATCCTACGTGGCTCCCTGATCGGCACTGCCGTCGGAGCGCTGCCGGGCCTCGGCGCTTCGGTGGCAGCGTTTCTCGCGTACGGAGCGGAGCGGCGTGCCTCGAAGACTCCGGAGCTCTTCGGCACCGGCCAGCTCGAAGGCATCGCTGCCATCGAGTCGGCGAACAACGCGGTGATCGGCTCGAGCCTGATTCCCCTGCTCACACTCGGCGTGCCGGGCAGTGCGACCGCCGCGCTCATCGTCGGCGCGTTCCTGATCCACGGCATCACGCCCGGGCCGTTCGTGTTTCGCGAGCATCCCACCGTCATCTACGGGCTGTTCGCTTCACTCATGCTCGCGAACGTGCTCAACCTCGTCATCGGCAACGTGGGCCTGCGTTTCTTCGCCATGTTCCTGGCGATTCCGCGGCGGATCATCGTGGCCTGCACCGCGTTGCTGTGCGTCACGGGCGCTTACGTGTCGGCAGGCTCCATGTTCGGCGTCGGCGTGATGCTGATCTTCGCGGTGTTCGGCTATTTCATGCGCAAGCTGCACTTCCCGTTCATCGTGTTCCTGATCGGATTCATACTGGGACCGATGTTCGAGCGCTCGCTGCGCACCACGGTGATTCTGTTCGACGATCCGTGGAGTCTCGCGAGCGGTCATCCGCTGCTGCCGATCCTGGTGGCGCTCGGCGGCTATTTCGCGTGGCGCGGGCTGCGCGCGAAGGCGCGACCCGACAGCGTGCTCGCGCGCGCCGGAGAGGAAGAGTAGGGCGGTCGGCCTTGTTGCGCGCTTCGCCGACGACCGCGCCGCACATCTGCAGGAACAGCGCGCGGCGCGACTAGCGCGAGCCGGTTAGCGTGATCGGCACTTCGACGCGTGCGCCGCCACGGCGCACGGTCAACATGACGCGGTCGCCAAACTCATGCGTGTCGAGCACGTTGACGAGGGTCGCGAAATCCTTGACCGGTTTGCCGTCGACGGCTTCGATCACGTCGCCGATGGATGCACGACCCGCGCGCGTGACTTCTGTCGCCCGCAGGCCGGCCTGCGCCGCCGGCGAGCCCGGCGAGACGCCGAGCACGAGCACGCCTTTCGCGTCGTCGTTCATGAGCTGCCGGCTCACGTCGTCGTTGGCCGAGATACCGAGCGAGGGCCGCACGTAACGGCCAAAACCGATCAGTCGTGGCGCGACGCGATTGATTGTGTCCACCGGCACTGCGAAGCCGATGCCGGCATACGCCCCCGACGGGCTGTAAATCATGGTGTTGATGCCGACGAGCCGCCCGGCGCTGTCGATCAACGGGCCTCCGGAGTTGCCGGGATTGATCGCGGCGTCTGTTTGAATCACGTTCTCGATCGTACCGCCCTGCTCGTTGTCGACCGTGCGGTTCAGCGCGGACACGATGCCGGTGGTCAGCGTGTGGTCCAGTCCGAACGGGTTGCCGATCGCGAGCACGGTCTGGCCAACGCGCAGCTCGCTGCTGCTGCCGAGCGGGATGGGTTTCGGTAAATCTTTCGGCACGTCGATTTTCAGCACCGCGAGATCGTGCTCGGGGCTCGCGCCCACCAGTTGCGCCTGAAAACTGCGCTGATCGCCGAGCGTGACGAGCGCTTCCTGCGCGCCGCGGATCACGTGGAAATTCGTGACGATGTGGCCCTGATCGTCCCACAGGAACCCCGAGCCCGTGCCCTGCGGCACGCGCATGACGTTGCGGCTGAAGAAATCCTGCACGTGCTGAACCGTCGTGATGTACACGACCGACTGGCTCACGCTCTCGAACACGCCGATGGTGTTGCGCTCTTCAGCCGACAGCGGACCGCGCGGCGTGACGGCGCGCGGCGCAACGGCTGGCTCACCGCCTACGGAGCGTGGCGCCTGCGCAGTGACGCTGAATGCGGTCAACACCAGCGCAGCAGCGCTCGTGGTGCGGCGAATGCAGTGACTTGGGTAAACCACGCAGGAACATTAGCAGCGCGCACCGCAGGATGCACGGGCACCGATCCGCGGGAGCATTATCTGCTGGCGGCCTTGTCGCGATACATTTCGCGGTCGGCCGGCCGCAGGAGCTCATCGCAGTCCTGACCATCCAGCGGATAAACGGCCATGCCAACGCTGGTGCTCACGTTCGTGACGCTGCCATTGACGACATATGGCATCGCAACGCAGGCGCGGACTCTGCTCGCCGTCAGCACCGCAACCTCACGGCTCTCGAGCTCCAGCAGCAGAATCGCGAATTCATCTCCTCCCGGCCGACACGCGGTGTCCGACGGACGAATGCAATCAGTGAGTCGGATCGCCACCTGCTGCAGAAGTTTGTCCCCTACGTCATGACCGATCGCAGTGTTGATGGCCCGGAAACCATCGAGATCGAGGAACAAGACGCCCACCTGCAAGTGCCTGCGTGCGGCGCGTGCCACCGCATGCCGGTAGTGGTCCCCGAGCAGCCGTCGGTTCGCGAGACCGGTAAGTGCATCGCGGCACCCCTGTTGGCGCGCCGTCACCAGCGCTCGTTCGAGGTGCCCTACCCGTCGCTTGAGCCGCAGGTCACGCTCGAGTAGGCCATCCAGCTCCGCGCGCGCCGCCGCGACCTCGCGCCGACTGGCAGCGAGCGCACGACCGAGATTCTGCTCGGTCACCGCGGAAAAGAACGGCAGCGAACCCGCCGTCAGCGACGTTTCTTCATACGGGCTCTTGGTCGTGTTCATCGCGTTCTTCCCTCAGTGTCCATGAGGCATCGCGAGGACCGACGATCGCGACATTGCCGTCGCTGCTCGGTACCGCAGCGCCCGCCACCTGCGCTGCGGCCGGTCGCCAGTTGCGTTCGATCGGGCGAGGCTGCACCGAGCAACACACGACGAGTGTAGTTCGTGTCGAGCGCAACGTATCCACCACGCGGACCGGGCCGCGCACGCCCGCTAACAGCCCTTCTATGGCCCAGCGCCGGTCGGACTCGCCGTCGCTGCGCGCGCCGCAGTACACACCCAAAACAACGGCCGAGAGGAACCAGTAGCACACCTCGGCGACCCGGCCATTCAGCGCGTTCATCGTGCACGCCGCGGACACGTGACGAAGAGTACGGAACGTCCATGCGGCGAGATCGCACCGCCGGGGGGCGCAGTCCGTGCGCTGGCGTACACACCCGGCGTTCGTGGGTTCGCGCACAGACGGTACGCGCGGTGTACAGGAAGCTCCGCCCTACCGCCCTGCCACGCGATCCCACTCAATCAAGGAGATAGTGATGCCCCAGAATCTCCAGCATCTGCAGAACCTGCAGAACCTGCAGAACCTGCAGAACCTGCAGAACCTGTGGACCTTAGAGATTGACGTACAGCAGCACTTACCGGAGTCCGAGCGCGCTTGGCTGGTCGACCGCCTTATCCGCCGGCGCGGCGTGGCAGCTGCCGCGTGGGCACGCAACGCACACCGACTGCTCGTCGAGCACGATGCCGACATCTTCGGCAGTTCAGATCTTGTCGACTTCCTGCACACCTGCCGTATCCCGTTCACCGCCATTCGCAGGGGCGGGAAATTGGCGTTAGCACCGTCTCTCGCACGCGGTGCGCTCGTGCGTTCTGTTCGGTAGCGCACTGCTGTCAAGTCGCGACAAGAACACGATGCGGTATGTGGCAGAGTTACTCAGCGGCGCACGTCGCGCGCGTCTGCACGCCACTGGAGGTCAAAATGCTCTATACGATAGCCGTAGTGTTACTGATTCTTTGGGTTTTGGGACTCGTGACGTCATTCACTGCCGGCGGACTGCTCCACATTCTGTTGGTAGCCGCGGTCGTCGTGGTCCTCCTCCAACTGTTCAGCGGCCGACGCGCTGGGTGATTCAAGGCGCGCGCGACGCCGCTGCGTGCGCGCCCACGCGACGGCGTTCATGACGATCGCGCCGGAGTGTCGACCGGACGTGATTGCATGTAACGCTAGGGCCCTGGCAACTGCAGCAACGAGCGCCGACCAGGATCTGGTCCGACGCGTCATCGTTGTGCCGTCACGGTGCTGCGCCGTGCGGCCACCAACAACGATCCCCAAGCCGAGACAACCAGCGAGCGCTAGTGGAGTACCGAGCAACTGCCGAAGCCGTGCCACGCAGCGGGCACGAGCACTACGAAACCTCCGCCGATGGGCCTCGGCGCGCAGCGCGAGACGATGAACTGCGCGCTGCTGCCGTCTAAGGTCCGTCGGGGACCAATGCGGTCGCTTCATCTGCATTCGTCTCCTGTGGATCGAACTGCGCAGCAAACGCCGTGCGACGCAATTCCGGCAACGAAAGGTTCTTGCTCAACCGTACGGTGATCTGCCAGAGGGTATAAGCCAGCGCCACGTGCGCGACTGCGAGGAGGAACGCCGGTATCGGCCAGCCGATCCCAGTGCGCGACAACAGGTACAACAAACAACCGACCACCAGGGCCCAGGCCACAACGAGCGCGGCGGAAGCGATCATGACGAGCAGCAACATCGTCAGGCCGCTGAGCGCAGCCAGCCGCACTTCTGCCGCAGCCAGATCGACGAGTGCGAGCGCACGCTCTGTGCCGGTGCGCACGAACTCCTCGACGGACTGCAGCACAGGGCGTCCTATCCGCGTCGAACCACCAACGCACTCACTACAACGCCAACCGCAAACGCGATCCCGGCGGTAGTGAGCGGGTTCTGTTCGATGTACGACCGAATTTTCTTCGCGTTCTCGCCAGCCGCGGCACTCAGCTGCTCCTGCGCCTTTCGCGCTGCTTCGGCAGCACGCGTCGCGGCGCCACGCATGCCCTGCTCGGCCTGGTTTGCGGTTTCGGCTACACGGTCGATCGTCTCATGCGCCCGGCCCGCGACTCGATCGCTGGTCGTTGGATTGCCCGCATCGCGGAATGTGTCGCTGTTGCGACCGGCTATGGTGGTCTCTGTCATGATCTGCTCCGTAGTCTGTAGTTAACGTTCTTAGAATTTGATCGGTCGGGCGGATCGGCGTAGCCCACGGCCCGTACTTGCAGATCGTGCGCCGAAAGCGGTTCAGCGATCGGTACGTTGCCACACAAAGAATCTGCGAGTGCGTCGCCTACTGCTTGCGGCGGACGACGCCTACGACCGCGCGTCAGGAACGACTCATGCGCGTCCACGGTTTGTCATGCGATAACGTGCGCACGTACGAACTCGTGACCGCCAACGGCAAGCTGCTCGAGCCGCGAATCACAAGGGGATCTGGTTCGCCGCGGTGCTACGCGACCTATGGAAGGCGTTCGATCCGTTTACCAAAGGCTACTACGTGAACACCGACCCTTCGGCAGACGAGAAACCTGCGCGAGACTTGCGTCGACAACTACCCACGCCCGGTGGAACGGAAGAACAAAGACGACCCGACGAATCTGTTTCGTCCGAACGCCAAAATCAAACCGACAGCAAAAGCGTGACGCGGCCTAGAGGCCGCCCGGGCTCCCGCGCTTCGCGTTCGCGCGCGGCATCACGAGCACCGGCTCCTTCTGGTAGAGGTCGGCGAACATCTGCGCGAGATTACGCACCTTCGGGATGTCGTTGAACGCGATGTACGGATGATCGGGGTTACGCACGAGAAAATCCTGGTGATAGGCCTCGGCTGCGTAGAACGCTCTGCCGTCCTCGAGCGTCGTTACGATGTTCTTCTTGTACACGTGCGCCGCATTCAACTGTGCGATGTACTTCTCCGCGATTTCGCGTTGCTTCGCATCGATGGGAAAGATCGTCGAACGATACTGCGTGCCGTAATCGGGACCCTGCATGTTGAGCTGCGTCGGGTCGTGCGCCACCGAGAAAAAGATCTGCAACAGCTTGCCGTACGTGACCTTCGACGGGTCGTACGTGATCTGCACGGTCTCGGCGTGGCCTGTGCTGCCGGTGCCAACGATCTCGTAGTGCGCGTTGACCTGGGAGCCGCCCGCGTAGCCCGACACGGCTTTCAGCACCCCTTGCACGTGTTCATACACGCCCTGGATGCCCCAGAAACAGCCGCCGGCGAATACTGCGACCGCGGTGGCCGACGAGCTCGAAGGCATCTCGTCGAACGCGGGTGTGGGGATCGCGACGGCGTCTTCCGCCGCCTGCGCGCAGCCGAGCAATGCGACGAACGCGGTGAGCACCGCGGCGCGAAACGAGATCGAAGCTTGCAGTCTCATGCCGATTCTCCTCTAGCCAAACGTGAACGCGTAAGCCGTAACGCCGGGATCCAAGAATTCGATCTCGAACGTACGATCGCGTACGGCGCCTTGTTGACGGATCAATTGATAGAGCCGCTGTTGCTCCACGACACCCGCGCCGTCCGCACCGATGTCGGAGCCATGAGCGCTCGCCGGCGCCACGCCGTCGATACGCACGCGGAAACGTACAGGCTTGCCGTCGGGACCCGGGCCGAGCACGAGGTGCAGATCGCGGGCCTGGAAGTGGAACACGATCTTTGCGGACGCTGCGTTCGAAACGGCGTCTTGTTCGCCGACCGTCCACCGCCCGCCCAGGCCCCATTCGTTCAGGGCGGGTTTCGGGGGCACCGCGTAATCGCGCTCGACGCCAGGCACCTGGCCGCCAGGCGACGCAAAGTGCTCGGCGCGCTCGTGACCAACGTAGGTTTCGGGGCTCAGCACCGCGAGCTGGTCCGAGGCCATCGCGGCACCCTCGGCGGCAGGCGCGACGAGGTCCGTCGTTACTGCGCCGCCGGCCTCGTCCAGCAGCTGCTGGATCACGCGCTCGGACTCGTCGTACGCGCCTTCACCGAAGTGCGTGTGGCGGATGTTGCCCTTCGCATCGACGAAGTAGTGCGCGGGCCAGTACTCGTTCGCGAAAGCGCGCCACAATGCATAGTCGTTGTCGATGGCGACCGGATACTTCAGACCGAAGTCGCGGATCGCACGCTGCACGTTCTTCACGTCCTTCTCGAACGCGAACTCCGGCGCGTGTACGCCAATCACGACGAGACCCTGATCGCGATACTTCTCGTACCACGCCTCGACATAAGGCAGCGCCCGGATGCAGTTGATGCAGGAATACGTCCAGAAGTCGATCAGCACGACTTTGCCGCGCAGTCCTTCGCGCGTCAGCGGCTCGGAGTTCAGCCATTGCGTGGCGCCGTCGAGCGCCGGCATCGGTGCTTGTACCGGCAGAGCGCCGGCCGCCCCGTGCGCGCCCGACATCATGGCGCCGTTGCCTGCCATCGCCGCATTGCCCGACATCATCGCGCCGTTGCCCGCCATGGCGGGGCCCGGCAGCAGCACGTCGTCGTCGCCTGACGCACGCGTGCGCTCGGGCATGAGGCGCCCGAACAAAGTCTCCTCGATCTTCGTGGTGCTCGCGGTCGAGACGCGTGCGAGCAGACCGGTGTCGAGCCCGAGCGCGATGGCCACGGCACCGACGACGACAGCGGCACCGAGCGCGCGGCGGACCCACTCCTCCGCACCGAGCGAGCTCTTCAACGCGGCGAACACACGACCACCCAGGAACAACGCGGCGCCAAGTGCGACCGCACTACCGGCCGCGAACGCCAACAGCAGCAGCGATGTCTGGACGTTCGCACCACGCAGCGCAGCGCCCGTGAGGATCAAGCCTAGGATCGGCCCCGCGCACGGCGCCCACAGCATGCCGGTGGCGACGCCGAGCAACAGCGACGAGCGCGGGCTGCCTTCTTTGCTCGACGCCGAGCTCGACAGCTTGTTGCCGAGCGCTACGAACGGCCGGCTGAGTCGGTCTGCAAGGCTCGGCAGCAGCAAGGTGAGCCCGAACAAAAAGACTAGCGCGAGCGCGAGCCAGCGCCCCCACTGATTTGCGCTGACAACCCACCCGCCGCCCACTGCCGCGAGCGTGGCGACGGCGGCGAACGTCACGGCCATGCCTACGAGTAACGGCAGACCGGAGCGGCGGAACGGCTCTCCCGCGCGCGTGAACACGAACGGCAGCACGGGCAAGATGCAGGGACTCAGGATCGTGAGCACACCGCCGAGAAACGCCAGGGTGAAAAGCACCACGCGAACTCCTCAGGCGGGCACGAACTTCATCGCAAGACCATTCATGCAGTAACGTAGCCCGGTAGGCTTCGGCCCATCGTTGAACACGTGACCCAAGTGGCCCCCGCAGCGCCTGCAGTACACCGCGGTGCGAGCCATGCCGAACGTGCGATCGGTGCTCGTGCCAATGGCATTCGCGAGCGGCTGAAAGAAGCTCGGCCAACCCGTGCCGCTTTCGAACTTGGTTTCCGACGAATACAGATCGAGGTCGCAGCCCGCACACTGGAAGATGCCCTTGCGGTGCTCATCGTTTAATCGACTCGAGAACGGGCGTTCCGTGGCTTCCTTGCGCAGCACTTGGAACTGATTCGGTGTGAGGATCTTCTTCCACTCGTCCTCGGTGTGAGTTACTTCGAAAGTAGCTTCCGTGGCGGCAGCGGCGCGGCGCGAATTGAACGTAAGCGCTCCGATTGTGCCGAGCGCTGCGAGCGTACTGCTAGCGTGGAGAAACTGGCGCCGAACGATGTTCATGTGGCCTACCTCCCCGACTAGTGCGACCGGGATATACCGGCCACAGATAGACACCTGCCCTGTGCCGTCGTTCAAGTGCAAGGGCCCCACTGGTCTTTACACCCGGACCAGCGGCCACGGTCATGCGAAGTAGATCGTCTTCATTTCAAAATACGGATCGAGACCTTCGACACCGCCCTCGCGGCCCGTGCCCGATTGCTTGAAGCCGCCGAACGGCAACTCGGGATCTACGATGAGACCGTTCACGGTGACGCTGCCGGAGCGAACACGGCGGGCAACTTCGTAGCCGCGCTCCGGGTCCTGCGTATAAACCGCGCCGTGCAGGCCGTAGATAGTGTCGTTGGCCATCCTTACAGCATCGTCGAGGTCTTTGTAGCTGATGAACGATACGACCGGCCCGAAGATTTCCTCGCGCGCGATCGTCATCGACGGCTGGACATCGGAGAATACCGTCGGCTCGATGAACCAGCCGCGGTCGAAGCCCTTCGGCCGGCCGCCACCGAGCGCGATCTTCGCACCTTCGTCTTTCCCTTTCGCGATGTAACCCTGCACCCGCGTCAGCTGGCGCTGCATTGCAAGGGGACCCATCTGCGTGGCGGGATCCATCGGATCGCCGACTTTCACGGTCTTGATGGCTGCGACGTAGGCATCGAGTATTTCCTGCTTCCGCGTCTCCGGCACGAGCACGCGCGTGAGCGAGAAACACACCTGACCCGTGATCGGCATCGAGAACTGCACGAGGCTCGGCAAAGCCTTCGCGACGTCGGCGTCGTCGAGGAAGATCGCGGCGGATTTTCCGCCGAGCTCGAAGCTCGTGCGCGCGAGGCGCTCAGCCGCGACGGCGGCGATGTGCCGGCCCGCCGCCGAGCTACCGGTGAAGCTGATCTTGTCGATACCGGGATGGCGGATCAGGTAGTCACCCGTTTCGCGACCCGCCGGAACCAGATTGAACACGCCGGGCGGAATGCCGGCGGCTTCGATGCATTCGGCGAGGATGTACGCGTCGGCCGGCGTCTCAGGCGCGGGCTTCGCCACGATCGTGCAACCAGCGGCGAGGCCCGCCGCAACTTTGTAGCAAAGCAGCACGAGCGGCGCATTCCACGGCGTGATGGCCGCGCAAACACCGACGGGCTCCTTGACGATTCGCGCCTTCTCGCCGTAACTGCCCACGCGCTCGTCGACCAGCTTGTACGACTGAATCAGCTTGCCGTAGTACTCGAACAGCTGCGGCGGTTGACCCGACAGATACGTCGTGAGGCTGATCGGCGCGCCGACTTGCGCGGTCCATGTCGCCGCCAACTCGGGCAGCCGCGCTCGCAACAGCTCCCCAACCTTGAGCAACGCCTTGCCGCGCTCCTGCGCCGACATGCGCGGCCATGGGCCCGTGTCGAACGCCGTGCGCGCGGCCGCGACGGCCGCATCGACGTCGGCCGTCGACGCTTCCGGGAACGTCATCACGACTTGCTCGGTGACGGGCGAGATCACATTCAACTTGCCCTGCCCCGCCGGCTTTTGCCATTTGCCGCCGATGAACAGCGCGTTCGTGTTTTTGATCGAAGACTGCAGTTGCGTCACGGCGTTCATGGAGGTGTCCTCGTTCTAGTTGGGTAGGCGTCCAGAGCAGAGCCAGCTCTCGCCATGCTGAAAAGAGTATGCGCCCGTGAGCATGCGCGGGGACGAGTATCCGGGCACGTGCGGGCACCTGAGGTGCCCGTCTTCGTCAGGCCGTGTTCACCTGCAGCGGCTTGTGCGACTGCGGCTGCTTCGCGAGCACGTTCACGATGTGATCGCGCATGACCGGCACGCGATTGAACAGGTGCCCGCCAAGCGCATCGGAGATCGCGCACATCAAGGCCGAAGCGCCCGCGCCCATGACGGGCTCGCCGATGCCCTTCGTGCCGAGCGGACTCTGCGGGTCGGGTTTGTCGACCGCGTCCGTCGTGAACGTGCGTGCCACGTCGAGATAGGTCGCCGGCTTCGCCTGATGCAGCCCGATGGTGTGCGGCAACCCATTCTGTGGATCGTAGATGTGCCGTTCGAGGCTCGCGAGACCGAAGCCCATGACGGCGCCGCCTTTGATCTGCGTCGCAAGGCTCTGCGGGTGGATCACCGTGCCGCAGTCGGCCACCGCCACGTAGTCGATGATGTCGAACGCGCCCGTCTCCGTATCGAGCGAGATCTCGACGAAACCGGCAACGAACGCGGCCGGCTGCGCCGTCAGCGGCATGTTGTCCTTCGCGACACCCACCAGGCCCGTGCCTGCGAGCGACTTTGTCGCACCCGACGTCATCGGGTTCACATCGGCCGGCGCCTCGTGCCCGTCGAATTTACCGCCGAGCTCGATCGCGCGCTTCGCCGCTTGCGCATACGTGAGGTTCTTACTCGGATCGCCTTTGCGGAACACTTTCTCGTCGGCGATATCGTAGTCGTCGGCTTTGCCGCCGAGATCCATCGCCGCAATTTCCTTCAGCTTGCCGACCGCGTCCATGGCGGCCGCGTAGCTCGAGCGCGACATCGTGAACGAGGTGTTGCTGCCGAACTGGCCGATGTTCCAGGGCAAACCCTTGCGCGTGTCACCACGCTCCACGATGCAGTTTTCCCAATTCGCTTTCAGCGCCTCGGCTGCGACGCGCTGCGTGCCCGAGTGCGAATACGTGCCGAGATTGCCGACGCCGGTATGCAAGTGAATCTTGCCGTCCGGAGTAATGCGCACGATGCCGTCGAAGCCTGCGAAACCGGCCGGGTGAAACGCCTGGCCTACGCCAATGCCAGTGATCTTGTTGCCGTTCTTCTGGCCGCTGCGCTTGATGCGCTCCGCATAGTTGAACGCCGCCGCGCCTTTCGCCCTGGCTTCCTCGAGGTAGCAGCTCGTGACCGGGCCCTGCTGGGCACCCAGCTTCGCGTCCATCTTCGGGCCGTTGATGCGCCGGATCTCGAGCCTATCGATCCCCAGCTGGCGCGCAGCTTTGTCGATGATCGGCTCGACGGCGGCCACGGTCTGGTTGTGACCCGGGCCGCGCTGCGCGACACGCGGGATCGTGTTCGTCATGACACACATGCCGCGGAACCGCATTGCGGGCGGCTGGTACAAGATCGACACGGTATCGCCGGACGACGGCCAATCCGGGAAGCCGGTCGTGGGGCCGTTCTCCTGAACGACGTAGAGATCAGCCGCCGTGACGCGCCCCGCCTTGTCGAATCCCATCTTGATGCGGCCCTGGAAACCGGTGCGCGCATTGCCGATGAAATATTCCTCGGCGCGGCTGATGCGCATCATGACCGGCTTGCCGATCTTCTTGGACATGTGAGCCGGGATTGCCATCTGCGGATAGGCCGAGCCCTTCGAGCCGAAACCGCCGCCGCAAGTCTCGGCGACGTACACGAGGTCCTCGGGCTTAATGCCGATGTAGGCTGCGAGCCCGGGAACAATGAAGCTCTGGCTCTGCGTAGAGCCGTACACGAAGCACTTGCCGTTCTCCCAGTAGGCCATCGCGGAGCGCGGCTCCATCGAATGGTGCGACATGGTGCCCGTCACGAACGTTTCGTCGAGCACGAGCGCCGCTTTCTTGAAGCCCGCGTCGACATCGCCGTACGACCACTCGAGGATCGGCTCACCCGCCGGCAGTTGGCCCTCTTCGACCTTGGCGAAATCCGCAGCCGACCATTTGGTCTTCGTCAGCTTGGGCGGACCGATCAACCGGTTATCGACGACATTGCCGTCAGTGCGCGCATCGGGACCGCCAGGGAACAAGCTCTGCAGCGGATCCACCGTGAACGGCAACTCCTCGAGATCCAGCTTGATCTTGTCGATCGCGTCTTGTGCCGTAGTTTCGTCGACCGCGGCGACTGCGAGAATCGGTTGGCCGACGTACATTGGCTCGTCGGTGAGAATCGGCTCGCCGGGGGCTGGCTGCGCCGGCACGTCTTTCGCCGTGAGAATGCCGAGCACGCCCGGCATGGCGAGCGCTTCCTTCGCGTCGATGCTGCGGACTCGCGCGTGCGGCATCGGGCTCAGCATGAGCCGGCAGAACGCCATGCCCTCGGCGCGAAAATCTTCGGCGTACTTCGCCTTGCCGGTGACCTTGCCGTGTACGTCCGGCGGCACGAAGTTCTTACCCAACAGGTTGTAAGTGGCCATGGTGCGACTCCTTGATACACTGCCCGCGAGCCGGAGGCCCGTAATTCTTGGACTTTATCGCCTCGGCACATAACCTACAACAACGGGCCGAGGCGCGAGATCGCCGGCGGTGCGGACCCCAAAGGGCCCGCGCCACAGCATAGGCCCGGCGGCCGGGTGTCTCGGGCGGGGGATGACGATGAGTTCGACAGAAGCGCCAAAGGGGCGCTTGGGCGCGTGCGGGTGGGCGGCCGCGGCCGTGGTGCTCTGCGCATCGCCTCTCACTGCCCAACCCTCTCGCCTAGCACCCGCGTGGAAAGGCGACGCGCTCGTGGCCTCGCCGACGACCTCTTGGCCCACGAACGGGGGCAATTGGTACAACCAGCGTTTCTCACCCCTGACAGAGATCGACCGCGGCAACGTCGCGAAGCTCAAAGGTGTGTGGCGCACGCGGCTCGGCGGCTCGGGCGTCGGCACGAAGTACTCGGGCGAAGCGCAGCCGATCGTCTACGACGGCGTGATCTACGTCGTGACGGGTGCCGACGATGTGTTCGCGATCAGCGTCGATAGCGGCGACACGCTGTGGAAGTACGAGGCCAAGCTCGACGACAAGAACGACGTCGTGTGCTGCGGCTGGACGAGCCGCGGCGTGGCGCTCGGCGACGGCAAGATCTTCGTCGGCCAACTCGACGGCAAGGTCGTCGCGCTCGAGCAGAAGACCGGCAAGGTCGCTTGGGAGGTACAAGCGGAGCGTTGGCAGGACGGCTATAGCCTCACCGCGGCGCCGCTGTACTACGACGGGCTCGTGATCGTCGGCGTATCGGGTGCCGAATATGGCATCCGCGGCCGCGTAAAGGCGTTCAACGCGAAGACCGGCGCGCCGGCGTGGACTTTTCACACAGTGCCCGGACCTGGCGAACGCGGCCACGACACGTGGCCCCAGGACAACGATTCGTGGAAGAGCGGCGGCGGCTCCGTGTGGCAGACGCCCGCGGTCGACCCCGCGCTCGGGCTCCTCTACTTCTCCACCGGCAACCCGGGCCCCGACTACAGCGGCGGCGTCCGCAAGGGCGACAACCTCTTCACGTCCTCGATCGTGGCGCTCGAAGCGAAGACCGGCAAATACCGCTGGCACTTCCAGCAAGTGCATCACGACCTCTGGGACTATGACGGGCCGAGCCCCGTCGTGCTGTTCGACCTCACCTTGAACGGCACGCCACGCAAAGGCCTTGCGCAGCCGAGCAAGACCGGCTGGGTCTACATCCTGGATCGCACGAACGGTACACCGCTGATCGGCATCGACGAGCAGCCGGTGCCGCAGGAGTTGCGCCAGGCGACCGCTGCCACGCAACCCTACCCGCGGGGCGATTCTTTCGTACCGCAGTCGGTTGCGATTGCACCGGAAGGCCTGACGCTCGTGAACGGCGGCAAGATCTTCACGCCGTTCTGGACGGAGCAGCCGGTGCCGATCAAGCCCGCGTTCAGCGGCGGCGCGAATTGGCCGCCGAGCTCGTACGATCCCACGACCGGCTTCTTCTATGTCTGCGCTCAAGACCGTATCGGCGTATTCCACACGGAAGACACCGACCCCGAGCCGGTGACCGGCAAGCGCTTCGTGGCGGGCGCTTTCGGTA
>JBDTOT010000070.1:0-17031 GCA_039933105.1 Gammaproteobacteria bacterium | reverse complement strand
TGCCGGCGCAGTCGCCGACGTTGTCACCGACGTTGTCGGCGATCACGGCCGGGTTACGCGGATCGTCTTCCGGAATGCCGGCTTCGACCTTGCCCACGAGGTCGGCGCCAACGTCGGCGCCCTTCGTGAAGATGCCGCCGCCGAGCCGCGCGAAGATCGAGATCAGCGAGCCGCCGAACGCGAGGCCTACGAGCGCCTTCAGGATCTGCTCCTGCTGGTAACCCATGTTGTGCAGGACCATGTAATAGCCGGCCACACCCAACAGGCCGAGGCCGACGACGAGGAGGCCCGTGACCGCCCCGCTGCGAAACGCCATCGTGAGTGCGGGGTTCAACCCTTCCGTTGCAGCTTGGGCTGTGCGCACGTTGGCGCGTACGGAGACGAACATGCCGATGTAGCCCGCGAGGCCCGAGAAGACGGCGCCGACTGCGAAGCCGATGGCCTGGAGCCAGTTGTGCAGCACGAGGCCGAGCACCAGGAACAACACGACGCCGGCAATCGCGATCGTCGAGTATTGGCGGTTCATGTAGGCGCTTGCGCCTTCCTGGATCGCGCCGGCGATCTCCTGCATGCGGGCGTTACCCGGCGAGCGCTTGAGCACCCAGCGTACGGTGATGACACCGTAGATCACGGCCAAGGCCGCGGCCCCGAGTGCAAGCCACAGAGTATTTGTCGCGTTCATTCTTTATCTCCCAAGCACAACCTAGTGTGGCCGCCGCTGGGCGCGCGTAGGCGCGGCCCGAGGGACCTCTTTATCAAACCCAGTGAAGCCTCAGCCGCGAAGAAGGGGCGCCGGCGGATTCGAGCGGGTTTCAAGCCCTTGTTTTTCTAACCAAGCCCCGCCGCCCCCCGGCGAAGCGGCGCTACTTTATCACAAACTCTTTCGTGAGCTTTCGTGCAACCCGCTGATTCTTGAGGCTGACATAACTGGGCAGACCCTTCGAATACGGCGGGTAGTCTTCGCCCTGGATCAGCGGCGCCAGGTACTTCCGGCAGGCCGCCGTGATGCCGAAGCCGTCCTTCGTAATGAAGTTGCGCGGCATCATCTTCTCTCTGTTCGCGACCTTGGCGAGCGCCACTTTGCCCACGGTCCACCGATACGGGCTATCGGACTTGCGCACGATCGTCGGCATGACGGCGTTCTCGCCAGCCAGCGCGAGCTCGACGGCCGCCTTGCCCATTGCGTAGGCCTGTTCGACGTCGACCTTCGACGCGATGTGCCGAGCCGCTCGCTGCAGGTAATCGGCGATCGCATAGTGGTACTTGAACCCGAGCTTGCCGCGGACCAGCTGCGCCACCGTGGACGCGACGCCGCCGAGCTGCGCATGGCCGAACGCGTCCGTTGTGCCGGTTTCGGCCAGGAACTTGCCCTCGCGCGTGCGTGTGCCTTCCGACACGACGACGACGCAATACTCGTAGCGCGCGACGCAGTCCTTCACGCGTGCGAGGAATGCGGTCTCGTCGAACGGAATCTCCGGAAACAGGATGATGTGCGGCGCGTCAGCGGGCGTCTCTCCCGCCAGGCCGCCGGCGGCGGCGATCCAGCCCGCGTGCCGGCCCATGACTTCGAGGATGAACACCCGCGTCGACGTGCGCGCCATCGATGCCACGTCGAGCGCGGCTTCGCGCGTCGACACGGCGATGTACTTGGCCACCGACCCGAAGCCGGGGCAGCAATCGGTCAGAGGAAGGTCGTTGTCGACCGTTTTCGGCACGCCGACACACACCACGGGGTAGCCGAGCTGCTTGCCGATCTGCGACACCTTGTACGCAGTGTCCATCGAGTCGCCGCCGCCGTTATAGAAGAAGTAGCCGATGTCGTGGGCCCTGAAGACCTCGATCAGTCGCTCGTACTCGGCGCGGTTCTGGTCGAGCCCTTTCAGCTTGTAGCGCGCGGAGCCGAACGCTCCGCCCGGCGTGTATCGCAGAGCTGCGATGGCCTTCGCCGACTCGGCGGTCGTGTCGATCATGTCCTCGGTCAGGGCGCCGAGAATGCCGTTGCGGCCGGCGTAGACCTTGCCGAGCTTGTTACGGTGCTTGCGGGCTGTCTCGATGACGCCGCATGCGCTCGCATTGATGACGGCGGTGACGCCGCCGGACTGCGCGTAAAAGACGTTCTTTTTCAAGCATCCTCCGAAGCGGTATCGAGGCCGGTACGAGAATACCAAAGCCGCTTCCGGTTTGACGAAGGCGGCAGCCGTCGTTAGCGTAGCCCCGACTTACACGGAGAACGATATGCGAATCGTCATGCTCGGCGCGCCCGGCTCGGGCAAAGGCACTCAGGCACAGCGCCTGCAACAGGAACACCAATTGCCACAGGTCTCGACGGGCGACCTACTGCGACGTGCCGTGGCCGACAAGACGCCGCTCGGCCTGAAGGCCAAAGCCACCATGGATGCGGGTGATCTCGTGTCCGACGAGATCGTGCTCGGCATGATCAAGGAGCGGCTTGCGAAGCCCGATGCGAAGCCGGGCTTCATCCTGGACGGCTTTCCGCGCAACCTCGCGCAGGCCGACAGCTTGAACGCCGTGCTTGCCGAGCTAAGTCAGAAGATCGACGCAGCCGTGCTCATGGACGTCGACTTCGAGATCCTGATGAAACGCCTGACCGGTCGGCGTACGTGCTCGACGACGGGCCAGGTCCTGAACATCTATTTCTCCGCGCCGGCGGAGCTTGAAGCCTGCCGCAAGGCCGGCGGCGAGCTGCTGCAGCGCGACGACGACAACGAAGCCACGATTCGCAATCGCCTGCAGGTCTACGAGCGTCAGACGGCGCCGTTGATCGACTACTATCAAAAGCGCGGGTTACTGAAAAAGGTCGAGGCCACCGGCGACGTCAGCGACGTGTACGCCCGGTTCAAGAAGGCCGTGGGCCTGAAGTAGCGGCCGTTCCCGGCGCCAGCAGCTCCGCGAGTTCGGCTGCCCGCCAACCGTGGGTCAGATGTGCCGGCGGTTTGCCGCCCGCCACGGCCACGAGATCGCGCCGCGTGGCCAGAATCTCCGGTTCGATCGCGAGCTTCGCGGCTTGCTGTCGCACCCGCTCTTGTAACGCTTTGACCACGTTCTTGTCGGGCGGAGCCTGCGAAGCGTTCGCCCGCACCTCTGCCTCAAGATCGGGCTGCGCGTGCGTCGCAACTGCCGCAAGCACCGCGGCACCGTTGCGCGCCGCGAATTTCTCCGGCACGAGGGCCGCAACGGCGGCGATGTCGCGCGGCATGGCGTCGGCGATCCTCAGCAGCAGCTCGTCGGTCAGCAGCCAGCGGCGCGGTCGGTCCGAGCGCTGTGCCGCGGTTTCGCGCCAGCGCACGAGCGCAAGCGCCGCGCACTGCCCCGCGAACGACAGACCGTGCACGCCTTTCAATCGAGCCCACACGGTCAACGTGTCGGCTTCCGGCCGTTCAGCGAGCACGCCCGCGCACTCCTCGGCGAGCCAAGCGCTGCGGCCGAGCTCCGTAAGTTGTGCTTGAAGCCGGTCCCACGCGCCGAGCAGGTAGCGCACGTCGTCGAGCGCATACGCGAGCTCAGGCGGCGGCAGCGGCCGGCGGCTCCAGTCGGTGCGCGCGTAGCTCTCGCCAAGTTCTACGCCGAGCGTGCGAGCGAGCAGAGTCTCGAGGCCCATTTGTGGCGCGGTTCCGGTAAGGGCGGCCGCGATCTGCGTGTCGATTAGTTGCGGCGGCATGCGCCCCGCCCGCTGCCAGACCACCTCGAGGTCTTGGCGTGCGCTGTGCAGCACCCACGTGAACCCCGGGCGAAACATCTCGGCATACAGAGGCGAAAGATCGAGAGGTGCCAGGCAGTCGATGCATGCTACGTCGTCTCGCGTGGCGATCTGAATGAGGCACAGCTGCGGGTAGTAGGTCTTTTCGCGGACGAATTCGGTATCGACGGCCGCGATCGAGGTGCCCTTCAAGGCAGCGACGAGGCGCTCAAGCGAGTCACTCGTGGCTACCCAGCCGATTTCATCCGCGGTCGTCATCGTCAGTCCTGCGCTACCTCTACTGTGAGCTATTATCCGGCCCCGTGATCGCAGAAACATCCCCGTGCTTCGCCTGATTCCGGTCATCCTGGGTATTACGGTCCATCGGCGTGGACCCGACGCTCTACCTTCGTCGCCATTCCTCGTCCTGGTGCTGCTCGCCGCATCCGAGTGCGCCCAGCTCGTTACGCTGCGGATAGCGGCTGCTCCCGACGACGCCATTCTCGTGATGTTGCTGTTGGTCGTCATGGACTTCTTGTTCGTGTGGGGCGTGCTCGTCGTGTTCGAACGGCGACAGCGTTTCTGGCAGACGATGGGCGCGTTTCTCGGCGCCGGCGTCGTTTTGAATGTGCTCAGCGCGCTGTTGGTCGACTGGAATCAATCGTTGCAGGCGCCCGCGGACGCGACAACCGCGCCCGAGGTGTTGCTGCAACTTCTGCAGGTGTGGTCCGTCGACATCGGCGGGTTTTTGTTGTCGCGTGCGATCGACCGGCACTACGTGCTGGGCGTCGTGATCATGCTAGGGTACGTGCTGCTGTCGACGAGCGTCTTAAGCACCGTGCTGTTTTCCTCGGGCGTCTAATGCGCGTTCACGTTCTCGGCATTTGCGGCACGTTCATGGGCGGAATTGCTGCCATAGCGAAAGAAGCCGGGCACGACGTGTCCGGAGCCGATCAAAACGTCTACCCGCCGATGAGCACGCAGCTGCGCGATCTCGGCATCTCGCTCGAGCAAGGCTACGACGCGGAGATCGAGCGCGGCGTGGACCACGTCGTCGTCGGCAATGCACTGTCGCGCGGCAAGCCGGTTATCGAAGCACTCCTCGATTCCGGGCGACCCTACTATTCCGGCCCGCAGTGGCTTGCCGAGCACGTATTGCGCGATCGGTGGGTGCTCGCTGTCTCAGGCACGCACGGCAAGACCACGACCACCAGCATGCTGACGTGGATTCTCGAATACGCAGGCCTGAAGCCGGGCTTCCTCGTCGGTGGCGTTCCGAGCAACTTCGGTATCTCGGCACGGCTTGGAGCGTCGCCGTACTTCGTCGTCGAAGCGGACGAGTACGACACGGCGTTCTTCGACAAACGGTCGAAGTTCGTGCACTACCGGCCGCGAACGTTGATCGTCAACAACATCGAATACGATCACGCCGACATTTTCGCGGATGTCGATGCAATTCTCTGGCAGTTTCATCAACTGCTGCGTACGGTGCCGCGCAACGGCTTGATCGTCGCGAATGCGGTAGACGCGAACATCGATCGACTCCTCGCGCGCGGTGCGTGGACGCCGCTCACGCGGTTCAGCGCGCGCGACCGCCGCGCGAATTGGTGGGGCAGCTACGATTCTGTCGGCGAGCAGTCGCGCGTCCGCATCTCGAAGGAGGGTGCAGCGCTTGGCAGCGCCACGGTGCCGCTGCTCGGCGTCCACAATCTCGAGAACGCGCTCGCGGCGATTGCGGCGGCGGGGCACGTGGGCGTAGCGCCCGATGTCGCGCTCGCGGCGCTCGCGCAATTCAAAGGTGTCAAACGCCGGCTCGAGCTTCGCGGCACGTTCGGCGGTATCGCGCTATACGAAGACTTCGCACACCACCCAACCGCGATTGCCACTACGCTGGCCGGGCTCAAGAGTCGCGCCGGAGCGAAACGAATCGTCGCGGTCATGGAGCCGAGGTCGAACACGATGCGCATGGGCGTGCATGGCGACGCGCTGGCGCAGTCGTTCGCGGTCGCGGATCGCGTGTTCGTGCTCGGCGGTTCCGCACTCGGCTGGGACCCGGCCGACACGCTTGCAGCCGTAGGCCCGCGTCTCGTCGTAACGACCAACGTCGATGCGTTGCTCAAGGGCTTGCTCGCGGAGCTCGCGGCCGGCGATCAGGTGGTGTTGATGTCGAACGGCAGCTTTCAGGGCCTGCCGGCGCTGCTGCAGAGCGAGCTGGAAAAACGCCATGCCATGCCCTGAGCGCCACGCAATCGTTTGAGTGCCGCCATGAGCGCGTTGCCTCTGTTTCCGCTGAAGACGGTGTTGTTTCCGGGCGGCCCGCTTGCGCTGCGGATTTTCGAGCCGCGCTATGTCGATTTGGTGGCGCGCTGCATGCGAGGCCCGAACCGCTTCGGCGTCGTGTCGATTCGCGAGGGCGAAGAGGTGGGTGTCGCGTCGCTGCACGAAGTCGGCACCACCGCCGAGATCGTCGACTGGCACGAGGAAGACGGTGGCATGCTCGGCATCCTCGCGACGGGCAGGCAAATGTTCCGGCTCGGCTCCGCGAGCCGTCAGCCCGACGGGCTGTACGTGGGCGAGATTGAGTTGCTGCCGCGCGAACCTCCGCTGGCGCTGCCGCCCGAGCACGAGCCGCTCGCGGCGTTGCTGAAGCGCGTGCTGAAAGGTGTGTCGCTCTACCGGGGCGTCGAGCCCTCGTTCGACAATGCTGTCTGGGTAGCCGCGCGGCTGGTCGAGGTCTTGCCGCTGGAGCGCGCATTTAAGCAGTCGCTACTCGAAGCTCCGAACGCGCTGACGCGGCTCGAACGCCTGGCGGCTGATCTCGCAAAAGGTCAGGGCTTGGTCTGAACCCGCGGCAAAAGGCCGCCTCGTGATAGGCTTTGCGTCCAACGCGAGCGGTTGCTCGAGAGCTATAAGACGAAGACCTGAGCCGTGAAGACTTACATGTGCTTGATCTGTGGCTTCATCTACGACGAAGCCAAAGGCCGCCCCGACGAGGGTATCCCTCCGGGCACTAAATGGGCCGACATCCCTCTGTCTTGGCGGTGCCCCGACTGCGGGTCCGGCAAGGAAGACTTCGAGATGACCGAGGTGTAAAGAACCTCACTGCAGGCGCACGGCTTTGTGGCCGCGTGCCTTCAGCATGTCGATGACGTTGTCACGGCCGACGAGGTGCAGGGCGCCGACGACGACGAGGTAGTGCCGTCCGTCGCCCAACATGCGTTCGAGCGGCCCGACCCACGAGGCATTGCGGTTTTTCACGAGCGTTTCGTATAGCCCGGGGAACGCCTTGAAGTCGGCCAGGAGCCCCTCGCTCAACGTCTCGAGGTGGCCATCGCGCCAAGCCGCGGCCAGTTTCGCCATCTCGCTGTTCGCGTCGTCGAGCTCGTTCAGCGTTTGCTCGAGCATGGCCTGCTGCGCCGCCGGGGGCAGCGCGTCGAAAATTCCGATCTGCAGCGCGAGCGTCTCGAGCCCGATGATCGGCTTGTGCGCCTCGTGCGATTTTCGTAGCAGGTACTGCTCGAGGCCGCGTTCGCCCTCGAATCCGACCTTGCGCATGCCCTGATCCAGGATCGCGATCGACAGGAACCAGGGCTCGAACCGTTCCAGCAGCGAGAGATCGATACCCATGGCGCGTGTGCGCTGCTCGGCCAGCTGGTAGACCTTTGGATCCACGACGTCGCGTAGCACGGTGCCCTGCGGTAGCATCGCGGCGCGCATGATGGTGGCCTGTTGCGTTGCGGGATCCGTGGCGTCGAGATCGAGCTCCATGATGAGCGCATCGGAGCGTGCAAATAATTGGTCGATCGTGGCGGGCAACGGGTAGTCCGTGGCGCGCAGCACGTGCATCGACCCCAGGAACGTGATGTCGCCGCCCTGCTTGCCCGCGATACGCCACGCGGCTGGGTCGGCCGCCGCGGTGCCTGCGGCGCACAACGCTGCGACGAGCGCGAGCCAACTGCCGATCAACCGGCTTTGGGCACCCATGTCACCTCGGTTTCGATGCGACCATCGGCGTGCAGCTCGAGCCAGCGCAGCCCGGGCGGACGATCGTCGAGTGCGAAAAAGTCGCTGTGCGGCAGGAACTGCGCGCACGTCGAAGGCGTGCTCATGAATCGTAGACCGTTGCGTTCTTGGTCGTGCGCCTGATGCACATGACCGCATACGACGCCTCGCACCTCGGGATGCGCGTCGATGATCTGCCAAAAATCTTTCGCGTCGCGCAGCGCGACGCCGTCGAGCCAAATGCTGCCCATGGGCAGCGGATGGTGATGCATGGCGACCAGCACGTGTTGGCCTACGTGTGCGGCGAGTGCTTTGCGAAGGCCCTGTAAACGGGCAGGACCGAGGCCGCCCGCGTCTTCGCCCGCGAGGAAGGTGCTGAGCAGCAAGATCGACCACGGCCCGTGCCGCAGTTCGCCACCGAACTGGAACGATCCGCTGTTCAAGATCTCGCCCATGAGCTTTGGATCGTCGTGATTGCCGGGGATCGACAGCACGGGCACGCCTAGCGGCTCCATGGTCGCTCGAAACCGATCGTAGCCGGCGCGGCTTTCGTCCTGGACGATGTCGCCGGTAGCGAGGATGACGTCGGGCGGCCAACGCCTGTCGCGACGCACTTGATCGAGCACGGCGAGCAATGTCGCGTAGGTCGTGACGCCCCGCATGCGGCTGTCGGCCGCGCCATGCAAGTGCGTATCGCTGATCTGCAGCACAGTGACGACAGAGTCCGATGGGCGCTGGGTCATGCGGCGGCGCGGTTTCGAAACGACTTATGTGAAGGTTCGATCATACGCGCAAACCTGAGTTCCGATCGGCGCACTGGCTCACAAAACCCCGGCGTTGCACCACCCGTTCCCGTTAAGCGACAATCGCAGTTCGTTTACGCACTCCCACGCCCAGTTGCACGGGTCGCCGCCGAGCGGTCCAGGCACAGTAATTCGAACAAGAACGCCATGACTCTGCGCAGCGACAACGCGGCTTCTTCCTCCAGACCTTCGCGGCGCCGTCTTGCCAACGCGATTCGCATGCTGTCGATGGATGCCGTCGAGGCGGCGAAGTCGGGACATCCCGGCATGCCGATGGGCATGGCCGACATTGCCGAGGTGCTGTGGAACGACTACCTAAAGTTCAATCCTGGTAACGGCCATTGGTGGGGCCGCGACCGGTTCGTGCTATCGAATGGTCACGGCTCCATGCTGCTGTACTCGGTCGCCTATCTCACGGGCTACCCCCTCGGTATCGATGAGATCAAGACCTTCCGTCAGTTCGGTTCGCGCGTCGCGGGCCACCCCGAGCGCGAGCGCGAGATCGGCATCGAGACGACGACCGGGCCGCTCGGTCAAGGCATCGCGAACGCGGTCGGCATGGCGCTCGCCGAGAAACATCTCGCGGCCGAGTTCAACCGGGCCGACGCGACTGTTGTCGATCACCACACGTTCGTATTCCTCGGTGACGGCTGTTTGATGGAAGGCATCTCGCACGAGGCGTGTAGCTTTGCCGGCACTCACAAGCTCGGCAAGCTGATCGCCTTCTACGACGACAACGGCATTTCGATCGACGGCCACACGCGCGGGTGGTTCACAGACGACACACCGAAGCGGTTCGAGGCATACGGCTGGCACGTGGTGCCGGGCGTCGATGGCCACGATCCGGGCGCCATTCGCAAGGCGGTCGACGCGGCGCGTGCGGAAACGGAGCGGCCGTCGTTGATCTGTTGCAAGACGATCATCGGCTTCGGCGCGCCGAACGTACAAGGCACGTCGGCCACGCACGGCGCGGCTCTCGGTCCGGTCGAAGCGGCCGCGGCCCGTAAGAATCTCGGCTGGGATGAGCCCCCGTTCGTAATTCCGGCCGACATCAAAGATGCCTGGGACGCGCGTTCGCGCGGCGAGAAGCTCGAAGCGGACTGGCAGGCGAAGTTCGCGGATTATCGCGCCGCATACCCCGAGCTTGCGTCCGAATTCACGAGGCGCATGGACGGTGACCTGCCCACGGCGTGGCGCGAGCACGCGGACAAGGCCATCGCCGCCATCGCCGCTGCTGCGAAGGTCATGGCTACGCGCAAAGCTTCACAGGCTGCGCTCGAGGCGTTTGCACCGGTGCTCCCGGAATTCGTGGGCGGCTCGGCCGACCTCACGGGCTCGAACAACACGCAACACAAGTTTTCGAAGCCGCTCACGCCTGCGGACGCGAGTGGCGATTACATCCATTACGGTGTGCGCGAGTTCGGTATGGCCGGGATCATGAACGGCATGGCCGCGTATGGCGGCATCGTTCCGTACGGCGGCACGTTCCTTGTGTTCTCCGATTACGCGCGCAACGCGCTGCGAATGGCCTCGCTGATCGGCCTGCAGAGCATTTTCGTGCTGTCGCACGACTCGATTGGTCTCGGCGAAGATGGGCCCACGCACCAACCGATCGAGCACCTCACGAGCTTGCGCGTGATACCGAACATGGAGCTGTGGCGTCCCGCGGATACGGTCGAGACGGCCGTCGCGTGGCGCGCGGCGATCGAGCGGCGCACGGGTCCTACGAGTATCGTGTTGACGCGGCAAGATCTGCCGCACGTGCAGCGCACGGCCGAGCAGGTCGCGATGATCGCTCGCGGCGGCTACATTGTTTCCAGCACTGCGGCGCCGCCGGCGTTGACTTTCATCGCCACGGGATCGGAACTGCAGCTCGCCGTCGGCGCCGCGCGCGTCCTCGAGCAGTCGGGCGTCGCGGTTCGCGTGGTGTCCATGCCGTGCACGCAGGCGTTCGACCGTCAGAGCGAGGAGTACCGAAGCCACGTGTTGCCCGCGAATGGTGCGCGGCTCGCAATCGAAGCCGGCGCGACCGAGGGCTGGTGGCGATACGTCGCTGGCCGCGGCACTGTGATCGGGATCGATCGCTTCGGCCATTCCGCGCCGGCGAAAGCCCTGTTCGAGCACTTCGGTTTCACGGTGGACGCTGTCGTCGCCGCTGCCAGGCGCTTGCTCTAGTTTTCAACGTTGTCGTCAGGCCTGCCTAGGGAGGCATCATGCCCGTCAAAGTAGCAATCAACGGCTATGGCCGTATCGGTCGCAACATCCTGCGCGCGCTCTACGAAGGTAAGCGTCGCCACGAGATTCAGGTGGTTGCCGTCAACGACCTCGGTGACGCCAAGACCAACGCTCATCTAACGCGTTACGACACGGCGCATGGCCGGTTTCCGTTCCCGGTGGGTGTCGACGGCGACAGCCTCGTCATCGACGGTGACCGCATCAAGGTGTGTGCGGAGCGCGATCCGTCGAAGCTGCCGTGGGGCGCACTTGGCGTGGACATCGTACTCGAGTGCACCGGGCTCTTCACGACGAAGGACAAGGCCGGTTTGCACCTGAAGGCGGGCGCTAAGAAAGTCATCATCTCGGCGCCGGGCGGCAAGGACGTCGACGCGACGATCGTCTATGGCGTGAACCACACAGTGCTGAAGGCGAGCGACACCGTCATCTCGAACGCGTCGTGCACGACGAACTGTCTCGCGCCGATCGCGAAAGTGCTGCACGAATCCGTCGGCCTCGTGCGCGGCATCATGACCACGATACACGCGTACACGAACGATCAGGTGCTCACCGACGTGTACCACAGCGATCTGCGCCGCGCCCGTTCGGCTACGCAGAACATGATTCCGACGAAGACCGGAGCCGCCGCGGCCGTAGGCCTCGTGCTGCCGGAGCTCGACGGCAAGCTCGACGGCTTCTCGGTCCGCGTACCGACGATCAACGTGTCGCTCGTGGACCTGACGTTCGAGGCCGCGCGCGCAACGACCGTGAAAGAGATCGACGAAGTGATGAAGAAGGCGAGCCAGGGCGCGCTGAAGGGTGTGCTCGAATACGTCGACGAGCCTCTCGTGTCGAGCGACTTCAACCACAATCCGGCGTCGTCGCTGTACGACTCGAGCCTGACAAAGGTCATCGAGGGCAAGCTCGTGAAGGTCTGCTCGTGGTACGACAATGAGTGGGGTTTCTCGAACCGCATGCTCGATACGACGCTCGCGCTCGCGGCCGCCAAGTAGTTTAGGCATGGCGCTCGCGGTCAAACGCATGGCGGAGCTGGCGCTGCGCGGCAAGCGCGTGCTGATTCGCGAGGATCTGAACGTTCCGGTCAAGAACGGCAAGATCACGAGCTTGGCGCGGCTCGAGGCTGCGCTGCCGACGTTGCGCGCCGCGCTCGATTCCGGTGCGCGCGTCATGGTCATGTCGCACCTGGGCCGGCCGAAAGAGGGCCAGGTCGACCCCGCACAGTCGCTCGCGCCCGTCGCCGCGAAGCTCGGCGAAATGCTGGGCCGCAAGGTCCCTCTCGTCGCGAACTGGCTTGATGGCGTCGCCCTCGCGGATGGCGAGCTCGTGCTCTGCGAGAACGTGCGCTTCGAAGTGGGCGAGGAAGCCGATGACCCGACGCTCGCGAAGCGCATGGCAGCGCTCTGCGACGTGTTCGTCATGGACGCATTCGGCACCGCGCATCGCGCGCAGGCCAGCACGAATGGGGTCGCCCGCTTTGCACCGATTGCGTGCGCGGGGCCGCTGCTCGTCGCGGAGCTCGACGCACTCGCGGCAGCGCTGCAGAGCCCCACGCGCCCGCTGTTGGCGATTCTGGGCGGCTCGAAGGTTTCTACGAAGCTCGAGGTGCTGCAGTCGCTGTCTTCGCAGGTCGACGAGCTGATCTTGGGCGGCGGTATCGCGAACACCATTCTCGCGGCGTCCGGCGCGCCTGTCGGCAAGTCGCTGCACGAGAAGGACATGCTCGACTTCGCGAAAAAGCTTTTGAACGGCGGCTTCGGCAAAGCCAAGATTCCGCTGCCCATCGACGTCGTCGTTGCGCCGAGCTTGGACGCAGGCGTGCGCGGAACCATCAAACGAATCGACGCCGTGAGCGCAGACGACATGATCCTCGACATCGGCCCGCAGACAGCGGATCTCTATGCCGGGCGGCTCGCGAGCGCCGGCACCATCGTGTGGAACGGCCCCGTGGGCGTGTTCGAGAATTCGGAGTTCGCGGCCGGCACGCGACGCATCGCCGAGGCTGTGGCCGCGAGTAAGGCGTTCTCGATCGCCGGCGGGGGCGATACGTTGGCCGCGATCGAGCAGTTCCACGTTGGCGACAAGATTTCGTACGTCTCGACAGGCGGCGGCGCGTTCCTCGAGTTCCTCGAAGGTAAGAAGTTGCCTGCCGTCGCGACGCTGGAGCAGCGCGCCGCGAGAGGCTGAAGCCGTGCCTGCAGACATTTCGCCGCGGCAACTGCTCGAGCTTGCGTTCATCACGGCATCCCAAGCCGCGGCGCCCTCCGTGTGTCTGCCGCCGGCTCTCGTCGGTTTGCAACGCCGGCCCGCCGTCGTGCTCGGTGCGGGTAAGGCAGCCGCATCGATGGCCGCGGCGTTTCACGCTCACTGGGGCGCGCCCGTGCGCGGCTTGGTCGTCACTCGCTACGAGCACGGTCTTCTGCTGGGCGAGCAATGTGGCGGCGTCGAGGTGGTAGAGGCCGGCCATCCCTCGCCGGACAGTGCGAGCCTCGCAGCGGGTGAGCGCTTGCTGTCGCTCGCGGCTGGCGTGCGGGGTGACGAGACATTGATTTGCCTGATCTCGGGCGGAGGCTCGTCGCTCGCGTCGCAGCCTCTACCCGTGATCACGTTCGAGCAGAAACGCGCCGCAGCCAACTTCCTGATCCGGCAGGGTGCGGATATTCGCGAGATCAACTGCGTGCGCAAGCACCTGTCGCGCCTCAAAGGCGGGCGGCTCGCGGTCGCCGCGCACCCGGCTCCCGTCGCGACCTTCGTCATCTCCGACGTTCCGAGCGACGACGTTGGCGCAATCGCGTCCGGTCCCACGATCGCCGATCCGACGACGCAGCAGGACGCACTCGCGATTCTCGAGAAGTATCGATATCCGAACCTCGCGGAGCTGACGCCCGTATTGCGCGACGCAAAGTGGGAAACGCCGAAACCCGGCGATCCCGCGTTCGCCGGCGATTCCGTGCACTTGATTGCAACGGCCGCGACCGCCATCGCCGCCGCCGCGCAGCTCCTGCACGAGCGCGGTTACGAAGTGTTACAGCTCGGCGACGATCTCGACGACGAAGCGCAGGCGCTCGGTCACGAGCATGGGCGTCTGGCCAAGCGAATGCGCGCCGCGGGCAAGCGCGTAGCGATTCTGTCCGGCGGCGAGACGCGCGTAGTGCTCGGTGAGGGTGGCGGCCGAGGGGGGCGTAACACGGAGTACGCCTCGGCCCTCGCGCTCGAGCTCGACGGCGAGCCTGGAGTGTACGCGCTCGCGGCGGATACCGACGGCATCGACGGCCACGGCGACCACGCGGGCGGAATTGTCGTTCCTGAAATTCTGGCGCTCGGCCGCGCGCAAGGCTTGTCGCTCGCCGCGCTACTGGCGCAGCACGACAGTTACAGTTACTTTGACGCGTGTGGACTCTTGGTGAGGACCGGGCCCACGCGAACCAACGTCAACGACTTCAGATTAATACTTTGCGAAAACCAACCCGTTCAAACTCAACGCTAGTGCCAGAAACAGGCCCCGAGGACTTACGGCGACGCACCAAAATCGTCGCGACGCTGGGTCCCGCCACCGACAACGCCGCAGTAGTCGAGAAACTGATCCTGGCCGGCACCGACGTCTTTCGTATCAATTTCTCGCACGGCACTGCCGTCGATCAGGCGGCGCGCGTGACCATGGTGCGCGACGTTTCCGCGCGGGTCGGCCGGCACATCGGCATCATGGGCGACCTGCAGGGTCCGAAGATTCGTGTCGAGTCGTTCAAGAACGGCTCGATCATGTTGACCGAAGGCCACGAATTCTTGCTCGACACCGCGATGGACCCGAATAGCGGAGATGAGCATGCCGTGGGCTGCGCGTACCGGAATCTGACTCAGGACGTCGCGTCGGGCGATAACTTGCTGCTCGACGACGGCTTGATCGTGCTCGAGGTCCAGACCGTCGAAGGCACGCGTATCCATTGCGTCGTGAAGCAGGGCGGCAAACTCGCTGATCACAAAGGCCTGAACAAGCAGGGTGGCGGACTCTCGGCGCCGGCGTTGACGGATAAGGATCGCCGCGACGTCGAAGCAGCCGCGCGCATGAGCCTCGATTTCGTGTCGGTGTCGTTCGCGCGTAATGCCGGCGACATCGAGGAGGCGCGGGCATTGTTGCGAGCCGCCGGTGGGCAAGGCCACATGGTCGCGAAGATCGAACGCGCCGAGGCGGTGGAGAATATTCGCGATATCATCGATGCGAGCGACGTGATCATGGTGGCGCGCGGCGATCTCGCTGTTGAAGTCGGTTACGCGTCGATGACGGGGTTACAGAAGGGCCTCATTCGCCTCGCACGCGCACGCAACAAGGTGTGTATCACGGCGACGCAGATGCTCGAGTCGATGATCAACTCGCCGTCGCCGACTCGTGCCGAGGTCTCGGACGTGGCGAACGCCGTCATGGACGGCACCGATGCCGTGATGCTCTCGGCGGAGACGGCCGTCGGCAAGTTCCCCGTACGCGCGGTGCAGACGATGGCCGAGCTGTGCGTGGGCGCCGAGAAACACGAAACCTTCCGGCGCGCGGCTAACTACCGGCTCGAGGACGTGTTCTCGCACGTCGACGAAGCGATTGCCATGGCGGTCATGTACGTCGCGAATCACCTCGAGGTGCGCGCGATCATCGCGTTGACGGAGTCGGGTTCCACGCCGCAGTGGATGTCGCGCGTGCGGTCTGACATCGCGATATTCGCGTTCACGCGCCACGAGGGCACTCGTCGGCGCGTAAGCATGTACCGCGGCGTGTACGCGGTGGCGTTCGACGTGGTGAGCTCCGATCACGCCGTAGTGCACGAGAGAGTGTTCGACGCGCTGCTGCAGGCGGGCGCCGTTGCCCCTGGCGATCTGGTATTGCTCACGAAGGGCGATCAGCAGGGCGTATCCGGCCGAACGAACTCCATGCAGATTCTGACAGTGCCGGGCGTCGCCGCTGCCCGTTCGTCGGCGAGTGCCTGAGGGCACGCACAAAGCCCTCGTTCTACCAGGCGCGGGCGCGCGCGGCGCCTACCAAGTCGGCGTCCTGAAAGCTGTCGCCCGGTTTCTGCCGCGCGGAGCGCCCAATCCGTTCGCAATCATTGCCGGCACTTCGGCTGGCGCCATCAACGCCGCGGTGATCGCCGGCCGCGCGACGAATTTCGAGCGCGGCGTGAGCGAAATGGAACAGGTGTGGGCCAACTTCCGCGCCCACCAGGTTTATCGCACCGACGGCTTGGCGATGCTGAGGTCAAGTCTGCGCTGGCTCGCGGCGCTCGTGTTTGGCGGCCTTGGCGTGAGCAATCCCCATTCGCTGCTGGACAACTCTCCGCTTCGAGGTCTGCTCGAGCGCAATGTGCGGTTCGCGGCCATTGCTCGTGCAATCGACCAGGGCCAGCTCGACGCGGTTGCGGTGACCGCGTCGGGTTATACGACGGCGCGGTCGGTGACGTTCTTCCAGGGCCGCCCGGAGTTCAAGCCGTGGGCGCGCGTGCGCCGCATCGGCCGGCCGACGCGGCTCGACATCGATCACCTGATGGCAAGTGCCGCCGTGCCGTTCGTATTCCCGCCCGTGCTCATCGGCGGCGAATACTACGGTGATGGCTCCATGCGGCATCGCGCGCCGCTGTCGCCCGCGCTGCATTTGGGCGCCGACCGCTTGCTCGTGATCGGCGTGCGCGATGAGCAACCCGATCCGGAGCCCGCTGCCGATGCGGCCGCCGTGGAGCCGACGCTCGCGCACCTCGCGGGTTACGTGCTCGACACGCTGTTCATGGACGGCCTGTATACGGATCTCGAGCGGATCTCGCGCACGAACCGCATCGTTGAGCAGCTCGGCCCGGGCCAGCTCAGCGGCCCGCTCGCGGAGTTGCGGCCGATCCAGACATTGGTGATCGCGCCGAAGGAGGACATTCGCGAGGTCGCCGCTCGCTACGCGCACGAGCTGCCACGCTCAGTACGGCTGTTGCTGCGCGGGCTTGGCGCGAATCGCAAGAGTGGCCAGCAACTCGTGAGTTACGTGCTGTTCGAATCCGGGTTCACGCGCGCGTTGATCGACATGGGCTATCGCGATGCGCTTGCGATGGAGGACGCGCTGCGCGTATTCCTCTTCGATCAGCCCATGGACACGCTCTACGCACCTCCCCACCTGAAGTTCGCCCTCGACCGCTAACGCGTCGCTCTTCTCTTCCCCACCCCAAAAGCGTTTCGCCGGCTAGGACCTGCGCGACATGGGTTTCGCGGGACCGTCTGCGCACAGGGATGTGCGCAGCCGAGCCGCAGGACGCGATTTCCGGCGTGTCCCGCGAG
>JBDTOT010000069.1:0-17985 GCA_039933105.1 Gammaproteobacteria bacterium | reverse complement strand
CCGCCGT
This sequence comes from Gammaproteobacteria bacterium, assembly GCA_039933105.1. Taxonomy (GTDB): domain Bacteria; phylum Pseudomonadota; class Gammaproteobacteria; order Steroidobacterales; family Rariloculaceae; genus FEN-1219. Next base: position 17,978 of record JBDTOT010000069.1, on the reverse strand, counting down.
CTGCGATCAGCGTCGAGCCGTGCACGAACTCCGCGGCCGGCGACACCAGCCACGCGCAACATTCCGCGATCTGCTCCGCCGTGCCCACTTTGCCGACTGCTGCTTCGACTTCTTTGCGGCGCACGGGGTCGTTCATCGCCGACGCCACGAACGGCGTATCGATGAAGCCCGGCGCCACGGCGTTCACCGCAATGCCTTTGGGGCCGAGCTCGCGAGCGCAGCTCTTCATCATCGTGAGCACCGCGCCTTTGCTCGTGGCATAGGCGCCTCGCGCGACGTAGCCGCCGCCCGTATAGCTCGAGATGCTCGCGATCATGCAGATGCGCGCGCCGCGCTGCATTTGCTTCGCGCCTTCGCGCACGCTCAAGAACGAGCCGATGACGTTGATGTCGAAGAGGCGGCGGAACTGCGCGACGGACGTCTCGAAGAACGGCGTCGTCTCGATGACGCCCGCGGCGGTGACGAGCGCGTCGAGACCGGCCCATGCCACGCCGACTTTTTTGAACGCGTGCACGACCGACGCTTCGTCGGCCACGTCGAGCTCGACGGCGATACCGTCAGCGCCGGCGGCTGCGCGCGCGCCGGCGAGATTGCGATCGAGGCACGCCACTCGCCAGCCGAGCGCCTTCAGTCGCTGCGCCGTGGCCGCACCGATCCCACTAGCGGCGCCGGTGACCGCGACGCGCAGGCCTTGAACATTTGCGGGCGTCACAGACCGAACCAGCGCGCGCGACGGGTGGACCCGAATCGATCTTTGTCTACGCGCAATTCGGCCGAGGGCTCGTGGTACGCGCCGGTCGGCTTTGGCCCCGAAAAGAAGTCGACGTCGACCCGGCCGATGCGCCCGGCGCCGAACTCGATGTAACACGTGCCGGCGCCGCTATATAAGGTGCCTTCGCCCTTGCCGAGGATCTTGGCCACGAGCGCGGTGCCGACGGCTTTCGCCGCGCCTTCGGCGAACACGCCGGCTTTCGGCGTGCCGGTGTTGGCGATGTCGCCGCAGGCGTAGACGTTGGGGAATTTCGTTTCCAGCGTGCGCGGATTCACGGGCACCCAACCGTTCTCGGTGAGACCGGCCGCTTCGACGACCGCCGGCGCGCGGTGCTTGGGCACGCCGAGGTACAGGTCGTACGGCAGATCGGTGCCGTCGTCGAGCACGGCGACGCGGCGTTTCGCGTCGAGCGAGGCCACGCGCTTGTTGGCGACGAAGCGGATGCCGCGCTCTTCGAACGCGGCGAGCAACGCCTTCGACGTTTCGGGCGACGGCGGCACCGGGCTCGACAGCGGCAATACCATCGTGATCTCGCAGGCATCGCGCACGCCGCGGCGGAGCAGGTAGTCGTGCAGCATCAGTGCGCATTCGCTCGGCGCGGGCGGGCACTTGAACGGCGCCGCGGAAACGCCGATGACGGCGCGGCCGCGGTTGAACGTCGGCAACACCTCGCGCAGCCGGCGCGCGCCAGCTACCGAATAGAACTCGTTGCCGACTTCGGCCAGCCCGGGTGTCGCGTCGAGGTCGTAACCGACGCCGAGCGCCACGACCAGATGGTCGCAGTCATACGCTCCCGCGTTGGTAGTCACTCGTCGCGACGTGGGATCGATGCCGGTGATCGTTTCGTTCAACAGGCGAACGCCAGGCTTCGAGAAGTGTCGGTACGGTAGCTGCACCGCTTCGAACGTCTGGTGCCCGAACATCACGTCGAGCTTCGAGAAGCCGAACACGAAGGCGCTGCCGGCATCGATCAGGGTGACCTCCGCCTGCGTGCCGAGAGACTCCGACAGAAAGCAAGCAAGCTCGAGCCCCGCGAAGCCGGCGCCGAGGATGGTGACGCGTGCAGTCATATGAGTGCGCGTGTCAGCCGGGTTGCTTGGTAATGCGCAGATACGGTTTCGGCGACTTCCAGCCCGCGGGGAACATTGTCTTTGCGTCCTCGTCGGAGACGGAACCGACGATGATCACGTCGTCGCCTTGCTTCCAGTTCGCCGGCGTTGCGACCTTGTACTTGGCCGTCATCTGCATCGAGTCGAGCACGCGCAGGATCTCGTCGAAGTTGCGGCCGGTGGTCATCGGGTACGTGAGCATCAGCTTGATCTTCTTGTCCGGGCCGACGATGAACACCGAGCGCACGGTGGCGTTGCCCGCCGCGGTGCGTCCTTCGGACGTGTCGCCGTCGGTAGCGGGAAGCATGTTGTACAGCTTCGCGACCTCGAGCTTGGAGTCGCCGATCATCGGGTACTTCACGGCCGCGCCTTGCGTCTCCTGGATGTCCTTGACCCACTTCGCGTGGCTCTCGACAGGGTCGACGGACAGGCCGATGAGCTTCGTGTTGCGCTTCGTGAACTCGGGCTCGATCTTCGCCATGTAGCCGAGTTCGGTCGTGCACACCGGCGTGAAGTCCTTCGGGTGGGAAAACAGCACGGCCCACTTGTCGCCGATCCACTCGTGGAAGTCGATGGTGCCCTGCGTGGTCTGGGCGGTGAAGTTCGGCGCGGTGTCGTTGATGCGAAGCGACATGGTGTTCTCCTTACGAGGGGCGGGTGAGAAGAATAGACGTACCGCTCAACCAGGACCAGCGCTAGTCGTCTTCTAGGCGGAGAGTATCGCCGGGCGCGAGACCCGCGCCAATACTGGGGTTCGGCCCGGTCCGAATTTTTTTCCGGACGTGTCGATTTTCCACCGCGTCGTTCGATGTATAGAGGTAGGCAAACCAAAACCCCGGAGGGTAAGACATGCGCTTCATCAGCATTTTCACGCACGAACCGACTGGCCGCGGCCCGACAAAGGACGAGATGGTGGCCATGGGCAAGTTGGTCGAGGACGGTATGAAGAAGGGCTGGCTGATCGCGACCGAGGGCGTGAGCTTCGGCGCGACCGGCGTCCGCGTACACCGCAGCTCGGCCGGCAAGGTCACCGTGACGGACGGGCCGTTCGCCGAGTCCAAGGAAGTCATCGGCGGCTACGCGCTGATGAAGGCCGCCTCGAAAGAAGAGATCGTGGAGCTCACGCGTAACTTCTTGAGCACGGCGGGGCAGGGCACCTGCGAAATCTATCAGCTCTTCGAGATGCCCGACGCGAAGTAGAACGCGCTAGCTGTTCGTCCCGAGCGAAGCTGAATCGAGCAGCGCTTTCGCCGCCGCGTACACGACGGCGATCTGCTCGCGACCTTCGTGCACGAGGCGCGCGGAGAACGCGCCGCGGAACAGCAGCATCAGCGAATCGCCGAGCTGATCGGGGTGCTTCGCGCCCATCTCGCGACACAGCGCGCGCATGCGTTTGCCCATCTCTTGTTTGTGCTGGCGAATGATGAGCTTGGCCGGATGATCCTCTTCGAGCTCGACCGCCGCGTTCGCCATCGCGCAGCCGCGATCCGCGGCATCGCTCGTGAGTTCGTCGCGGAACGATTCGAATAGCGCTTCGATCTGCTTGCGGGGACTGCCGGGATGGCGCGCCACCACTTCGTCCCACCACTGATCCCAGCGGTGCGCCTGTTCCTCGAGCACTTTGACGATGAGTTCGTCTTTGGATGAGTACACGCGATACAGCGTGACCTTCGTCGTGTTCGCTTCCGCGGCGATGGCGTCGACGCTGACGCCGCGAATGCCCGACTTATAGAAGAGCTTTTTCGCTGCTTCGAAGATCCGATCGCGTGCGCACGCATTTTCGTCGCACTTCGTTTCGGCTTCGAACGGCGAGGCCACGGGAATCCGTTTTGACGATGTTGACATGTAACTAACCGGTAAGTACCATGCAGCGTAACTGAACGGTATAGTAACACCGCTCGGGACGCGAAGCGAGACCCTGGGAGCACTGAGTAAATGGTCCACGCCCGCGCCGGATGGCTCACCTAACCCCCTAAGAGTGCAAAGGATTGTTTATGGATTCTCGTAATGGATTACCCGTCCTGGCTATGTTTTTCGCGACCTTGGCGGCTGCCGGATGCTCGTCCGGCCAGGCTGGCGGCGCCCCTTCCTCCCCCCCGGCGCCCGAAGTCACGTCCGCCAAGGTCCTTTTCAATGAGGTGCGCGATTGGGCCGACTTCACCGGTCGCCTCGAGCCCGTGGAGCGCGTCGACATTCGGCCGCGCGTGGGCGGCTACGTTGAAGCCGTCGGCTTCGTCGAAGGCGCCGCGATCAAGAAGGGCGATCTGTTGTTCCAGATCGACCCGCGGCCGTTCAAGGCGGCCGTCGATCGCCTGCGTGCCGACCGTGAGCGCGCCGTGGCCGAGCTCGCGCTCGCGCGTTCCTATACAGGTCGCGCACAACGGCTGCTGGAGCAGCGTGCGATCTCTCAAGAGGAGTCCGAGCAGCGCGTGTCCGATGCATCCGTCGCGGAGGCCAAGCTGGCTTCCGTGCGCGCATCGCTCGATGCGGCCGAGCTCGACCTGTCGTTCACGCACGTAACGGCTCCGATCGCGGGACGCATATCGCGCGCGGTCGTCACGGTGGGGAATCTCGTCGACGCATCGACGGTTCTGACCACGGTCGTGTCCGTGTCGCCGGTGTACGCCTATTTCGACATCGACGAGCAGACGTTCTTGAAGCACACGAGCACGGGCGGTAAGGCCGACGTGTACGTGGGCCTCATCGACGAGGAGGGCTACCCGCACCGCGCGCAGCTCGACTTCGTCGACAACCACGTCGACGGCAATCACGGCACCATCCGCGCGCGAGCCGTGCTCGACAACACGGACGGCCGATTCACGCCCGGGCTCTTCGCCCGCGTGCGGCTCGTGAGCCCGCTTGAGTTCAGCGCGGCGTTCGTCGATGACCGTGCGGTCGGTAGCGATCTCAATCGCAAGTTCGTGTTCGTGGTCGACGAGAAGAACGTCGTTCGCTATCGCCCGGTCGAGACGGGGCGTCTCATCGACGGCCTGCGTGTCGTGACGAGCGGTCTGCAAGCCAACGAAGTCGTGATCGTGAATGGCCTGCAGCGCGTGCGCCCCGGCGTCGCCGTTGCTCCCACCCAGGTTGCCATGGACCGCAGCGAGCGCGTGCTCGCGCAGCTCGACGCAGGTCATGGCGCCGGCGCCGTGGCTCTGAACGGTCGCTAATCCGTTAACAAAGATAGGGGATTCCCCCGTGAACTTTTCAAACTTCTTCGTCAAGCGGCCCATTTTCGCCGGCGTTTTGTCGGCGATTATTTTCATAGCCGGCGCGATTTCCCTGAAGCTGCTGCCGATCAGCGAGTACCCGGAGGTGGTGCCGCCGACGGTCGTCGTGCGCGCTATGTACCCCGGCGCGAATCCGCAGGTCATCGCCGAGACCGTGGCCTCGCCGCTCGAGCAGGCCATCAACGGCGTCGAGGACATGCTGTACACCTCGTCGCAGTCGACGACCGACGGGCTCGTGACGCTCACCGTCACGTTCGCGCTCGGCACGGACCTCGACAAGGCGCAGGTGCTCGTGCAAAACCGCGTGTCGCAGACGCTGCCGAAGTTGCCCGAGGTCACGCAACGGCTTGGCGTAGTCACGCAGAAGTCATCGCCGGATCTCACGATGGTGGTGCACTTGGTCTCGCCCGACCACCGCTACGACGGCCTGTATCTGTCCAACTACGCGGCCCTGCGCGTGCGGGATGAGATCGCGCGCATCAAGGGCGTGGGCGAGGCGCGCGCCGTGGGCGCGGGCGAGTACGCGATGCGCGTGTGGCTCGACCCCGACAAGGTCGCGGCGCTGAATCTCACGGCGTCCGACGTCGTGCGCGCTATCCGTGAGCAGAACGTGCAGGTGGCTGCCGGCCAGCTCGGCTCGCCGCCGGGGCCGAATGCGGCGGAGTTCCAGCTGCTGATCGATACGCAGGGGCGGCTCGTCACGGAGGACGAGTTCTCGAACATCATCGTCAAGACCGGTGATGGCGGCCAGATCACGCGCCTCAGGGACGTGGCGCGTGTGGAGCTCGGCGCGAACAGCTATGCGCTGCGTGCGCTGCTCGACGGCGAGCCCGCCGCGGCGATCGCGATCTTCCAGCTGCCCGGCAGCAACGCGATCGAGGTGTCGGACAACGTCCGCGCGAAGATGGCCGAGCTCGCGAACAACTTCCCCGAGGGCGTGGCTTACAAGATCGTCTACGACCCCACCGTGTTCGTGCGGCAGTCGATCGACGCAGTAGTGCATACGCTGTTCGAGGCGCTGGCGCTCGTCGTGCTGGTGGTGCTCCTGTTCCTTCGCACGTGGCGCGCGTCGGTGATTCCGCTCGCGGCCGTGCCCGTGTCGCTGGTCGGCACGGTGGCCGTGATGCACGCGTTTGGCTTCTCGTTGAACGCGTTGTCGCTGTTCGGTCTCGTGCTCGCGATAGGTATCGTCGTGGACGACGCGATCGTCGTAGTCGAGAACGTGGAGCGCAACATCGAGCGCGGACTCGCGCCCATGGCGGCCGCGTTCCAGGCGATGCGCGAGGTCACGAGCCCGATCATCGCCACGGCGCTCGTGCTGATCGCCGTGTTCGTTCCGGCCGCGTTCATCAGCGGACTCACGGGGCAGTTCTACAAGCAGTTCGCGCTCACGATCGCGATCAGCACGGCGATCAGCGCGTTCAATTCGCTCACGCTGTCGCCGGCGCTCGCCGCGGCGTTGCTCAAGCCGCACGGCACCGCGCCGGATCGGCTGCAGCGCGGTATCGATGCGGCGTTCGGCTGGGTGCTGACGCCGTTCAATCGATTCTTCGAGGGCTTGGCGCATCGTTACGTGTGGCTCACGGGCCACGTGCTGCGGCGCGCCGGAATCGCGGTCGCGATTTATGCGGGCCTCGTGGGCGTCGCGTGGCTCGGATTCGCGACGGTGCCGCACGGCTTCATTCCGCAGCAGGACAAGCAGTACCTCGTGGCGTTCGCGCAGTTGCCTGAAGCCTCGAGCCTCGATCGCACGGAATCCGTGGTCCGCCATATGGAGCAGATCGCGCTCGCGGAACCAGGCGTTACGCACACCGTGACGTTCGCCGGCTTGTCGGTGAACGGCTTCGTGAATAGCCCGAACGTCGGCATCGCATTCGTCGTGCTGAACGACTACGCGGGCGGCAAGCAGGAGAAGTCGGAGCGCTCCGCGTGGGAGATCGCGGCCGCTTTGAACCAGAAGTTCGCCGGTATCCAGGACGCATACATCGCGGTGTTTCCACCGCCCGCGATCCAGGGGCTCGGCACCGTCGGCGGTTTCAAGATGCAAATCGAGGACCGCGCGGGCTTAGGCTTCGAGACGCTGTACGGCGAGACGCAGAAGATCGTGGGGCAGGGCTACCAGACGCCCGGGCTCGCGGGGCTCTTCTCGGGCTTCCAGATCAGTGCGCCGCAAGTGAAGGCCAACGTCGATCGCGACAAGGCGAAGGCGCAAGGCGTGTCGCTCGACCGCATCTTCGAGACGATGCAGGTGTATCTAGGGTCGCTCTACGTGAACGACTTCAACCGCTTCGGGCGCACGTACCAGGTCAACGCGCAAGCGGATACGAAGTTCCGTTTGGAGCCGAACGATCTGCTGCGCCTGCAGGTGCGCAGCGAGGACGGCCGTATGGTGCCGCTCGGCTCGTTCGTCCAGCTGGCGCAAAGCTCGGGCCCGAGCATCGTGCAGCACTACAACGGCTACCCGACGGCGGAGATCAACGGCGGCCCGGCGCCCGGCTTCTCGTCGGGGCAAGCCGAGAGTCTGCTCGCGGGAATCGCGCAGAAGCAGTTGCCTAATGGCATGACGTTCGAGTGGACCGATCTCACTTACCAGCAGATCTTGGCCGGCAACACGGCCGCGTGGGTGTTCCCGTTGTGCGTGCTGCTCGCGTTCCTCGTGCTCGCGGCGCAGTACGAGAGCCTGACGCTGCCGCTCGTCGTGATCTTGATCGTGCCGATGACGTTGCTCTCCGCGATCGCGGGCGTGTGGCTCTCGCACGGCGACAACAACGTCTTCACGCAGATCGGCCTGCTCGTGCTCGTCGGGCTCGCGTGCAAGAACGCGATCCTGATCGTCGAGTTCGCTCGCACGCGCGAAGACGCCGGCGCGAGTACCTGGGACGCCGTGCTCGAGGCATGCCGTTTGCGCTTGCGGCCGATCCTGATGACGTCGATCGCCTTCGTCATGGGCGTGGTGCCGCTCGTGCTCGCCACGGGCGCGGGCGCCGAGATGCGCAACGCAATGGGCGTGGCGGTGTTCGCCGGCATGCTCGGCGTGACGCTGTTCGGGCTGTTGCTGACGCCGGTCTTCTACTACGTGGTGCGCCGGCTCGTCGCGGCGTTGCCGAAGCGTGTGGTCCACGAAGAGCCGCCCACTGCGGCGCTCGTGCCGTAACGCTGAACCATTCGGAGTATCGCCATGAAGCTTGCATACGTTTCATTCCTCGCGTTCCCGCTCGCCGCGTGCGCCGTGGGCCCCAACTACCGCGCGCCCGAGACAGCGCCCGCGCAATTCGTCGCGGCCGACGCCACGGGCGTGGCGGAGCAGCCGTTCGAGGCGAAGTGGTGGCGCCAGTTCGGCGACCCGACGCTCGATGACCTCGTGGTGCGCGCGCTGAGCGGCAGCTTCGATCTGAAGATCGCGGCCGCGCGTGTCGGCGAAGCGCGCGCGCTGCTCGGCGCAGCGAAGCGCACGCGCTGGCCCGATGTGACCACCGAGGTTGCGCACAGCGAGAGCCACGGCCAGCAACCTGGCTTCGGCGACGAGCGGCTCGACATCAAGAGCAACGACGTTGGGTTCGCGACGCTGTGGGAGCTCGATCTGTTCGGTCGCGTGCGCCGCGGTGTGGAGGCCGCGAATGCTTCGGCCGGCGCCGCGGAGGCGCAGCTGCGCGACGCACAGGTGCTCGTGGCGGCCGAAGTCGCGCGCAACTATCTCGAGTTGCGCGGTACACAGAAGCGGCTCGCGGTCGCGCGCACGAACCTGGACTATCAGCGCGAAACGCTGGAGCTCACGAAGACGCGCTATGGGCTCGGTCGCGGCACACAGCTCGACGTGTCGAGCGCGCAGGCACGATTCTCGGCAACGGAGGCCGAGATTCCGTCGCTCGTCGCGGCCGGAGCCGTGACGGCGAACCGTCTCGCGGTGCTGGTGGGCGTAAGGCCCGGCGGGCTCACGGACGAGCTCGCGCCGCGCGAGCTCGCGCCGCATCTCACGACGCTCGCCGTCGGCGCGCCCGAAGACCTGCTGAAGCGCCGGCCCGACATCCGTGCTGCGGAGCGCGAGCTCGCTGCGGCGACCGCGCGCGTGGGGCTCGCGAAGGCCGATCTGTTCCCGCGGCTCTCGCTCACGGGCTTCATCGGCTTCATCGCGGGCGACGCGAGTGATTTGGGCGAATCGCAGAGCCGCGCATGGAGTCTGACCCCCGCCCTTACGTGGGGCGGATTCGGCAGCGGCGGCCGCGCGCGAGTGGTGGCGGCCGAGGCGCGCACGGACGAGGCGTTCGCAACCTACGAAGGCACGGTGCTGCGCGCGCTCGAGGAAACCGAGAACGCGTTCGCCGTGTATGGCGCGCAACGCCAACGCTTGTCTGCGCTGATCGAACAGGCCGGCGCGTCGCGCGAAGCGGCCGAGCTCGCCCGCGTCCGTTATCGCGAAGGAGCGGTCGACTTCCTGCGCTTACTGGATGCCGAACGCACGTTGCTGCAGGCCGAGGACGCGCTGGCCGGCGGTGAAACCGATCTCAATACGTCCGTGGTGTTGATCTACAAGGCACTCGGGGGCGGCTGGGAAACCGCGGCGCCGCAGACCTAACGCGCCGGCGCGTAGTACTCGAACGCCCGCCCTAGGACTTGGCGCGGATTCGAGCGGCGCGTGCCTGCGGTACGAGGGCGCGCAGTGCCTGGCCGGTATACGACCGCGGCTCGGCCGCGATCTGCTCCGGCGTGCCGGCTGCGATCAGCTCGCCGCCGCCAGCGCCGCCTTCCGGCCCGAGATCGATGATCCAGTCTGCGGTTTTGATCACATCGAGGTTGTGCTCGATGATCACGATCGTGTTGCCCTGGTCGCGCAACTTGTACAGCACCTCGAGCAGCTGCGCGATGTCGTGGAAGTGCAGGCCCGTGGTCGGCTCGTCCAACACATAGAGAGTGGAGCCCGTCGCGCGCTTCGACAGTTCCTTCGCAAGTTTCACCCGCTGCGCCTCGCCGCCGGAGAGTGTCGTGGCGTTTTGGCCGAGCTCGATGTAGCCGAGCCCGACGGCGATCAACGTCTCGAGCTTGTGCGCCACCATCGGCACGTTTCTGAACAACTCGAAAGCGTCCTCGACCGTGAGCTTCAGCACCTCGGAAATGTTCTTGCCCTTGTAGCGGATGTCGAGCGTTTCCCGGTTGAAGCGTTTGCCGACGCAGGTGTCGCACGGCACGTACACGTCCGGCAGAAAGTGCATCTCCACCTTGATTACGCCGTCGCCCTGGCACGTCTCGCAGCGGCCGCCCTTCACGTTGAAGCTGAAGCGGCCGGGCTCGTAGCCGCGCGCACGCGCTTCCGGCACCTGAGCGAAGATTTCGCGGATCGGCGTCAGCACGCCGCTGTAGGTGGCCGGGTTGCTGCGCGGTGTGCGGCCGATCGGGGCCTGCGAAATGTCGATCACGTAGTCGAAGTGCTCGATGCCCTTCACCGCATGGAACGGCGCGGGCTCCTCGCTGCTGGAATTGATGCGTTGCGCTGCGAGCCGGTAGATCGTGTCGTTCACGAGCGTGCTCTTGCCGCTGCCGGAAACGCCCGTGACGCAGGTGATGAGCCCGACCGGAATCTCGACGTCGACGCCCTTCAGATTGTTGCCGCGCGCGCCGCTGATCTTGAGCGTGCGCTTAGGATCGACGTGGCGCCGCTCCTTCGGCAGCGGAATCTCGCGCCGGCCCGAGAGGTACTGGCCGGTGAGCGAAGCGGCGTTCTCCAGAATCTCCTTTGGCGTGCCCTGCGCCACGATTTGGCCGCCGTGCACGCCGGCGCCGGGGCCAAGATCGACGACGTAGTCGGCTGCGAGGATCGCTTCCTGGTCGTGCTCTACGACGAGCACGGTGTTGCCGAGGTCGCGCAAATTCACGAGCGTGTCGAGCAGGCGCTGGTTGTCGCGCTGGTGCAAGCCGATCGAAGGCTCATCCAGAATGTACATGACGCCCACGAGCCCCGAGCCGATCTGGCTCGCAAGCCGAATGCGTTGCGCCTCGCCGCCGGAGAGCGAGTCCGCGCTGCGGTCGAGCGAGAGATAGCCGAGCCCCACGTCGGCCAGAAACTTCAGCCGATTGCCGATCTCCTTGACGATCTTGTCGGCAATCTCGCCGCGCCAACCGGCAAGATTCATCGCGCGAAAGAATTCCAGTGCGGCCATGACGCTCAAGTTCGCGATCTCGTGCAGCGGCCTCTCCTGCACGAACACGTTGCGCGCGGCCGCATTCAGGCGCGTGCCGCCGCAGGTCTTGCACGACTGCGTGCTCTGGTACTTCGAGAGCGTTTCGCGCACGGCCGGGCTCTCGGTTTCCGTGTAGCGCCGCTGCATGTTCGGGATGATGCCCTCGAACGCGTGCTTCCACTCCCAATGGTTGCCCTTCTTCTCGTTCGCGTACTTGAACTGGATCTTTTCCTCGCCGCTGCCGTACAGCACGAGGTTGCGGTGCTTCTCCGCGAGATCCTGGAACGGCACCGTCACGTCGAATTTGAAGTGCTTCGCGAGCGACTGAATCATGCCCCAGTAGAAGTGGCTGCGATTGTCCCAGCCGGCGATCGCGCCGCCCGCGAGCGATAGGTGCGGGTGCGCGACGATGCGCGATGGGTCGAAGAACATACGCACACCCAAGCCGTCGCAATCGGGGCACGCGCCGCTCGGATTGTTGAACGAGAACAGTCGCGGCTCGAGCTCGGGGATGCTATAGCCGCAGATCGGGCACGCGAACTTGTTAGAGAACGCGAGGGGCGCCTTCTTCGGCTGATCCATGAGCGCGATCAGCGCCACGCCGTCGGCCATGTTGAGCGCCGTCTCGAAGCTCTCGGCGAGACGCAGCTGGATGTCCTTCTTCACCGAAAGCCGGTCGATCACGACTTCGATGCTGTGTTTCTTCCGCTTGTCGAGCGCGGGCGGATCGTCGAGCTCGACGACCTTGCCGTCGATGCGCGCGCGCAGGAAGCCCTGCGACTTCAGCTCGTCGAGCTGGGCCTTGTACTCGCCTTTGCGTGCTTGCACCACGGGCGCGAGCAGCATGACCTTGGTGCCTTCCGGTAGCGCGAGCACGGTGTCGACCATCTGCGATACGTTCTGGGCTTCGAGCGGCTCGCCGTGCTCGGGACAGCGGGGAATGCCGGCGCGCGCATACAGCAACCGCAGGTAATCGTAGATCTCGGTGACCGTGCCGACCGTGGAACGCGGGTTGTGCGACGTGCTCTTCTGCTCGATCGAGATCGCGGGCGAGAGGCCTTCGATGTGGTCGACGTCCGGCTTCTCCATCATGGAGAGGAACTGCCGCGCGTAGGCGCTGAGCGACTCGACGTAGCGGCGCTGGCCTTCGGCGTACAGCGTGTCGAACGCGAGGCTCGACTTGCCCGAGCCCGAGAGGCCGGTCAGCACGACGAGCTTGTCCCGCGGCAGGTCCAAGTCGATGTTTTTCAGGTTGTGCGTGCGTGCGCCGCGGATCTGGATCGATTTCATAGGCCTCAGGTGGGTGCGGTAGCGGCGATCTTCCAGCCGGTAGATCGGCAGACGAACACTATAGGCTGCGGTGAAAGCGCAGGGCAAAGACAGTGAAGTATGCGGACGAAACCTGTCAGCTTCTGTCAGGTAGGCGGGCACCGCTGCCGAGAGGTTTCTTTCGCGGCCTGCAACTTCGCCATCAGCGCATACGTATTGGAGCGGGCCTATCCAACCATTGCTAGGAGTCCGCTCATGTCCACCGCTCCTGAAGAACAAGCACACGTTTCGTGCGCGGCCCGCGCGCTGGCCATCGCGGCGTTCGCCGCGGGAACATTGCTGGCCGCCAACGGCGCGGCGGCCGAGGTCCCTTTCGCCAGGCACTTCGGCCGCTATGACCTCGGCGGCATGGTCTACGTCATGACCAACGCGTCCGCCGGCAACCAAGTCGTGGTCTATCTTCGCGACCGTCAGGGCCGGCTTGCCCCGCTGCACAATGGGGCGGTATCCACCGGCGGTTTGGGAGGTAGCGCAAACGCTGCGATCGATCCTCTCGGGTCGCAGGGTGCGCTCACCTACGACGACGATGCGCAGATGCTGTTCGCCGTCAATGCGGGGGACAACACGGTTGCGGCGCTCGATACGAGCGGCTATGGCTTTCGACCTGCGCTGCGCCAGGTCGTGGCCTCGGGCGGGTTTATTCCAGTGAGCCTCGCGGTCAGCGAGGATCGCCTGTACGTGCTCAATGCGGGCGGCTCAGGCTCCGTGACCACGTTCGCCATCGCGCGCGGCGCCGGCCTCAGGCAAATCGGCGTGCTGGATCTGAAGTTGCCGCCGGCCGCGACTGCGATTCCGTTCGACCAGGTGGGTGCGCCCAACCAGGTAGGCGTCGACGCGCTAGCGCGACACCTCGTAGTGACGCACGTCGGCGGCGGCGAAGTACTGACCGTCGGGCTCGACGACTCGGGCGTGCCGAGCGGCTCCATCACGTCGACCGCGAGCCCGGGCGCGGGCCCGTTCTCGTTCGGCGTCACGCGCTTCGGATCGATTCTCGTGGCGGAGGCGGCTTCGGGCTCTGTGTCGGCTTTCGACCCGCCGAGCGGCACCGATCCCTTGAAGGCGACGGCCTCCGCGGTGCCAACGGGACAGGCGGCGACCTGCTGGATCGTGGTGCACGACGATGGTTTCGCCTACGTGAGCAATACGGGCTCTAACACGCTCGGCATGTACACCTGGACGCGCACCGGCCATTTGCAGCTGGTGGCCGGCGCGGCCGCGACTGCGAGCGGAGCGCCCACCGATCTGACCTTGGCCAACGGTGGCGGCTTCCTGTACTCGCTCGACGCGGGCTCGGGTAGCATCTCCGGTTTCGCCATCTCACCGAACAACGGCGCCCTTCGTCGGGTCGAAACCCAGGGCGGGCTGCCGGCTTCGGCGGGCCTGCAGGGGATTGCTTCGCGCGACTTCTAGCGCGTAACGCGGTCGTTGCCGCGGAGACTGGATGATAGACGTCGACGCAGACGAACGACGCTGGTCGCAGTTCATGGCAGCCGCTCATCGTGGCGACTCTCGCCTCTATGAGCGGCTGCTTGGCGAGCTTGCCTCCGTCATTGCTGCGTACGTGCGCAGCCGGTTCGGTGCGTTGTTCTATGCGGAGGACTGCGTTCAGGAGTGTCTGATCGCCATCCACAACGCGCGGCACACGTACGATCCCAAGCGGCCGTTTCGGCCTTGGCTGTTTGCGATCGTCCGCAACAGGACCGTGGATCTGCTGCGCCGATCCTATGCGAGCGACCGAGTGCGTGAAATCGCGGGTGATCTGCACCGCGTTGCGCCGGATCCGCGCGCCGAGCTCGAGGCGGGCGAAATCTTCGTTGGGTTGAAGCCGGAGTTCAGCCGCGCGTTGATATTGACGAAGATCCTCGGCTGTTCCATCAATGAAGCCGCGCAGCGGAGCGGCATTTCCGCGACGGCCATGAAATCTCGCGTGAGCCGGGCGATCCGAGCCGCCGAGTTGTTGATTCACGCGGAACGGAGCAACGAGTGACCGAATCACATCGACAACTCATCGGCGATCTAGTGAGCGATCTCACGCCCGTGGCGCGGCCTGGCCGCATCGGCCGTCCGACGGGCTTCTGGCTCGCGGTTGCGACGGTCTACAGCGTCGTGATCATTCTCGGGACGGGCTCGATACGTCCCGGCGCGTTCGCGGATCTCGCATCCCATCTGTCGTTTATCGCTGAGACCGCGCTCGCCGTGCTCGCTGTCGCCGCGTTGGCGGTGGCCGCCATGAGCTCGGCGATTCCGGATGAGACTCGTCCAGTGCGTTGGCTCCTCTGGCTTCTACCGGTTGCCCTATGGGTATCGGTCTACGTCGTCGAGCTCCGTTACCCGCCCGAGTATGTTTCCAGCCTCGGCGACCGCGGCCCGTGCGAGTGGGAGGTCGTGCTCTTCAGCCTGCCGGCGCTCGGACTGCTGCTCTGGCGCGCGGGGCGGTTCTTTCCACTCCGGCCGCGCTTCACGGGCCTGCTGGCCGGTGCGGCGGCGGCCGCGATCCCCGCCGAGCTCATGCAGTTCGGTTGCGTATACGTGCCCACGCACATCCTGGCGTATCACATCGCCCCCATCGCGCTGACGGCGGCGCTGGGTGCCCTGATCGGGCCGTGGGCCTTGACGCGCAAGAGTGCGATTCGCCCGCGCCGAACATCTCCGCTGCATTGATCCGCTCAGCGGGTGTCAGGGACGCGCCCTTCAATGCAACCGATAGGCGCGGCGGCGCATCTTGGGGGTAGGCGGCACTAAGGCCGGCGCCTATCATCAGCCACGCACAAGAAAGGGGCGTCGCGCGCCATGAGCACCCTCGGCAAAGACATCAAGCATGCCTGGCGGTCGTTTCGCGAGAACCCCGTGTTCACGGGCACCGCCGTCCTCGCGCTGACGCTTGGCATCGGCGTCAACATCGCCATCTTTTCCGTCGTCAACGCCGTGCTCTTGAAGCCGATTCCATTCGAGTCGCCCGACACGCTCGTCGTGCCGATGAACACGAACGACGGCGCCATCGCGGGCCCGGCCGCGTCACCGGGCAAGTACATGCACTACCGCGCGCAGAGCGATGTGCTCGAGCACGTGACGGCGTTTCGGTCTATAGCGCTGAATTTCGAGCGTGGTGACGTGCTCGAAAGCGTGCAAGCGCGGCAGGTGACCGCCGAGTTCTTCGATGCGTTTCGGCCGCCGCTATTCACGGGGCGCGTTTTCACGCCGGAAGAGGATTTACCGAACGCTGGGCGGACCGTGGTGCTCGGCGAGAGTTTCTGGCGGCAGCGCCTCGGCGCCGACCCCAGCATCGTGGGGCGGAGCATCACGCTGTCCGGCAACCCGTACACGGTCGTCGGCATCATCGCGCGCAGCTTCGAGTTCCGCGATTTCGGGACGGGCGACATCTACGTGCCGTTCCAGTTCGACCCCAACACCAAGGATCAGGGTCACTACTTCCTCTCGGCGGGGCGCCTGAAGCCGGGTGTTACGCTCGAGCAGGCGCAAGCGCGGCTCGCGGCATCCGCCGCCGTCTACCGCGAGCAGTTCCCGGCCGCGATGAATCCGAAGTCCGGCTTCAGCGCGCTGAGCTATCAGGAAACGATCGTCGGCCAGGCCCGCAGCTCGTTGTATGTCGCACTCGGCGCCGTGGGCCTCGTACTGCTGATCGCGTGCGCCAATGTGGCGAATTTGCTGTTGATCCGGGCTACTGGCAGGCGCCGTGAAATGGCGATGCGCGTCGCGCTCGGCGCCGGGCGCTGGCGCATCGTGCAGCAGTTACTCACGGAGAGTGTGCTGCTGTCGCTGATGGGTGGTGTGCTCGGGATCATTTTCGGTTTCGTCGGCATGCGCCTGCTGTTGACGGTCAACACTGCCGGGTTGCCGCGGCTCGGCGACGCCGGCGCGTTGCTCGGCATGGATTGGCGCGTGGTTGTGTTCGGCTTCGGGCTCCGGGTTGCTGTTCGGGTTGATCCCCGCGCTCGTCGCGTCACGCGCTGATCTCAACAGCGTCATCAAGGATTCGAGCGGGCGCTCGGGCAGTGGGTTGCGCCAGAACAAGACGCGCTCGGTGCTCGTGCTCGTCGAGGTCAGTCTTGCCGTGGTGCTGCTCGTGGGCGCGGCGCTGCTAATCCGCACGTCGTTCGCGCTCGGCAACGTGGACCCGGGGTTTCAGGCGAAGAACGTGCTCACGATGCGCACGTCACTCTCGGGCCCGCAGTACCGCACGTCAGCGGCTGTCGCACAGGTCGCGCAGGCCGCGTTGCTCCGGATCCGCCAAGTTCCGGGCGTGGTGGCGGCCACGATGACGTGCTGCGTGCCGCTGCAGGGCGGCTACGGGCTGCCGTTCGTCATCGTTGGCAAGCCGCACGAAGGGCCGTTCACGGGTGGTGGCGCCATCAGTCACTCCACTTCCGGCTACTTCGACGCGTTCAACATCCCCGTCATTCGCGGTCGCGCGTTCGACGACGACCGCGATACGGGGAATTCCCCGCCCGTCGTCATCGTGAACCAGGCGTGGGTCAAGCAGTATTTGAAGGATGGCGAACCCATCGGTGAGCGCATCCTGATCGGCGGCGGCGCCGCCAACATGCGGGAGCTCGCGACGGAGCCGATCCGAGAAATCGTGGGCATCGTCGGCGATGTGCGTGCCGGGGGCGTCGGTAACGATCCGGGCCCGACGATGTATATCCCTTTTGCGCAGACACCAGACGGCCTGAACGCGCTGATGCAAGCGTCGGGCGCGATGGGTTGGATCGTGCGCACGAGCGGCGGGACGGAAGCCGTGTCGGGCACCGTGCAGAACATCGTGCGGCAAGAGACGGGCGTTCCGGTCACGAACGTGCAGGGCATGGACGACATCGTGTCGGTATCGATCTCTCGTCAACGCCTGAACATGCTGCTCATGACGGTGTTCGGCGCTTCGGCACTCGCGCTGGCGGCCATCGGCATCTACGGCCTCATGGCGTACTCCGTGCAACAGCGTACGCAGGAGATCGGCATTCGCTTAGCACTTGGCGCCTTGCCTGCGCGCGTGCGCGCCAGCGTGATCAGCCAGGGCATGGTGCTCGTGGGCATCGGCGTAGTAGTCGGCGTCGCTGCGGCGTTCTTTCTCGCGAAGCTTCTGGCATCGGTGTTGTTCGGCGTGGCCACGCACGACGTGCTCGTGTTCGTCGGCGTGCCGCTCGTGCTCGGTGCGACCGCATTCTTGGCTGTGGCGGTCGCGGCGCAACGCGCGAGCCGCGTCGATCCGCTCGACGCGCTGCGTTACCAGTGACCGTCAGCGCGGTGCCGGCGCGAAGTCATGCAAGCGATCTTTCGTAAGGGCGTATGAGCGTTGGCTAGTGCAGCTGCAGCGCCGCGGCATCGCGTAACACGCCGTCCAAGTCCGGCC
>JBDTOT010000068.1:0-18590 GCA_039933105.1 Gammaproteobacteria bacterium | reverse complement strand
ACCGCGCGTTCATGAAGCTGTGTAAAGCGGACCCGCGGTACGTCGCGAACAACAGTTATCGATTCATGACGACGGTGATGCCGGCCGCCAGCGTCTAGCGGTTCCTGCGTTCTTCGGCGCCGAGCCTCGAGACAGGCGCTTGTGCAGGTGTGCCTTCGCCAAGTCGGAAGGGTGCCTATCGATCGGCACCAGATCGGTAGCTACCCTTTCGATCTCGCGCCAGGGACTACACACACGGCCACCAGTCGTACCGTCGCCCGAAAAAACTAACGTCGCCGCGCGTCGATCTTGCTTGGATCGAGATAGTCGGCAAGCGAAGCGTCGAGCCCCGCCGACATCACGTCGCAGCCGTGCGTCGCAATGCGTGCGTTCGGCGTGCGCAGCCAGCGCTTCGTGAGAACGGTCGGCCGGCCGCCTTTGTCGGAGCTCGTAAGTTCCAGCGCGAGTTCGAGCCACTGCCCGTCTGAGCTGACCGAGTAGCGCTCCGTTGCGTGCACGCCCCCAGCCTGAGTCTCGACCACGAGCGCGTCATGGTCGAAGTGGCCGGCCGAGACGCCGAGCCGCGCGTCGCCTCCCGCGGGCGCTCGCTCGCCGCCGTCGAGGCCGATCGTGCGCACCACGCCGCGCTCTTCGTAGCGCAGCACGAGCGCGCCGCTCTCGCGCCGGATCGTCAGCGGCAGCGGCGACTCGACCTGCTCCGCGAACCCGAGCGCGTCGCACCCGAACCGCAACGCACGCGCGTTCAAACCATCTGCGGTGCACGCTGTAACGCAGGCGAAATCAGCCGGCGTCCAGCGTGCGTCGGCGGCCGCCGTGAGCGCCGTGCTCCACGTGCCTTCGAACGGCAACGCCGCGGCGGGCTGCGCCCGGCACCCTGGGCATTCGGTGTCCGACAGAAGGTCCGGGAACTGCGCGTAGGCCGGCACTCCGGACACTCCCACCAGGATGGCTTCGGCTAGCAGCAGCGCCGCGATCCGTATCCAACCCCGAGCTCGTGTGTTCATGCCGGATCCCCTTTTCGCTTTCGGTCCCTGCGACCGTTCGCTACTCTTGTCCGGCCGGCCTCCCCCGGTCTTTGCCGTTCCCGGGATACTTTTCGGAAAAAAATCGGCGGTCTCCCGTCCCCATGCCCCACGACCCCGCAATCCTCGAATTCGGCGGCTTTCGCCTGAATACCGCCGAGCGTTCGCTCGCGAGCGCGGACGGCGCCCCGATCCAGCTCACGCGCCGGCTCTACGACACGCTGCTCTTCATGGTCGAGCGGCCCGCCCGCCTGCTCGAAAAGCGGGCGCTAATGGATGCCGTGTGGAAAGGCGCCGTCGTGGAAGAGAACACGCTCTCGCGCACCGTCTCGAACTTGCGGCAAATCCTGGGCGAGCGCCCCGGCGAGCACCGCTACATCGAGACGGTGTCAGGGCTCGGCTACCGTTTCGTGCAGGCTGTCACCGCGGTCGCGGCCGCGAGCGGCGCCGCGCGAACCGCGGAGCAGCGCGTGCCCTCGATCGCTGTGCTGCCGTTCGAGGACTTGAGCCGCGAGCGCGATCAGACCTACTTCGCCGACGGCATCGCGGAGGAAGTGCTGAACCGCCTCGCGAGCGTGGCGGGGCTGCGTGTGATAGCGAAGAGCTCGGCGTTCCGCTTCCGCGCCCACGCGGGCGGCGCGCAGGCAGTCGGCCGCGCGCTCGGCGTCGACTATCTATTGAGCGGCGCGGTGCGCAAGGACGGCGCCCACCTGCGCGTCACTGCACAGCTCGTGGATGCCCGCACCGATTCGCAGTGCTGGTCGGAGCGCTTCGACCGTACCGTCGCGCTCGAAAATATCTTCGCGCTACAGGACGACATCGCGCGCGCCGTTGCGCACGCGCTGCGCACCACGCTCGGTGTCGGCGAGCCCTCACTCACGGTGCGGGGCACGCACGACCTCGAAGCCTACGACCTGTTCCTGCGCGGCCGCGCGCTCATCGAGCAAGGTGGCGCGCATGGCGCTATCCGCTCCGTCGAACTGTTCCGCGCGGCAGCCACGCGCGATCCGCAATTTGCGGCTGCGTGGCTTTGGCTTGCGAGCGCGGCCCGCTCGCAGCTGATCTTCGCGCCGGAGCGCACGCCGCAGGCGGTCGCGGATCTCGAAGAGGCCGCGGCCAAAGTCATGCAGGCGGCCCCGAACTGGTGGGCCGCGCACATGGTGCAGAGCTGGCGCTACCACTTGCGGCGCGACTGGCTCGCCATGGACGACTCGCTGACCAAGGCGAGCAAGCTCGCGCCGGAACAGCCGCACGAGCTCGCGTTCAACCTCGGCATCCTCGATGCGAACTTGAACGGTTCAGAAGCGGCGATCGAGCATTTGCGCTCCGCGGCGCGCGCCGACCCGCTGTCGCTGTTGATGTCCGGGTTACTGCAGATGCAGCTGATCGCCGGCAAGCGTTTCGACGAGGCGGACACCGAGTACCGCCGCAGCCTCGATCTTCCCGGCGACCGCGAGATGGTCGAGCATCTCGTAATCCACAGCCACTGGGCGCGCGGCGAGCAGCACACCGAAGCGTTCCACCAACAGTTTCGCCGCTACCTCGATCTCACGCAGACGAAGCCCGCTCCGGTGCTGGAAGACGTCTATCGCGTGTGGGACAAGCCGGCGCTCGCGCTCGATCTGCTGCGTGCGGCGGCCGCGGCGCCGGAGTATCAGAACCCGATGCGCCAGCTCGTGCTCTCGTGGTGGCTTGCGGGTTATGGCGATGTGGACGCGGCGTTCGCCGCCACGTGGCGTGGCTACGTCGATTTCAACTTCATCACGGTGTCGTGGCTGTGGTTTCCGGTGCTTGCGAAAGTTCGCGAGCATGCGCGTTTCCTGGAGCTGCTCGAACGCGTGGGCCTGGCCGAGTTCTGGCGAACGCGGGGACGCGGGCGCGCACCCGACTAGCGCCTCGAAGCTTAGCGCTTGACGATCGAAGCGGAGAAGACACCGGTCTTCATGGCCTGATACGCGCTCTGGTCCATCAGCTCGACGCGGTTGCGGCCTTTGACTTTGGCGCGGTACAGCGCCTGGTCCGCAAGCTGCAGACCACCGCGAGGGCGGCGTTCCTGGATGGCCTCCACGACGGCAACGCCGACGCTGATCGTGATGGCGGACGCCGAGGCATCGCCGAGATTGTCGAGCGCCAACGCGCCGACGGCGCGGCGCATGCGCTCGGCGAGATCCTGCGCATCGAACGCCTCGGTGTCGTAGAACACCGCGGCAAATTCTTCGCCGCCGTAACGGGCGAGCACGTCGTCCGCGCGCGTCACGAACGTTTGCAGAGTCGAGGCCACGCGTTGCAACGCGTGATCGCCGGCCTGGTGGCCGTAACGATCGTTGTACCCTTTGAAGTGATCGACATCGATCAACATGATCGTCAGCACGCGCGCCTCGGCGCTCGCGCGCGCCCAGAGCTCTTCGAGGTGCTCGTCGAACACACGCCGGTTGTTCAGGCCTGTGAGGGCGTCGCGCTTCGCGAGGTCCGCGATCAGGTGGCTCTCGAGAAAACTGCGCCGCGCAGTGCGCTCGAGGTGCAGCGCCACGACTCCGCACGCGGCGGCGACAAACACCAGCAGCAAGCACGAACGCGCGACGAGCTTCGGCGGCAGACCGTATGCCAGGCCCGCCACCACGTAGACGACCACGGCGAGCACCACGCAGACCAGCGCCACGCGAAACCGCAATCCGTGCACGAAGAACGGCCCGATCACGAGCAGCGGCAGCAGCATCAACGCTTCGAGCTGACCTGTCGCGGCGGTGCTAGCCACCGTGATCGAGACCAGCGGGTTGCGAATCGGCACGAGCACTTGTGCGAGCGGCGTGTAGGCGCGTTCGAACCACGGAGTGAATGCGACGACGACCAGCACGAACGAGCACACCATGCCGATCACAAACTGCGCGATCTCGGACGCGCCCCACACGTGGGCCATGAGCTGATCGGCGCCGCGCGAGCTGGCGATCGCCAGCACGAGCACGCCGGCGACGCGAATCAACGTGTGGTCTTCGGCGAGCCGCGAACGCTTGTATTCGGACTCGAGCGGCTCGGTGAATGTGCCGCCCGCGAAACCGCGCGCGAGCTCCTGCGCATAGCGCGAGCCCGAGAACGCGGCATTCGGTGGCGAAGACTCCCCCATCGCGCGACGATAGGCCGAATGGCCCCTCGGGGGCTGTGACCCGGTGCGCGTAATCCCCGCGTCAGTGGCTGCCGGTCAGCAGATCCCAGTGACGACCCGCACGGTCCACGACGGCCGGCACGTCCTCGGCCAACAGAAACCTGTCCGCAACCAGCTTGTCGGCGACCGCCCGGATCTTGTCGAGATACGCCTGCTTGGACGCATACCGTTCGGCGATCGAGGCGCGCGGATCTTTCGCCGCCGTGCGCGCAGCGGCCGTTGGCGGAAATGGAATGTACGAGCCGAGCAGCGGATACAGGGTGTCCTCGCCGCCGATGGCTTCGTTGCGGAAATTCCAGCCGGTGTACGTCGCGAGCGGTACCTCGATGTCGGGCAAGCGCACGCCGGCGAGCTCGATGCCGTCTTTGTCGGTTTGCGGCACGAGGAAGGGCAGCTTCGTTCCCGCGGCGCCGTCTTTAGCGACGAGCGGGTTCGGCACACGCGGCCCCGCGGGTAGCTGCTGCGGCGCGCGCACTCCGGGCAGCACCGGGAACGCCACCTTAGCGGCAGACACCAGCGTGCTGTTCGCGAGCAGCGGATAGCGGCTCGGCGGCGGCGCTTTGTTGCTGCGCACCCAGTCGTCCATCGCACCGAGCAGTGCGCGCATCGTGAGCCAGTAGTCGTTCGGATTTTCGCGCTGCGCGCCGAGGCGCGCCGCGGCCGGCGGGAAAGGGGTCGGGCCGTGCTGCGAGCCGGTGAGGAAGTACACGCGCTCGTTGTCGGGCAGCGCGAGATCCTTCGCACCATCGGGCGTCGTATGGATCAGCGCCGCGGAACGTGCGCCGCCCCAGTACTCGACGCCGGTGTTCGTGTAGAAGACCTTCGGTTTGAAGTCTTTCGCGCGCGCGTTGTCGAGCGCGCCCTCTTCCGCACCGGTGGCCGGATCCTTCAGCGCCTGGTCCGCGAACGGAAACGACGTGGAGTCGAACTGCGCGAGACTGGTAGGCGTGGCCCACCGCCGATTCAAATCGAGACGCGATGCGCCAGCGATGTGCGCCATGACGCCGTCGAACACGAGGCGGCTCTTCTCGTCGCCATTGAAACCGAAGTAGAGGAACGTGCGCAGAAACCGGCCGCTCTGCGAGCTGCCGAACGCGATTGCGCGTGGCAGTTTGATGGGCGCATCCGGCGCGTACTTGATCCACGACACCGTGTCGCGCATGGCCGCGAAACCCAACCCCGCGACCGGCGGATTCGCGGCCTCGTACTCGAGCTCGTACGTGCGGCCGGCCTGGAAGCCACCCTCGAGCGAAACTTCGTTGCCCTCGACCGTGAACTCGGCGCGTTTGAACGCCGACGGCTTCCCGAGCCCGCCGTCGCGCACGCTCAATGTGGCGCTCGCGGCGGCCGCATCGGCCGGCGCGTAACGGAGCAGATCGGTGAACGTGGCGCTCGGCGTGGACGCCGTGGGGGTCAGCGTCGCACGTACGCGCCCTTTGATGCCTTTGGCCGCAGGCACTTCGATGCGCACGGCGCCCTCGCGCGGCAGCACGTCGAACTCCCAGCCGACCCACACCACCGTAAACCCGCGACGCAGCAGCATGGCGTCGCCCACGTCATTCGGCGTCGCGTGATCGAAGCTACCGAGCACGGTCTTGTTGCCGCGGTTCACGACGTCGAGCAACAGCGTGCCGTTGGCTTTTATAGAATCCTTCGGCTTCAGGATCGAAATATCGGCCGCGAGCTCGATCTTGCCCGCGGCGTTGCGCGGCGCCTTGTCGATGTCGACGACGACCTGGTTGCGCGCGTTCGTGGGATCGATTGCGAAGCGGATGCGCCCGGTCAGCAGCTCGTAGGCACCTGCATCACCGAACGCCGCGCCGTTCTGCACCTCGGTATGCGTCGTGATGTCGACGCCGACCACTTCGGCGCGGAGAAACGCGGGCGCTACCGCGAGCAGCCCGCACGCAAGGACCGAAAAGACGGACGTTCGCATAGACCCCCCCTACGAGCCGCGAGCGCGGTCTACTTCTCCGCCATCTCTTTCATGGACTTGAGACCGGCTTCGAAGCGTGTGCGCCGACCTGCGATGTCGGTGTCCTTCGCGGCCTTGTCGGCTTTGTCGGAGACGTCGTACATCAGCGTGTACAGAATCTTCGAGGTCTTGTCGGTCACGGGCTTCACTTCGAGGAAGCCGTGATAGAGGTTGTAGAACTTGCCGTCTGGCGCGGGCTGCGTGTAGCCGTAGGAGAGATCGGTCTTCGCGACCAGGATCTCCGTGACGCGGCCGCCGGCCAGCACGCGAACCGTGCCCATATCGCCGCTGCCCGACGTGATCTTGCAGTCGACGTTGAACCACTTCGAGATGTCGCAGTAGCCGCCGATCTTCGCCCAGGTTTCCTTCGCGGGCTTGGCGACGTCGATCTCCATCTTGATCGTGGTGTATTCGGGCTCGGCCGCGGAAGCGGCGCCCGCGGTCGTGGTCACACCGGCCAGCGCACCGAGCGCGGCCAAGGTCAGCAAACGTTGCATGCGGATTCTCCCCCTGCGGTCTTGTGGCGCAGTTGCAGCTAGTATGCGCTCGGACCGCCGCGCCGTGCACGGCGCCGCTCCCTCTCGTAGCGATCGCGCGAGGGGATACATCACACACGGTGTCGTTCGCTTCGGCCGCCCATCGTCACTGGGCGCGCTTTGCGTGCCGCCGCGGGTGCCGGTCGAATCGGGTACGCTTGGCGCTCCAGGCTCAGGGGGATGAACAATGCACCGATGGACGACGCTCGCGCGAACGAGCCGCAACACCGCATTCAACGTAATCACCGCGACGACGGCAGCCGTCGCCGTCACGCTGGCGGCGGCGAGCATCGCGCACGCTCAGCCGCCCCCGCCCGCGAACCCCGACCTGCCGGAGCAGCAGCGGTTGCGCGCGTTCAGTCCCGGTGGCCCGCTGACGACGGGCATCGAACTGCCGCGCTGGGCCGCGCCCCCCAACCCGCTCGCTAGCATTACGCCGGTCACCGACGCCGTGCTCGCGAACCCGTCGCCGAACGATTGGCTCTCTTGGCGCCGCACGCTCGACGACCTCGGCTTCTCGCCACTGACCGGCATCACGAAAGACAACGTGGGGCAGCTGCAACTCGTGTGGTCGCTCGCGTTGCCGCCGGGACCGAATGCCGCCACGCCGCTCGTCCACGACGGCGTGATCTACGTGCACTCGTTTGGCGATCACATCCAGGCGCTCGATGCTGCCACCGGCGCCGAGCTCTGGCACTACGCGCGACAGCTGCCCGACAACGCGCGGCCCACGTTGAAGCGCAACATCGCGCTGTACGGCGACAAGGTGTACCTCCCCACGTCCGATGTGCACATCGTCGCGCTGAACGCGAAAACCGGCGCCGTCGTGTGGGACACGCCGATCACGGAGCCCGGCAGCGGCTTCGGCCTGACGGGCGGGCCGCTCGTCGCACACGGCAAAGTCATGCAAGGCGTGAACGGCCAGGCGCCGGGCGGCGCCTACATCGTGGGTCTCGATGCCGACACCGGCAAAGAGGCGTGGCGTTTCTATTCGATTGCGCGTCCCGGTGAACCCGGCGGCGACAGCTGGAACGGCCTGCCGCTCGACAAGCGCTCCGGCGGTTCCGTGTGGACGGCGGGCAGCTACGACGCGAAACGCAACCTCGCGTTCTTCGGCCCCGCGCCGACGTACGACACGGGCCCGCTGCGCGACGCGGTCGCGAAGCGCGGCATCACGAACGACGCGCTGTACACGAACGCCACGATCGCGTTGAACCCCGACACCGGCAAGCTCGCGTGGTTCTTCCAGCACGTGCCGAACGATCAGTGGGATTTCGACTGGGCGTTCGAGCGCCAACTGCTGACGCTGCCGGTGAACGGCCGCGACCGCGAAGTGCTCGTGACTTCCGGCAAGGAAGCGCTGTACGACGCGCTCGAGCTCGACGGCGGGCGCTACGCGTTCTCCATCGATCTTGGCTTGCAGAACATCATCACGAGTGTCGACCCGCGCACGGGTGCGAAGCAGATCGACCCGAAACTCGTGCCGTCGCGCGAGAAGGCCATCGTCGTGTGCCCGCACGCAGGGGGAGCCAAGAGCTGGACTCCGGCGTCGATCAATCCGCAGACGAAAGTGATGTACGTGCCGCTCGTCGAATCGTGCATGGATTTGACGCCGGTACCGCAGGACCAGCGCGGCGGCCTCTCGACCGGCGTGCGCTTCAGCGTTCGGCCGCGGCAAGACAGCGACGGGCGCTACGGCCGCATTCAGGCCGTCGATCTCGCGACGCGCAAAACGCTCTGGACCGAGAGGCAGCGCGCTCCGCAAACAACCGGCGTGCTGGCCACCGCCGGCGGGCTCGTGTTCGCCGGCGCGCTCGACCGCTACTTCACGGCCTACGACGCCGCGAACGGCAAAGAGCTCTGGCGTTCGCGCCTGACGGACGTGCCGGGCGCCGCGCCAATCACGTACTCCGTGAACGGCCGCCAGTATGTCGCGATGGTCGTGGGTTACGGCTCGGCGCAGTCGATCACGTTCCCGATGCTGACGCCCGAGATCGACCTGCCCATCGTACGCAGCGCGGCCATCGCGGTATTCGCGTTACCGACGCGCTGAGCGCGCACGGCCCGCGTCGCGTTAGCGGCCGGTGAAGAACGTCGCGAGCGACTGCTGCTCGCAGGCTGCCGCGGCCGCGAACTGCGGGTTCGCGACGTGCAGCGTTCCATAGGCGACGCGCCGCGCGAGCAACGTGAGTTCGAGTTTATACGGCAGCGCGATGATCCGATTGCGTTCGGCGGACGACAGCTCGCGCGCGTCGGCGAGCTTCGCGTCGGCGGCGTGGTTCGCTTCCACGTAGCCCGTGAGCGGAATCGGCTGGTCGTCGGCCAGCCCGGAGGTCAACGCGAGCACCGCCCCGACCTCGGCGCGCGGCAGCGTGCGCACGGCGTCGCGAATCTGCACGACAGTCATCGTCGCCGGCAGCTTGTCCGGGTTCGCGGCGAAGTAATCGTCGATCAACGCGTCCGTCGTCGTGTAGCTCAGCTGATGGTCCTCGAGCCTGGTCGAGGCGTACCAGTGCGCGTCGTACAGCGTCACCGCCGGAGCGCTGCGGCTGCGCGGCGCCGTGCCGCCCGTCGCGCCGACATTGCCCGTCGCGGCGCGGAAGAAAAACCGCAAGTAGTCGTCGGACGTCTCGAGCGCGGCCGGCGAAAGCTGGCACCCCGACGCCTTCACTTCCGGGTGCGCGGCGAAGAAGCCGCACTGCGCAACCTTCGCGAACATGCCGCTGTTGCAGGCGCCGCTGACCATGACGACTTTGCCGGCTGCACCCTTCAGCGGCTCGAGGTCCGCGGGCGTCACCGTGAGCCCGTGGCCCCACAGCGGCGAGCCGCTCGGGCCCGAGTGCCCCACCTGCACGAGCAACGTGCGGGCACGGTCGGCGCGCAACACGCCGGTCAGCACGCTGTTCACGCCCGCGGCGTCGGCCGCGTAGTCCGCGTGAATGTCGGCACGCTTGAATTGCGTGTGGCCGTCGACGATGTAGCTCGTGTCGTTGCCTTCGACGCCGGGGCCGTGGCCGAACACCGTGACGTAGCGCGGCGACCCAAGCTTCTGCGTGTCGAGCGCGGCGCGAATTTCGGTCATGCGTGTGGGGATGAACAGTGCGTTCCTGATCGGCGTGCTGGCCGAACCCCACAGCACGACGTTGCGTGGCCCG
This sequence comes from Gammaproteobacteria bacterium, assembly GCA_039933105.1. Taxonomy (GTDB): domain Bacteria; phylum Pseudomonadota; class Gammaproteobacteria; order Steroidobacterales; family Rariloculaceae; genus FEN-1219. Next base: position 8,742 of record JBDTOT010000068.1, on the reverse strand, counting down.
AGCGCGGCGGGCGCCGGCGACGCGAGGTCGACGAGACTCACCGGTACGCGTTTCGGCTTCTTGCCGAGCGCCACGTCGACGAAGTACTCGAGGTTCCAGTGGCTCAGGAAGAATTCGTTGTAGGTGCCCTGCCGGATCAGTGACGGGTCGCCATCGGCGGGCGCGGCCGGTGGAAACATCGCGGCCCGCGGTTCGGTGAGCTCCGTGTTGTCCGCGGAATCTGCGATGTTGCCGGACGCGAGCACGCGGCCGGCGTCGACCACGAGCACGGTCAACGTCACGTCCCAGTACGGGTTGGCAGGCCCTTCGCCCGGCGGCAACTGCGCGAGCATGTCCTGCGCGAGTGCACTCTTGAAAATCGCCAGAATCGGGATGCGCGAATTCGCTGGATCCGAATAGTGCAAGAAACTGCTATAGCCGCGCTGTTGTGCCACGCGCTCGTAGAGCGCACAGCTGTTGCAGTTCTCCGAGCTCGCGAGCCAGATCTCGAGCGCCTCGGCGCTGCTCGCGAGCGCATACAACACCACACCGGTCAGCAACCAACGCATGCGGTAAGCCTAACAAAATGGAGCTACACTCGGGGCATGAGCAACGACAATCGAGATTTGCGCAGCCTGCTCACGGAGTTGCACGAACGGCTGCACGAAGCGAAGGCGGTCGATCCCGAGTCGCGCACGCTGCTCGCAAGAGTGGCGGCGGATATCGAAGGAGCGCTCGAAGCACGCGGCGGCGCGAAACCCACCGCGGCCAAGACGAAACTCCAGGAGCTCGCGGCGAAGTTCGAGGTGGAGCACCCAGCGCTTTCGGAAGCTGTGCGCGAAGTCATCAACGGCCTCGCCAGGGCCGGAATCTAAGAACGAACCGGCCTACTGGCCGAAGTTCAGGTCGAGGTTCACGTCGTCGGGGATCGAGAAGTCGTACCCCTTCGTGAAGCCGATCCAGCGTGCGATGAACAGCACACTCAACCAGATGGTCACCGAAAGTGCGCCGGCGATCCGTGCGGCCCTCGGAGTGGGCCCTTTGTCCCACGCGGCCTCATCGCGCCCCGTGACACGCTCGAACACGAACATGTTTACGCCCGCGAATATCAGAGCGAGCATCTTCAAGCGGAACGCCGTGTTGCCGTAGTACGTCACGGCATTCACGACGAATAGCAGCACACCGGTGATGACGGCGGCCGCGAATGCGAACCACGTCCAGTGCACGAGCTCGTGGTGCAGCTTCGAGAACGAGCGCTGCACGCTCGGCCAGCCGAGCAGCCGCAGGTCCACTACCAGAATGGTGCCGAACACCGTAGCAGCCGCCATGACGTGGATCGCTTCGATGATCGGCATCGCCTTCAGCGAATCACGCAACCACTCGCTGAGTGCCGTGTCGTGAACGAATTGAGCAATGCCGGGCAGATCCACGCCGATTACCTTAGAGAACTTTCAACCGGGCCGAGATGCAGCGAGCCCCAGACTTCGACGTCGTAGGCGATCGCGCGGCCCAGAAAGATGATGCACAGCCAGAGCACTACAGTACCCGCCGCAACCGCCTTGGCGCCGCCGGAAAACTGCGTGTCCCCGACATAGGCGAATGGTCGCAGCGTGCGACCAAACGTGAGCGCGCCCAGGATGCCGATGACGATGAGGCTCATCTTGAGCCAGAACGACAGTGCCGACGCCTCGCGGACGGGCTCGGCAATGCCGAGCACGAGACCCGTGAGCGCCATCACGCCGATGCCGCCCCACATCCACGGCGAAAACCGGTTCCAGACGGCAGCGAACGTCTCTTCGTTGCCGACCCTACCGAGTACACGGAGCGTGATCATCAAGACCGCGACGAACACCACGCCGATCATCACGATGTGGATCGACTGAAGCAGCGGCGTCACCCACAAGTGCGACTGAATCCAGATGCTGAGCGGCGTGCCGCCCAGCACCTGTGCGAAGTCGAGGAACACGGCCGCTACTCGATCAGTTTGTCGTCGCCGCAGGTACCGGAACGTCGCCGCCGATCGTCAGGCTGCCCGTCACCGTTTCGCAGTTCTTGCCTGCGGCCGGCGGAGTCTTCTCCGGGCACTTGTACAACGCGCCCGCGCGCGCGCCGGCCGGGTCGCCGTTACGCAACGGATGCAGGGACACGCTGAAGATCGTGCCGGGCGGGAAGGCATTCACGGAGATGCCGTCCTTCGCCGACTGTGCGGAACCCGCCATCTCGACGGCCCACACGATGGGTTTGCCTTCCGCGTTGCGCTCGACGTTCCTGCGCTCCTGGTTCATCGGAGCGAAGAAGATCTGCAGATGGTTCGCGTCGGGGTTCACCCGCGTCACGACGCCAGTGAAGGTCTTGGTCTGCTCCGCGTCGAAGATCGAAAAAGAGTGGTGCGCCCACGCCGGGACTGCGGCTACCAACGCGGCCGTGACCACAATGCTGGCGACTTTGCTCTGGGTACTCATATCGCTAACTCCTCAAATTACTCCAAACCGAAGCCATCTCTAAGATATGGGGCCGAGGCGGCCGCCTGTGCATATCGGAATCTTCGTATAGCTAGACTACGTCCCCGCCCCTGAACCGCGCCTAAATGAATGTCTGGGCGCGGATGGAATTCTAATTAGAAGGCGGTCGATACGCGACTGGCGCTCACACTGCTAGAACATCGTCCCCCCGCCATCCGGCGCAGTGCCGGCGCGGGTTTCAGGCCAGATCCGGGCCCCGCAGTGCGGGGCCCGGTCGACCTTATGTATCCCAAGATTTGCTAGGCGCAGCTCACTTCGGCGCGGCGGCGGGCCGCGGAGTGATCGTCGCCGGATCCCAATGCTCGTCGGCTTTGCCGTCGACGAAGCGCCAGGTGTCGAACCACGACGTGTTGTACTTCTTACCGGGGTTGTTCGGATCGTCCATTTCGCGCGTGCCGGTCAGGACGGTTACGTAGTCGCCCTCGGCCATGACCGCCACGAAATTACCCTTGAGCGGGCCGCAGTCGTCGATGCGCTTGACCTTAAGAACCTGCGTGAAGAAGTAGATGACGCCCTTGAGTCCCGACGCCGCGTTCGGGTTGTGCTGATGGTAGGCGTCCGTGAGCCATTCGCTGGCTTTGTCCCATTGGCCGCACTGCAAGATCTCGCGCTGGATATGCAGCGCCGCCTGCTTGTTGCGGTTCAACTTGGCATCGCTCGACTTGAACAGCGACTCCGGATCCTTGACGCCCATGACCGGCTCCGCCTGCCCGAAGGCAACGCCGGCCGCAAACAGAGAAACCAGACCCAAAACAATGCGTGTTTTCATTTGTGCCCCCTAAGGCTAGGTGGGCGCATGATCGACAATAACTAACCTGCGAGTCAATTGGCGGTGCGCACCAAAACAGGCACTCCCACTACCACCGCGACTAGCGTTTCGGCAGCTTGAACGCGAGCAGCTCGCCTGGGTACTGCGCGCCACTGATCGCTACGACCACGTACTGCTCGCCGTTGTACGCGTAGGTCATCGGCGAGCCGCTCTGCGGCGCCGGCATGTACACGGCGCCGACTTCGCGGCCGGTGGCCTTGTCGTACGCGCGCAGCATCGCGCCGAGCTCGCCCGTGGAGGTGGTCGTATACAGCCGCTCGCCGGAGATCAGCAGCGTCTTCGTCACGAGGGTGCCCTGCGAGCCGGCCTGCCCCGTGCGCGGAATGTTCAGGCCTCTAAGCGCCGGATTGTTCTTGATGTCGTCCGGCGTTTCCCCGTGCGCCACGCGCCACAGGATCGCGCCCTTGTCCATGTCGATGGCGCTGATCGTTCCATACGGGGGCTTTAACAGCGGCAGCCCCTGCACGTTCAACGCCGCGCGCGGCGGGCCGCGCGAAGGATCCGCAGGCTTCGCTGCCGCTTGCTGCGCGCCCTGAAACTCGCTGCGGCCGCCGCCCGCGGACGAGCCGGAGCCGCCGGTCGTGCGCGCGCCGCTCACGGCGTTGCCCTCGACGTACGCCATCTCGGACTGGCCGGGATACGGCGGGACGAGACCCTTGCTGACGACCGTGGAGCCCGACGGGACATACAAGATATGCGTCTCGGGATCGAACGAACCGCCCTGCCAGTTCGTGCCGCCGTCCTGGCTCGGCGCCATCAGCGTGCCGAGCGGGCCGTTGATATTGCTGACAACCGGCGGCGTGAACAGCGGCCCCAGCTTGTGCCAGGCCGCGACGTCGAGCGCCTCTTTGTGCAACGCCGGGGTGAAGTCGATCAAGTCGTTCGCGGTGACGCCCTGTCGGTCGTAGGCCGGCGGCTTCGTGGGTATTGGCTGCGTCGGCGAGTACCACTCGCCGGGCACGTCGCCTTTCGGCACGGCCTTCTCGACGATCGGCCAGACGGGCAAGCCGGTCGCGCGATCGAACACGTACAGGAACGCCTGCTTCGTCGGCTGGGCGACGGCCTTCACGCGTTTGCCGTCGACAGTGACGTCGATGAGTATCGGTGCGCACGGAATATCGTTGTCCCAGATGCCGTGGTGCACGAGCTGGTAGTGCCACTTGCGCTTCCCGGTATAGAGATCGACGGCGAGCAGCGTCTCGCCGAACAAACCGTCGCCGGGGCGATTCGCGCCGAAGTAATCGCCCGTTGGCTCCTCGACCGGCAAGTACACCGTCTCGAGCTCTTCGTCGACGGAGATCTGCGCCCACACGCCCGTGTTGCCCGTGCTCTCGGCGGACCCCTTGAGCCAGCTCTCGTGGCCAAACTCGCCGGGCTGCGGAATCGTGTGGAAGATCCACAGCCGCTCGCCAGTACGCACGTTGAAGCCACGCACGTAGCCTTTCACGTTACGGATGGTTTTCGGATTCGCTCCGGTGCGATGCGCGGCGCCCACGATCACGACATCCTTCGCGACGACCGGCGTCGCGTGCAGGCCTACCTCGCCTGTTACGAGATCCATGTCCTGATCGTCGTCTTGCTTCAGATCCACGATGCCGGCCTTGCCGAAAGTCGAGATCCGCGTGCCCGTGTGCGCGTCGAGAGCCACCAGCTGATAGCCGGGCGTCACGTACAGGATTCGTGCGTCGTTGCCGCTCTTCCAGTACGCGAGGCCGCGGCCGGAAAGTTGCCGCGGTGCGGCTTTGCCGCGCGCGCCTTCGTCGAGTCGATGGACCCACAGCAGCTCGCCGGTGGCGGCGTCGAGCGCGACCACGGCGCGGCGCGAACCGGCGGTCGAGTACACGACGCCATCGACCATCAGCGGCGTGGACTCGAACGTGTACTCGCGCGTGGGCCCCAGGCTGTCCGTCTTGAACCGCCACGCCACCTCTAATTTGCTGAAGTTCGCGGCGTTGACCTGATCCAGGGGCGAGTAGCGCGTGTTGCCGAGATCGCCGCCGTAGGTTTTCCATTCGCCGTTCGGCGCGCCGTGCTGCGCGGCGGCCTGGTGCGTGGCGGTTGCAAACCCAAGACCAAGGATCAGCGCGACCCTTGGAAGCACCCTAAGGGGTGCGACGAGTGAACGCAAGCGCATGGCAACCCCGGCAGTGGACCCCGGGCGGAGTATAGCCCTGGCGGCGCGAGTTGCCGCACGTGCACGGGATTGCGATGATCGACCCAGTGGCATCACGAATACGCTTCGGAGCTTCGCAGTGAACTACGCCCAATTCCGAATCTGGTTAACCCGCCTCGCTACCGCCGTCGCCGCCATTGCGTTGACGAGCACCGCCGCGTTCGCACAGAACGCCCCGAGCGAGGACAAGATCATTATCTCCGGCGCGTCCGGCAACCTCGGCGGCCTCACGATCAAGGAACTGCTCGCGCGCGGCGTGCCGGCGAATCGTCTGATCCTCGTGAGCCGCACGCCCGACAAGGAGTCCGAGTACGCGAAGCTCGGCGCGAGCGTGCGCTTCGGCGATTTCACGAAACCGGAATCGCTGGCCGCGGCATACGCGGGCGGCACACGCATGCTGCTGATCAGCGTCGGCGGCTCGAAGACGGAGCCCTCGACCACGTTGCTGAAGCGCGCAATCGATGCGGCCAAGGCCGCGGGCGTGAAACAGATCGCGTACACGTCGTACATCGGCATCTCGCGCGGCGACCTCGAAGGCCTCGCGGCGAACCACCAGCAGACCGAGAACGACCTGAAGGCCAGCGGCGTGCCGTGGACGATGCTGCGCAACTCGATCTACATGGACGGCCTGCTGCGCCAGGGCTCGCAGATGGTGGCCGACGGCAAGGCGACGATCCCGCCGAATGAATCGCCGATCGGCTACATCACGCGCGCCGACTGCGCCGCGGCCGCTGCCGCCGTGCTCACCACGCGCGGCACCGAGAACAAAGCGTACGACATTACGGGCCCCGAGCTGCTCGGCGTGCGCGAAGTGGCCGCCGCGGCGGCAGCCGTGGCGGGCAAGACCATCCAAGTCGTGCAAGGCGACGCCACCACGCGGCCAGGCTTCGGCCGGCCGGCGATGGCGTTCACCACCACGCACTTCAAGGAGCTCACGGGCCGCGAACCCATGAACGTGCGCGCGCTGTTCACTGCCAACAAAGACAAACTGCTGACGCCGCCCGCGCCGCCGCCGGCGCGTTAGCGCGAGAACCCGCGGATGCGAGCCCGCACGCGACCACTCGCAGCACCCCTCCGGGTGCTTCCACGGGTCGCGCTGGCACTGCTGCTCGCGGCGCTCGCGCTGCCGGCGTTCGCGGAAATTCGCGTGGCCACCTCCGGCACGTTCACCGCCGCGTATCACGCGCTGAAACCCGATCTCGAGCGCGCGCTCGGCGAGCCGCTTACGACCGTGGCCACGTCGATCGGCGCGGGTGAGGGATCGATCCCGCGCCGGCTCGAACGCGGCGAAGCCATCGACGTGGTGATTTTGGCCGACACGGTGCTCGAGCAACTGATCGCGGCTCACCTCGTGTTCGCGGATAGTCGCGTGGATCTCGTGCGCTCGACGATCGGCATCGCGGTGCGCGCGGGCGCGCCGAAACCGGACATCTCGACGGTGGCCGCGCTGCGTACGACGCTGCTCGCCGCGAAATCGATCGCGTACTCCGGCAGTGTCAGCGGCACGTACGTCTCGACCGAGCTGTTCCAGAAGCTGGGCATCGCGGAGCAAGTGGCGGCGAAGAGCCACAAGTTCGATCGCGAACGCGTCGGTGCCGTCGTGGCGCGCGGCGACGCCGAGATCGGCTTCCAGCAAATCAGCGAGCTGCAACCGATTGCCGGCCTCGAAGTGGTGGGCCCGCTGCCGGCCGAAGTGCAGAAGACCAGCGTGTTCTCCGCGGGTGTGATCGCAAGCTCGCGCAACGCGCAGGCGGCACGCCGGTTACTGCAAGCGCTCGCGTCGCCGGACGCCGCACCGGCCATCGCGCTCACGGGCCTCGAGCCGCTGCACACGCACTGATCATGAATACACTCGCACGCCTCGTGCTCGCCGGTTGCCTTCTCGGCGCGGCAGTGGCGGCGAGCGCGCAGGAGCACTTTCGCGAGTACCCGAGCATCGAGAGCGGCTGGGCGCGCGACACCGGCGACACGCCGCCCGACCCGGACCGGCACGCGGAGTTCGTGATCGGCCGGTTGATGTTCCCGCAGAGCCGCAGCCGCTACGTGCTCGGGGCCGGCGGCGGGGATTGGCACCGCGGCGGCACGGCGTGGACCGTCGACTACCCCGACGCCGACCGCACGCTCGCGCGGATCCTCGGCCGCTTGAGCACGATCGATGTGCGGCTCACGGAGCAGCCCGTGAATCTCGACGACGACATCGACGCGTACTACTGGCCGTTCCTGATTTCCGGTCTCGTGGGTGCGTGGGAGCTAACCGACGCTCAGGCCGACAAACTGCGCGAGTACCTGCTGCGCGGCGGGTTCCTGCTCTGCGACAGCTTCTACGGCACCGCGGAGTGGGAAGGGTTCGTCGCGAGCATCAAGCGGGTATTCCCCGACCGGCCGATCGTCGAACTGGCGGACGATCACCCGATCTTTCACGTGGTCTACGACCTGAAGGATCGGCCGCGAATCCCGACGCTACAGCATCTGCCGCGCGGGTATAGAAACGATGGCTCGGTGCCGCACTGGCGCGCGATCCTCGATGACGACAACCGCGTGATGGTCATGATCACATACAACAACGACATCGCCGACGGCTGGCAGCACGCCGACAAAGCGTACTACCCGCACGAAGCCGCGAATCTCGCGCTGCGCATGGGCGTCAACTTCGCGGTGTACACGCTCACACACTGAGAACGCCAGGGATGCTTGGAAACTGGCGAAGGATGTCGCACGCATCGCTGGGGTGATAGACAGCTCGTTCCGCGTTGAATATCAGTCGAATCAGAACTCCGTGACGATTTCGCACACGCAACGGCCCGCCGAGAGCCCGCCACAGGCCATTCTCGAATCTGCTCTGGACTTGCGCCAGCGGCGCGTGGATTCGATGGGCGAACGATGCAGTAGTCGGTGCGCATATACGTTGCACCTTCCCCTCAGATTTCGCCTGATTGCCCCGCTGAGTGAGAAACAGGAGGCGGCCCTCAGAGCGGCTGCGCGCGCTCCCGAATAAGCGCACGTTCGGCGCCTACTTGCGACCGCGTGCCCTCGAATCTCATTCTGTTGTCTTCTGCCCAACAATATCGGTCGCCGCAATGTTCACTGGCTGGCTAGCCTAAAGCGAGCGTTTGGAAGTGTAACCAACCTGGTTGCACCGGCGGCGCTAGGCGGCTACAGTGATCAAGAGCTTTGCACACAAAGGCTTGGCCGACTTCTTCGCGAGCGGAAGCGTACGCGGAGTCCAGCCGAAGCACGCG
>JBDTOT010000067.1:0-19367 GCA_039933105.1 Gammaproteobacteria bacterium | reverse complement strand
GCCGCGATGGCGCGGACATTGGAGAAGGACGCGAAAGGCGCGTCGATCGAGTTTCGCCTGCGCACGGGCGACGGCTCCTATCGTTGGGTGGAGAACCGCTACACCACGGTTCGTGACACGCAGAATCGCCTCGTCGAGATCGAAGGCATCATCATCGACATCACGGAGCGCAAGGTGGCCGAGGACAAGATCGCATTGCTCGCACGCACGGACGGGCTCACGGGGCTCGCGAATCGATCGACCTACGTCGAGCGCATCCGGCAGGCGTTCGCAGCCAGTCGCCGCGGCGCGACGCCATTCGCGATCCTCTACCTCGACCTCGATCACTTCAAAAACATCAACGACACGCTTGGGCATCCCGTCGGCGACGAGCTCTTGCGCGAGGTCGCGAACCGGTTGCGGAGCTGCACGCGCGAGAACGACGTCGTGGCGAGGCTCGGCGGCGACGAGTTCGCGATTCTGCAAACGGATGTGCTGGAGCCGGCCGCCGCCGGCAACCTCGCGGCGACGATCCAGGCGTCGCTCACGCAGCCGTACCAGATCGGCGGCAGCGATCTGCACGTTAGCGTGAGCATTGGCATCTCCCCGTACACGGCCGCGAGCACCGGTCCCGACGCAATGCTTGCCCAGGCCGACCTCGCCCTTTACCGCTCGAAGGACGAAGGGCGTAACTGCTACCGGTTTCATTCCGCGGATCTCGACAACCAGGTTCTAGAGCGCGTCACCCTCGCGGAAGAGCTCCGCCATGCCCTCGAGCGCAACGAGCTCCAGCTGCACTATCAACCGCAGGTGGAAATCGCGTCCGGCAAGGTGGTCGGCATGGAAGCGCTAGTACGCTGGCATCATCCAACACGCGGCCTCTTGCCTGCTGCTGCGTTCATTGAGGTTGCGGAGAAGACGGGCACGATCATTCAGCTCGGCCAGTGGGTTCTCAACGAGGCGTGCAAACAGATGCGCGCGTGGCGCGACGAAGGTTTGTCGCTCCCGGTCGTCACGATGAACCTCTCGCTCGCGCAGCTCAAGAACAGTCATGAGCTCCTGCGCGACGTCGCGGCCGCACTCGACAAGTACTGGCTCGAGCCGAGCGACCTGAGCTTCGACGTAACCGAAGCGATGCTCGCGCAGATCACCTTGGTGAACAACGACGTTCTCACCGAGCTTCGCCGTCTCGGTGTCGGAATCGCCATCGACAATTTCGGCAGCGAGTACTCGTCGTTCGACTATTTGCGCACGTACAACGTGAGCTTTTTGAAGATCACGCAGGCAATGATCGAAGCCGCCGACCACGACGCCGCCCACGCGGCCACGATCCGGGCGATCCTGAGCCTTGCCCGAGAGCTTGGCATTGGCGTGATCGCGGAAGGTGTCGAAACGGCCGAGCAGCATGGGCGTTCGAGCGCGACGTCGGCCTTCGGGCAGGGGTTCTACTTCAGCGCTCCGATGAGCGTCGAGGCAGCGAACGAGGTGCTGCGCCGCGGGAGCATCAGCGTTCAGAGCCTCGACGGTGCACCGGCGCCGCTCGCCGAGACGCCGTCTGGCGCGGTTGCACCAGGGTCGAACAACGCGGCACCCGCGCCGCCGGCGAGCGACGTTCGCAAGAGGGTCAACAGATGAGGGTTCTCACTTCGCTTGGCACACTGTGCGCGTGCTTCGCGATCAGCGCTTCTGCTTTCGCGGAAATGACGCCGATCGACCTGCAGATCGCAGCGCGCGCGCTGAGCTTCATGGAGCGGCCACTCTCCGGTGCGATCCGGGTCGGCATTCTCTACGCACCGGACAACCCGCGCTCGGTTCGCGAAGCCGAAGCGCTGCGTGACCTGCTCGGGGCGGGGGTGAAGGCCGGCAAGCTCGAGCTCCAACCGTCTCTAGTAGGAATCCGCGAGGCGGCCGCCGCAAAGGTCGATCTGTTCTTCCTCGCAGGCTTTGTCGGTCCGGCGGAGGCGAATGCTGCAGGCATCAGCGCCCTGAAGGTGCCATGCGTGACCACGGACATTGCGCAGGTCGAGGGCGGAGCCTGTCTCATGGGCGTGCGCTCGAGCCCGAAGGTTCAGATCATGATCAATCGTGCAGCTGCGAAGAACAGCGGCATCACATTTGCGACCGTGTTCCGCGTGATGATCACCGAAATCTAGTGGTGGCGCCAATGCGATCCCCAGGGACGATATACGAGCAAACGATGAAAAAGACACTAATGTGGACACTAGTCGGAGCCGCGTTCGGCTCCGGCGCGTTCGCCCAGACCGTGGATCACGCGGCTCTCGAGCAATTGTTCGGCGAGCCCGTCACGACGAACGCCACTGGTTCGCCGCAACGCGAGAGCGAGGTGCCGGCGTCGATGGAGATCATCGACGCGGAGGAGATTCGCCGTTCGGGTGCCCGAGATCTCCCGGCATTGCTGCGCCATGTGACCGGCATCGACGTCCTGCAGACGAGTCTCGATTACGCCGACGTCGGCGTGCGCGGGTACAACCAAGCGTTCTCGCCGCGGCTCCTCGTGCTCGTCGACAACCGACAGGTGTACGCGGACTATTATGGCTTCACACCCTGGACGTCCATCCCGGTCGAGCTCGCGGAGATTCGCCAGATCGAAATCGTCCGTGGGCCGAGCAGCGCGCTGTTCGGCTTCAATGCCGTCGGGGGCGTCATCAATATCATCACGTACGCTCCCCGCGACGATATTCCGAACTCGGCCGCCGCGACGATCGGCACGCAAGGTCTCACGCAGCTCTCCGCGATGACGGGTTGGAAGATCGGTGAAACCGCAGGCGTGCGAATCGCCGTCGGTCGGCAGGAGAGCGACGACTTCTCGACGCCGGAGTCCGCGTTCGACGTAGGCTCGCGTCGCGGCAACCACCGCGAAGCGTTGCACATCGACGGCGGCGTAAACATCGTGGACGGGGTCCGGGCCGACTTCGAGGGCACCTATAGCGACGCCGCGCATCCAGAACGGGGGCCGCTCTATTTGACCGACTTCCTCACCTACGAAACCCATTCCGTGCAAGCGCGCGTCGCCGCGGAGACCGGACTCGGTCTGATCGAGGGAGTCATCTACAGCAATGATATCCATGCCGAGGTGTTTCCCGATGTCCAGGTATCGCCTTTTCTCGCGTTCGACAACGAAGTCACCGTCGCGCAGCTCGAAAGCGTGTCGAAGATCGGGCGCAGTCATACACTGCGGCTCTCGTTCGAGCGGCGCCACAACTCGATGCAGACGACGCCGATCGAAGGCGCCGACGTGTTCTACGACGTCACGTCATTCGGGGGCATGTGGGAATGGAAGATCACGGATGCGCTGACGCTGACGAATGCGTTGCGTTCCGACGATCTCAGGCTCGGCCGCAGCGGCAGTGTGCCGCCCGGCTACTCGCTGCAAAACTCGGACTGGGATCGTTCGATAGCGGAGACGAGCTTCAATAGCGGTGTCGTGTGGAGATTGACGGATGCCGATGTTCTGCGGTTCATGGTCGGCCGCGGCGCACAGCTGCCGAGCTTGTTCAATCTGGGCGGCGTTCTGATCCCGGTGCCGCCGTCCTTCTATGTGAGTGGCAGCCCGGCGCTGGGTGCAACGATCGTGACGAATTACGAGGTGAGCTGGAGTCGCGCGCTGGCTAGCCTCGGCGCGACGTTGCGGGTCAGTGCGTTTCGCGGCAAGACCGTGGGCATCGTCGCGACCGTGGGTGGCTCGAACATTGCCGCGGGCCTCGCCGGCCTTCCCGTGAACGTCGGCGACTCGCGCGAGAGCGGCATCGAGGTGGCGATCGAAGGCAAGTTCGCGGGCGGCTGGCGCTGGGGCGCCAGTTACTCACCGCTCAGGATCGACGACGACTTCAGGCCGGGGTACACCGTCGCGACGACCCTCACGGACTTCGAGCATACGACACCGCGGCACACACTCGACGCGAACGTCGGTTGGGCACGGGGCCCGTGGGAAGTGGACGCGTACCTGCGTTACCGGTCGAGCTTCGACGGGATCGAGAATGCTCTTGGTGGGACCGCCGGTGTTCTGCTACCAGTGTCCGGCTACGTGTCTGTGGATGCGCGGCTCGGCTATCGCGTGAACGACAAGGTGACGCTCGCGGTCGCGGGGCAGGGCCTCACCCAGGCGGAGCAGGTGCAGACCGCCGGCACGCCCGCAGTGGAAAGGCGCGTGTTGGCGACGGTTCAATTCGCCTTCTAACCCCGTGACGGGTGCGCTGCGCAACTGCTAGGTGAGCTTCCGGCGACTTACAACATTGTCTTGCGGTTGCCAGTCCCTCACGAGGCGCTCGAACTGCGCGGGCGGCAGCGCCTTGCTGACGATGTAACCCTGGATCTCATCGCACCGCTCATCGCGCAGGGCGTCGAGCTGCACCGCATCCTCGACGCCTTCGGCAATCACCTTAATCGAATAGCTTTTCGCGAGATTGATGATCGCGCGCACAGTTCTGATACAGCCGGCGTTCGAATCCCTGAGTTCGTCGACAAAGGACTTGTCGATCTTGATCCTGTCGACGGGGAAGTTGCGCAGGTAGCTCAACGATGAGTAGCCCGTGCCAAAGTCATCGAGCGACAGGCGGAAACCGAGCTCATGCAGCTCGACCAGAATCGCGGTGGTCGCCTCGATATCGCGAACGGCGACGCCTTCCGTCAACTCGAGCTCGATACGCGAACGCGCGATTTCGTATTCGCCGATCATTTGCGCGAGCGAGGCGACGAACCCTTCGCGGTGCAACGTGTTTGCGCTGACATTGACCGCCACGCAGATCGGCGGCAGACCTGCACGATCCCACGCCTGAATCTGGCGGATGCCTTCGCGGATGACCCAGTCGTCGATCGACACGATCAGGCCGCGTTCCTCGGCAAGCGGAATGAAGTCGCCTGGCATGACGACGCCAAAGTCTGGTCGATTCCAGCGCAGCAGGCCCTCGGCGCCCACCAGCCTGCCGGTTTGCAGATCGACCTGCGGCTGATAGTGCAGCACGAGCTCTTGGTGCTCGATCGCACCCCTGAGCGCGGATTCCGTGCGTAGTTTCTCCATCGCCCGCTCATTGAGCTCCCGAGTGTAGAAGCAATATGCATTGCGTTCGCCGTTCTTGGCGCGATGCATGGCGGCATCGGCATTGCGGATCAGTTCACTGGCCGACGTACCGTCATCCGGGAATATCGAGATACCGATGCTTGCGGAGACACTGAGTTCCTGCTGCTCCAACATGAGTGGAGCGCAAATGACGTCCAGCAGTTTCTGAGCCACGACTTCGGGATTTTCTGCGGCGTTGACGGATGGCAGCAGCACGACGAACTCGTCTCCGCCCATTCTCGCTACCGTGTCCGAGGCCCGAATCGCGCCGGAAAGCCGCTGCGCAACCGTCTGCAGGACCAGATCCCCGGCATCATGTCCCATCGAGTCATTCACCTCCATGAAACGGTCAAGATCGATGAACATTACGGCCGTGCTGCGCCCCTCGCGGCGCGAGATCTCGATCATCTGTTCCAGTCGATCGAGCAGCAGCACGCGGTTCGGCAGATCGGTAAGCACGTCATACTGGGCAAGTCGCCGCACGCGATCTTCCGCTGCCTTGCGCTCCGTCATATCGGAAAAGATGCCGACGTAATGACTGACGGCGCCGTGTTCATCTCGCACGGCACTCAGGGACAACCATTCGGCGTAGACCTCACCTTTCTTGCGGCGATTCCAGATCTCGCCGCGCCAGTGTCCGGTCGCATTCAGCTCGCCCCACATCGCGGCATAGAAAGTCTTGTCCTGGCGTCCGGAGTGGAGCAGGGAAGGCGACGCGCCGATGGCTTCGGCTGCCGAGAAGCCTGTGACCTGCTCGAAGGCGGCGTTTACGAGCAGAATGCGCTGCTCCGGATCGCAGATCATGATGGCCTCGCCGCTCTGCTCCAGCACCGAGGTCCAGAGTCTGCGCCGCTCGTCGGCCGCTAGCCGCTCGGTCACATCCTGCACGGCAGAGATGATGTGCAGCACGGCTCCGTGCTGGTCGCGCACGGCGGCACACGACCATTCGCAATAGATCAGCCGACCGTCCTTCGTCCGATTGCGACCGATGGTCGCAACGGTTCCCGACCCATCGACGACGCGGCGTATCACGTTGCGCACGAATTCGTGCGCGTCCGGCGGAATGATGGAATCGTAGGGCGAGGTTCCGAGCATTTCCGCGCGGCTGTAGCCGAAGATTCTCTCCGCGGCTGGATTCCAGTCGCGGGTCGTCAACGCGTCGGTCGGGTCGCCGATGGCGAGCGCGATCGGCAGCATATCGCTGCGCAATCCAAGTTCGGCGCGCAACTCGTCGCGATCGGCCACGATGCGCCGCCGTTCGTTTTCTCCCCGGATCGCCGCAGTGATGTCGGTGAAAATCGTGATCGATTCATCCGTGCTGAGCGTCGTGCGAAGCTCCATAATGCGTTCGCTTCCATCTTTGCACACGACGTGCGCGACCAAAGGGTCGGGCTGCTGACCGGTTGCGCGAAAGCGGGTCGCTCCATCGGCCAACTGCAGTGCTAGGCGCTCCCGATCGGTCGCGGCGGGCACCAGCTTCAGCATCCGAATGTCGCGATCGGGCACCTCTTCGGCTTCATAGCCGAGCACGTTCACAAATGCGCGATTGACGACCGTCGTCTTGCCCGCGCTGTCGGCGATGACAATGGGTTGTGGCGCGACGTCGAAAATGAATCGGTCCCGTACGCGCAGCTGCGTTGCCTCGCGCGATTCGAGCTTGCTGTCGGTGACGTCAGTTAGAACCCCATCCGCGATGGCCCCACCGCCAGCCACATGGCGCACGAGCGCATTCACCTGGAACCGGCGCATGCCATTGCCCGTCCGCATGCGGAAGTCATCGCGCCAGGGATTAGCCGTGCTGAGAGCAGCTTGCACGCCGGCGAGGACGCGCTGCGTGTCCTCGGTAGCGATGCGGTCGAAAAACATCGAGCTATTGAGCACCATCGCGGCGGGGTCCATATCAAGGAGTTCGCGCGCCCGTTCGCTTACGCTCGAGAAGATGGGCTGCGAGGCCGGGCCGGTGCTGCGCAAGCGAAATATCACGCAGGGCAATCCATCGTAGACCGTGCCATGCACGTGCCCGTGCGGGGCAGCCGGCGGTGGGGCAGCCGTTGCGCTCGGGGATTTCGTTGCCTTTGGTGCCATTTTCCCCTTCCCGGGGAGGCGCTCAGTCGAGTGCCCTGCGCGTGTCCCCAGTTCCGGTGAAAGCGCGGCAGGGGCCGCACGGCGCTGGTGCTTTCGCGCGCTCCGGTTGGGCGGCGGTGGGAATGGCCGTGCTCATCGGGCAGCGCTCCGCCGAGAGGTCGGTGAGGACTGAACGCTAGGCCTGGGCGCTCGACAAGTCGTCGTGGCGCGTCACAGTCGCGACAAATGTCGTGTCTCAGTCGTGTCGGCTCGGCCTTGCGCGGTCCGTATTCGAAGGTCGAGAACCGGGCATGGTCGGACCGGCAGCAGCGCCATCACGGCTGTCGGGGCGTTCCGCTAGAATCGGGTCGCGATCAGCGAGATCGCTAAGGGAGCTTTCGATCAAACAGTCCTCGCGAGGGTGGATCGCGACGGCGCCCGACGCCATCCCGAGAATCCAGCCACTTCTGCGTGGTGACGTCGTCTTCACGAACTTCGAGGGGGCGATCGCCCAGCAAGGACAATCGGTGACGGGCGGCGGGCGCGGGTTCCTCGCGCCGGCGGAAGCGCTCGACCCGCTCCAGGCGCTCGGCTTCAACCTGCTGTCGTTGTCGAACAATCATGCCTTCGATCTGAAGGAGGCCGGCATCGACGACACGCTGCGGGAGGTCGAGCGTCGTGGCATCGCTCACGCGGGGATTGGCGCGACGCTGGCACAGGCGGCATCGCCGACGTGTCTCCGTGTCGGGAACATGACCGTCGCGCTCGTCGCGAGCGCCTCCGGGCTCATCGCTCCCGGCGGCGGCGGCGCGCGCGCGGCAAGCCGCTTCGCTCGATCACGCTGCGTCCGATCGCAGTGAATTACGTCGGCAACGGCCAGCCCGACGTTCACAGCCAGTACACGAGCAACGAGTTCCTGCACACACGCGGCCTGCCGTCGCCGGCCGAGGGCGCGCAGGCGCGGTACATTCTCGAGCGGGTCGCGGAATACTCGAAGCCCTTCGGAACGCGGCTCGCGATCGCCGACGGGGCCGCGAGCATCGAGCTCAAGAAGAACCGCTAGGTGCACTCGTGTCCGCTCGGTCGAACTTGATGCGATTGCGTCCCGCGCGCTTGGCACGGTAGAGCGCGGCGTCGGCAGCGGCGGCCAGGACCTCCCCGGAATACGCCGTTCGTGTCCGCACGCTCGTTACGCCGACACTGATTGTCACCTGCGCCGTCCTGCCCGACTGCGGGTGGGTGATCGCGAGAGCCGCCACACTTGCACGCAGCCGCTCCGCGGCAGCCACGCTCGCCTTGGAATCGAGCCCGGGGAGAACGAGCGCGAATTCCTCGCCGCCGTATCGCGCGACACAGTCGCCCTTCGTTTGGCGGAAGTCTCGCAGCAAGGCCGCGAGTTGAACGAGCACCTCGTCGCCGTGAGCGTGTCCGTACGTATCGTTGTGGTGCTTGAAGAAATCGATGTCGCACAACAACAGTGCCAAGTGCTGCGCGTCGCGGGTCGCGACGCGAATCGCTGACGCGAGCGCGGATTGGAAGTAGCGCCGGTTGCCGAGCCCCGTGAGGGGATCCAGACAGACGAGGCGGGCGAGCTCTTTGACGTTCAGCTCGAGGTGTTTATTGAGGACGCCAAGCCTTTGATTTTCTGCTTGCAGGGTTGCTATCCGATCGAGCAGATCGTGGTCGTGAAGCGCACCGGCGCCGGCTACGAACGAGGCTTCCGGGTCGCTTGTGACAGGGACGAGGGTATTGGGCATAGGGGCCTGTCGCCGAGATCTTCGAGTCTGTTGGGGGGCGATCAGAGCTGTGAAAAGCAACTTCCATGCCACGGGAATCAGACTCGTAACCACGCCGATCGATCGAGCGCGTATCGCACGGGAATGGCGGCCAAAGCCGTATGCGCCGCCAACCCGGTGTATTCCCTCGGGTCGACGCCCTACACTGCCGGCCCATGAAGATACCCAAGGGCCTGCAGCCGCTGATCGACGACGGCATCATCGACCACGTGGTGCGGCGGCTCAAGAGTGGCAAAGAGGCGTCCGTCTACCTCGTGGCGTGTGGCGCGAAGATCCGCTGCGCAAAGGTGTACAAGGAAGCCGAGCAGCGCGGCTTCCACAAGCTTGCGCACTATCAGGAAGGCCGCAAGGTGCGCGGCAGCCGCGATGCCCGCGCTATGGGTAAGGGCGGCAGGTACGGCCGCAGCGTGCAGGAAGCGGAGTGGAAGAATGCCGAGGTTGAGGCGCTCTACCGCCTTGTCGGCGCAGGTGTTCGCGTGCCGCAGCCCTACGGTGTGTTCGAGGGCGTATTGCTGATGGAGGTGGTGTGCGATGCCGATGGCAATCCCGCGCCCCGCCTGAACGACGTCGAGCTCACACCGGACGACGCGCGTCGATGGCACGCGTTCATGATTACGCAGATCGTCCGAATGCTTTGCGCGGGCCTCATTCACGGCGACCTGTCAGAGTTCAACGTGCTAATGGATCCTGCAGGCCCCGTGATCATCGATTTGCCGCAAGCCGTGAACGCGGCCGGCAACAACAACGCGTTCCGTATGTTCGAGCGCGACGTCAATAACATGCGCGAGTCTTTCGGCCGCACTGCGCCGGAGCTTCTGACAACCGAGTACGCCCATGAGATCTGGAAGCTTTACGAGGCAGGCCAGCTGCAGCCCGAATCGCCGCTCACTGGACGTTTCGAGCACGACCGCAGCGAAGTCGACGTAGTGGGAGTGCTCGACCTCATCGAGGACGAGCGGCGGTTTGCGGAGGAGCGGCAGCGGCGCCTCGAGGAAGCCGCGGCAGGAGGCTGAAGACCTCTGTATCCGTACTCACCCTACGGGCTCGCGTCCGTAGCGCGGCCGATCGAACGGCGCTGTCTGCTGAGTCGTCAACGCCAAACCGATACGGGTCTCAGAGACGAGGATCGACGATATGCACATTCGCGCTGCCGGCGCCGCGCTGGCACAATTACGCGGCACCTCGAGGAGCTCCCGTGACTGACAGACGCCGGTTCCTTCAAGCGCTGGCAGCCGCGGGCGCGGCATCGCTGGTTCCCTCGTCCGGCGTATTCGCGCAGGGTCGTGCGGTGAAGCTGAACGTCCGCGGCGGTGCCATCGACGTACACCACCACTTCGTGCCGCCGGGCGGGACCACCAACCGACCGTGGTCGGCGCAAATGTCGCTCGATGAGATGGACAAGTTCGGCATCGGCGTCGCCATCCTGTCGATGACGCAGAACGGTGAGCTGCTCTACAACGGTACGGAGAAGGGGCGAGCTGCCGTGCGGACCGGTAACGAGTACGGCGCCAAGTTGATGCAGCAGTACCCGAAGAAGTTTGGTCTCATGGGCGGCATCCCCATGCCCGACCTCGAAGGCTCGCTGAGAGAAGTGGAGTATGCCTACGACACTTTGAAGGTCGATGCCATCGGCATCTACACCAACGACAACCACGGACGGTGGCCCGGCGACCCCTATTTCGAGCCGCTGTGGCAGGAGCTGAATCGGCGCAACGCGATCGTCTACATGCACCCGCTGGCGCCGCAGTGCTGCAGCGATCTGAAGTACGGCGCTGCGTCCAGCATGGTGGAATACGACTTCGACGTCACCCGCGGGGTCGTCAGCCTCGTGGTCAACGGCGTGATGTTCCGTTATCCCAACATCCGTTTCATCACCGTGCATTCGGGCGGCACGGTGCCGATGCTCGCCGGCCGCATGAACGACCGCATCCCGCGGACCGCCGAGCAGTACCTGCCCAACGGCCTGTATGCCGAGCTGCGCAAGTGGTACTACGACGTCGCTCATGCCACCTTCCCGTGGCCGTACGCCGCCATGAAGGCCTTCATGCCAGAGTCGCAGATCCTCTTCGGGACCGACTATGCGCCTGAACCCATCGAGTCCACCGTGGACCCGCTGCCGGGCCTGAAGCTGCCGCGCGCGTTCGAACAGATGATGCTGCGCGGCAATGCCGAACGCCTGTTCCCGCGCTTCAAGTTGGCGTAGATTCGAACGTTGCGCCAGAGAATCAGGCTGCCAATGGCGAAGCCGCGCGCGGCTTTGATAAGCACGGTCTCGGCGAGGGCACGGTGCACGGCGTCATCGCCGGCATGCGCGTGGTCCGAGAGACCAAGTCTTAGGCGCGGGACGTCCGCGGCGGGGTTTGTGGCGCGACCGTCGCTCGCGTCACACCGGTACGGTCACGTGCTTCCCGCCGAACACGGCCTGCCAGCTTTCTATCTCGCTCACCACGACGTCGTCGGTCGCGTGAACGAGATCGGCGACCCTGCCGTAGTCGAGCGCGTTGTGCGGGGCGTCGAGTAGCTGCGCGATCCGCGTGTGGATCGCATCGAGCTTCTCGGCCGTCACCCTGGAGATCGCCGAGAAGCGCTCGAAGTCGCCGAAATAGCGAATGCTCGCGAACGCGCCGCCGAAGGTGGGCAGCAGCACGCCGAGGAACGTGAAGAGATACGACAGCCCCTCGGCAACTGGCTTCGGCCAGAGATGAAGCACGGCGCCGCCCTTCAAGATGAGATATCCCGCCACGGACACGACGGCGAGCACGAACATGATCGCCGAGAGCCTGTCGAGGTTGTGGTGCGCGGCGGCGAGGCGCCGGGCCTTGACCACGTGATAGTCGCGTTGCCGCATGACGTGATCGTGCAGCAGCGTGTCGACGGCCGTGCGCAGGTAGGCGTGCGTGACGGTGAGCCGCGGGAGGCCGACGTCACGCAACGCATGACGGCCATACCACTCGGGCCAGGACGTTTCGGTTCCGAGCGGCCAGCGTCCGGGTGCGCGCGCCACGCCGAGCAACAGGAGGATCGGAGCGTGCCGCAAGTACTCGGCGACGCGCCGGGTCTCGAACCACCGCCCGTGCCAGCGACGTTTCTGTCCGGTGAGCGTGATGGCGAGAATGGCGGCGAGCACGGCGAGCTCGAACAGCGCGAACAGCCATTTCTCGTTCGAGCTTGCGAACGGCAGATAGGCGATGCCGCCGATGATCGCGAGCGGAGCGAGCAAGAAATTTGCGATCATGCCGCCGCGATAGGTATCCGACAGATGGGCCGATACGCTGTCCGCCCATGCGAAGCGGCGCACGATCGAGGTTTCGACGTTCGCCACGTAGCTCGCTTCTTGGCCGGGCAACGCGCGCGCGTGGCCGAGCAATCCGGCGGCACTTCCGGACGCGATGGCGTCGGGTGCCTCGTAAGTCTGGCGCAGGTTTCGGAATCGCGCACGAAAGCTGTCCGCGCCGAACAAAGCCTCGACGCGGCGATACCAATGCCACGCCGGATTGCTGCGTGTGGGTAAAGTTTCGCACTCGAGCGTGTCGGGACCGGCCGAAGGGCCGTGTTTGCGGCGTGTATTGCGCGCGGCCGCCGGGCGCAATGCGCGGCGCACGAGCGCCTGCAACTCGGCGCTTCGATCGTGGGCGACGGCGAATTCCTGGTGCGCGCCTGCGAGCGCTTCCGGGCCGAAGAGAATGCGCCAGCGTTCCGGCGCGTTAGCGTCGATCCACACGACGGGCGCGCCCGTCTCCAGTGCGACCTGGATCGTGTGACCGGTGCCGCCGACGAGCGCGCGCGTCGCCCCGTCCCAGATCGCGATCAGGAAATCGGACTGTTCGATCATGACGCGGCCCGCGAGCGCCACGCGCAAAGAAGACTCTGCCGCGAAGGTGGCCGCCTTGCGCGCGTCGTTCGGGGATTCGAGCTTCGCGAGGAACAATTCGGTGATGGACTCGTCGCAGTCCGCGAGCTCGAACACGCGTGCTTGCGCTGCCAGCGTGCCGATGCGTAAGGCCCGTTCTCGTACCTCGACGCTGCAATCGTCAAGGCGGTTTCCCTGGCGTGAGAGCAGCGCACGCGCATCGGCGGCGGTGGTGGCATGGGCGTTGATGGCCGCGTTGAGCGCGAGGCCGAAGGGCAGGGGTGCGACGAGCTCCCAGCCGCGCGCGAGCGCGCTCACCGCCGCGAGTTGATCCGTTCCATCGGCGAGTAAGCAGTGCAAGCGCGTCGGCGCGATCGGCCCGGCGCCCGGCGAGGGCGGCTCGTCTGCAACGGCGGCAGCGACCACGGTCAATATTTGCGCGAGCGCTGCTTCGATCTGCGCGCGATGCGCCGCGAAAGCGGGATTGTCGTCGCGATGGCCCGTAACGCCGACGCACAGCCGCACGCGTGGCGGCGGCGGCGCGCCGCCGGACGGCAGTGCGTTCGCCTTCATGGCTCCGGCGACTCGGGCGGCGTATCGAGCCACACTTTGCGAAGGGTCGCGTTCATGTCCACGGCCGTTTCCGGAGAGATGAAGCCCAAAGTATTGGCCGCCTCGATCTGCTCAAGCGTAGTGGACCGGTCGACTTTACGCAGCCGGCGAACCGCGTCGCGCGCCTCTTCATGTAACCCCAGTTTTTCGCAAATGACGGCCTTGTCTTTCAGCGAGTAGATGAAGTCCGGATTCATCAGGAGGGCTTGCTCGACGAGCTGCAGAGCCTGTTCGTAACGGCCCGCCTGGAAATGCGCCACCCCCGCATAGCCTATGGATAAATAGGCCTGGTAGCCGCGCGGCGCCAACATCGCCACGGCGTCGAGATGCGTGATGGCGTCGTCCGGCCTGTTGAATCGGATGCACACCAGGGCCAGATGCGTCCGGCATTGGGCAATGTTGGGATTCAGGTCCACCGCGCGTTGCGCATACCTCAAGGCTTCGCGCCACGAGCCGCACCAGCCCAGGGCAAGAGCGGCGTAGGTCAGGACGTTCGGATCATCGGTGTCCAGCGCGAGCGCGCGTTCGGCATGGGTGCGCGCTTCGCGTGCCAGTGCTTGGTCCCGGCCGCCGTCAAACGTGGAAAAGAGGCCTGCCAGCTCATGGGCAAGAGCGGCGTGGCCGAGAGCGTAGTCGGGCGCGATGGCGACCGCTTTGCGCGCTTCGGCGATGCCGGCGCGCATGCTGTCGGGAGTCAATTTCGCGAAACCGGCTAGGGCACGCATCACGGCCTCCCAGGCCGTGAGGTCGCCGGGTTTTTTCAGCGCCGCTTCCATTTCGATGCGTTCCACCTGAACGCCCAGATGTCCGGCAACGTCTATCACCAGTTGCTCCTGCAAGTCGGCCAGCTCGGTGAGTGGGCGATCGAACTTCTGCGCCCACACGATCGCGCCGGTTTCGGCCTCGACCAATTGCACCGTGACGCGCAGATTGGCGCCGACGCGCCGCACGTTGCCCTCGAGCAGGTAACGCACGCCCAATTCCTGCCCGATGCTGCGCAGGTCGCTGACATTCTTGCGATAGACGGCGGTGGCACTCTGGGCGATCACCTTGAGCCCGCCGCTCAGCGACAGCGCCGAGATGAGGTCTTCCACCATGCCGTCGGAGAACACGTCGTCGGCTCGCTCGCCCGAGCGGTTGGTGAACGGCAGGATAGCGAGCGATGGCCGGTGGTCCTTGGATCGCGGCGGTCCCGCGATCGCCGCCGCCGGAACGTGCGGCGAAGTTTGCGGGTTCGGCGCGGTGCCGCCTGCACCCACGAACTGCCGTACATCGGCCAGGAACCCCTGCCACGTCCGATCGGACGCATCGCCGCTCCAGCGCGAGAGGTCCGCCGTCTGCGTGAGCTCGAACATGATCGGCCGCTCGCACGGCTCGATCATCACGGGAACGAGCGTGCGGTTGCGATCCGCCAGCGTCGCCTCCGCGCGCACCCAGCGCGAGACGACGGATTTTTTCGACCACAGCACCACCACCGCTTTTGCGGTCCGCAGCGCCGTCTCGGTTACCTCGTCGTAGGCTTCGCCCGCGCGCAGCGTTGTATCCCACCACACTTCGAAGCTCTGCGCCGCGAATGCGTCCGCGAACCGGCGCGCGATCGCCTGGTCCTCGCGGTTGTATGAAAGAAAGATGTCGGCCAAGGGGGACCTCTATTCGTGAACGTGAAGTCTTCGATCCGGCCGCGTGCTCGCGCCCAACCTTGGTGCAAAATCCCTCCGAGGAGGGCCTCCGCGGTTGTAGGAAAGAAAGATGTCGGGCGGCGTGCTCATCTAAGCGAATCCGCGGAAGTTGTTCTTGCTCACCAGCATTCGAAATCGTCCGTGCCGACAGGCCGCGCGAAGTCGCCCCAATTGCCGCTCGCGCGCCAATAGTCGACGAGCCCGAGCTCGCGCACGAGTTCCTTGAATCGGGGGTCGCTTCGCACGCCGGTCTCAAAGGGATAGTAGAGGTTGTGGAAAGAGGTCCCGTTGAGGTCGATGAAGTGGCGGCGCAAAGCGGCGAGCACCAAATCCTTGTCGCCGAAGTGATCCGCATAACCGCCAAGCACGGCGGTGCGCGTAGCGTCCTGGTATGCGGGGTCTTCGAATGCTTCCCGAATCGCGACGCGTGCCGCCGCCTCGTCGCCGAGCGTGCCTGCTATGAAGTGGTTGAGCGCCATCGGCAGGCTCTCGTGGCTCAGGAACACGTCGAACTGAGCCTTGACGGCCGCGGAGTCGGCATCTCGCCGGCGCCATAGCCGCAGCAAGGCGATCCACTCCCAAATGGCACGGTCGCCGGCGAGATCCTTGCTGCGCTCGAACTCGGCCTGAGCCTCCTCGGAGCGGCCGGCATAGCCGAGACCGATTTGCAGGAAGCCTGAAATTGACAGCGATAAAGGATCCAGGCGGCGCGCACGCTCGAGATGCGCGACGGCCTCTTTGCAGCGTCCAACCGCCCAGAGAAACGCCGCGTAGCTCCGCGATGCCTCGACCTCCGATGCGGGTGCTACTGCCAACGCCGCGTTGGCAGCGGTCTCCGCTTCGGCCCACCGATGTTGGGTCAGGAATTGGTACGCCCGCATGGACTGGGTCCACCACGCATGCGGGGACAATGCGATGACTCGTGCGCTGGCTTCGGCCATCCCTGCCGCGGCTGCGGCGGCGTTCTCCGGAATCCAGAAAAGCGTGGTCAATAGCGCGTGGTAGATGCCGTACCAGGCTTGCGCGAAATCGGCGTCGAGCGCCACAGCTTCGCGATAAATCGCGATGGCGCGCGCGAGCTCCGTCGGCCCGAGCTGATAAAAGAGCGCCCGGGCACGCAGGTATTTGTCGTAGGCCTCGACGTTGTCCGTGCCGCGTTCCTCGATCGCTTTCTTCTCTGCGGGGAAGAGCGTCACTTTGAGCGCCGCGACGATAGCCTGCGAGATCTCGTCCTGCACTGCGAAGATGTCTGAGAGGTCGCGGTCATAGCGCTCGGCCCACACATGGGCGCCGGTCGCGCCATCGATGAGCTGCGCGGTGATCCGCACGCGGTTCCCGGCTTTGCGCACGCTACCCTCGAGCACGTGACTGACTGTGAGCTGCCGCGCGACCTGCGGCACGTCGACGTGCGTCCCTTTGAACGTGAACGCGGTGTTGCGCGCAGTTACCGACAGTGTCGACACCTTGCTGAGATCGGTGATGATGTCTTCGCTGATGCCGTCGGAGAAGTACTCCTGCTCGGAGTCGCCGCTCATGTTGGCGAACGGCAGGACGACGATCGACGCCTTGCTCGGCCGCGAGACGGCGGGTGGTTGCGATGGGGCGGGCGGTGGCGCAGCCGGATCCGATCGCATTGGTGCTGCGTGCGCCTCCACGAACCGGCGCACATCGCCGAGGAACGCGACCCATGTCTTGTCCGCGGCGTCGCCTTGCCAGTGGAAAAGCTCCGCGGTCTGCGTGAGCTCGAACATGATCGGCCGGTCGCACGGCTCGATCATCACGGGCACGAGCGTCTTGTTGCGGTTCGCGAGTGTGGCTTCCGCGCGCACCCAGCGCGAGACGACCGACTTCTTCGACCAGAGCACGACGACGGCCTTTGCTTCGCGCAGCGCCTTCTCGGTCACCTCGTCGTAGGCCTCGCCCGAACGCAGCGTCGCGTCCCACCAGACGGAGAATCCGTGCGTCTCGAACGCCGTGGCGAAGCGGCGCGCTACGGCCTGGTCTTCGCGGTTGTAGGAAAGGAAGATGTCGCTCATCGGATCAGCGTCTATCTGTCTCGCGCTAGCGGTAGATCTCGAAGTCGTCTTCGCCGAGGGGCCGTGCGAAATCGCCCCATTGGCCGCTCGCGCGCCAGTAGGCGTAGATGCCGAGATCGCGTACGAATTGCTTGAAGGCTGGAGTCTTGCGAGTCTCGCGCAGGACCGGATACCAAATGGGCTTGACGTAACTGCCGTTCATTTCGAGATAGCAGCGCCGTAGTGCGCCAATGGCGAGCTCAGTGTCGCCGAAACGCCCGGCATACCACGAGAGCAACATCATCTGCGTGGATCCCTGATACGCGGAATCGTTGAACGCGCTTCGGATCAAAGCGAGGGCGTCGGCCGGCCGATCGAAGACCGCGAATAGCTCGTGCAAGACAGGCAAAGGAAAGATCTGGGTGTCCAGAAAGCGGCGAAACTGTAGTTTCGTGCGTGCCTTATCGCCCGAATCCCAAGCGATAAACAGTGCAATGTGCTCGAGAGGCTCGCGGTTCCCCTGGAGATCGAGTGTACGAGCGTACTCGAATTCGGCATCGCTCGTGCGGCCCGCGATATACAAATCCTGTACGAGTTGAGTGCTCACTAACAAGGATAAGGGATCTGCGAGTCGAGCTTCTTCTTCCGCCCGGACGGCCTCCGTGTTGCGACCGACACCCGAAGCGAATAATCCGAAGAAAACGGGGGCGATCGTAGCGGACCGCGGTGCGAGAGACTGCATTTTGGTGAAGGCGGCGGCCGTACCCAGCAAGTCCTGGCGAGCTGCGAGCAACGTTCCATGGGCAAGATGGCTCGCCCAGTGGGAAGGCGAGCGAGCGAGCGCATCTCTGACCGTCTCATCCAATTTCTGCAGGGTCTGTTCGCGGTCGCCCGGCATGAAGACCAATCGAGTGCCATAGAGGTTGACCAGGCCGGCGCGTGCTTCCGCAAAATTGGGGTCGATCGCAAGCGCATCGCGATACAGCCGGGCCGCCTGCTCGGAAAGGTCCCCCTGCCTTCCGAGTGCCTCTGCTCGCAGATAGGTGTCGTAGGCTTCCAGATTCGCCGTACCCGCGTTCTCGATGGCCTTTTTTTCCTCGGGAAAGAGCTTGACCTTGAGCGCCGCGACGATGGCCTGCGAGATCTCGTCCTGCAGCGCGAAGATATCGGAGAGATCGCGATCGTAGCGTTCGGCCCAGATGTGCTTGTTGTTCGCACCGTCGATTAGCTGCGCCGTGATCCGCACGCGATTGCCCGACTTGCGCACGCTCCCCTCGAGCACGTGGGTGACTTGGAGCTGTCGTGCGACCCGCGGCAGATCGACGTGCTTGCCTTTGAACGTAAACGACGAATTGCGCGAGATCACCGACAGCGCGGATACCCGGCTCAAGTCGGTGATGATGTCTTCGCTGATGCCGTCCGAGAAATACTCCTGCTCGGGGTCGCCGCTCATGTTCGCGAACGGCAAGACGGCGATGGAAATATCGGTGGGCTGCGTCAGCAGGGGTGTGGGCAACGCTGCGGACCCTGTCGCGACCGGACCCTTGTTCTCGACGAACCGGCGAACGTCGCGGAGGAACGCTAACCACGCCGCGTCCATCGCGTCCCCTTGCCAGTGGGAGAGCTCCGCGGTCTGGGTGAGTTCGAACATGATCGGCCGGTCGCACGGCTCGATCATCGCCGGAACGAGCGTCTTGTAGCGCTCCGCGAGCGTGGCCTCGGCGCGCACCCAGCGCGACTCGACCGACTTCTTCGACCACAGCACCACGACGGCCTTCGCGTCACGCAAGGCCTTCTCGGTCACCTGGTCGTACGCTTCCCCCGAGCGCAGCGTGACGTCCCACCAGACGGAGAGTCCGTGGGCCTCGAACGCCTCCGCAAACCGGCGCGCCGCCGCTTGATCCTCGCGGTTGTACGAAAGAAAGATGTCGGACAAGGGTGACCCCGGTGCGTGCGCCTGAGTGAGGACCACCCTCGATCGTGCTCGGCGCTTTTATGTGCGTCGATTCTACGGCGGTTGCGCCTAGGGTCTAGCGGATTCTGGGTCGCGTCCTAAGCCGCCGATCGGCGTTCGTCGTTCGCGTCGGACGCGATCGCGCGACCGTGCAAAGTCCACTAGGGGTCCGTAGTGCGAGAGACGCTGCGGAGTTCGCGTCGTCATTGCGATCGAGAAAGGTCTCACTCGAAGCTCGTACGAGGCGGAGGTTTTACGGAAGGAAGCGAGTATAAGCGATTGATTTATTGGTCGGGGTGATAGGATTTGAACCTACGGCCCCTGCGTCCCGAACGCAGTGC
>JBDTOT010000066.1:0-20285 GCA_039933105.1 Gammaproteobacteria bacterium | reverse complement strand
GGAAATCGCATCCCTGCGGCTCGGCTGCGCACATCCCTGTGCGCAGACGGTCCCGGGAGGGACGCGCTCTCGCATCAGCATCACTTAGGCGCATCAGCCGACCGGCGCGCACCACCGCGTTCGACAGACGCTCAGTGGCGCTGGTCGGAGACGATGACGCCGCCCTTCAGGACGAGGCGCGTGTTGAGCAGGTTCCAGTAGCCGTCGAGGGGATTGCCGTCGACCAGCACGATGTCGGCGAGCTTGCCCGCTTCGAGCGTGCCGAGCTCGTTCGCCATCTCAATGTAGGACGCCGAGTTCGGCCCCATGAGCTTTACGATGTCCTGCGGCGAGAACATCAGGTTCAGCGACTTCAGCTCCTGCGCGAGCCCAGCCTTCGGATCGTAGTTCGTGTCCGTGCCATAGCCGTAGATCACGCCCGCATCCCACGACGTGCGCGCGTTGACGGCCTTGTAGCCGGCCTCCTGGCCTCGGCCGTCGCCTTGCAGAATCGACTCCGGCCACGGCTTTCCGTCGCGAAAGCGCGGCAGGTTGTCGTTTGCGAAGACACCGAACACCGGTACGCCGAAGCCGATCGTCGACAGCTGCTTGACGCCCGCGGCGGCCTCGCGCTTCGCATCGTCGAATGGCAGCCAGCCGAAATGCGGCGTGTGCACGAGGTATTTCACGCCCGCGTCTACGGCGGCCATCATCGTCTGCGGACTCACGGCGTGGATTTGCACGCGCGCTCCCGTTTTCTTCGCTTCGTCGAGCAGGGCGCGCAGGTTCTCCATCTCTTTCGGAGTGGGGCCGGGCTTCGGCGTCAGCGCGATCTCGCCGATCCATTTCACGCCGAGCTTCGCGATCGCTTGCGTCTCGGCCCGGACTTTGTCCGGCGTGCTGTCCGCGAGATCCAGACGCGCCGAGGGAATGATGCGCGGGCCGCGGATCAAGCCTTTGTCGATGTGGTCGCGCAGCGTGATGTTGCCGTCGGCCGGACCGCCGCCCGACAGGATCGTGGTGTAGCCCGCGTCGAGCAGCGCCTGCATTTCCTTTTGCTCGTTCGGGCCCGTGTTCACGTGACGGTGTGCGTCGATGAACCCGGGCAGAGCACTCATGCCATCCGCGTCGACCTTCGTCGCGATTCCGCTAGTGTTACTGGCGCTTGCGCCGACCGACGCGATCTTGCCGCCGCGGATCACGATCGACCCGCGCTCGATGACGGTGCCGTTGCCGACGAAGATGCGCGCATTCTCGATGAGGACATCCTGCGCGCAGAGCGAGCCGCCGCCGTAGACGCACGAGAGCAGCGCGAGCGAGAGAGCGACGGCTGGCCGTTTCATGTTTTCCTCCGGTTGAATCGTTGCCGTTAGGAACCGCGTCGATCATAAGCGCGGCGTGCGAGCGATGCTAAGACCGGGCGGTTCGGGGTCAGCCGCCGGAATCGCGTACGGCGTAGACGTCACCGGAAGGCGCATCGAGCGGCTGCTCGGCGAGCCACGCGCGCATGCGCGCGGAATCGAGCCAATGCGGTTCCGTGAGCCGGTGGCTCTCGCCCGGCGACCAGTTGTAGCGGTAACGGCCGAGCTCCGCGAGTCGATCGATGCATTCGAACGCGACGCCGCGTGCGGCCGGCAGGTACTCGAACGACAGCCCCCGCACGGGCGTTTTGAGCCCGGCCAGCACCTCGGCCTCGAAGCCTTCGACATCGATCTTGACGAACTCGGGCACGCCGAAGCTCTCGATCAGCTGCTCGATCGTGCGCAGCTCCACCCGCTTACCGGGCGACCATGCCACCCCCGCGAAGCGGGGGTCGCGGCTTACGCCTTCGACCCATTCGCGCGAGAGGGTGGTGACCGTCGGCGTGCGCTCACTGACATAGATCTCGGCGTGACCGGGCTCTCGCCCCAGCGCGATCGGTACTACCGTGACGTGGCGGTCGCGGCCGTACAGCAAGTTGAGCAGACGTACGAAGTCCGGTTGCGGTTCGATGGCCACGACCTGTGCGCCGAGCTGCCGCCAGCAACGCACGCGGTTACCTGCGTGCGCGCCCACGTCGAAGCACAACGAGCCGCGCGTGACGAATTGCGAGTAGAACCGGCGCAGCCGCCGCGCCCGCAGCGGGATGCCGTAATACATCGCCACCGAACGCGCGACGCCGAAAGTTCTGGCAGCGATGCTCAAGTCGTAGACCGCCGCGCCATGGCGCCGATGATTCGCCGAATTCTGAGCTGCGCGCAGAGACGTTGCAACGCGCCGTGACGCACGGCAGTGTGTGAACCGATGCGCTGCGCCTCAAGGTTCCAGGCCCGCAAGCCGATACCCCACCTATGTGCCGTCTGATGCTCTATCTCGGTCCGGAGACGCGACTGTCGTCGCTGATCATCGAGCCCACTCATTCGCTGATTCGCCAGAGCACGCACAGCCTCGAACGCGAGGAGCCGCTGAACGGCGACGGCTTCGGCGTCGGTTGGTACTCTCCGGATCACACCACCGAGCCGGCCGTGTTCCGCTCGATCACTCCCGCCTGGAACAACCGCAACCTGCAGAATCTCGCGCGTGTGGTCGCGAGCGATTGCGTGCTGGCGCACGTACGTGCGGCGACGCAGTCGAGCGGTGTCAACGAGGCGAACTGCCATCCATTCCGCTGGCGCCAATATCTGTGCATGCACAACGGCGACGTCGGCGATTTTCGGCTCGTGCGCCGAAAACTGCTGGAATCGGTGTGTGACGAGGCCTTTGACAACGTCTACGGCAGCACCGACTCGGAGCACTTCTTTGCGCTGTTCATCGACTCGCTGCTCGCGTCGGTTGAAATAGATCCGGCGCTGCGGATGGCGCAAGCGCTCGCGCGCGCGATCAGTCGCGCACTCGATCTCGTCCATGCAGCCGGCAGCGCCGAGGCCAGCTACATGAACGTGGCGATTTCCGACGGCAACTGTGCCGTCATCTCGCGGTTCACGGATGAAAAAGACGGCAAGCCGGAATCGCTGTATTACTTCACGGGCGAGCTGTACCCGACTGTGCAGCCGTTGCGGCGGCCCGACGCTAAGCGCAGTGCCGGCCATCCCGTGACCGTGAGCTCGGAGCGTATTACGGACGACCCCCGCTGGGCAGAGGTGCCGCCGGGGCAGATCATCATCCTGCGCCGGGATCGCGCGCCACAGTTTGTTGATGCACTCACCGGTGCGGCGCGAACCGCGCCCGCCGTGCACCAAGTGGCCTAGCGAAACGAACGATTAGCGGCTGGCGCGGCGGCCAAGCTCCGCGAGCAGCTCGCGGTTCGCGTCGTTCGCGCGGGTGACGAGTTGCTCATAGCTCTCGACCAGCGTTTCGCCGAACTTCGTCAACGATGCGCCGCCCTTCGATTTCCCGCCTTGCCATTTGGCAGCGACCGGCTGGTCGAACAGCTTGTTGAGCTCGTCGACGAGTAGCCACGCGCGCCGGTAAGACATGTCCATCGCGCGCGCAGCGGCGGAGATGGACTGCAGCTCCGCGATCTTGCGCAGCAGTTGGATCTTGCCAGGGCCGATCTGGCCGACACCCGGAAGCGTCAGCTTGACCCACAGTTCAGCTTTATCGGTGCGCGCCATCGCCGTAGCCTAACCTGTCAGTGCAGCCAGCGTCGTCACGGAATTCAGTAGCTCGCGTATTCGCTCAGCCCGTGACGGTGCCGAACAACGCGCCGACGCCCGCGGTCACGGCCATGGCGACCGCACCCCAGAACGTCACGCGCGCCGCGGCTGCGCCGATGCGCGCGCCGCCGGCGCGCGCGGCGAGACTGCCGAGCAGCGCCAGGAAGAGCAGAGCGGCCGCCGGTACGGCAACCAATACCTGCGACGCCGGAGTCAGCGCTGCCACCAACAGCGGCAACAACGCGCCGACGGCAAAGCTGGCCGCCGATGCGGCCGCGGCTTGCAACGGCCGCGCGCTCGAACGATCCGTGATACCGAGCTCGTCCCGCGCATGCGCGCCCAGCGCGTCGTGCGCCATCAACTGGTCGGAGACTTCTCGCGCGAGGTCCGGCGTCAGGCCCCGACCGATATAGATGGCCATCAGCTCGCGGCGCTCGCCCGCGTCATCAGTCTCGAGTTCGCGCCGTTCGCGGTCGAGATCCGCCTTCTCGGTGTCGGCCTGTGAGTGCACGGACACGTATTCACCGGCGGCCATCGACATCGCGCCCGCAACCACTGCTGCGACGCCCGCAGTGAGCAACGCCGCGTGGCTCGCCTCCGCGGCCGCGACGCCGACGAGCAGGCTTGCGGTCGAAACGATGCCGTCGTTCGCGCCGAGCACGGCGGCGCGTAACCAGTTCACACGCGCGGCGCGATGTCGTTCGAGGTGTCGTTGGATCATAGGTATTCAGTTTACGACGAGAGCGCCACTCAGCCGAACCCCGAGAACAACGCGATGGCCGACAGCAGCACCGTCGCGATTACGAACATCCGCACGAACCCGGCGCCCCGCTTGATAGCGACGTGCGCGGCGAACCATGCGCCGGCCGCCTGACCTGCGCCGAGCAGTAGGCCCACCATCCATTGCACCTGGTCGTGCAGCAGGAACACCGGGATCGCCACCACGGTCACCGCGAGCACGATCAGGTTCTTGACGCCGTTCGCGCCTACCAGATTGAATCCCGCGCCGAGCACCAACGCGGCCAAGAGAAAGATCCCGACGCCAGCTTGCAGGAATCCGCCGTATACGCCGATCGCGAAGAACAGCGGCACCTCGACCAAGAGGCGCGGTGCCCGGGGCGACGCGTGCTCGGCTATCCAGCGCTCGGGTTTCAGCAGCATGACGGCGAGCATCACGAGCATGAACACGCCGATCACGTTGCGCATCATTTGCTGATCGATGTCCACGGCGAGTCGCGCGCCGAGCACTGAGCCGACGACGGCCGGCAACACCAGCTTCCACGACCCGGCGACGTCGAGCGCGCCGCGCTTGCGGAACGTGGCAACCGCCACGATGTTCTGCATCAATACGCCGATGCGGTTCGTGCCGTTCGCGACGGTTGCCGGCAGCCCGAGCAGGATAAGCACCGGCAGGGTGATCAGGGAACCGGTGCCGGCCAGCGTGTTGATGAAGCCCGCGACAAAGCCGGCGATTGGCACTGCGGCCAGTAGCAGCACGTTGTGGGTCATTGAGCCTCTTCCGCCGGGCCGCGGCGTTCGCGCGCACTCTAAGCCACGCTGCCTCGGCCGCGCCACTCCGAGGTACGTCGACGGACCGAGACTTCAATCACTGCCGGCGGGCGGCAAATCGGAGAAATTGCGCGCATGAGCGAAGCACGCAAGCTAGGGCAGGATCAACGTCTCACGTTTCGCGTCTCCGTCAGGGGTAGCGCGGACTTCGACGCGTGGTTGCTGCTCGGCGGCAAGAAATTGGCGGCCGCCGTCGGCGACATCAGCGCCGAGGGCATGTTCGTCACGCTCGTGCGTGGCCCGATCAGTGCGCTAAAAGTCGAGGGCAAGATCGAAGTGATCATGGAGTTCGAAGGCGAGACGATCGTGTTGCACGGCGTGATCCGCGCGGAGCGCGCTGGTGGCTACGGCATCTTCTTCCCCGAGCGCGATTCGCGCGGCCGCGCAAATCCACTCAGTCGTTTCGCCCGCATCTCTGCGGCTCTGCAACGCACATCGCTGTCGCAACGGCTCAAGATTCTGAAGCTCCCCGAGTAGCGTCTTTCGTTCAACGCTCGCTCGCCTCCCACGCCCCGGCATCTGCGCCGCGCGTGATACCATCGCGCCGTCGCATTTTCACCGACAAGACCCTTTGGGAGGATCTTTCGATGCGCAGCAAATTTCTCGTGCTCGTGGCCGCCGGCGTCGTGCTTGCCTCCGGGTGCACTCCGGCAGAAGCGCCGAAGCCCGCAGCAGCAGCAGCGCCGCCGGCGCCGGCGAAACCCGCGGGCGATGTGTTCACCGCCAAACGCGGCGGCTTCATTCCGGAAGGCGTGGAGTACGACCAGTCGAACGGCCGGTTCCTGACGGGCTCGTTGGCCGAAGGCACGATCTTCGAGTTGAAGCGCGACGGCAGCGTCGTGCCGTTCGTCACCGATCCGCAGTTGAAGTCCTCGGTCGGCATCGAAGTCGACGAGCCGCGCGACCGACTGCTCGTCGCGAACTCCGACAGTGCCGCATTCCAACCGGGCAACGTGGGCCAGGCCAAGCTCGGGGTCTATAGCTTGACGACCGGCGAACGCATCGCGATGGTCGATCTTGGTGCCGTGATCGGCACGCCGAAGGATCCTCCGCAGTACTTCGCGAACGACCTCACGGTGGATGGCGGCGGAACGGTCTACGTGACCGACACCATGAACAACGTCGTCTTCAAAGTAACGCTGGACTATCAAGCCTCCGTGCTGCATCGCTTCACGGGTTTGCCGCAGGGCGTGCAGGTCAACGGCATCGTCTATCACGACGGCGGCTACCTGCTCGTCGTGGCGAATGAGCACATCTATAAGGTGCCGGTGGCGAGCCCCGACGCAACGACCGAGGTCAGCGTCAACGAGCCGGTGCCGGGCCAGGATGGAGCGGTGTGGGCGGCCGACGGCCGCCTCGTCGTGATCAGCAACAGCGCCGACGCGCCGCGCGCCGTCGCGCTGACCAGCGCGGACGACTGGCTCACGGCATCGCGCGCGGCGGTTGCGACTCTGGTCGGCCAGGCGACGACCGCGGCCGCCGTAGGCAACGACATCTGGGTCGTGCACCCGCACTTCATGGATGCCGATCCGCCGAGCTTCGAGCAGGCCGTCTTCAAGTAACGCATTTCGCCGAACGCCCGCCTCCGCAACGTCCGAGATAACGCGAGCTGTCCCGGGCGTTCGCGTTTGTGGCGAGCGTATTACCGTTTGGGCTCGAGCGTGATGCGCGAGACGGCCGGCCCTGCGAGGAACGGCGACGGCGCACCGTCGAGCCAGTCTTGCTGCTCATCGCGGAACTGCGCCGATAGAAAATGGCCGCTCTGTCCGCCGGCCATCTCGAGGACGCCGTCTTCCGGCGCCGCTGGTGACACCGACATCCGGATCACCGCGCCGTAGTTCGGCGCCGCGACACGTAGCGACACCGTCGAGCCCGGCAGCGGCGCGGAGGGTAACCGCAGCCAGGGCGCGAGCGGCGCCAGCGCACCCAGCCCTGCGAACGGGTGCGCCACGTCGAGCACGTTGAACGCGCCCCAGGGCGCATTGATATCGGGCCGGGTTTCATCGGTGTCGATCGAGCGCAGAGCGTCGAGCAGCACTTGGCGCAGGAATTGGCTCCAGTTCGCGTATTCGCGCGTCAGCAGATTCGGGGGCTGCTCGTCCAGGAGCCGGCGCAACACTTCGTCTGCGAGCGGCCAGCGATACACATAACTCGGATCCATGGCGATCGCGGGCGCGAGCAGCGGCGCGATCGCACGCTCGACTAGCTTGCGGTAGTACACGTGCAGGATACGGAATCCCGGCTGATCGACGTCGGCCCGGCCGTTCCAGCGTTCGACGTGATCGCGCGCGCTTCTGAGCAACGGCTCGGGATCGTTCGCCGGCACCACCGCGAGCAGCGTGTCGCGGATCTGGTCGTACGCTTCGGCGCGGGTGTCGAGCTGCATCGCGAGAAAGTCACGCGCACCGAACGTGTTGCGTGCCGCGAGCAATTCGTCGATGCGCTTGGCGCGTAAAGGCCGCATCCACATTCGGCTGAGCGTGGCCGCTTTCTCGGGCGGCAGCGTGCGGTTGTTAGCGGTGAAGAGCGCGCCGTCGCGGCCGCCGACCTGCTGCGGCCGTTCGCTTTCGCCGGCCCACGCGCGACTGCCGTCGGCCCACGATTCGGGGCGCGAACCGTCGAACCCGACGCGCTGCGGCAGCGGACCATTCACGAGCCAACCGATGTCGCCGCCGCTATCGGCCAGCATCCAGTTCAGCGACGGCCCGGCCCAGCGCTCGAGCATCGAGATTCCGTCGCCGACGCTGATCGCGCGCGCGAGCTCGAGCACCGCGAGATTCACGCCGTGCGGTTCGAGCCAAGTGGCATGCAGGGCGAGCGGACGGCCGCGACCATCGTGCGCAACGATCGGGCCCCAGCGCGAGGTTTGAACAGTCAGGTGCTCGGGTTGCGCGCGGCCGGCGACCGCGACCTCGACCGTGTGAGCGCCGAATGCCTCGGACCCTTCAGGCGTGCGGTAGCGGTTCGCGTCGGCGGAATCCGGTTCGACGACGACCCAGTCCGCCTGATCCGCGTTGCTCACCGTCGCGCCCCACGCGAGTTCGGCGTTGGCACCGATCAGAATTCCGGGCAAGCCCGGAACGCCGACCCCGCGCACCACCCCGCCCGGCCATTCGAGCTCGCTGCGATAGAAGAGGCTCGGCACTCGCAGACTGAGATGGGGATCGTTCGCGAGCCACGCGTGCCCGCCGGCGCCACGTGATCGGTCGACTGCCCATTGATTTGACGCGGGGCCGAGTAGCGGCGGATCGACGCGCGGCGCCGGGGTTTCGGCTGGCTCGGCGCTGCCACGCAGATCGACGGTGTCGCTCGCAGGAATCGGCAGCGGGGTGTAGCCGCCCGTCGGGTCCGCGTCGCTTGCGCCGACGATGGGCCGATCGAACCGCGACGTCGACGGCGTCAGGAACGCATACACCGCTTCCGGCACCGCGTCACGGAGCATTCCCTGCGTGCGCTCGAACGATTCGTTGTTGGACAGCATCGTGTAGAACGCGAACACGACGAGCAGGCTGTCCTCGTTCTGCCAAGGCGCCGGCGTCGCACGGAACAGCCAATATTCGGGCGGGCGGGCACGCAGATCCGCGAGCCCCGCGTTCACGCCGGCCGTGTACGCGTTGAGCCACTCGACGTGCTCCGCAGGCAGCTCGGCCAGCAATGCGCGGGCGCGCGTGCGGAACTCGAACGGCTTCTGTGCGAGATCGCTGCTGAGCGCGCGCTCACCGAACAGCGCTGCGAGCTCGCCTGCAGGGGCGCGGCGCAGCAGGTCCATCTCGAAGAACCGCTCCTGCGCGTGCATGTACCCCTGCGCGCGCAAGGCGTCGATGAACGACGCTGCGCGGATCGCCGGAATCGCGCGCGCATCGAGGGCGATGGATACCGCCTCGTCGAGCCCGGCAACGAGCGCCTCGCCGCTTCGCCGCGGCAGCGAGGCCGCGACCAGTGCGTAGATGCCAACGGCGAGGGCCAGGACAAGCACCAGCGCCGCAACGGCGAGCCGTTTCACCAAGCCGAAACTCCTTCGAGCATTTCGTTACAGACCCTAGCGCGGCATTATGGCGATTGGAACGGCGCTGGCGTGGCCAATCGAATCCGTTCGAATGGCCCGTAGTGCAAGTAGGGGGCTCGAACATGGTGAAGGCGTTGTTGCTCGTAGCTGCGGGCCTCGGCGTGGGTCTTGCGGCGGCGTGGTGGCTGCAATCGGAGAATGGCGCTCCGGCCGTTGCTCGGATTGCACCGGGCACGCGCGCGAACACCGATTCCGCCAGCGGCGTCGGGGACGCGCGTCTTACGGAGCTCGAAGCCACGCTGACTGCGGAGGTCGCGCAGCGCGCGGCGCTCGAAGCGCGTGTGACGGCTCTCAGCGACGAGCTCGCGACGCTGCGCACACGTCCCTCCGCGAACCCGCGCGAGTCCGCGCAGCGCGACGGCGTTCCGCCGCCGCCCGCGGACTCCGGTCCGCCACCGTTCGGACGTGGCGGCCCGTTTCGCCGCGACGCGCAAGGCAGCCAGGCAGATGCGTTGGTCGCTGCGGGCTTCGCGCCTGACCGCGCGGCCTGGATCGAGCACCGCACCTCGGAACTGCGGATGCAGGCGCTGCAGGCGCAGTACGACGCGCAGCGTGAGGGTAAGCCGTTCAATCCGGGGCAGGGATTCGGCGGCGACAACACATTGCGTTCCGAACTCGGTGACGGCGACTACGAGCGGTATCTGAAAGCAACGGGCCGGCCGACGAGCGTGGGCGTCCAGGGCGTGCTTGCGAGCTCGCCTGGCGAGCGCGCGGGGCTCAAACCCGGCGATGAGGTCGTGGCTTACGACGGCAAACGCGTGTTCGACCTTCGCGAGTTGAATACTCTGACGTTCGAGGGCACAGCCGGTGAATCAGTCACCGTCAGCGTGCGCCGTGACGGTCAAACCGTGCACCTCACGATGCCACGCGGGCCGATCGGCGTCGTCGGCGGCGGGTTCCGCGGCCGCTAGCAGTCGCAGTTTTCGTCCTGGCTTTGCGCGCCAAGCGCTGGCTAGAATGACGGGCTTTAGCCTTGGCCCAAGTTCATGTCGTTACAAGAAAAGTTCGGGAAGCTCGAGGCGCATCTAAAAGGCCTCGTCGTCGGCCAGGAACGGCTGCTGAATCGAATGCTCGTGGCGCTACTCTCCGATGGCCACTTGCTCGTTGAAGGCGCGCCGGGGCTTGCGAAGACGCGCGCGATCAAAGTTTTGAGCCACAGCGTGGAAGGCGATTTTCATCGCTTGCAGTTCACGCCCGACCTCTTGCCCGCCGATCTCACCGGCACCGAGATCTATCGGCCGCAAGACGGCTCGTTCGCCTTCCGCGAGGGCCCGTTGTTTCACAACCTCGTGCTCGCGGACGAAGTGAATCGTGCGCCGGCGAAGGTGCAGTCGGCATTGCTCGAGGCGATGGGCGAGCGGCAGATCACTGTCGGCGCCGTGACGTACCCGCTCCCGAACCTGTTCATGGTCATGGCCACACAGAACCCGATCGAGCAGGAGGGGACGTACCCGTTGCCCGAAGCGCAGCTCGATCGATTTCTGTTGCACGTGTTCGTGAGCTATCCCGACGCGGCCGGCGAGCGCGCGATCCTCGCGCTGAACCGCAACGAGCAGCGCCGTTCCGCCACCGACGCCGCGCTGTTTACCGCGCCCGAGGTGCTGACACAGAAGGAAGTCATGGCCGCGCGCCTGCAGGTGCTTGATCAGCACCTGTCGGAGCCGCTCGAGGAATACATCGTGCAGATCGTGCTCGCGACCCGCGCGCCCGAACGCTACGGCGACGACCTGAAGGGCGTGCTCCAGTACGGCGCGAGCCCGCGCGCGACGATCGCGCTCGATCGCTGCGCGCGTGCGCATGCGTGGCTCGCAGGCCGCGACTACGTGACGCCCGAGGACATCCAGGCCATGGCGCACGACGTGCTGCGCCACCGCGTTTTGCTCGGCTTCGAAGCCGAAGCCTCTGGCCGTACACCCAACGAGATCGTTGACACGCTGCTCGCGAGAATTGGAGTGCCTTGATGGCGCTCTCCGCCGCGCGTACAACGCAGTCGCCGGCGCAGGTCGGGCTCGCCGACCTGGTTCGGTTGCGTGCGGCGGGCGAAGCCATTGAGCTGACTGCGCCGCGCGTGCGGGTCGTGATGTCGGGGGGCCATGTGTCGCCGTACAAAGGCCGCGGCGTCGAGTTCGACGAGTCGCGGCCTTACCAGCCCGGCGACGATCTGCGCACCATCGACTGGCGCGTGACCGCGCGCACGGGCAAACCGCACACGAAGGTGTTTCGCGAGGAGCGCAATCGTCCCGTATTCATATGGCTCGACCTGCGCCGGCCGATGTTGTTCGCCACGCGCGGCGAGTTCAAAGGTGTGCGCGCTGCAGAGATGGCCGCGCTGATTGCCTGGAGCGCCGTGGCACAGGGCGACCGGCTCGGCGGGTTGGTGTTCTCCGAGAGCGAGCACCACGAGCTGCGGCCTGCGCTCGGCACCCGAGCCGTGCTGCGGCTACTACAGACCATTTGCACGACCTCGTTCTGGCAGCCGCCGGAGGGCAGCGCCGGCATCGAGAGCGACGCGGAGCGCGCGTTGCAACGTTTGGCGCGGGTCGCTCGGCCCGGCAGCCTCATCTTCCTGCTCAGCGACTTCCGCCGGCTCGGCGCCGATGCGGATCGGCATCTGCTGAAGCTCGCGGGTCACTGCGATCTCTCGCTCGTGCATTTCTTCGATCCCGTGGAGGCTGAACTTCCGCCGCCCGGCCGCTATCGAATCGAGAGTGCCGGGCGTTCATTCTCGATCGATACCACGGATGCCAAGGCGCGGCAGCGTTATCACGAGCGTTTCGAAGCACGGCGCGCGGTGTTGAAAACGCTGACGCGGGTGCCCGGCATACGCTCGATCGACTGCACGACGGACGCCGACCCGCGCAGCGTGTTGGCACAACATTTTCGACGGCGATGAACCCGAACGACGTGAGCTCGCTGCCGCTGCGCGACATCCATTTACCGGGCCCGGTCGGCTGGTGGCCGCCCGCCATCGGTTGGTGGTTGGTTGCGACACTCGTGCTCGTGGGCGTGGCGCTGTACGCGCTGCGTTACTACCAGACCCGGCATCGGCGGGTGGCACTGAAGAGCTTGGGGCGCGTGCGCGCGGCGCTCGAGCAGGGCATGGAGCCGGTCGGCTGTTTGCAGAATATGTCTACGGTGTTGCGCCGCTTCGCGATGACGTCCGCCGCGCGCGCTCGCGACACCGAATCCGCCGCGGAGCAGGATGTGCCGGGCTTGATCGGCCAACGCTGGCTCGCTTATCTCGACAGCCGCTGGGAGCGCGACACGTTCGTGAGCGGCGCAGGTCGCGCGCTGCTGGCCGCGCCGTATGCGCGACCGCATAGCATCGAGCGCGAAACTGCGCTAGAGCTCACGGCGCTCTGCGCCGAATGGCTCAGCGCCCAGTCGCCAACAGCACGCGTGCCACGTAAGCACGCGAGCAGAGGCTGACGCCGATGTGGACGCTCGCGTGGTGGTGGATGTTGTTCGCGCTGCCGCTGCCGTGGCTCGTACGTTTGTTCGTGCCGGCCGAGCCGATCGATCGCGATGCCGCACTGAAGGTGCCGTTCGGTGCGGAATTCAACGATCTCGCCGGTTTGGGCGCGCCAGCGGTGTCGCGCCGCTTGCGGCTCGCGGTGCTCGCGACGGCCTGGGTTCTAGCCGTGCTGGCAGCGGCGCGGCCGCAGTTCGTCGGTGACCCACTGGCGCTGCCGATGACGGGGCGCGATCTGCTGGTCGCCGTGGATCTCTCCGGCAGCATGGAAGAGCAGGACTTTCAGCTGAACGGGCAGTGGGTGGATCGACTCACTGCGCTGAAATCCGTTGCGTCCGACTTCATCAATCACCGCGTCGGCGACCGTGTCGGGTTGATCCTGTTCGGTCGCGAAGCGTATCTGCAATCGCCGTTGACCTTCGACCGGGCGACCGTCAATACGCTGTTGAACGAAGCCGCGATCGGGCTCGCCGGCAAGGAAACTGCGATCGGCG
Organism: Gammaproteobacteria bacterium; assembly: GCA_039933105.1. GTDB lineage: Bacteria > Pseudomonadota > Gammaproteobacteria > Steroidobacterales > Rariloculaceae > FEN-1219. Next base: position 7,070 of record JBDTOT010000066.1, on the reverse strand, counting down.
ACTCGATCGGTCTCGCGATTCGCACGCTCGAGGACGCCAAGGTGCAGCAAGGTCGGCGCGTGCTCGTGTTGTTGACGGACGGCGCGAACACCGCGGGCGCGGTCGAGCCGCGTAAGGCGGCCGAGCTCGCAGCGCAGCGCAAGGTCGTGATCTATCCCGTCGGTATCGGCGCCGATGCGTTGACCGTGCGCTCGCTGTTCGGCTTGCGGCAGATCAATCCATCGGCAGATCTCGACGAAGGAACGTTGACTGCGATTGCGGAGATGACCGGCGGGCGCTACTTCCGCGCGCGCGACACGCAGGAGTTCCAGCAGATCTACAAGATCCTGGACGAGCTCGAGCCGGCGGCATCGGACGAGCGCGGCTTCCGCCCCGTCAAGGAGTTGTTCTATTGGCCGCTCGGCACGGCATTGGCGCTGGCCGCGCTCGCGGCCGCGGCCGCCTGGGTCGCAGCGCGACTGCCGACGCGAGCTCCGGACGCGCGCTGGCGCGCGGAGGCTTCGCGTGGCTGACCTGCATTTCCTGAGGCCCGAGTGGTTCGTGGCATTGCCGATCGGCGCGTGGCTCCTGTGGCAACTGCTGCGCGGGCGCGGCGAGACTGGCGGCTGGCGCAGCATTGTCGAAGCGAAGTTGCGCCGCTACGTGCTTCTCGAGCCGACGGCGTTGCGCGACAACAGGCTCGCGCTCGTCGTCGCGTTGCTTGCCTGGCTCGTCGCCGTGCTCGCGATGGCCGGACCCGCGTGGGAAAGGTTGCCGGTGCCGGCCTTCCGTTCCGACGAAGCGCTGGTGGTTGCGCTCGATCTGTCGCGCTCGATGGACGCCGGCGACGTCGAGCCGTCGCGTCTCGCCCGCGCGAAGCTGAAGCTGCTCGACCTGCTCGAGAAGCGCGCGGCAGGGCAGACCGCGCTGCTCGTGTTCACGACGCACGCGTTCACGGTTACGCCGCTGACGACCGACACGCGAACGATCTCGTCTCTGGTCGGCGCCATCTCGACCGACATCATGCCGACGCGCGGCGGCTCGCTGGCCGCTGGTCTCGACAAAGCGCGCGCGCTGCTGCGCCAGACCGGCGTGCGCAGCGGCGACGTGTTGCTGATCACGGATTCCGAGGTGGCCGACGCCGACTTGAGCCGCGTGCGCGACATGGCCAGCGAGGGTTATCGCATCAGCGTGCTCGCTGTCGGCACCGAGCAGGGCGCGCCCATCCCGCAGGCCGAGGGCGGTTTTGTGAACGACGGCAACGGTCAAGTCGTGATCCCACAAGTGGACATCGGGGCCTTAAGACGCCTCGCGAGCGCGGGCCGCGGCCGGTTCGCGCGTCTCGCAACCGACGATCGCGATCTCGAGGCGCTGTTTCCGGTCGACGCCGGCGGGTCACTCGAGGTGACACTCGCGGGCGGCGACGAGCAGAAGTACCAGGCCGACGTCTGGCGCGACCGCGGCGCGTGGCTCGCACTCGCTGTCTTGCCGTTGCTCGCGTTGCTCTTTCGTCGCGGTTGGATCTGCGGCTTGTTGCTGGTGACGTTGCTGCCCACGCCGCGTGCGAACGCGTTCGAGTGGAACGAGCTGTGGCTGCGTCGCGATCAGCGCGCTTATCAGGCACTTCAGGAAAAGAATCCTGGCCGCGCTGCGACGTTGTTCGACAACCCGGAGTGGCGGGGCGCGGCGCAGTTTCGGTCCGGCGAATTCGAAAAGAGCGCGGCGACGCTGGCCTCGATCGACTCCGCGGACGGGCAGTACAACCGCGGCAACGCGCTCGCGAAAACCGGCAAATTGGAGCCCGCGATCGAGGCTTACGATCGGGCGCTTGCGATGAACCCGCAGCACGACGACGCCCGTTTCAATCGCGATCTCCTGCAGAAATATCTCGACGAACACCCGCAGCAGAAGGAGCAGCAGCAACAGCAGCAGCAAGACCAGAACAAAGGCCAGGACAACCAGGGCAAGCCCGGCGACTCGAAGGATTCTTCCGGCGACGGCGAGCAGCGCGACGAAAAACAGTCCGGGCAACAGAAGGGTCAGCAGGGCGACAAGGGAAAGACCGGCGACAGCCAGGCCAACGGCGACAGCGAAGAGCAGAGCCAAAAAGACGCCGAGCAGCAGGAGCAGAACGCCGCAAACGCGGCGCAGCAGAAACAAGACGGGCAGGATTCGCCGAGCAAAGCGCCGGGCGCCGAGGACGTAGCGAAATGGGCGTCGGAGCAGGCCGCCGAGCAATGGTTGCGGCGTGTGCCGCAAGACCCCGGTGGCTTGCTGCGGCGCAAGTTCCTGTATCAGTACCAGCGCTTGGGCGTGGACCAGGACGGCAAGCCCGTGCTGCAAAACGGGCCGGAGCGTAAGCCGTGGTGAGAGCCGGCGTGCTTCGCACGTTCGCGGCAGTGCTCGCGTTGGGCTGCAACGCGCTCGTTGTCGCGCAGCAGGCGCCAGCGCTGAACGCGAGCGTCGACCGGCCGGTCGTGCGCGATGGCGAATCGTTCACCTACGTCTTGCGCGCCGACGGCGCCGTGCGTGGCGAGCCTGACGATGCAGCGCTGACACAGGAATTCGACGTGATTCAGCGCTCGAGCAGCTCGCGCGTGCAAATCTCGAACGGCCAGACGTCGCAGGTCACGGAATGGCAGTTCCAGCTCATGGCGAAGAAGTCGGGCGAGTTCACGATCCCCTCGCTGCACGTGGGCGACCGACAGTCGAACCCGATCGCCGTGCGCGTGTTGCCCCCGGACACGAGCGCGAACGCAGCCGGCGACATTTTCATGGAGTTCGATGCCCAGCCGAAGACGGTATACGTGCAGTCGCAGGTACTGTTCACGTTGCGCCTCTTCATAGGCGTGGCCACCGGGCGCGCCACCTTGACGCCGCCCGAGGTCAGCGGCGGCGAAGCAATCGTCGAGCGCCTTGGTGAGGATAGTCAGTATCAAACTACGCGCAGCGGCCGCACGTTCATCGTGCGCGAGCGTCGCTTCGCCGTTTTCCCGCAAGCCGCGGGCAAGCTCACGATCGGGCCGGCCGCGTTCGAGGCCATGGTCATTCCCGATCGCGGCTTCTCGCGCGTGCAACGGTTCCGCTCCGGCGTGATCGAGATCGACGTGCAGCCGGCCGTTGCGCCGCCGGCGGCGCTGGCCGGCGCCGCCTGGTTGCCGGCGCAGCGCGTCACGCTGTCGGAGGAATGGAACGATCCATCGACGGAACTTGTCGTCGGCGTGCCGCGCACGCGCAAGATCATCGTCGAAGGCTTGGGCTTGCTCGAGACGCAGTTGCCGGAGATTCCGGTCGTGCAGCAGTCGGGTCTTCGCCAATATGCTGACCAGCCGGAACTCAGTCACGAGATCACGGGCGACGGGCTCAAGAGCCGACGTAGCGTGGGGTTTGCCGTGATCGCGCAGCAACCCGGCGAGGTGACGATGGCCGGCGTGCAGGTGCCCTGGTGGAACATCAGCGCACAACGTTGGGAAGTGGCCGAACTGCCGCCGCGAACGTTGACGATCAAGCCGAGCGGCGAGGTCGCGCCCACGGAGACGTCGGCTACGCCTACTGCGGCGTCGGCGCCGAGCGTCTCGTCGGCGCGGAGTTGGTGGCCCGCCGCGACGGCGGTGCTCGCATTCGCGTGGCTCGCCACACTCGCGCTCTGGTGGCGGGCGCGTGGCGTGCGTACGGCGCGCTCCGAACGCCTCGTGCACTCGGAGAAGGATCGACCGCAGCCGTTGCGCAAGATCCTGCGCGATCTCGACAGCGCTTGCGCCGTCGGCGATGCGGATGCGGCGCGGCGGTCCCTGCTCGCATACGCGGAGACAAAATTCGGTGAAACCGGGCCGCGCAGCCTGGGCGCGCTCGCGGCCGTGTTGCCCGATGCCGTGGGCCACGAGGTGCTCGCGCTGGAGGCGAGCATCTACGGCATGATGTCCGGAGCCTGGCAGAGCGAAGGCCTGAAAGCGGCGCTGCCCGAGCTCGAGAAACTCGATCAGACAGGCTCGCCACCCAAGAATGAGCCACTTTTGCCGCTATATCGTTGAGAGACCACCGGTCTTTGTGACCTCCGTTCGGGAAACCTGACCGCTCTCACGTGCAGAGTGTCAGCTTCCCACGGGTGCTTTCCCGCATGGACTTGACCAAGCTCGACACGGAGGAACACGGCTCACCGTACGCGGAGCAATTGCGGCGTGGTTACTCGAACCTGCGCTTCATGCCCGCGCTCGAGAAAGACTTCCGCGAGTTCTATATCGCGCAGAATCTGCCGCGCGCGCGCCTGTCGGGGCTGATCGCGCTCGTGCTCGTGCTGGCCATCACCAGCATCGACCTCGTATTCGGTACACCGGCGACGGGCAAGCTGAACGCCCTCCGTCTGGGCGTGCTGTGTCCGCTGCTGTTGCTCCTCGCCGCCTCGATGTCGCTGCCCCTGGCGCGGCGCTATTACACCGAGATCGTGTCCGTCGGCGTGACGCTCGTGGGCTTCGTCGTGACCTACATCACGCACGCCGCCGCACTCGCTGGTGCGTCGTATGTGCTCGCGGGCCTCGTGCTCGTCGTGCTATTCGGTTGTCTATTTCTCGGCCTCTTGTTCAACGTGGCGATGGGCGTTGCGGCGCTCCTGATCGGCGCGCACTTCGTCAGCGGGCTCGTGGTCGGTTTGCCGACCGACGTACTGAGCTACATGGCCGCGATCTTGGGTGCTGCCGCCGTGATCGGCGGCATCGCGACGTACAATCTCGAGTACGCGCTACGCACGAATTTTCTCGAAACGCGGCAATTGAACGAGTTGGCCGAGCGCGACGGCATGACGGGGCTCTACAACCGGCGCATCTTCGACGACTACATTCACCGCATCTGGCTGCAGTCGCGGCGCGAGGACGTTGGCGTCGCAATCGTGTTCGTCGACATCGACTTCTTCAAGATCTTCAACGATCTCTACGGCCATCAGGCCGGCGACGACTGCCTGAAGAAAGTGGCAAACTGCATCGCGCGCGGCGCGAAACGGCCGTTCGATTTCTCGGCCCGCTACGGCGGCGAGGAGTTCGTGCTGGTCCTGTACGGCCCGCCTGATGATTACGCGCTCGGCATACCCGAGCAGATTCGGCGCGATGTGCTCGACCTCGCGATTCCACATGCCGGCTCGCAGGCCGCGAAGTTCGTGACCGTGAGTGTGGGATTGTCGATGGCGCGCCCCAACTCGACGCGCAGCCTCGTGGGCGCGATCCAAATGGCCGACGAAGCGCTTTATCAAGCCAAACGCGAAGGCCGGAACCGGGTGATCTGCAAGGATTCCGAGGATTCCGACGTCGAGACCGGCAACTTCCGCGTCGTCTATCGCGACCTGCGCTAGCCCGCTACCAAGACCCCGTATTCGGCATCGACGCCCACGGCTCGGCCTTGGGGAGTGCTTCGCCTTTCTGGAGCAGCTCGACCGAGATGTTGTCCGGTGAACGGATGAACGCCATCCTACCGTCGCGCGGCGGCCGATTGATCGTGACGCCCGCCTTCATGAGCTTGCTGCACAGCCCGTAGATGTCATCGACCTCGTACGCAACATGACCGAAGTTGCGGCCGCCCGCGTATTCCTGCGGATCCCAGTTGTGGGTGAGCTCGATCGCGCAATCTTCCTGGCCCGGTGGCGCGACGAACACGAGCGTGAAGCGACCCGCCTGGTGCTCCACGCGGTGCACTTCTTTGAGCCCGAGTTTGTTGCAGTAGAAGTCGAGCGACTGCTCGAGATTGCTGACGCGCACCATTGTATGCAGATACCGCACGACCTATTCTCCCGACGAATCGCCAATCAGTGCGCGGACTATACCGCGGCATCGCGCAAGCTTTAAGGCGACTCGTGACGTGACCGCTCCACGCATCATCTTCATCCCGGGGCTCAACCCGAAGCCGCGGCCCGCGATTTACCGCGGGCAACTCACGCGAGTGCTGACGGCCGGCCTCACACGCTCTCGGCCGAGCGCCGCCGCTTGGCTCGCGGCGCATGTCGACGCGTTCCGACTGGTCGCGTGGGCCTATGCTTTCTACGGGGCGTACAGCGACATCGCGCTCGACATGCCCGGCGTCGAACGGCTGCTCGCGCAGCCCACGCCAAGCGCCGAAGTGTTGAGCGAGCTGGGCTCGCTGCCGCGAAAGCTGAAACGCTGGTCGTTCGTGCTCGGCGACACGTGGCCCTTGCTCGGGCGCTGGCTGGCCCCGGCGGCAACCCGGCGGCTCATGCACGATGCGAACCGGTATCTGAAGAATCGCGACGGCATCGGCTCCGCCGTGCGCGCCATGCTGCGCGCCGAGCTCGACTCGGCGTGGCAGGCCGGCGCGCCGTTCGTCCTGATCGGCCACAGCTTGGGGTCTGTGATCGCGTACGACACGCTGTGGGAGCTGTCGCGCGAGCGCGGTTCGACCCCGCGCGTCGACCTGTTCATCACGCTGGGGAGCCCGCTCGCGACGCACTTCATTCAGCGCAAGGTGGGCGGTTCTCGCGAGCAGGGGGCGGCTCGCTATCCAGCGAACATCCAGCGTTGGGTCAACTTCACTGCGCGCGGCGACACGACGGCGCTGCGTCAGCGTCTTAAGCCGACGTTCGCGGAAATGCAGTCGCTCGGCCTCGTCGAGTCGATCGAAGACGTCGGCGATTTCCACAACTACTACCGCGGCGATCTCGGCCTGAACGAGCACGACGCATACGGGTATCTGTGGCAACCGTCCGTTGGCGCGGTGGTCGGCGATTGGGTCGAGAAGAACGCGTAGGCGTCGCGGGTTGTGGAAGTTCTGCGCCGGTGTGCGTGAGAGGGGGCTCGCGAGACACGCCGGAAGTCGCATCCCTGCGGCTCGGCTGCGCACATCCCTGTGCGCAGACGGTCTCGCGAGCCCCCTCTCACGCACACCGGCGCAGAACTTACCGATTCGCTGTGGCCCCCGTTCTTCTCGCGCCACGCTTTGTATTTGGGGAGAGAGGAAAGAGACGCGCGCATTTGCGGTGCGTGCGATGCGGGTCGGGTTCTGGGAGGTGGTGGGAGCGTGTGGATGTCGAGTGCTCTTTGCGGGACCGTCTGCGCACAGGGATGTGCGCAGCCGAGCCGCAGGGATGCGATTTC
>JBDTOT010000065.1:0-20639 GCA_039933105.1 Gammaproteobacteria bacterium | reverse complement strand
GCTTGCGGACGGCGCTGATCAAGAGATCGCCCGCATGAAACTGCGTTCTTTGCTCTTCGTCCCCGGCGACCGGCCCGAGCGCATGGAAAAGGCGAAGGGGCTCGAGGCCGACGCGCTCATCCTCGACCTCGAAGATTCCGTCACGCTCACTCGCAAGGCGCATGCGCGGTCGGCAGTGGCGGAGTTCCTAAGCCGAACGCGTGGTGTGCTAGCGCGCTTTGTAAGGATCAATCCCCTCGATACCGAACTTGCGGACCAGGACCTCAAGGCCGTGATGGGCGAGCGGCCGGATGCACTCGTATTGCCGAAGGCAGAGGGCGCGGCCTCGATTCGTGATTTGGACAGGAGGCTGGCAAGACTGGGCGACGCCTTCCCCCCGGTTCTACCCATTGCTACGGAGACACCGAAGGCAGTGTTTACACTCGGCGGGTACGTGGAAGTCGCAGACCGCCTTGCCGGTTTGACCTGGGGTGCGGAGGACTTACCGGCCGCCCTTGGTGCGCTCTCTTCTCGACACGACGACGGCTCTTATACGTCGCCTTATGAAGTGGTTCGCTCGCTCACTCTGTTCGGCGCCGCAGCGGCGGGCGCGGCACCCATCGAAACGGTCTTTCCGGCATTCCAAGACTTAGACGGATTGGCACGCTACGCACGGCGAGGCATGCGCGATGGCTTTGTCGGCATGATGGCCATACACCCGGCGCAGATCGCGATAATTAACGCCGCTTTCACGCCAACCCGGGAGGCTCTCGATCATGCGCGGGCCATCGTCAACGCGTTTGATGCGAATCCGGACGCCGGCGCGATCGAGCTGAACGGCAAGATGATCGACGCTCCGCACTTGAAGCAAGCTCTAAGGCTCTTAAGCTTCGCAGAGGGGGATCGACCTCGACCTCCGCATTGCGAAGGCGATTAGAGTTTCGTAACTTGATTCAACTACTGCGCTCGGAAGACGCCCGCTGCAACCCATCAGGACGAATCACAACGGCACTGAACCGAGTCCCGCAAAACTCCCGCACAACAAGTTAGTACTCTTGCGATTTCGAGGGTGAGCTGAGGTAGGCAATCCGGAAGGCCGGCGTGAGGAATTCGCTCATTTCATGACGGGCGAGACTGGCAGCGGCACGAGCGAAACCCAACCCACTCAACGTTTAAACGCGCGTCAGTGAGCCGATTGAGCCGAGTTCGTCAAAAGGAGCCGTGCCAATGCGACAGGGTCGATCGGCTTCGTTAGGTGCGCGTCGAAACCCGCGTCCAATGCGCGTTCTTTATCGTGCGCCTGACCCCAACCAGTGACGGCAACGATAACCACATGCGATTGCGATTTCGTTTGACGTATTCGCCTGCAGGCCTCGTAGCCATCCATGCCCGGCATGCCGATGTCTAGAAACACGACGTCGGGACCAAATTCCTGCACGAGCTCAAGACCACTGATAGCGTCATATGCAACTCGTGCTGAGCCTCCCAGCTGCTGAACAAACATCGACAAGATGTCGGCCGCGTCCTCATTGTCATCGATGATGACAATACGACTCGAGAGATTCGGTGGCTCGACCTGCGGAAGCGACTTTCCAGCTGCGGCATTGGAAAGAGGCAGGCTTATCACGAAAGCGCTACCTTGGCCCGGCCCGTCGCTGTGCGCCGCGATTTGACCTCCATGCATTTCGATCAAGCGCCGAGCCAAGGCAAGACCGATTCCGAGGCCCCCTTGGGCATGTTGCAATCCGGGTTCGGCCTGCGTAAACAGATCGAATACGCGCGTCAGCATCTCCTTTGCTATTCCGATGCCGCTATCCGCCACCGTTATGGCTACTTGCGAGCCTCCAGGGATGGAGACGATTTCAGCCGAACACGAAATCTTTCCGTGTTGCGGCGTAAATTTCGCGGCATTGTGCAGCACGTTCGATACGACCTGCACGAAGCGCGCAGCATCTACGTTCACAACACAAGGAACGTCTGGCAGATCGACCGTGAATTCGATATGTGCCGAATCGATTGCGCCACGTTGTGCTTCGATGGCGTTCTCTATGAGCTCCTGCAACGAACAGTTGGCGCGTTGAAGCACGATCTTGCCGGATGCGATACGCGAAACCTCGAGCAAGTCATCGACCAACCGTACCAGCTGCTTGATCTGGCGCTCCATCATCGGCCGCACGCGCCCAACCGATTCTGAAGTGTCGCCAGAGATTCGAATGAGCTCCAAGCCCATGCGGATTGGTGCCAAGGGGTTACGCAGCTCATGTGCGAGAAGCGCCAAAAACTCGTCCTTGCGGCGGTCGGCATCTAGGAGCGCTTCCTCAGCACGCTTGCGTTCGGTGATGTCTTGGAATGTGACGAGAATCGTCGCGTTGCCCTCACGCGAGACGCGTCGCGCTTCCAGAGAGAGCGTCCGCCTACCGAGCGTTGAGCTGCGGCGCTCTAACTCAATCGGCTCGAACCCAGCGTCGTGCGCGCTGATCGCGGCCAGCGACGTCCACACACCGAGGCTGCTCCAAACATCGTCTCCGAGATCGCGTAAGGATACGTTGTGCGTTTCATCACGCGAATACTCGAAGTAGGAATAGAACGCACGATTGGCCGACTGCACGCGCAGATCGGGGCTCAAGACGACCAGTGGGTGAGTGAACGTGTTGAGCAGAGCTTTCGCATACTCCCGTTCGTACACGGCCTGCTCAATACTCGCGCGGAAAGCAGTAACGTTGGTGAAGGTTAGAACGGCTCCGACAACGTGTTCATACTCCTGACTCCTATGAGGCGCGATTCGGAGAAGAAATTGCCGATCTCCGCTGCGAATATCGCGCCGGAAGGGCGCTTCATCGGCGATCACGTGCGCGCACTGTTTTGCTAACGACTTCAGGTCCGCGAATGCGGCGACCGAGCCCGGAAGCCGCCCGATGTCCGCAGCAGTGAGTTTGAAAGCGTCGACGGCCGCTTGATTGAAACGAGTCAACAAGCCCTTTCGGTCGACAACAACAATCGCGATGTCTACAGCATCGAGGATTTCTATAACATCCGGCCCGACGCCGCTTTTCGTAGGATTTGCTTCTTCGGGAGACATAGCTCCGACAGGCACCTGACAATCACTCCGCCGCGCCCTTAGAGGCACGGTAAAACTCACGGCTCCGTGTAAGGACAGAATCTGCCAACCGAGGGAGCGTGTCGCGAAGCGCAAGCAATAGCGCCTGTGATCGCGGCATTTGGAACGTCGGGACATGGTCGGAGAGAAGTTGCTGCTCGAGGACGCGGGCCTCATCCGAACCGACAATCTCGCGCAGCGCGTCCACTACCGCTCGCTCCAGGCGAGCGTAATCCTCCACGGGAATGAGATGCGAATGATTCTGCGCTAGTCTCGGCAGCATCCGAGAATGAACCTCGCCATTGAAGTTATCCATTACGAATGAGCAAAAGATGGCGATCTCATGCTCTTTCGCTAGACGGTCGAATTGATCTTCGAGATGCATACTGGCAGCCACATCGCCCCGCTCCCAAAGGACATTCACCATTTCGCCCCACCAGCGAACCTTCGGATATCGCCCTTCGCCATGCGCCTTTGCAATGACATTCGCGGCCAGCCCGAGGAACACCGGCGCGTCCGGCATGGCGTCGCGCATGAATGTCGGCAAGAGCTCGTCCGCATCGACAACAGTGAGCTGCCCGCATTCTTGCGCGTCTTCAATATTGACGCCCTCCGCCTCGAGGCGAGGACGGAATGCCTGCCAATGCGCGGATGTCGGTACCAGAATGACCCCCTCACCGTTTGCGATCGCCGATGCCGCGAACCTACATACCGCGCGGTTGAGGAATTGTTGGTCTTGATAGAGCTGGACGATGTGATCGCGCGGCCCGGCGGTCGCCAGAAGGCCATTCCACGCCTCGCCAAGGTCACTGCCGTCTTGCGCCCACTTCGGCCCGTGGCCGGCTGGATTGTGGTTTGATTGCCCGACGCTGTTCTGCTCCATCGCGTGGCTCCTCTTATATACGTCGCAAGCGGCCAAACGCCGGCCCCGGGTTCGATTTGGATAGTGCTGCAAACCGCGCGTGACGACAAGTCAAGCTCGGAAAGCGCAATGCAATGCACCCTCGATCATTCGCGGCAGCGAGGTTGCAAAGGTCGTTTGCGGGTAATACCCGATTGACTACATGTGAATGCCCCGCCGAAGCCCTTTCGCCCCCACGGGGCACGCTCGATAAAGTGTAGACCTCGCGGACGGCCGCATCACGGATTCGGAATACGCGAAGTATCTCTTCGACCCAACGCGGACGGATCGGCTCGACCCTCCCGAGCTCGCAGGCGAGAAGCAGAAGGGGATTGAACCCTCGACCTTCGCATTGCGAAAGCGTTTCGTGATTCGTAACTGATTGATCTAACTACTTCGCTCGGAAGACGCCCGCTGCACCCTATCAGGACGAATCACAACGGCACTCAACCGAGCCCCGCAAAACTCCCGCAGAGAATCACTTGGAACATCGCAACACAGAGAGATCGAAACAGGCCTCTCGGCGAGAGCTTGCGTGATGGCGAACCAAGCCGCGAGCGCTCGCCGTACGGCGGCCCTACGCCGACAGATTCAGCTTGGGCTTGAGTCCGGCGCGTGCTGCCAGCCGCACCAGTAGGTCCATGCTGAATCGGGCGATTTTGCCTCGCTTCAGATCCGACACGCGCGCCTGGGTAACACCCTGGCGGCGATGGCACGAACGAACTTCCCGGGACGATATGCGAGAGAGGGATTCGAACGCCGCCGCAACCGATTGACCTGAGAGCGTCTCTTCTTCGCCGCGAATTTCGGTACCTTCAAAGTGACCCGAAAAAGTCCGCGCCGAAAACCAACACGCTCAGTCGATTCAAGCAACTCTCGGTTCCGCTAGGACGATAGCTCACAAACTTTTGCCTAACCACACAAGGGCGCGGGACTAGCATCGAGCTTCTTGATTCGCGTCCTTCGGATTCATCTAGCTAGACGTTCGCACTCGCAATCGGCATTTGGTCAATGCAGCAGCCACCGTAACAAAGCCGCAACAAAAGCGTAAACGCACTGCAACGGCCGGATGTTGGACTGCCCTAGATTCGGCGAGGGCTATCCATGGGTAACGCAGTGCTTGTCGTCCACAGCGACCATCTGCCGCGCGAGCTGGCGCGGCAGGCGCTCGAATCCGCGGGCCATACGGTGGCTGAAGCCGTCGATGTCCTGTCGTGCGTCCGAGTGGCGCATCTCGCCCCGCCCGATCTTCTGCTAATCGAGTGGACCGAGCATCGGCTGCTGCGCGACACGCTCGGCCGCCTTCGCGACGAGCCGGCCACGAGCCAGAGCAGGGTAGTCGTGTGGGCAGATCACGCCGACATCCACACGGCCATCAACGCGCTCGAGTTCGGCGTGGACGACTGCCTCCCGATTCCATTCGATCGCGTAGAGCTCGTCGCGCGAATTAATGCGTGCCTGCGCCGCTCGGCAGTCGGCGCACGACCGGACCAATTGACGGCGGGGCCACTCGTGCTGGACAAGGCGGGTCATTGTCTATGGGTCGACGATCGACCAATCGACCTCACACCGACTGAGTTCCGGCTGATGGCGTTTTTCCTCGAGAACCGCGGCCGCGTGTTCGGCCGCGACGAGTTGCTGCGTCGCGCGTGGGCGCACGCGATCAAGGCGGGTCATCGCACCGTCGACGTACACGTACGCAGACTGCGCGAGCACCTCGAGCCGTTCGGTCTGGACGAGCTGATTCAGACGGTTCGCGGTTTCGGCTATCGCTTCGGTGAGCCCGGCCGCGTGCGGAACGACCGGGCGCCGCGACCGACGAACGAGCCAGAAGGTTCGACGAGACCGATCATGCGCTGAGCCCCGCCCTGCCGCAGACTGTTTCACGCGCCAGCCCTCGGCATCCCGTCAGCACGGTTGCGGTCGCTGGCGACGGTTCGCTAAGATCGGCCGCAAGAAAAATAAGGGAACGCGATGACGACGACATCCCAGAGCGGCCCCGCGGTCCCTCCCCCGCCGCGGCGTGACGAGTCGAACACCGAATCGTTGACCGATCTCATCGACCGCCTCGACCGCGAAGCCTTTCTTCGCTCGCTGGAACTCCGGCATCTTCGCGTGCAGCCACACGCTCAGCCGCGCCGCTGACGCCGCGAAGATCTCCGTATAGACGCAGTAGTCGCCGCGCCATCTCACCACTCGACCAGCGCGCCGCGACGAAGTCGCGGCCCGCGGACGCGAGCGTCGCGCGCAAATCGGGCTGCGTCAGTACACGCGTGACCGCTGCGGCGAATTCGCCCACATCCTCTTGCACGACGACAGCGCCCGCGGCGCCATGCAACACCTCTTTCGTACCGAGCACAGCCGTCGACACCACGGGAACGCCGAGCGCCAGGCTTTCAAGCAGCACGAGCCCCTGAGTCTCCGTGCGCGAGGCGAACACGAATACGTCCGCGGCGCGGTAGCAGTCGCGCAGCTCCGTGCGCCGATCGAGATAGCCGACAAACAGCACGTTGCTGGATAGGCCTACGGCCTCGACCTGGCGCCGCAACGCTTCGCGCGCCGGCCCTTGGCCGGCGATCACGAACAGCACGTTCGGCACCGAAACGCGCACGGCGGCCAACACGCGTAGCAGGAATCCGATGTTCTTTTCGTGCGCCACGCGGCCCACAAGCAACATCACGGGTCGATCGCCGGGAATTCCGTGACGCGCGCGAAACGCCACGCCGTTGCCACCCGCAAACTCGTCGAGGTTCAGCCCGGTGGGTATCACATGCACGGGTCGTACGACACCGTAACCCATCAGCACGTCGGCAAGTTGGCGTGAGGGCGCGATCACGGCATCTACGGCATTGCACTGGCGTAACGACGCGGCGCGCGCGAAAGCTCGCGCCACCGCGCGCGGCAGCAGCGGTACGTAGTGATGCAGGTACTCCTCGAAGAACGTGTGGTAGGTCTCGATCACCGGCGCGCGCAATTCACGCGCGACGTTCTTACCCACCCAATGCGCGATGAACGGCGTGTGGATGTGCACGGCTTCGATGCGCCCGCGGAGCGTAAGCCCGGCCCGCCGCGCCTCGCGCGCCCCCATCATGCGGTCTTCCGGATCGAAGACGAGGTAGCGGGACGGCTGGCGCAGGATCCGGGCGTCGTCCTGCCAGGCTCCCGGGTAGCTCGGCGCAATGAGCCAGGTCTCACACCCGAGTGCGGCGAGGTCGCGCCGGAACGTTTGAATGGACGTGGAGACGCCGTTAACGCGTGGGAAGTAGACGTCCGAGACGAACAGGATTCCCACGATCACCCCCGCGGAAGCGAAGACGACCAGCATGCCCGGCGTTTGTTACGCCAGCGTGACGGACGGATTTCGTCAAACTGGAAACCCGTTCAACTGCAACATCTTGTACAAGGCACTGCAATCAAAGCTTAAAGCTCCCCCCGTAACCTATTGGCAAATTGGCAAGGTAAGGGGCCAAACATGGACGGTACGGGGTTTCGGACGATATGGCTGTCGGACGTGCACCTCGGGTCGCGGGCGTGCCGGGTGGGTCTTTTGCTCGACTTCCTGAAGAGCACCCGGTGCGACACCTTGTACCTCGTCGGCGACATCATCGACATCAAGAGCCTGCGCCGCAGCTTCTTCTGGCCCGCGAGCCACACCGAAGTGCTTCGGCTCCTGCTCAAGAAGAGCCAGGAAGGCACGCGCGTCGTCTACATACCCGGCAACCACGACGACGACCTGCGGGCTCTGGCCGGCACGCGTTTCGGCAACATCGACATCGCGCTGCGCGACATCCACGTCACTGCTACAGGTCGGCGGTTGCTCGTGCTGCACGGCGATGAGTTCGACAGCCTCATCCGGTGCGGCCCGGTGGATCTGCTGCTCGGCTCCTTGGCATACGTCACGCTGCTCGTGCTGAACCGGTTCGTGCACTGGATCCACGATCTCTTCGGTCGCCCGTACTGGTCGCTGGCGCAGCACATCAAGTCCAAAGTGGCCAAGGCACAGCGCTACGTCGACACGTTCCAGCGCGCGTCACTGCGCGCGGCGGCCGAAGCTGGCGTCGACGGCGTCGTGTGCGGCCACATCCACAAAGCGGACGTGATCGAACGCGACGGGCTCACCTACTGCAACGACGGTGACTGGGTCGAGAGTTGCACGGCAGTCGTCGAACGCCACGACGGCAACCTCGAGCTGCTCGCCTGGCGACCGGCCGTGGCCGTGACAGCACTACCGCTACCAGTGCAGGAAGCTGCCTGACGCCCCGTGTTTGCTACCATTCACGCTCGCTCGCGCACCACAGGTCAGACGATGGGAAAACCCGGGAACACCGGCGTCCGCCGAATCGTGAACGCCGCCTTCTTCTCGTTCGCCGGCATCAAAACCGCCTGGCAAAACGAAGCGGCGTTCCGTCAGGAATGCCTGCTTTGCGTGGTTCTAATACCGGCCGGGGTCTGGTTCGGCCAGAACGCAGTCGAGCGCGCTCTTTTGATCGGCTCGTGCCTGCTGGTGCTGATCGTCGAGCTGCTGAACACCGCAGTCGAATTCGTCGTCGATCGCGTGGGCACGGACCACCACCGTCTCTCGGGCCAGGCGAAGGATTTGGGTTCGGCAGCGGTCTTCATGAGTCTGTTGCTCGTGCTCGTGGTGGGGGATTGATCGGTTGGGCGCGCTGGACGTCGGTCTAGAGTTCGCCGGCCTCCCCGTCGCAGCGACTCAGTTCAGCAGCGCCTGCCCGAGCAGCAGGCTGCCCGCCGCAAGCGAGCCCCCGAGCACCGCGCCGGCCGCAACATCGGTCGGGTAGTGCAGACCCAGGATTACGCGCGACAGCGCAATCAGCAGAGTGAACAGGGCCAGCGGCCCCGCCAGCGTCGGGAAGTACGCGGCAGCCAGCAGACTGAAGCTAACGGCATGCAGCGTGTGACCGGACGGGAAGCTGTAACGGTCGAGCGGCGCCGCCGCGCACTCGATCGCGCTGTGCCTGATGCACGGACGCTCGCGCACGGCGCGATCTTTGATGAACCTGTAGAGCGCGACGCCGACCGCAGCTGTGAGCGCCATGTGCAGCGCAGCGACGCCTCCGTGGGCGCCATAGGTCATCGGCAGCACTGCCAGCAGCAGGTACCAGAACCAGCCGTTACCGAGCCAGCTGACCGTTGCGAACACGCTGCGCACGAGCGACCAGCGGCTCGACCGGTTCAGATAGCGACAGAAACGCAGCTCGGCCTGATCGAAGCGCTCAAAGGCGAGGGCAACGCGTCGTTCCATGTGGCACCCATTCACCCCTTCCAACTTCGTCAGCTTCGGCTCCGGGCGTGAATACTCGATGGCACTTGTGTGACGTTTTTCTTTCAGAGGCAAAAGGTTAAGTAATAGAGCGTAACGAAACTATAAAGAACGCGTGCTAACACTCTGCGCATGAAGCTCGCCCTGGTGACGGATGCCTGGCTGCCGCAGGTCAACGGCGTGGTCACGACGCTGCAGCGGACGCACGAAGTGCTCGAGGCACGCGGCCACGCGGTCACGGTCGTGTCTCCGGACCAATACCGCACACTGCCCTGCCCGAGCTACCCCGAGATCCGTCTAGCGCTCTTGCCCGCGCGACAGCTCACCCGCACGCTCGACTCGCTCGAGCCAGACGCGATCCATATTGCGACCGAAGGCCCACTCGGTCTCGCGGCTGCTGCGTACTGCACGCGCCGGCGGTTTGCGTTCACGACCTCGTACCACACGCAGTTCCCCCAATACCTGCGCAAGCGGGCGCCGATCCCCGAGAGTTGGTCATATGCCTTCCTGCGCCGGCACCATGGCCGCGCGCGCCGCACGTTGGTCGCCACAGAACATCAGCGCCGCGATCTCGTCGCCCATGGCTTCCGTAATGTCGTGATCTGGTCGCGCGGCGTCGACGCCCAACTGTTCAAGCCGGGGAGCCGCGAGCATCTCGCGCTGCCGCGACCGATCTTTGCTTACGCCGGGCGCGTGGCGGTAGAGAAAAACCTCGACGCATTTCTGGCCCTCGATCTGCCAGGCACCAAGGTCGTCATCGGTGACGGGCCCGACCGGGCGCCGCTCGAGCGGCGTTGCAGGAATGTGCGCTTCCTCGGCTATCGGTTCGGAGCCGAACTCGCGAACTGCCTGTCGGCGACCGACGTGTTCGTGTTCCCGAGCCGCACGGACACGTTCGGACTCGTCATGCTGGAGGCCATGGGCTGCGGCACGCCCGTCGCCGCGTTCCCCGTGACCGGCCCGATCGACGTCGTGACCCACGGCTACGACGGCGTGCTCGACGAAGACCTGTGCACCGCAGCACTCGCGGCGCTGAACATCGATCGAAATGCCTGCCGTACCACCGCTCTATCCTGCAGCTGGGAGCGGGCGGCGGGGCAGTTCCTATCGCATCTCGTGCGCGCCCGCGACGGCGGCCAACTGGGGCTCGACGAGACCGCTGGCGCGAACGCAACAGACTCGTAACGCCATAGCGGACGACCACCGACACTCGCGGCCGAACGGTGTAGCTGACGCGATCGCCGCAGAGCATACGGCCACCCAGTCGCGCGCGACGACACGGCTGTGCAACACGCTGCGCAAAACGCGCTCGGAATCACGAAAGGCATCGGCGGAGTGCGGTTCCGCGCGCAGCGTTGCGTACACGATCAGCCGATTGCGGCGATGCACGCATTTCACCGACGACCCCCCTCCAACCTCCGCGGAAGATCGACAACACTGCAACAGCATTGGGCCCCGCCAAGCGCGGGGCCTTTTTTTCTGTAGCAAAACGGTAACCTCCGCCGGCTAGCATTTTCGGCTTTGGCAGCGTCGCCACGGGCCGTCCATGCTCACGAGCACGTCGTTACTCTGGTTGCTGCTGACCCTCGCCGCCGCCGTCACGCTGTTGCCGGCCGCCTGGCGCCGCCTCGAGCTAAGCCGCGCAAAGCACCCGTCGATTGCGGGGCACGCGAAGCTCTCCCGCCGCCTCGCGGCGCAAGTGCCGTTGGTCAGCTACAACGAGCACAAGTTCTTCGCCTGCGACGGCGCCCCGGATGACGTCGTCGCACAGCGCCGGACCGCGTTCGACCGCCTCGCTGCGACATCGCGGCAACGCACGCCCGCCTCCGTCGCATTCACCACTGAGCTCGAGCACGGACTATCCGACGTGCTATTCACCGACACCTATCGCATTCCGTTCCAGTTCCGCGAGCACGTTCGCCGTCATCTGCGCGTCGGCTCGGTGGTCGACGAATCGCGCGGCACCCAACTGAGGGACCTCGACGGCAACTGGTCGTACGACCTTTCCGGCTCGTACGGCGTGAACTTGTTCGGTTACGAGTTCTACAAGAGCTGCATCGCGGTGGGCTCCGCACGCGTGGCGGACCTGGGCCCCGTGCTCGGCCCCTACCATCCGTTGGTCCGCGACAACGTCGAACGCATCAAAGCCATCTCGGGGCTCGACGAAGTGTCGTTCCACATGTCGGGCACCGAGGCCGTGATGCAAGCCGTACGGTTGGCGCAGTTTCATACCCGCCGCTCGCACGTCGCGCTGTTCTGCGGCGCGTACCATGGCTGGTGGGACGGCGTTCAACCCGGTCTCGGCAACCGCCGCACAATCAACGACGTCTACACATTGAAGGAGATGAGCCCCCAGACGCTGCACGTACTCGCCACGCGCATCGACGTCGCGTGCGTGCTCGTGAATCCGCTGCAGGCGATGCACCCGAACTCCTCGGCACCCGGCGATACGTCACTGATCGACGGCAGCCGTTCGGCCGCGTTCAACCACGACGCCTACATCGAGTGGCTACGGGAGCTGCGCCGAGTGTGCACGGAACGCGGCATCG
Organism: Gammaproteobacteria bacterium; assembly: GCA_039933105.1. Taxonomy (GTDB): domain Bacteria; phylum Pseudomonadota; class Gammaproteobacteria; order Steroidobacterales; family Rariloculaceae; genus FEN-1219. Next base: position 8,832 of record JBDTOT010000065.1, on the reverse strand, counting down.
TCCTGATCTTCGACGAGGTGTTCCTAGGCTTCCGGCTCGCGCGCGGCGGCGCCCAGGAGTACTTCGGCGTGCGCGCCGACCTCGTGACATACGGCAAGACGCTCGGCGGCGGACTGCCGATCGGCGTGCTATGCGGCGCGCGCGAGTACATGAAGCGATTTCGCGACGACCGTCCGGCCGACGGCTGCTTCGCACGCGGCACGTTCAACTCGCACCCGTACGTCATGGCTACGATGAACGAATTCCTGCTCCGTCTCGACACACCCGAGATTCGCGCCACGTATATCGATCTCGACGCACGCTGGAACGAGCGCGCGCGCGTGCTGAACGCGCGACTGGCCGCGGCCGGCGCACCCGCGCGCGTCGCGAACGTGGTGTCCGTATGGACGGTGCTCTACGACCGGCCGAGCCGCTACAACTGGATGTTCCAGTACTACCTGCGCGCCGAAGGGCTGGCACTCTCGTGGGTCGGTACGGGCCGTTTGATCTTCAGCCACAACTACTCGGACACCGACTACGCCGAGGTCGTGGAGCGCGTCGTCCAAGCGGCCGAGAAGATGCTAGGCGACGGGTGGTGGTGGACCCCGGCGGGCGCCACGAACAAGAGCGTGCGCCGAAAGATTCTGCGCGAGCTGCTGCGCGCGAGGTTCGGCGGCCGGCGCAACGCGCGGGCCGCCGGCGGCGTGGCTGTTACTGAGCGATCTTAAGCTGCTCCGCTTCTTCCTCGTCGGCGTCAACGCCGTCGAGCAGCTCTTCCGGGTCGCCGTCGTGTACGTGTAGCATCGGGTCGATCAGCTCACCCCGCAGCAGATGCAATGGCGACCGCGCGTACAGTTTCACGTCGTGAAACGGGTCCGTCAGAATCTTCGCGGCCCACACTAGTCCAGTCTGCACACCACGGACAAAAAACAGCTGCACCGTGCGGAACAGCACCCCGGCCGCACCCAACGCGAGCCACAGCAGCGCGAGATTGTGCAGGTAGGCGTCCCAGTCGGCGTGAGCCTCAACCAAGCCCCCGAGCGAAGGCAGCGCCCACAGCACGAACGGCGAAATAGCCCATATAGAAAGGAGTACGACCTTACGACGCAGGTTGTAGCCAACCTTGATCTCTTCCTTCGCGTCGTGCGACAGCTTGTTCACTTCGTCGTAATCTTTAGGCTCGAAGAAGAAGTGGCCGATCTGTCGCGACCACATGGCCACGAACCAGCCCACGAGCGCGGCTACTCCGGGACTGACGAACAGGCACGCGTAGGCCGTGAGAAAACTCAGCGCACTCAACAGGTGCAACGACTGATTGATGCGGCTGTGGTGATACAGACGGTGGTCGTCCCAACGCTGCTCGGCGAGCTCGCCCCCGAACGTCTTGGCGTTCGCCTGGTCACTCGGTCCGTCGTGCCTCATTCACTACTCCCACATGTTGTCGCAACATTCTCGACAACAATGGATGCTATGGACGCAATGTGATGGTCCGATGACATCCGTGCGGGCCGATACCACGCATGCGAGACGCCCTTCACAGTTGGCGCAACAGCGGTCGCCCCATGGCGATCTCGGCGCCTTCGACAAGACCGTCGGCCACTTCTAGACCGGCGCTCGCGAGCACGATGATGGTCGAGCCGTGCTCGAAGTAGCCGAGCTCCTCGCCCTTGGTCACAGCGCCCCCACACGGCAACCGATTTGGGCCGCGATACGTCAGCCGAAGAGGCTGCGACAGGCAATGCAGCCGAATGCTCGCCACGAGAATCGCGGCTACGGCCACGAGCAGCAGCGACCGGCCCTCGCCGAGATCGAGCTCGATGACGGCGCGCTCGTTCTTGCAGAACAACCTCTCGATCCTGCGCAGCGCGATGGGATTTACGTTCCACGTATCGCCGGAGATATAGATAACTTCCTTCAGCCGCGCATCGGCCGGAGAGTGAAAACGGTGATACATGCTCGACCGCAAGCGCAGCGTCACGAACGCGCCGTCGCGGTAGCGGTCCGCAAGCGCCTCGTCACCGAGCAGATCGGGCAATGTGTACGGAAACCCCTTCGCCTGCAGCACTTCGACGCCGCTCACCGGGCCGTGAGCGCCCACGACACCGTCGCACGGGCTCACGAGCACGCTCGGATTGGCGTCGATCGGGCGAGCGCCGGCCTTGAGCCGCCGCGTAAAGCACTCGTGCAGGCTGCGAAACTGCGTGCGTTCGGCCTCGTGTAGACGCAGGTCGCCGCCGAAACGGCGCCACGTGGCGAACGAAGCGCTTCGCACGAGCGGGTTCTCTATCTTGCTGAACCAGCCCATGAACAGCGTCGCAAAACGTCGCGGGATGCGATTCGTGAGCAGGAAGTTGATGCGCTCGTGTGTGGTCAAACGCGTGAGCCAGTCGCCGGGAGTCATGCGGCCAGTGTGCTAACGCAATGTTTCCTTCCCGTGACGGGCGCGCCGCCTCGACATGCTGTAACAATCGACGCCCACGCTACGCCCACCTAGGGCTACCGGCGGACACCCATGAGCACATTGCTGCAACCACGACGTAGCGCACCGCACCGCGGCGTCTTCTTCAAAAGCTGGCTCAAGGACCCGTTTCACGTCGCGTCGATCACACCAAGCAGCCGGTGGCTCGCTCGCCTCATGGCCACGGACGTGGGGCCGGGCGCGCGCGTCGTCGAGCTCGGCGCCGGTACCGGCACCCTGACCGAAGCCATCGTCGACCGCGGCGTGCGCCCGGAGGACCTGTACCTGGTCGAGCAGCACGCGATGTTCTGCGACGTGCTGCGTCAACGCTTCCCTGGCAGCAGCATCGTGCAGGCCGATGCCGCGGCCCTGACCGATTCGCTCGGCGCGCTGCGCGGCACGGTGGACTACGTGATCAGCGGGTTGCCGATCGTGTGGTTCGGCAGAGAGAAAAAGGCCAGTATCCTGCGGGCAGCGTTCGCGTTGCTGCGGCCGCACGGCAGCTATCACCAGTTCACGTACCTGGGCCCGCCTCCGGTACGTACGCGACTGCTCGACGAACTCGGTTTGCGCGCGACGCTGCTCGGCGTATCGCCGTTGAACCTGCCGCCCGCGTTTGTCTACCGTTTCGAACGCAGGATTGGCTAGGGGCGCACGCGGGGCACGGGTCGCTGTCGCTATTTGTTCATCTAACATTCATCGATTCGTCGGCGAGCCCGCGCAGAGTTGCGCGCATGAACACCCCCGCGTTGACGTGGCGATTGCAGCGAATCGGTAGATCGTCATGGTGGTCCGCCCGCGCTAGCGGGTGCGTCGGCTGGCTCGGTTTGCGGGCCCCGACGCAACGACCGCGACTCGCCACCGTCCGACCGCACGCGTTACAGCCGCGCCGTTGGTTGGATGCCCTGCGCCAGAATCCGCCGGGCTACTCGGTTCGGACCGGCCTTGTTGCGCTTCTGCCTCGAGCGCTCCGGGTATCGGGTCACCGGTGCCTCCACGGCGCATGTCGGCGCATGCAAAATCCGCACGACAGAATTCCGGGCGGCCGGTATTTGCTTCATGGAGACCCATCCCCTCGCGCTGGGGTTTCCTTTTCTAAACCCTTGTCCTCAAGATCGAGCATCGCCGCGCGACGTCGTGCACATCGACATGGGATGACTACGTTGTGCCACGCCCGCTTCCCGCGCGTCCGCTCCCTTTATCGTGGCTTGAGTCCATCACGAAAGGCCATGGCTTCCTGCTCGACCCGGACAGCGTCTTCGATGGGGATCACGGGGCGTGCCTCGAATACAAATGCAGGCAACATCGAGCAGAACTTGTGAACAGCCGCCGGCTCATCGCAATCCAACATCATGTACCCGCCCCAGTCGCCCACCCGAATTACGAACAGCTCGATCTTGAAATTCGCAGGCGCCTTCCATTGGGTGAACACCTCGAGAATCCGCTTCTGGGCATTCTCGTATTCAATAGGTGAACCTTGCGGGCGTTCCGACCAGGTGAGCATGTATTTCATAGACGCCTTCTGTTGGTTGCATTCGACCGGAAATGCAGTTTCTGAAGAGGCGTAACCGCCTGGTTTCAGCCGCCACGGCTCATGATCGCACCAGTCCGCCGACGGCTGCAAACGCTGGTCAGCCGGCATCAGTCTTCCTCAGTAACAGGGAAATGTCGCGACAGAAAGGACGGAATGTGCGCAGGGCATCCGTTGTGAGGTCGATCGGATCTCCGGAATCATCCTTGCCCAACAATGACCGTCTCGGGCAAGTCAGGGGCGGCTAGCCGTCGCAGCCGCGATGTTTACGCCCCTTTATCCCGGATTCTCCAAACTGCTCTTTCTTCCTTGTTGATTGAACATAGGCACTGTTCGTTAGAGCGACGTGCGAGAGGACCGGCCAGAGAATAAATGCGCTAACGCGCGATAAGACGGGGACGCATAAGCCACCAGACCATAGGCTGTGCATCATTGATGCGCAGGGGATTGGTGGAGCAGAAGAGGATCGAACCCTCGACCTCCGCATTGCGAAAGCGATTCGAGATTCGTAACTGATTGATTCAAGTGCTGCGCTCGGAAGACGTCCGCTGCGACCCATCAGGACGAATCACAACGGCACTCAACCGAGTCCCGCAAAGCCCCCGCAGAGAATCACCTGGAACATCACGCCACAAAGGATCGAAACCGCCCTCTCGGCGAGTGCTGTGCGTGATGACCAACCGAGCCGCGAGCGCTCGCCGTACGCCGCTCTTACGCCGCCAGATTCAGCTTGGGCTCGAGACCGGCGCGCGCTGCCAGCCGCACCAAGAGGTCCATACTGAATCGGGCGATTTTGCCTCGCTTCAGATCCGACACGCGCGCTTGGGTAACGCCCATCACTTTGGCAGCCTTAACGCTTGCCGCATATCGAGTCCTTTCAAGAATCGAGGTACGCACAGTACGTCGTAGTATTTCGTCGCTTCCACTTCGGGCATGCCACACTGATCGGCGCGCGAAGCCAACAGGCCGCCGCAGTTTTTTACACCGGGGGGACCATGTCTGCGATTACGAGAATCCTGTCGCTAGTCACGCTCGCGTTCGCGAGCTTCTTCGCCGCACCACACCGCACGCTCGCGCAGAACGCCCCGGACACTCGCGCCGTCGTTTCGCGTGCAGCTGAGGCGCTCGGCGGCGCCGAGCGTATCCGCGCGCTGCGCACGATTCGCCTGCGCGGCTACGGCCACGAGGCCTACCAGGACGGCGGCAGCAATATCACGACGGAGCCGACGGCGCCCGAGAAGATGACGATCCTCACCGCCTACGAGCGTGTCATCGACCTGCAAAACGGACGCACGCGCGTGAAGTCTCGTCAGTCCCGCGCGTTCATTTTTGCGGCGCTCGCGATGATGGAAGGCCGGCCGACGAATCAGTCGCTCGACGGTGACGTCGCTTACGACACGGGCGCGGATGGCGCGATGCGCCGCGCGTCTGCGGAGGCCGCCACCCGGCGCCGCCTGGAATTGCTCGCGAACCCCGTCGTCGCCGTCCGTGCGGCGCTCGATTCCGGGAGCCGGCTCACGAATCAACGAATTGAAGGCACGCTGACGCTCGTCGATGTCACGACCGGCGCCAGCGAGAAGTTCACGATCGCGTTCGACGGCAGCACGAACCGCCCGGCGTGGGTGAGCTGGGTGAGCCCGCACGAGAACCTCGGCGAGATCGTGTTGCGCACTGAGTTCAGCGCCTACGAACCCGTCGGCGGCATCCAATTGCCCATGAGCTTCAACACGGTGTCGGACTGGCGGAACACCGTGATGCTGCGGCTGCACGTCGACCGCTATGAGCTCGACGTTGCGGCCGACGATCTCGCAGCATCAGCGGCCGTACGATCGGCGCCCGCGCCAATCCCCGCTTATCGCGTCGACGCAACTGACGTTTCGCCGGGAATCTGGCTCTTGACTGGCAACGGCGGCGCGAACTCCGTGCTGCTCGAATTTGCCGATCATCTCGCCCTATTCGAGGTGCCGACGAGCCGTGGCTGGACCGAAGCCCTGATCGCCAAAGCGCGCACCGTAGTACCTGGCAAGCCGCTGACGGAAGCGATCATCACACACCATCACTTCGATCACACCGGGGGCTTGCGACCGGCAATCGCGGCAGGACTCACGATCATCACGCAAGCCGGCAATGCCGCGTGGTTCGAGCAACTGTCGCGCCGCACTGCCAGCACCTATCCCGACGCGCTCAGCCGCAACCCTCAGCCGCTCAAGCTGCGTACATTCGACGACCACCTGCGACTTTCGGACGCAAAGCTCAGTGTCGATCTGTATCGCATCATCGCCAACAACCACATCGCCGACGGCTTGATGGGTTACGTTCCTACCGACCGCCTTCTGCTTCAAGGCGATCTCTTCGACGTGAATTGGGAGGTGTACTTCTGGGGCACGACGTACGCGGACAACGTCGCCTACCGCAAGCTCGACGTGACCCGAGACGTGTCGATACACGGCCGCGTGCTGCCGATAGCGGAGGTTCGCTCGAAGCTCGCCGAGCAGACGGCGAATGCGGCCGCGCTCTGCAAGCGCGTCGAGACCGCGGGATTATCGATGCCGGGCTGCCCGCTCGCGTGGGGCAACTGAGCGAGCAACAAATACTTTACTTGACCTTGTCGATCACTCGCCCGCCTGAATCCAGCGTCAGCGTTCGCCCATCGCTCGTAGTGGGGTTTCGATTGTTCTCGGCGCACGCGTAGTCGTACACGGTGCTGCCCGGCGGCAGTCGCGAGTACGTGAACGCAACGGGCCACGGCCGCGTGAGCGCCTCCGCATCCGTCAGCACTGTGGACACGAGCAAACGATCCGGCGCAACCAGGCGAATTCGCGTGGTCGTCTCGAGCTTGTCGCTCATCACGAGGCCCGTACGCGCGAGAATCGTCGAGCCCACGCCCTTGAGGCCGAACGAGCGAAAGACGAGCGTATCCTTCTCCCAATGGCCGATGTTGTAACCGGTGTAGGTGGCCCAATAGTCGTCCGGCGCAGGATCCTTTCGACCGTCGGTATAAATACGCATCACGTTCGGCCCGTTCTCCGTGAGCACCCAAGTTTCTTCTGGCCGGGCGACGAACTCGTACGCGTCGGGCAGAGCGAGAAGCCGTGGCCAACCCGCGGGCGTACCGCAGACCGAGATTGGATCCGGAAATCGATCAGCGGCGATGCGCGCGAGGTTGTCTCGATAGATGGCCTCGAACTTCGGCGTGTAAGGAGGTTTGCGACGCGGTGAATCGGCGGGTGGCGGCGGCTCGACGGCCTGCTCGGCGGTAGACTCGTAGAACGCACCCGTCGAGCGGGTCCACGCTCCGCTCCAATCCGGAAGACTGGCCGCACGTGGCGGCGACTGCGCCGCCGTCGCGCCTGCCCAAATCGACAGCGCCACGGCGAGCATACGCCCCACTGTGATTTGCCCGCGCACGCTGCTCATCGCGCGGGCGCCGCCGCGCTCGGAGCGCCCGGGCCGAGCACGCGTCCGTCCGCAAGTGTCACGGTGTACATGAGACCCGCGTGCGTGCCGTCCTTCATTGGATTCGCGACGATCGCAACCGCATCGCCGGGCTTCAGCGTCGCCGGCCTCCACCCGAGACGCGACAGAGTATTCGGGCTACCACACTCGAAACTCCAATCGGTCGACTTGCCATCAGCCCCAGGCACAGCGACTTGAATCCAAGCGTGCGGATTGGTCCACTGAAAGTCCCTGATCGTGCCGTTCAACGTGATTCGCAGTTCGGGCTCGAACATTGCGCCCGAATGATGCGCGAGCGCCGCTCCAGGTTCGACGGCGGCGAGCAACGACAGTGTTAGACCGAGGCGAATACTCATACAGCTCCTTGTCGTCCAAAATCCCGCGTTTGTCGAGAGATAGGGCACGGTCAGATGCGGTGACGAGATAGGGTCTTCGATCAAACGCGCGCGCGCAACTCGCCAGATGAACAATGTATAACGAGTTGATGCAATTGGGAGATAGACATCCGCTGCAACCTGTCAGGACGCATCACAACGGCACTGGACCGAATCCCGCAAAACTCCCGCACGAAATTAGAAGACGTGGAAGGTAGGGATTTCGCGCGCGGGACCAATTGACTAGAAGGCTGTCCCACGAGTTCCGAGGGGTCACTAGTGCGTCATTGACGCACTATACGTCACTGGTGTAGTGTTCAACGATGGTCTTCATCGAATCGGCTATCTTCACCCGTCAGGTGCAGGAGCTGCTGACCGATGACGAGTACGCGGAGCTGCAGTGGCATCTGGCGCTGCATCCGAAGGCTGGCGATGTCATCCAAAACACTGGCGGCCTACGAAAAGTGCGTTGGACTGCAGCAGGCAGCGGTAAGCGAGGTGGAGTGCGGGTGATCTATTTTCATGTCACGCGCGAGCGTCAGGTCCGGTTTCTGCTGATCTATCGCAAGGGCGTGAAGGACGATTTGTCGGCTGCCGAAAAGCAGATTCTTCGCAACCTCAACGAAGACTGGTAGGAGTATTTCTGTGAATAAGAAGCTGTTCAGCGAACTAGTCGAGAGCATGACGCAAATGAACGAGATCGTTCGTGGCAAGCGCATTCCCTCCCGCAAGTTCGAAGTCGACGCAGTCGCCATCAAGGAGCTGCGCGCCAGAATCGGGTTGAGTCAGCCGAAGTTCGCCGCTTTGCTGAATGTCGACGTCGGAACGCTGCGCAACTGGGAGCAAGGGCGACGCGAACCCACAGGCCCCGCAAAGGCGCTTCTGACCGCGATCAGCCGCGACCCGACGCACGTCCTTAAAGCACTCGCCGCCTAAGGGCCCGCTGTTGTCTGCCAGGCGGTCGGGCCTGTGAGCCTAGCCCCCAGCGTTTCAGTGAGCGCTTGGTTGTCTGCGAGGTTTTGACCGTTTATTCC
>JBDTOT010000064.1:0-21883 GCA_039933105.1 Gammaproteobacteria bacterium | reverse complement strand
CGCCCACCCGGAGGAGCGCGAGCTTTTGAGCTTCTAGGAAGCGCCTCGAGCGGTCGGCACACGGGGCCGAGCGAAAGCGCCGACCGGCGCAGTGCCGGTCGACGCTCGAGCGCAGTCGTCCCTCGACCGGGCGTTAGCGCCGCTCGCTCACGTAGACGCCGCTGTGGCCGACGTACAGGCGCTTCAAATCCGCGGACAGTGACGCGCGCGTATCGTCAGCGGGGGTGTTCACGTTCGGCCCCGCGTTCTGCGGCTTCGACCACCAGAACGGCAGGAACACAGCCGTCGAGTAGTACGCATCCTGCCCGCCAGCGGCCTTCGGGTCGGTTCGGTCGGAGTTGAACGTGATCGCGAAGCTGCCGTTGTCCGCCGCGCGCACCGTCGGCATCTGATCCTGGAAATCCGCCGTGCTGAGCGCGTCCACCCGCCAGCCGCGGCCAAACTGACCGTCCTTGCCCATGATGCTCACGTAGATGTCGTCCGTGGCGCCCGCGACACCACCGTTCGTCGAGTAGAACAGGAACGTTCCGTACCAGGTCTCGACGAGCGACGGGCTGCGCTCGGTGCCCGCTGTATTCGGGCCATCCGGCGAGCACCGCAGATGCGCGGGCTCGGACCACTCGCCGGCCGGGCTCTGGCGTGACAAATAGATGTCGCCGCCGCCGCACCCCTCGGCGTTCGGGCGCGCCGACACGAAGTACAGCGAGCGCTCGAATGGCGCCGGGCAAAAATCCGCGGCTTCCGAGTTGATCGGTGCGGGCAAGTGCTTCGGGGCGCTCCAGGGCGCGCCGATCTCCGTCCGGTCGAGCGCCCAGATGTCTTGGTCACCGAACCCACCGGCCCGCGGGGAGGCGACCATGAGGCTCAGACCGTCCGGCGTCTCGATCGGGCATCCGGCGCCCGCTATCACGAGCTGGCCCAGCGTCCAGGACGGGGCCTTATTCCACGGATTGGCGCCGGCGGCGAACGAACTCAAAAAAAGCGCGGCGCCCGCGCAGGCGGCGACGGGCCATCGGTTGAAAGGGGACATTGGGTTCTCCGTATCGGGGCGACGGGGATCGTCGCATCCTTCGAAAGCTAGAGAACGCCCGGCACGCCTGCATGACAGTTGCGTGCCGAAAGCGGGAATTCTTCCAGAAAAATGCTCGAGCAAGCGTCAGATGCAGTCGAAGTCGTGTTCCCCGGCCGGTCGGCACACGTCGGGCCACGCGGTCGCGCGCCAGTAGTCGACGAGCCCTAAGTCGGTGAGCAGCACCTTGAACTCCGGCAGCCGGCGCGCGGCCTCGAACACGGGTAGCCACGCGATGTACGCATCCATCTTCGAGCCGACGATCGAATCTCGGAGGAGCTTCAGCGCGAGCGCCTGGTCGCCATGGCCGGCCGCCCAGATCGCCAAATTGCCGATCGTCGTCGGCGCCTGGTTTTGGGGGTCGTGTAGCGCCTGCTCGAGCAGCGCGCGGGCGGCGTGCGAATCGCCGCCCTCGGCGAGATCCCCGAATGGCTGCGGCAGCGCGATGTGATCGTACGGCGGCTCGACGCGTTCGCGCCCCTCGCGGATCCAGACCCCGACGCGATCCCCGAATTCCCACTGCTCATAGAGCAGCCGTCCGCGCCGAAACGCCTCGTCGGCTGCGTCGGGCTCTCGCAGCACCTCGTCCGCGATCACGAGGAAGGCCAACAGATCCTCGTTCAGAGGGTCAGCGTCGAGCAGTTCCTTGATGCGCTCGCGCGCCTTGCCAAACCGGCCCGACGACAGGATGAACGCAATGTCGTGCGGAAACTCGGTCACGCCGTGCGCCCGCGCGCGGTCGTAGTCGGCCGCGGCGCCGCGCCAGTCCCCGCTCGTCACGCGCAACAGCGCGCGCGCGTTGTAGCCGTCGCCGTAGTCGGGCGCGAGGCCGATCGCGTGCGTCGCAGCTTCGTCCGCGGCGGCGATCTCGGCGGCGCCGCCCGCCGTGAAGCCCGCTCGCATCGTGTGGACCTGCGACTTGAACATCCACGCACGCGCGAATTTCGGATCGATCGCAATCGCTCGATCGATGAGACGCAGCGCCCGCTCGAAGCCCTCGGGTGTCTTGTGGCCCTCTGTGCACTCGAGCTTCGCGGCGAGATAGAGCTCGTAGGCCTCGACGTGGCTCGTGCCCGCTCGCGCGACGGCTGGCTCGAGCCCGAGCGGCGTGCGCACCGCGGCCGCGATCGCGCCGACGATCTCGTCCTGAACCGCAAACACGTTGTCGAGCGTTCCCTCGTAGCTATACGGCAGCACGCCGAAGCCGGTCGCATCCGTGAGCTGCGCACGCACGCGCAGCCGCTCGCCGTCGCTGCCGACACTACCCTCGAGCACGTATTGCACGTCGAGATCGGCTGCGATCTCTTTTGCGCCGCGGTGGGAGTCTCGTAGCGCGAACGACGTCGTGCTGCTCATGATCTTCACTCCGGGCAGCCGCTGCAGGCCGATGATGAGCTCTTCCGTGAGGCCGTCGGCGAAGTGCCGGTGCTCGGGGTCGGACGAGAGGTTCGCGAACGGCAGCACAACGATCTTCGGCGGGTGCTTCGCGACGACGCTGGCCTCGGCGGGCGTGCCGAGCGACATCGGCAAGCGATACGCAACGACTGCGACCATCGCGGCGAGCGCGATGGTCGCTGCGACCGCGAGCCGGCGCGTGGCCGAAGCACGGCGCGGCGCCGCGTTTTGCGTGGGCGCGTGCGCGTGCGTGAGCGCGGGCGTGGACATGGGCGCAGACGCACCCGCATCGGCGGTGCCCATGTCGCTCTCGACGCTCGGAATCAGCCGGTAGCCTTGCCCGCGTAGCCCTTCGACATACCGCGGCGCATCGGCGCGATCGCCGAGCGCTGCTCGCAGCCGCATCACGCGCTTCGCGAGGTTCTCGGGTGTCACGATGCGGCGCGGACCCCAGACTCTGTCCGCGAGCTCGGCGTGCGTGACGATGTTCGGGGCAGCTTCGACGAGCGTGTTGAGCAGCGCGAACGTGAGCTTGCTGAGCGCGATGGTCTCCTCGCCGCGCGAGAGGCGGCGCTGCCCCACGTCGAGCGTGAGGTCGGCGAAGTGATAGCGCACGGGCGACGCGCCCATAGAGTCTCCCCGGGGTCAAAGTGCTGAGGAAAGCTCAGGGATTCTCGCGAATTCGCAGGCCGTTGTCATGGGGAGCGGCGAGCACGCGGAAATAGCGCGTTACGCGCGAATTACGCGAAGTCTGTTGGAAGATGCCGAGGCGCTGTTCTTTGCCGTGTTTCCCACTAGTATCGCCAGGCCGGCGTGCGACTGCCCCGGACACTACATATATAAGGAGACTGCAATGCCTGCCGCCCATGAGATCGACTACACCATCCGCGGTCACGAGATGCAGTTCGTCGAGATCGAGCTCGACCCCGGCGAGAGCGCGGTCGCCGAGGCCGGCGCGTTTATGTACAAAGACACCGCCATCGAGATGAGCACGATCTTCGGCGATGGTTCCGGTCAAGAGCAGGGCGGGAGCTTCATGGACCTGCTGGTCGGTGCGGGCAAACGCGTGCTCACCGGCGAGAGCTTGTTCATGACCGTGTTCACGCATCGGGGCACCGGCAAGGCCAAGGTGGCGTTCGCGGCGCCGTACCCGGGCACGATCCTGGCGCTCGATCTCGACGACTACGATCAAAAGCTCATCTGCCAGAAGGACGCATACCTCGCCGCGGCGAAAGGCGTGTCCATCGGCATTGCGTTTCAGAAGCGAATACTGACCGGCCTCTTCGGCGGCGAGGGGTTCATCATGCAGAAGCTCGAAGGCGACGGCCTCGTGTTCGTGCACGCGGGCGGCACGCTGATCGAGCGCGAGCTCAAAGCCGGTGAGGAGCTGCACGTCGACACGGGTTGCCTCGTGGCGCTCACGCAGACGGTGGATTACGACGTCGAGACGGTCGGCGGCGTGAAGTCGATGATCTTCGGCGGCGAGGGCGTGTTCTTCGCGCGGCTGCGCGGCCCCGGGCACGTGTGGCTACAGAGCTTGCCGTTCTCGCGTCTCGCGGGCCGCATCATGGCGAACCTGGGGCCCGCGGGACGGCGCACGGACGAAGGCTCGGTGCTGGGCGTGCTCGGCAACATCATTCAGGGCCGTTGAGCCAGCGACCCAAAATGCTCGAGCAGTTCGGGCCCTCTCTTTACGTCGCGGACGGAACAACGGTTTCGCGCGCGGCGAAACATGCTCTCCGCGCGGCGGCTACTGGGCCGCGTCGTCGCGGCAGATCGCCGGCGTGAGAGCAACCGTCTCGGCACGGCGCGCTGTGGCCTTCACGGCCGGGAATCGCGTCGCACAGCTTGCGCCAAGCGACGCCAGCCCGAACTGCGTCTGCATGACCTCGTCGGCCGCCATGCAACCGCAGTACATCTGTTGCCGCTGCTTGGTCGCATCCACGTCGAAGATGCTGAGCGGGTCGGAGTTCGGACGCTTCGGCGAAATGACTGCGATCTCGTAAGGCTGATCGCGGCCTTTCGTCGCGTTGCGATTGAACGAGCCGAGTGGAAACACCGGTGCCGCGGCGCCGTCGTGCGTGCGCGACTGCCACGCGAGCAGATCGTTGTAGAGCAGCATGTGGTCGAGGTCGTCACGGTGCAGTCGGTCGACGAGCAGACTGCCGAGCGTCGCGAGCATTCGACGGCCATCGGCGAGTGGCGCGCCCCCTGCGTTGCTGCGCGTCCGTTCCGTGTTGGGCTCATAAGGGCTCGTGACCACGACGAACAGTTGCTCGATTTGTGGATGCGGCGGCGTGTCCGCGCCGGTCAGCGGCGTGCACTCGGCAGCGCTACCGTCTGTGTGACTCGTGCAGTGCTGGAAGTAGCTGGTGACCGGAACGGCGTGGCGAAAGCCGCCGTCGCCGATCTGCATCGGTGCGTCGGCCCCCGGCGGCGTCAGGAGCTGCGTGCGGCCGAATACCGGCACCACGGCGCTGGCGAAGATGAAGTCATGTGCCGTCGCCGCATCGACTGCACCATTGCGGTTGATCGCGATCTCGCGATAGCGGCCGTCGTCCAGCGTCAACGTCCCGACGCGTAGCTCGCGCCCTGCAGCGAGGGCATCGAGCGCCACGCGGCTGCGCACGAAGTCGTGCAGCGGCTCGAAGTCCATGAGGCTATCGAGCCCGAACAGGGCAACACGCGCCTTGCCGAGCGGCCGGGCGCGCATCACCTCGCGCGAGTCCCGGATCGATTCCCATTGTGCGACCAGATTTTCCGTCGCGGCTTGCATGTTCGCGAGCGATCGCGAGCGATCGTCGCTGCGGGCGGCCTGCGCGAGCAGCGCGGCGTTCAACGCGCCGATCGAGGTGCCCGAGACTTCCGCGAAGTCGCAGCCGCGGTGCACCACGACGTGGTAGATAGCGCCGACCTCGAATGCGCCGCGCGATCCACCGCTGCCAAGCACGAGCGCCCGGGCGACGTCGCCCGTGCACGGGTCGGCGTCGGCCGGGAACGGCAGCCACAGCGCCGCGAGCCAGCAGAGCGGCAGGAGGCGGCGGATCATCGCAACGTAGGGCGTCGTGGCATGCCTCCCCATCTTGGGCAGTGGCCGGCTCGCGTTCAAGCGCGGTGCGATGGTCTCGCGCGCGAGCCCGGCGCATAATCGCCCGCAATCAGAACGCTCCGGGGGGACGTCATTATGTTGCGGTTCCGACTTTTCCTGTGTGCCTTGTTGTTGCCCGCGGCGGCCGCCGTGGCGCAGCCTGCCGCCAACGGCTCCGCGTCCGCGGCGCCCCCGACACTCGACTACGAATTCTTCAAGGCGCGCATCGAGCCGGTTTTCACGACGAAGCGGCCTGGCCATGCGCGGTGCATTTCCTGCCACGGCGACGGTACGCCGATGAAACTTACCCCGTTGCCCGAAGGCTCGGCCGCATGGACCGAGACGCAAGCGCGCGCGAACTTCGACATCATCCGCGCACGCGTGGTGCCGGGTAACCCCGAGCAGAGCCGGCTGCTGCGCCATCCGTTGGCGGAAGAGGCCGGCGGCGATCCGCATCACGACGGCGGCAAGCACTGGACGTCGAAGAGCGACCCCGAGTGGCAGACGCTGCTGGCCTGGGTCAACGGCGCGACGTTGACGAGCGCGGCCGCGAGCACGGCAACCCTGCACGCGCGCGTCATACAGACGAACAGCGCCGGCGACGACGTCTCCATCATCGATCCCACAACGAACAAAGTCGTCGGTCAGGTTGTCGGCATCGAAGTCAATCATGGTGCGGCGGCGGCGCCGGACGGCAGCAAGATTTACGTCAGCAACGAGGCCAACAGCACGCTCGACGTCGTCGACGCGCGCACGCTGCGGGTGATGAGCAGGATTCCGCTGTCGGGTCACCCGAACAACATCTCGATCAGTCACGACGGCAAGCGCGTGTACATCGCAATCCGCGAGCAGAAGGGCGTCGTGGACGTGGTAGACACTGCTTCGCTCGCGCGCGTGAAGAGCATCCCGATCAAAGGCGCCGGGCACAACACGTACGTGACGCCGGATGGCAAGTATGTCGTCGCGGGCTCTGTGGCCGGCAGCAGCATGACGATCATCGATCAGAAGACCGAAGAGGTTGTCTGGGACATGGTGTTCGACAAAGGCGTGCGGCCGCTCGCGTTCGAGCAGAACAAGGATGGCTCGACGAAGCGCGTGTTCGTACAGTTGACGGACTACAACGGCTTCGCCGTCGTCGATTTCGCCACGCACAAAGAGCTGCAACGCATCGCGCTACCGAAGATCGCGGCCGGCAAGAAGGAAGTCATGGAGGGCGGCAACACGTCGCACGGCATGGCGGTCACGGCCGACAACACGCGGCTGATCGTGAACAGCCGGCTGAACAGCGCGGTGTACATCTACTCGCTGCCGGATCTGAAGCTCGTGGGTGGCGTAGACGTCGGCATCGCGCCGGATTGGGTCACGCTCACACCGGACGGCAAGATGGCATACGTCGCGAACGCCGGCTCGAACAGTGTGTCCGTCGTCGACATGGCGGGCGTAAAGGAAGTCACGCGCATTCCGGTCGGGCAGGTGCCGAAGCGCAACATCACGGCCATGCTGCCGTAACGGGAAGATTTCGAGAGGTCGGGCATGACGAGGAAGGCGCGTGGGGCGCGGTTGCAGGGGCTCTTTGCGGCGACCGCTGCGGTGTCGATGACGATGGTCCTCGCGCCGGTCGCGAACGCTCAGCATGCGGGCCACCCGCTGCAGCCCGCGGCCACCGAGCTCTTCCCTGGCGTCGGCACCTACCACTTCCCGATCACGACGACGAACCCGGAAGCCCAGGTCTATTTCGACAACGGCATTGGGCTTCTGTACGGCTTCAATCACGACGAAGCGGCGCGCTACTTCCGGCGCGCGGCTGAACTCGATCCGCGCGCGCCGATGCCGTATTGGGGCCTCGCCATGTCGATCGGCCCAAACTACAACGACACGGCCATCGACGCCGCGCGCGCTGCGGCCACGTTCGAGGCAGTGAAGAACGCCCTCGAACGCGAAGCCGATGGCAACGAGCGCGAGCGCGCGTACATCGATGCGTTGGCCAAGCGCTACCCGTCGCCGGAGCCGGTGGCGGACTGGCTCGGCTTCCATCGCGCCTACAGCGATGCCATGCGCGCGATGGTGGCGAAGTATCCGGACGATGTCGACGCCGCCACGATGTTCGCCGAGAGCCTCATGATGCTGCGCCCGTGGCAGCTCTGGTCGCTCACGGGCGAGCCCGCGCCGGGCACGCTCGAGCTCGTCGCGGTGCTCGAGTCCGTACTGCGCAGCAACCCGAACCATCCCGGCGCGAATCACTTCTACATACACGCAGTGGAAGCATCGCCGAACCTCGAGCGAGCGATTCCGAGCGCGATGCGTCTGATGACGTTGACGCCGGGCTCGGGCCATCTCGTGCACATGCCGGGGCACATCTTCTTACAGACGGGCGACTTCGACCTCGCTGCCGACACCAACGTGAAGGCGTCGGACGCCGACCGCGCGTTCGTGCAGCGCACAGGCGCGCAAGGCATGTATCCGCTGATGTACTGGACGCACAACATCCACTTCATCTCGTATGCGCGAGCACAGCAGGGCCGCTACGAGGAAGCGAAGCAGGCCGCGCTCGACATGGTCAAGAACATCGGCGACGGCGACCGCGAGATGCAGATGCTCGAGGGTTTTCGTCTGTACCCGCTGATGGTCGATCTGCGTTTCCACCGCTGGGACACCATTCTGAAGGAACCTGCGCCCGAGACCGCGCGCGCACTGAGTCACGCGTTCTGGCGGTTCTCGCGCACGATGGCGTTGGCGGGGCAGGGCAAGACGCGCGATGCCGCAGCGGAGCAAAAGCGGTTCGAGCGTGAGCGCAAGGCCATCCAGCCGGATGGGATGTACCTGCTGAACAACAAGGCGGGCGATCTACTCACGCTTTGCGCTGCGACGCTCGAAGCGCAGATTGCGGGCGCGCGTAAGGACAACGCCGCTGCCGTCACCGGCTGGCGGCTCGCAGTCGCGATCGAAGGCACGCTGCAATACGACGAGCCGCCGCCGTGGATCTACGCCGTGCGGCAGAGCCTGGGCGCGGCGCAGTTGCGCAGCGGTGATGCAGTCGCGGCGGAGAAGACGTTCCGCGAAGCGCTCGTGACGCATCCGCGCGAGGGGCGGCTCTTGTATGGGCTCTGGCAATCGTTGCTCGCGCAGAAGCGGGCCAGCGAAGCAGAGCTCGTCGAAGGCGAGTTCAATCGGGCTTGGCAGGCGGCCACCGTGCAGCTCACGCTCGCAGATCTGTAGCCGTACCGAGTAGTCGTCGCATGGGCCTGAGCGGTTTCGTCGACTCCCTGGGCCGCGATGTGCTCTATGCGCTGCGCGGCATGCGCAGGAACGTCACATTCACCGTCGTTGTCGTATTGACGCTCGGGCTGGGTGTTGGCGCCAACACTGCAGTCTTCAGCGTCTTGGATAGCGTGCTGCTGAAGCCGCTGTCCTATCCGCGAGCCGAGGAACTAGTCGCGCTGCGGCAGATCGCGCCGGGTGCCGAAGGGTCGGCCAGCTCTGCCGCTGCGCTGCGTCTTTCTCCCTCCATGTATCTCACCTACGCCGAGAACAACCGCGTCTTTCAATCGCTCGGCGTGTGGGTCGCCACACAATCCACGGTCACGGGCGTCGCCGAGCCGGAGCAAATCCGCATCATCGGTATTAGCGATGGCCTGTTGCCGGCGCTCGACGTTCCGCCTGCGGCCGGCCGCTGGCTGTTGGCCGTGGACCAGGACGGAGCTACGCGGCCGCCGCCAAGTGTGTTCAAGGCCTACACCACAGTCATGCTCAGCTACGCGTATTGGCAGCGGCGTTTCGGGGGCGACCGCTCCGTGATCGGACGCACCGTCACGGTGGATGCGCGCCCGAAAGAAATCGTCGGCGTCATGCCGCAAGGTTTCAAGATCGCCAATGCCGAGGCGGACATGATCTTTCCGCTGGCGTTCGATCGGGGAAGAGTCGCGCTCGGCGGTTTCAACTATCAAGGCGTGGCGCGGCTCAAGCCTGGCGTCACGATCGCGCAGGCCAACGCCGACATGGCGCGCATGGTGCCGATCTGGATGAGTTCCTGGTCGGATGGGCCGGGCACGGATCCGCGCGCGTATGAAGCGTGGAAGATCACGCCCGACCTGCGTCCGCTCAAGCAGGAAGTCGTCGGCAGCGTCACCGATGCGTTGTGGGTGGTGATGGCGACCATCGGCCTCGTGATGCTGATTGCCTGCGCCAACGTGGCGAATCTGTTGCTGGTGCGGGCCGAGGTGCGACAGCGGGAACTGTCGCTACGCGCGGCGCTCGGTGCGGGCCGCGGGCGGATTGTCCGCAGTCTGCTGGTCGAAAGCGTGCTGCTGGGTTTCGTGGGCGGTGCACTGGGAATCGCGCTCGCGTATGGCGGCTTGCGCCTGCTGCTCGCGATTGGCCCCGCAAACCTTCCACGCCTGAGCGAAATCTCGTTGGATTCGCGAGCGGTTGCATTCGCCGCGGTGCTCTCGCTGTTGTCGAGCGCGCTATTCGGCTTGATCCCTGCGCTGAAATATACAGGGCCGCGAATCTCGGCCGCACTCAGCAGCATCGGCCGGACAGCGACCTTGAGACGAGGCCGCCATCGCGGCCGCAGCGTGCTCGTCATCGCTCAGGTGGCGATTGCACTCGTGCTGTTGGTGAGCGCTGGGCTGATGATTCGCACGTTCCAGTCCATACGCACCGTTGACCCCGGATTTACGCAGCCGGAGCATCTCGAGCTCATGCGCGTTTTCGTCGCGGGATCCCTCGCGGCGGACGCGCAACGAGTCACGCGACTCGAGAACGACATTCAAGACGCGCTGGCGGCGATTCCGGGAGTCACTTCGGCCGCATTCGGCAGTGCAATGCCGATGGAAGGGCTCGGTGCGAACCTGGGCGTCGCGAACTCGGGGGTCGTGCGGGCCGACGACCGGTCCGATCCGGGATCGGACACGCTCCCGGTGCGCTCATTCAAGTACGCCTCGCCGGGCTTCTTCAAAACTGCGGGCACGCGGCTGGTTGCGGGACGCGAGATTACCTGGGAGGAGGTGTACGACCTTCGACCTGTCGCGATGGTTTCCGAAAACCTCGCCCGTGAGCTCTGGGGCTCGCCCGGCGCCGCGCTCGGCAAGCGGCTGCGCCAGCGGCCCGACATGCCAGGGCACGAAGTCATCGGTGTCGTGCAGGACGTCCGCGAGAACGGCGTGTACGAGCCGGCGCCCGCGACCGTGTATTGGCCTTCGATGTCCGGCTACTTGGGCGCCTCGGCGGGGCCGAACGCCATACGCGGCGTGACCTTCGTCGTGCGCAGCGAGCGCGCGGGCACAGACGGATTTCGAAACCAGATTCGGCAGGCCGTATGGTCCGTGAACCCGAGCCTGCCCGCACCCTTGCGAACCATGCGCGACGTCTACGACCAGTCGCTCGCGCGAACTTCCTTCGCGCTCGTGATGTTGGGCGTAGCCGCGGCGATGGCGCTGTTCTTGGGCGTGGTCGGTATCTATGGCGTGATGTCCTACGTTGTTTCCGAGCGGAGGCGCGAGATCGGCATTCGCGCGGCGCTCGGCGCGCAGCGCGGTCAGTTGCAACGCATGTTCGTGCTTCACGGCCTCGCGCTCGCGGCCGTCGGCGTCGCGATAGGGCTGGTCGCGGCGGCGGCGCTCGCGCGCCTGATGTCGACATTGTTGTACGGCGTCAGTCCGCTCGATCCGATCACGTACGCGGTCGTACCAATGATCCTGGGCGCAGCCACGGTGCTCGCGAGCTATTTGCCGGCGCGACGAGCCGTGTCCGTCAGCCCGGTCGAAGCCCTACAAGCGGAGTAACACAGTTGACGAATGTCGCACGCATCGCCTCGACGCTGGGTCTTTGCCTGGCCTTAGCGCACCTTGCGGGTGCGCAGGAGGTTTTCAATTCGAAGGCCGAGCCCGAGTGCGCGCCGGCGGAAGGCCTGGGCGACGATCCTGGCACCTGCGACGATCCGCGCATTCCCGACGACGAGGAGTTGTATGAGGCCACGGCGCGGCTGTTCCCGTTTGTCAGTTCGGGTAGCCGGCAGGGCGAGTTCGGGCGCTGGCTCGAGACCAACGGCTATGTGGTGACGACTGGCGCGTGCCAGGGCAATCCGGGGCACCTGATCCTGTTCCTTGGCAAGGACAAGGTCTGTGGCGCCAACAGAGTCAACGAGATCTTCAACGCGGGGCCCGATGCGCCGCCCGACGCGCCTCCCAATGACCGACCTGGCAACGCGCCCCGCACAACGCCCATTAGCCCGCCCCAGTTCCCGCCAGCCGGCGTGCCTGCGGGCAGGCCGCTCGTCACGGGGCCGGGCGCCGGGCCTTGTCGCCCTTTCGGCCTCGGCGGCTACGATTGGTGCCAGAATCCCGAGGGCACTCGGCTCCCGGACGGCTGCGTCTGCGATCGAGGTGTGCCCGCTCCGCCACGCCCGTTGCGTACGCCCATCGAGCGGGACCCTGCCGAGGCGCCGTGCGAGATGCCCGCGCCCGCCGACCTCGCGAGACCGCCGGACGACGGAGACGTAGCCGTCGCCTACGTGCTGGCGCCTGACGGCGGCGATATCGCCGTCGCGTTGGCGTTGCGGGCGGACACGACGCTGACCGGCGGCGTGAAACAAGATGACGTGTTCACTCCGCCGCCGAAGCCGCTCGCGCTGCAGGGGCGTGCGACGGTGAACGGCTGGCCGACCCTGCCCGACAAGCCAATACGTCTGCAGGGCTTCGCGACACAGACGTTGCGAGTGCCGGTGACGTACAAGCCCGCTCAGCGAAAACCGTCAACGATCACGCCGCAACAGAAGCGAACCGTGCAACTCGTGCTGACAGGAGGCACGGACACTTACGATCCGGAAGTAGGCAAGCAACGGTTCATCACCGGGTTTCTGCAGTGCATGAACAAGGCGCTCAAGGCAGAGACCCACTATCAGGGTCTCGTCAAGGTGAAACCCCGCGGGCCTCCGCAGTCGTGCAGTCTCGAAGTCCCGGCAGGAGCGCAGGGGAGGACGAGGCCGACGGTGCAGCGTGCGATCGACACCCCGCTCGATCCGAAGAAGCCAGTGGCCACGACGGGTTTCATCACCTCCGCGATCGACACGGTCTTCAAGTCGAACCCGACGCTCCAGCAATACTTCCCACAGCTTGAAAAGGTGGTCGGCATCTTCGGGCCGGTGATCGACGGCGCGGACATGCTCACGTCGTACAAAGAGACGCTCGACAAAATATCCGCTCGCGATGTGCTGCTGCGCAAGGCGCTCGACACAGTGAATGGCAACGATCCTCGCTACGCGAGCCGCGAGCTAGATCCGCTGGACGTCGGTTGCCTGGCCGGTAAGGACGCGGCCGATGCCTACATCTACTACGTCAAAACGGTCGTACAGCTGACGCTGAAAGGCGTCCCGACCATTCCGAAGCACTAGACTCCAGGCAGGCCCTTCAAGTTTGGGCGTTCTGCCACGCAACGCGCTGCACGGCGCCGTCGATCACGCGTTCGCGGAGCGTGATGTAGAGGTGCCCGCTCGTCACGGCGAGCGCGAAAGTCATGCGCCGCTGCAGGGACGCCACCAGCGTGGCCACGAGCGTGGGGTCCACCGCATACAGCTCGAGTTCGTCGGCGCGATGGATGCGTTCGCCTTGCCAACGCTCGGCAAGTTTCGCGGCGTCCTTGTGCGTGTACACGGCCACGCGCGGCGCCGCTTTGCTCGCTTTGTGAACGCGCGCGGCTTCGGGCGCGCCCACCTCGATCCACGCGCGCAGCACGCCTGTGAGATCGCGCACCGCGAGCGCGGGCTCGTCGGGGTCGCTGAGACCGTTCGAGAAGGCCAGCCCCTCCGTGTACTCGAGGCAGTAGGCGAGCACACGCGTGACGAGGAACTCCTCGGTTTCCGACGGATGGCGCGCCACGCGCAAAGCCAGCGTCTCGTACACGCCGCGATCGGTGTCGGCGAGCTCGATGTCGAACGTGTAGATGGTTGCGGTCAGCGCCACGAGGGCACCTCAGTCGACAGCGCTAGCTTGCTGCAGCGCCTCGCTCGTTTCGAGCCACGACTCCTCGACTTCGCCGAGCTCGGTTTTCGTGCGAGCCTGGTCCAACAGCAACTCTTTCAACCGGTCCCTGTTGGCGTTGCCGTATACGTCACCGGCCAATTGCGCCTCGATGTCGGCGGAGCGCTGCGTCAGCGCTTCGAGGCGTGATTCCAGCGCCTTCAGTTTCTTGCGCAGTGGCTGTTGGCGTTGGCGTTGCTCGGCTTCGGTCCGCTTCTTGTCCTTGCGCGACTGCGCGCTATCGGTGGTCGTTGCCGCCGCTGTCGGTGGTTGCTGCTGTCGCGCGCGGCGCTCGCTCAAGTAGCTGCGGTATTCCTCGAGATCGCCGTCGTAGTCCTGCACGGTTCCGTCCGCCACCATGAGCCAACGGTCCGTCACGCTGCGCAGCAGGAACCGGTCGTGAGACACGATCACCATCGCTCCGCCGAAATCCTGCAGTGTCATCGTGAGCGCATGGCGCATCTCTAGATCCAGGTGATTGGTGGGCTCATCGAGCAACAGCACGTTGGGCCGTTGATACACCAGCAGGGCGAGCACCAAACGCGCTTTCTCGCCACCGGAAAATACATCCACGGAGCCCATGGCGGCGTCCCCGGAAAAGCCAAAGCCGCCGATGAAATTCCGCAGATCCTGTTCCCTCGCACGCGGGTCGAGGCGCTGGAGGTGCTCTAACGGGCTCGAGTCCGCATCGAGTTGCTCGAGCTGATGCTGCGCGAAGTAGCCGATGCGGACGTCTTGCGGTTCGTTTCTCTCACCGCTCATCACCGCTTGGGTTCCGGCGAGTACCTTGATCAGGGTCGACTTGCCCGCGCCATTGGGGCCGAGCAAACCCACGCGATCGCCGGGGACCAGCTGCAGATTGGCATCGCTGAACACCGGCAGCTGCGTGTACCCGGCACTCGCGTGCTTCAGGGAAAGCAGCGGATGCGGAATCTTCGGCGGATCGCGAAACGCGAAATGAAACGGCGTATCGACGTGCGCCGGCGCAATCAGTTCCATGCGCTCCAGCGCTTTCATGCGGCTCTGGGCTTGCCGCGCTTTGGAAGCGTGCGTCTTGAAACGGTCGATGTAGCTGCGAATGTGTGCGATCTCGCGCTGCTGCCGCGAGAACTCCGCCTGTTGGCCGGCGCGTTGTGCAGCGCGTTGCTGCTCGAATGCCGAGTAGTTGCCGCTATAGAGTGTCAACGTCTCTTGCTCGATGTGGACAATCGCGGTGACCACGCGATCCAGGAACTCACGATCGTGCGAGATCAGGAGCAGCGCACCCGGATACGCGCGCAGATAATCCTCGAGCCACAGCACGGCGTCGAGGTCGAGGTGGTTGGTCGGCTCGTCGAGCAACATCACATCGGAGCGGCGCATCAGCGCTTGCGCGAGGTTCAGCCGCATGCGCCAGCCGCCGGAGAAGTTGCGAACGGGCGTGGCGTGTTGCGCGGCGCCGAAACCCAAACCATCGAGCAGCTGCGCGGCTCGGCTCGCCGCCGTGTAGCCGCCATGTTGGTCGTACTGGCCGTGCAACGTTGCCAGCCGCACGCCGTCGTTGCCGTGTTCCGCGGCGCGAATGGCGCTCTCGATGTCGCGTAGCTCCACGTCGCCGTCGAGCACGTAGTCGATTGCCGACTGGTCGACCGCCGGCGTTTCTTGTGCCACGTGCGCGAACACCCACTTCGCCGGCACTTCGACGTCGCCCGCGTCCGCCTGCAACTCGCCGCGCAATAGTGCAAACAGGCTCGACTTGCCGGTGCCGTTGGCGCCGGTGATGCCCACTTTCTGCCCCGGAAACACGGCGAAGCTCGCGGCTGCGAACAGCACCCGTCCGCCGCGGCGCAGGGTGACGTCGCGAAACTTCAGCACGTGAGAGGCTCGAGAACCGGTGTGTTGGGCAGGTGCAGCGCTATTCCAATCCCGACGCGCGTGCCTGTTCGCGGCCGAGCACCGCTTGATCGCGATCTGCGTCGCCGTGCGCAACGGCGCCGAGCAGCCGGTCGATGTACACATTGTGACTTGGCATCGGCACGCGCGCGATGTTCGCCGCTGCGGCGATCAGGTTCGCGTCCTTGAGCCCCACCGTGATCGGCGAGCCGACCTGATCGAAGCTCTGGTCCACCATTTTCTGGCCGTACACCTTGTAAGCCGTCGCGCCGAACAGGCCTTCGACCATGACGTCCTGGAACACCTGCGGGATGACCTCGTAACGGCGCACGAGCGCGAAGCCTTCGGCCATCGCCACCATGGCGCAGCCGAGGACGGCGTTGTTCGCGAGCTTGATGGCCGTGGCGGATTCCGGCTTCTCACCGGCCGGGAAAATCCGTTTGCCCATGACCGAGAGCAGCGGTGTCACGCGTGCGACGGCGTCCTCAGGCCCGCCCGCGACGATGCCGAGCTGGCCGGTGGCCGCGAGATCGGGGCGGCCGAGCACGGGAGCCGCGACCAGTACTTGGCCCGCCTCGCGGTGTTTCGTGTCGAGCTGCCGGACCATCGCCACGCCGTGCGTGCCCATGATCACGTGGACCGCGCCTTTGCGCATGTTCGCGACGAGACCCGCTGCGCCGAGAGCGACGTCGGCGATGGCGGCATCTTCGACGAGCATCGAGACGATAACCTCGCTCTGCTTCGCGAGGTCCGCAACCGAGGCGGCGACGCGCGCACCGGCGGCGGCCAGCGGCTCTGCGGCCTTCGCGAACGCATCGAATACGCACACCTCATGACCCGCATCGAGGAGGCGCCGCGCCATTCCGCCGCCCATCCGACCGAGCCCGACGAATCCTACTTTCATGTGCGTCCCTCGCGAAAAAGAGCCAGACTTTGACCTTTGCGCGCGGCAGTTTCAAGCTGACGGCTCAGGGGGAGAACAATATGAATACCCGCTCCTTGCTCTACCGCGCGTTCGTGCCGCTGCCGGTGCTGTTCGCGATCGCCGCGTGCTCGCCTGCCGCAAACACGCCGCCGAGCGTCGCGACGGCTACGCCCGGCGCCTGCGCGAGCCTGGCAGCGGCGAAGTTGACGGGTGTGGCGATCCGCGAATCCGTTGCGCTCGACGTCACGGACCGGCCGATGTCGCCGCCCGCCGTCGGCGTCCAGCGCCTGAAGGTGCCGCACTGCAAGGTCACCGGCACGATCGATGGTTCGATCGGCTTCGAGCTGCTATTGCCGAACGCTTGGAACGGCAAGTTCTTGATGGGCGGCGGTGGCGGCTTCGTCGGCAACGTACAGAACCAAGCGCAAGACGGATTGAGCGCAGGCCCCACACCGCTCGAGCGTGGCTACGCGACCGTGGGCACGGACACGGGGCACACCGCGCTGCTCACCGACGCGAGCTGGGCGCGCAACGACCCGGAGGCGCGCGAGAACTTCGCGCATCGCGCCGTGCACCGCACGACCGAGGTCTCGAAGGCCATCGCAGCGAGCTACTACAAGCACGCTGTCGATCGTTCGTACTTTTTCGGCTGCTCGCGCGGCGGCGGGCAAGCCATGGTCGAGGCGCAACGCTATCCCGACGATTTCGACGGCATCATCGCGGGCGCGCCCGTGCTCGATTGGGTGGGCGCGATGGGAGCGTTCGTTCGCAATCAGCAGGCGATCTTTCCAGATCCCACTCACCTCGAGTCGCCCGTCATCACGGCCGACAACCGCAACTTGCTTGCCACGGCGCTCAAGAACACCTGCGATGCGCAGGATGGTGTGGCCGACGGCATCCTCGACGACCCGCTGAGTTGTAAGTTCGACCCGGCGTCGCTGCCGCGCTGCGCGGCCGGCCCCTCGGCCGAGTGCGTCACGGACGCGCAGCTCGCTGCGATCAACCAGGTGTACAGCGGGCTCACGATTGGCGGCGAGCACGTGTATCCGGGGTTCCCACTCGGTGGCGAGAACGTTCCGGGCAATTGGGATCTCTGGATCACGCAAACGAATCCGCCCGCGCTCGGCCCCAACGTGCCGAACCTGCACTACGCGTTCGGCACGCAGTTCGTGAAGAACTTCGTCTTCGGCGATGCGAATTGGAGTTACGCGGGCTACGACTTCGCCGACTGGCCCGCGCGGACGGCGGAGCTCGCGACATTGCTGAACGCAACGGATGCTAACTTGAGCAGGTTCGCGGGGCACGGCGGTCGCCTGATTCTCTGGCACGGATGGTCGGATCCGGCCCTGCCGGCCACGCGCTCGGTCGATTACTACAATGCGGTGGCGACACAGAACCCCCTCGTGCGCCTGTCGGCGCGCATGTTTCTGCTACCCGGCGTGGCGCACTGTTCGGGCGGGCTCGGCCCGGATCGCGCGGACTGGCTCACGACGCTCGAGCAGTGGGTGGAGAAGGGCGTTGCACCCGATCAAGTGGTGATGACGAAGAACGACGCGCAGGGCAAGACGGTGATGCAGCGGCCCGCCTGCGCTTATCCGCTGGCCGCGGTTTATACCGGCGGCGGCGATCCGAATGTGGCCGCGAGCTATACCTGCGTCGGCCCACAGTAGATTCGAGAACACAAATTACGATGAAAAAACTCCACGTGTGGCTTGTTGCGGCGCTGGCCGCCTTGACGTGTGCAACGACCGTGCTGGCGCAGCAAAGCCAACCCAAAGACGGCTTCGTTGGCTCGGCGGCATGCAGGGACTGCCACCGCAACCAGTACGACCGTTGGCAGAAGACGCTGATGGCCAACGTGGTCGTCGATCCGAAGGTTCACCCCGAAGCAGTCGTCGGCGACTTCAAGAAGCCGAACGAGCTCGTGACGTTCAAGGTGCGCGACGTCGCTTTCACGTACGGCAGCAAGTGGAAGCAGCGCTACTTCTACAAGCGCGGCGACGATTACTTCATTTATCCGGTGCAATGGGACGTGACCCACAAGACGTGGCGCCCGTATGTCGTCGCGGCCAACACGGATTGGTGGCTAGAGCATTATCCGGACCCGATGCAAAGGCCAACCGGTCCGTTGTGCGACGGCTGCCATTCGACGAACTACGATGTGAAGACGAAGCAGGTCACCGAGTGGAATGTCGGCTGCGAGAAATGCCATGGCGCGGGCGAGGCGCACGTCCGCAACCCGCAGCTCACGAACATCGTGAACCCTGCGCGGCTCGATCACACGCGTGGCGTGGACACGTGCATCCAGTGCCATTCCCAGGGCAAGCCGCGGCAGGTGCCGCTGAATGGCGTGTACTACGACTGGCCCGTCGGCTACCAGCCCGGCGACAAGCTTGCCGATTTCTGGCAGCTCGAGGAGCACAAGCTCGGCGAGGACACGTTCACCCACTTTCCCGACGGCACCGCGCACAAGAACCGCATGCAGGGCAACGACTTCGTGCAGAGCCAGATGTATAAAAAAGGTGTCGCGTGTTGGAGCTGCCACGACGTGCATGGCACGCCGAACAACGCGCTGCTGATCAAGCCCGTCGATTCACTGTGCCAGACCTGCCATGGTCCAAATGCGGCGGCAGGGCCGTCGGGGAGCACGCTTGAGCACACGCATCACAGCGTTGGCAACGTGCAGTGCGTGGACTGCCACATGCCGAAGATTGAACGCACGATCGCCGACGTCAACGTGCGCAGCCACACCTTCAATTTCATTCCGCCGTCGCACACGGACATGTACAAGATCCCGAATCCCTGCACGACGTGCCACACGAATATGAAGACCGCGGACGCCGAGGCCACGCTGATGAGCTGGCCGAACATGTCGGCGTGGCGAGTGGGGCGATAAACGCACCAGGATGCTGACGGCGCAGAGACCGTTTTTGGCTTACTATCTCGGAATGCTGGGCAACGAGGCTCGGCACATCACACTACTTCCAGGAGAACGATTATGCGGCGGGGGATCACGGCGGTATTAGGGCTCACTGCGTTAGCTTGCCTCACGGCGGCTCAGGCGGATGTCGCTGTCATGGCGGTTCGGCTGGGCGCGAAGGATGCCGGCGCGCTCGCGAAGTTCTACGAGGCGACGTTCGGCTTGAAGGTGATCGACGAGGTCGGCAAGCCGGCGACGGAAGTCATCATGCGCTACGGCGCAACCGTCGCGGCTGCCAAAGCCGGCAACTCGCCCGAGTTTCTCGTCGCGAACCGCGGGCCCGCCGACAAGGCGAGCTCGTTGGCGCACGCGATCTTCCAGGTATCGGATATCGCCGCCACCGTGAAAGCCGCGAAGGCGGCTGGCGCCACGTTGAAGGGCGACGTCGCCTCGGTTCCGATCGGCGGCACGCCGATCAAGATCGCGATGATGACCGATCCCGACGGCAACGAGCTCGAAGTCATGGAGCTGCCGAAGGGCGTCGACCACCTCCCGCATTGAGCGTGATGGTGTCGCGCGCGGTAGACGCTGCGCGCGACACCTTCCTCAGTGCGCCACTAGTGCGCAAAGCTCTGCCGGACTTGCGACGCAGAGGCGTTGATACGCGCGCTGCCGATACGTCAGTACGGACGTCTTGCCGATGCAAAGATCGAGCGCCGTCGCCTCGACGCTCATACCGACCGCTGCTCGTGCACACACTTGCCGCTCCCGGCGCGTCAGGCTCTGCCAGCGCTCGGCGAAGCGATCTTCGAGTTGCGCTACGGTGACCGGCGGCGGGCGCGATTGGCGCGTACGGTTCAGGGGGAGCATCGGTAGCACGAGGCACGCGAGACCGATCAGCGAGTCGATCTCGTCGTCGGAACACGGGCCGTCCGAGGCGTGGCGGGCGACGTTGATGCCTCGCCACGTGTCGGTTCCGCGCTGAATGACTGAGATCCTTTCGATGATGCCTGCATCGTCGAAGAAGCGCCGTCGGAAGCCCGCTGAAGCGATGTCCGGCGGTCGCACTCTTTGCAGGGCGACATTGCTGCGCCGCGGTGCGGCGGAAAAAGCATCGCCGACGGGGTCGCGCGGCAAATACCATCTTTCGTACGCGGGGAGGAGCCCGGCCAATCCGGGTTCGCCAAAAAAGTACTGCAGGGAGCTGTGCTCGCGGTCCCTGGCCTCGAATAGATAGATCCGGCGCGCACCGCGGGTCAGCGCGAGCACCGATTCCCGCACGGTGGCGCCAAACGATTCCGTCCCGACCGCGGCCAGCAGGCCCTCGTAAACGCCGCTCATCGATGTGGCCGCGCGCCAGTCCGTGATTTGCCTGATGTCCGACACGGTCCCCCCTCCGAAGCCGGCGGCGATGACTCGCGCGCCGGCTTTATGGTGCCCGTTTTCCCTGCTTCCGTCTCGATGACGGGCTGGAACTGGCCCATGTCCCCTGGTAAGAGGACCGCGAGGGCGGCACGGCGCGCTAGATTTCCATGTCTGCGGCGCGCATTTGGAAGGAGTGGGCCATGCTGCCTGGCAACAAAGTCATCATCACGGTCGCGATCAACGGCGGCATGCAGCAGGATCGCGAAGGCGCCGTCATTCCGAAGCAGCCGGCCGAGATCGGCGAGGCTGCGGCGCGCTGCCACGAAGCCGGCGCGGCGATGGTTCACGTGCACGCGCGCGGCCCCGACGGCAAGAACAGCGGCGACCGCAAGATCTACGCGGAGATCATCCGGCAAATCCGCGCGCGCTCGCCGATTCTGATCCAGACGACGAACGGCATCGGCGTGCGGCGTGACGCCGCGACGGGCCAGTTCATCTGGCCGACGGATGGTGAACGGCTCGGCTTGTTGAACCTCGATCCTCAGCAGGATCTGTTCGGTATCGCGGCGGGCTCGGCGGATTTCTACAACCCCGAGGGCGGCTATCCCGAGGAAGTGCCGTACGTGAATTCGCCCGCCTTGCTGAAGCAGACGATCAAAGCCGTGTACGAGAAGGGCTCCGCGCTCGAGTACGAGGTGGTGGAGGCAAGCTCGCTGCATCGGCTGCTGCGCTACGCGGCTGAAGGACTATTCGACCGCGACCGCGACAACGTGTGGCTGTTGCATGGCGGCGGATTCGGCTCGACGCCGCCGATCGCGCGCAACGTGCTGTTCGCGATTGACGAGGGCTTACGCCTGTTCCCGAAAGCAATCTGGGGCGTCACGGCGACCGGGCGCGATATGTTTCGGATCGTGACGCTCGGTCTGTCCCTCGGCTGCGATCTCGTCCGTGTCGGGTTCGAGGACGGCATCCACTTGCCGGACGGCCGTGCGGCTCGCGACAACAGCGACATGGTGCGCGCGGCCGCGACGATTGCCGCAATTTACGGAATGCGGCCGGCCACGGTCGACGAGGCGCGCGCGCGCTTCAGGATTTAGGTGGCCTGAATGACCGAATCAGCCGCGTTGTCGGCGATGCCGGCGTCGGGCGCGTCGGAAGTCGCTGCCGGAAAACTCACCAGCAGCATGCTCGTCCTGATCGGTATCTGTTCACTGATTTACTTCCTCGACGGCCT
>JBDTOT010000063.1:0-22346 GCA_039933105.1 Gammaproteobacteria bacterium | reverse complement strand
GCGCACAGGGACGTGCGCAGACGAGCCGCAGGGATGCGATTTCCGGCGTGTCCCGCGAGGGGCCGTCCGCACTCGGCTCGGCGCCTCCGGGACGACATACACGACCTACCGCCCGCCGATGAAGTCGGACTTGCCGATCTGCACGCCGTTGTGGCGCAGGATCGCGTACGCCGTCGTGTAGTGGAAGTAAAAGTTCGGCGTGACGAACTTCAGCAAGTAGTCCTTGCCCGCAAAGTTGAACGTCGCGTTCGGGAACTTGAGCTCGATGGCGCGCGTCTCGGCGCCGTCGAACTGCTCTGGCTTGAACGACTTCAAGTGCGCAATGGTTTTCGCAACGCGTGCATGCAGGTCGGCGAAGGTCGCCTCGTCGTCGGCCCACTTCGGCGGCTCTTGACCGGCAAGACGGCTCGCACCGCCCTTGCATTGGTCCGTCATGATTTGAATCTGAACCTTGAGCGGCAGCATGTCCGGCGCGAGCCGGCCGTTGATGTAGACCTGCGGGTCGATCTTGCGAGCCGCGACATCGGCCTCGGCTTTGCTCAGCACCTTGTCCAGGCTCTCGAGCATCTGGGTGAACGGGGGAACGAGCGCGTCGTAAATGGAAATAGCCACGGTTAACCTCTTTCAGATTCTTTGTAGGTGGGTAGGCATCGCCGGGACCCCCCGAGCGATGAGGGCGCCATCATAAGAGCGAAGCGCGGTCCGGGATAGGGGCGTCTGAAGACGCTGCGCCGCGCAACGTTTCGTAAGTGTGACGTGCGAACCCTACGCCCGCTTCGGTGTAGTAGTTGTAGCTCACGTCGCAGCCGGCCGCGATGATCGGCGCGTATTCCTCGGGATACAAATGCGTGGCGCTCAAGAGCCCTTTGAACCCGCGAGCACGCAGCGCGCGCGCCGTGGCGATCTTCGCCTCGAGGTCGGGCACCGCCAACATGATCGCGCGCAGCCGATCGAGATTCAGCAGCTGCCAGAAGCTCGGGTCCTCGGTGTCGGCGTAGGCCACGCGCCGCCCTTCGCGGATGTTCGACTCGATCTTCGCGGGGTCGCTGTCGATGCCGACGATGTTCTCGTTTTGCAGGCGCAAGTACTCGTACGCGCCCGAGCCCACGCGGCCCATGCCCACGACGAGGATCTCGGCGCTGCCGAGCGAGATCGGCTCGTCATCCGGGTGACGCTTGTCCCGCTCGAGCTTCTCGAGCCACGGCGCCAACCGTCGATACAGCTCCTGGGCGAACGCGTTCAGCGGCGCAGCGGCCACGAACGATACGCCCACGGTGAGCGCCGCAACGACGAGCCACTGTTGATCGATGAAATGGTTCGTGACCTCCACGTCCGCCACGATCAGTGCGAACTCGCTGTAGGTGGTCAAGCTCACGGCCGTGAGGAAGCTCGTGCGTGCACGCAGCCCGGACGCGATCAGCAACAGGAAGAACAATGTGCCCTGCACTGGCAGGAACAGCAGCAACCACAGCGCGGTTCCGAGCGCTTCCCATGTCGGCGGCCCACTGAAGCCGATGTTCAGGAAGAACCCGACGAGGAACAGCTCCTTCAAGCCCCACAGCACGCTGGTGAGCTCCTGCGCACGCCGGTGATCGGCCAGCATGGTGCCGAGCAGCAACGCGCCGAGTTCGGCGCTCAACCCGAATTGCGCGAACAGCTCGCCGCCCCCGAGCGCGAGCCCCGCGCCGAACAGCACCAGGAGTTCGCCGTGACCGCAGTAGTCGAGCACCTTGGCGATGACGGGTCGCGCGAGCGGTAACAGTAACAACAGCAACGCGTACGGCGACGGCGTCTCGATGCTGACGACCCCGAGCAGCACGACCGCCACGATGTCCTGCACGATCAGGATGCCGATCGCGACGCGGCCGTGAACGGATCGCAGCTCACGATTGCCATCGAGCACCTTGGCCGCGAGCACCGTGCTCGAGAACCCGAGTGCGAGCGCCATGACCACCGCGACGCTCCACGACTGACCGGCCGTCCAATAGATGAGTACCGCGCCCAGAGTGCCGGTCACGAGCAAGTGCGCAAGCGCCGAGCCCCAGACCTCGTGGCGCAGCAACGTCTTGATCCGCAGCTTCAGTCCCACCGCGAACAGGAGTAGCAATACTCCGGCGTGCGCCAGGTCGCCCAGCCATGGCGCCCGTTCCACACCGAGTGCGCCGAACAGGAACCCCGATGCAAGAAATCCGACGAGAGGTGGCAGCCCGATCCGCCCCGCGAGCAGACCGAGCAGTAAGGCTCCCCCGATTCCGATTGCGACCATGCACCGACCTTACTCGAAGTACTTTTCCTTCGCACCCGTTCGACGAACCGTGTGTGGTTTGAGAAGTCCGTCTCCCGGCCTGCGCGCGAGTCGAGTAGGATGCGGTTGAAAGAACATCGCACGGCGCAGCGATGACGAACCTCGGTGGACCGGAGCCCGAATGGATCGTTTAGAGGACTGGTGGACACAGCTCGTGGCCGTGTTCCGCGACACGCTCGCGGACGTCGTCACGTACCTCCCCGTCCTGCTGACCGCCGTGGTCGTGATGCTGCTCGGCTGGGTCGTGGCCGTGCTGGTTCGCATCGTGGTCCGACGCGCGCTCCAGAGCATGGATTGGGTGTTCGCGCACTTCCTGGCTCGCTCGCGCGGCCGCTCAGAGGTGTTGACCCGCGCCACGAGCCAAGCCGTCGCTTCCGTCGCATTCTGGATCGTGCTGCTGGTGTTCGCCGCGAGCGCGCTGCGGATTCTCGGCGGCACGTTGTTCGAACACTGGACGGAAAGCCTGCTCGGCTATCTGCCCTCCGCCATCGGCGGCGTGATCATCATCGTGCTCGGCTTCACGGGTGGCGCACTTGCGCGCAACGTCCTCGAGCAGGCGTCGCTGGGGCTCGGCGTCGGCCAGAGCAGCTTGCTCGGCCGGCTCGCACAGGCGGTGCTCGTGCTCGCGGGCATCGTGATCGGTATCGATCAGCTGGGCGTCAACGTCAATTTTCTGATTCAGCTGACCACCGTCACCGCGGCGGCCGTATTCGGCGGCATCGCGCTCGTGTTCGCGCTTGGCACGCGCCAGCACCTCGCGAACCTGATCGGCGCGCATTACGCACGCAAGCACTACGCACCCGGCGACCACGTGAAAATCGGCGAATTCGAGGGCCGCATCCTCGAGATAAGCGACGGCTGCGTCTTCATCGAGACCGACCAGGGCGACGTGTCCGTTCCCGGTGAGCATTTCACTCAGCATCCATTCGTGAAGCTGCGGAAAGACCCATGAGCGGCCGCGAGCAGCTCGTCGACGCGTACCTGCGGCTACATCCGGAAGGTGCTGCGCGGTTGCTCGAGTCGCTGCCCGTGGAACAGACCAACGCCGTGTTGGCGGCCGTCGACATCGAGACCGCAGCACCCGTGCTGAGCCACATGCTGCCAACACACGCCGCACGCTGCGTCGAGCTGCAACAGCCGCACGACAGCGCCCTGCTGCTCGAGAAGCTCGGCAGCCAGGAATCCGTCGCCGTGTTACGCCATCTGCCGAACGACCTGCGCGAAGCCGTACTCGGCTGCATGGGGCCGCAGTGGCTCATGGCGTTCAAGCTGCTGCTCTCATACCCGACGAATACCGTGGGCGCATGGGTCGAGCCGCGGGTGCTAACGTTGCCCGACGACTGCAATGCCGGCGAAGCGCGCGAGCGCATTGCGCGCAGCGACCAGATGAACCAGGCCCGTATCTACGTGCTCGATCGTTCACGCCGGCTGCGCGGAGCCATTCGCGGCCTCACGCTGCTGCAAGTGCCGCATCGCAAAACCCTCGCATCGATTTTGGAGCCGGCCGAAGCGCTGTGGGCGCGCGACCTGCTCGTCACGGCGCAGGAGCATCGCGCGTGGGAGCGTTACACGGAAGCGCCAGTCGTCAATCGCGACGAGGAATTCATCGGCGTGATCTCGTACGCCGACCTGCGCAAGGCGTACCGCCAAAACATGCACGTCGGCAATGCCGCGAACGAGCGTGAGATCGCCGAGGTCACCGAATTGATCGCGATCAGCGCCGGCAGCCTGTGGAAAAGCATCGGTGAGCTCATGCGCTCGGACCGGCACCGGTAACCCCCATGGATGAAGCCGTCCGCACGTTCGCTCTCGACCGCGTGAACCGGCAGTTCCTGCTGGAGCATCCCGCGCAAGCCGCGGACGTGATCGACGGCTTCGGCAAGCCGGCCGCCGTGGAGTTGCTGACGGAGAACGATCCGGACACGCTCGCGCGAATCTGGCGTTACCTCTCGCCGGCGCGCATCGACGAGATCGTGCCGGAAGTGCCGGAGAAGCTGCTGAAGCAGGTGCTGCATTCTGTCGATCCCGCGGCGCTCGCGATGTCGCTGCTGCGCATTTCGGAAGCCTCGCGCGACCGGTGTCTCGAACTGCTGCCGCGACGCGTGCAGGCCGAAGTGCGGCGACTCATGGACTACCCGCCGGGCTCGGCCGGCCGCGTCATGGATTCGCGCGTGCCGAGCTTCCGCGGCGATCAACCGGCCGGCGTCACGCTCGAGCAGCTTCGCGTAAGCAAGCCCAAAGATCTGCGGCATCTCTTCATCGTCGACTCCGAGCGACGGCTGCTCGGCACGGTAGAGCTCCAGGATCTCTTGATCGCCGAGCCGACGGATCCGTTGAAGGAGATCGCGCGGCCGCCGACCGCGGCCGTCTCGCCGTTCGACGATCGTGACGAAGTGGCCGAGAAGTTGCGCCGCTCGCACCTCGACATGTTGCCGGTGATCGACATTAACGGCCGCCTGATCGGCGCAATCCGCCACGACGCCTTGTTGAAGACCCTCGAGGAAGCGGCGTCGATCGACATCCAGATGATGGTGGGCGCCGGCCGCGAAGAGCGCGCTCTCTCCGAGCCGCTGTTCGCGATACGCAAACGGCTGCCGTGGCTCGAGATCAATCTCGCAACGGCGTTCCTCGCGGCATCGGTCGTGGGGCTGTTCGAAGACACGATCGCGAAATTCACGGCGCTCGCAGTGCTGATGCCCGTCGTGGCCGGTCAATCCGGCAACTCCGGCGCGCAAGCGCTCGCTGTGACGATGCGCGGACTCGCGCTGCGCGAAATCTCGACGCAACATTGGTTCCGCGTCGTGTTCAAGGAAGCGTACACGGGACTGGTGAACGGGTTAGCGATCGCGGCGACCACGGCGGTCGGCGTCCTGATCTGGAGCAAGAGCCCCGGGCTCGCGCTCGTAATTGCCATCGCGATGGTGCTCTCGATGGCGATCGCAGGCATCGCCGGCGCGGTGATCCCGATCGCGCTGACGCGCATCGGGCAAGACCCGGCGCAGTCGTCGACGATCGTCCTGACGACGATTACCGACGTGACAGGCTTCATGTCGTTCCTCGGCACCGCCACGCTGCTCTCGCAGCTGCTGTAGCCCCGTAGCGCTACTCCATAACTCCAAGTACGGGGCGCGGCCGCGCCCCGCCTCAACCGAACGGCCTACCGCCCGCGCTTGATGCGCAGCCGGTGTCTGATGCATCGTGCGCGAATGGCTCGCCGCTCCAACGAAGACAGCGCACGACGTTCCGCGCACCGGAGCCGGCTCAGTAACTTCCTTTTGGGCGGGGCGGCTGGAGCCTTCATGCTGGCCGTGCTGTACGCCGGCTTCACCGCCCTAACGGTAGGCGCTCAGTTCGAAGGCCGTCGCTGGGATGTGCCGGCGCAGGTCTATGCCGCGCCCCTCGAGCTGTATTCCGGCCGAGCGCTGAGCCAGGACGACCTCGTGGCCGAGCTGAAACGGCTTGGCTACCGCGAAGACCCGCGGCTGCCCGCGCCGGGCACCTACCGCGTCGCCCTTGGGCGACTCGAAATCTCCA
The DNA here is from genome assembly GCA_039933105.1 of Gammaproteobacteria bacterium. Taxonomy (GTDB): domain Bacteria; phylum Pseudomonadota; class Gammaproteobacteria; order Steroidobacterales; family Rariloculaceae; genus FEN-1219. The sequence continues at coordinate 16,507 of JBDTOT010000063.1, read as the reverse complement.
CGCGCGGCTTCGACTTCGCCGGCGACATCGAGCCCGCGCGGCTCGTGTCGATCGCATTCGCCGGTGGACGCATCGCAGGCCTGCGCGACAAACAGGGCAAGGACGCGGCCATCGTGCGCCTGAACCCGCTGCTGATCGGCAGCTTGTTCGCGGCGCACGGCGAGGACCGGCTGATCGTCCCGCCGCAGGAGATTCCGCCGCTGCTGCCGGCCATGCTGAAAGCCGTCGAGGACCAGCGCTTCGACACGCACCACGGCGTCGATCCGCTCGCGATGCTGCGCGCGATGTTCGTGAACGTCACGTCAGGCGAGATTCGCCAGGGCGCGAGCACGCTGACACAGCAGCTCGTGCGCAGTTACTTCCTGTCGAACGATCGCACGTGGGAACGCAAGGTGCGCGAGGCGCTGATGAGCATCTCGCTCGAGATGCGCTACAGCAAAGACGACCTGATGTACGCGTACGTCAACGAGATTTATCTCGGCCAGGACGGCGCGCGCGCAGTGCATGGCTTCGGACTCGCGAGCCAGTTCTATTTCGGCAAACCCATCGGCGAGCTCGAGCTGCACGAGCTCGCACTGCTCGTGGCGGAAGTGCGCGGCCCAACCTACTACGATCCGCGCCGACATCCGGAGCGCGCGCGTGAACGCCGCAACTTCGTGTTGCAGCGCATGGTGGACGAAGGGCTTGCGACCAACAAAGCGGTGCAGGTCGCGGCCGAGCGCGACTTAGGATTGGTCGACAATACGCGCCGCAGCGCGACTCAGTCGGCATTCCTCGGACTCGTGCGCCGGCAGCTTTCCAGCGAATACCAGCGCGACGATCTCGAGCGCACGGGCCTCATCGTGCTCTCGACGCTCGACCCCACGGTGCAGACCGCGGCCGAGCGCGCACTCGACACCGGAATCACCGCGCTCGGCAAGAAGGCCGAAACATTCGAAGGCGCGATCGTCGTCACGAACCCGCAGACCGGCGAAGTGCAGGCCATCGTCGGCGGCCGGAAGGCCGACTACGAAGGTTTCAACCGCGCGCTCGATGCGCGCCGGCCGATCGGTTCGCTGATCAAGCCCGCCGTGTACCTCGCTGCGCTCGAATCCGGACGCTACACGCTCGCGAGCCTCATCGACGATGCGCCGATCGAGGTGAAACTGCAGAACGGCACCACCTGGCTGCCCGCCAACTTCGACAACCGCGCGCATGGCGAAGTGCCGCTCGTACGCGCACTGGCCGAATCGCTGAACATGGCCACGGTGCGGCTTGGCCTCGACGTGGGGCTCGAGCCGATCGGCGACGTGCTGCAGCGGCTCGGGTTGGTGCAGAAGCCAAAGTTGTATCCCTCGATGTTGCTTGGCGCGCTCGCCCTCACACCTATGGAGGTGGCGCAGATCTACAACACGCTCGCGAACGGCGGCTTTCGCGTACCGCTGCGTGCGGTACGCAGCGTGATTGGCGAGGGCGGCAAGCTGCTGCAGCGGTTCGACATCGACATCTCGCAGGCGAGTGACCCCGCGTATGTTTACTCCCTGAACCAGGCCCTCGTGCAGGTGATGGAGCGCGGCACAGGCCGCGCAGTGCGCATGCAGCTGCCGGCCGACATGGTCGTGGCCGGCAAGACCGGCACCTCTGACGATCTGCGTGACAGCTGGTTCGCTGGTTTTACTAACGATCACCTGATCGTCACGTGGATCGGTACCGACGACAACAAACCGACGGGTCTTACGGGCTCTTCCGGCGCCGCCAAAATCTGGGCCGGCGTGTTGCATGCACTAGAAGCGTCGTCGTACACGGCGCCGGCACCTGATACCGTAGCCGACGAATGGATCGACTATCTCACCGGTCAGCCGATGGCGGAGCACTGCGAAAACGCGGTCGCGGTTCCCGTGCCGGCCGATCAACCGATCGAGCATCCGTTCGGTTGCAACGGCGAGACCGGATTCGGCGCCCGAATCAAGAGCTGGTTCCGGGGCGACGGCCGATGAACGCCCTGCCGCTGTCGAGCGTGCGCAATCTCGTCGTCGCTGTGTTGTGCATCGCTGGCGCCGCGTGTACGTCGTTACAACCCGCCGCGTCGCGGCCGAGCCCGCCGATCTCCACTTCACCGGCTCCCAGCCCGAGCCCCACGCCGGCTCCGCCGCCGAGCTCGCGACCGTTGCCGCCGCCAAACGTGCCGCAGTCGGTGCCACCCGCATCGCGCAGCTCCACCGCGCCGTCGCGCCCACAAAGCGATGCGAGCGGCGCAAGCGATGCGTTGCTCGCGCAAGCGCGTGACGAACGCGCCGCCGGAAGCCTGACGCAGGCGACGGCGTCGATAGAACGCGCGCTGCGGCTCGATCCGAACAACGCGGAGCTCTGGGTGGAGCGCGGCGAGCTCGCGCTGCAAACCGGCAACACGGCGCAGGCCGGCACGATGGCGCGCAAGGCGCTGTCGCTCGCAGGCACGAACAGCACCGTCTCCGCGCGCGCTCAACGCTTGCTCCAGGCGGCCAGCGCGCGCTGACGCGCCGCGCCCGTTCGAATGGCGCGAGCGCAGTTCTCGAAAAACCCCGCAGTTGATCGCGCGCTGCGCCACTCCGTACGCGACGGCATGGCGTACTCGGTACAAGTAGGCGCCGGCGAAACCTACTTCTCCGCGTTCGCGCTGTTCCTGCGGGCAAGCGCGCCGCAGATCGCGCTAATCAGCACACTGCCGCAACTGCTCGGGTCGTCGGCAAACATCTTCTCGGCATGGGCCGGGCAACACTTCGCGCGGCGCCGGCTCGTGATCTTCGGCTGCGCAGCGCAGGCGCTGCTATGGATCCCGATCGCGCTCGTTCCGGTGCTCGTGCCAAGCCATGCCGTCACTGCACTGCTGGTGCTGCTCGCGTTGTACTACAGCGCAAACAACCTCGCGGCGCCGCAGTGGACCAGCATCATGCGCGATCTGGTGTCCGAGCGGCGTCGCGGCCGGTACTTCGGTCACCGCACGCGGCTCACGACGATCGCGACGTTCGTGAGCCTCGTCGCGTGCGGTGTCCTGCTGCACGAGGTCGACAAGGCGGGCCGCACCTACTTCGGCTTCACGCTAATCTTCCTCGTCGCGTTGGTCGCGCGTGTGATCTCGGTCTACCACCTGACGTTTCTGCATGAGCCGCCGGTGCACAGCCCCGCGCCGGACATGCACATCGAACAATGGTGGCGCAGCCTGAAATCGACCGGCGCCCTCGGCTTCTCGACCTACGTAGCGTTGATGAACGCGGCTGTCGGGCTGTCGTCGCCGTTCTTCACCGTATACATGCTGCGCGATTTGCAGCTGTCCTACCTCGAGTTCACGGTGCTGTCTGGCGCCAGTGTGTTCGTGCAGTTCCTCATGCTCGGCACGTGGGGACGGGTCGCGGACGTATATGGGAACAGGCTCGTGCTGATCGTCACGAGCATCTCGTTGCCCATCGTGCCCGCCGTGTGGATTCTGTCCGACGATTTTTGGGCGTTGCTGATGTTCCAGGCGCTCTCGGGCTTGAGCTGGTCCGGCTTCACGCTGGCGACCGGCAATCTGCTTTACGAGGTAGTGCCCCGCACGCGACGCGCCGCCTACGTGGCGTTTCACAACGTCGGAACGGCGGCCAGCGTATTTGCGGGCGCCATGCTCGGGGCGGTTCTCGTGCAGGTGCTGCCGCCAGCCACTGTATTGCTCGACGCACCGCGATCTCGCAGTAATTTGCTCTACATCTTCGTGATCTCCGGAGCGCTTCGCGCCCTGGTTGCACTCTTCCTTCGGGGCCGTGTGCGCGAGCTGCGCAAGCCGCGCAGAGAAATCGCGCCGCACGCGCTCGTGATGCGAATCACCGGGTTCAACGCCATGCTCGGCGTGATCTACGACTTCATCGGTCGGCCGCCGACAGAAACAGAAGTACCAGACGAACCGGCCGTCAAGGACGTATCGCAGCGGTCACGCAGCGGCGACAATACGCCCTGACGCATAGGGAAAACCGCATGGCCGAGAATAGCGAGACCAAAGAGCAGCTCGACGAGCTGCGCGAAGCCTTCGAGTACAACGACCGCGACAGCGACGGGCGCATCGAGCCCGACGAGTTCGTCACGATGCTGGACGAGCTCGAGGCCAACATGTCGGCGAAGGAAGCGAAGGCCGGCTTCCAGGATATCGACACCAACGACGACGGCCTGATCGACTTCGGCGAGTTCGTGGCGTGGTGGACCGAGGACTGACGCCGCTCGAGCCGCAAACCGCACCGGCAGTGTTGATGGTGCGGCCGGCCCGATTCGGCCACAACGGAGAGACCGCCGGCTCGAATTTCTTTCAGCGCATTGCGGAGCCGGCCGGCGATTCGGCCGTGAACGCACTGCACGAGTTCGACGCACTGGCGCTCGCCCTCGGCCACGCGGGCGTGCGCGTGCTCCAGTTTGCGGGTCAACGCGCCGCGGCGTTGCCGGATGAACTCTTCCCGAACAATTGGCTGAGTCTGCATGCGGACGGCACGGCGGTGCTATACCCCTTGCTCGCGCCGATCCGCCGCCGCGAGCGCCGCACCGACGTGCTCACCGAGTTGCACGCGCAGCACAGCTACCGCATCGACCGTGTCGTGGACCTCACGCACTTCGAGAGCCGCGGCGAATTCATCGAAGGAACGGGCAGCCTCGTGCTCGACCGGCAACACCGCATCGCGTACGCGTGTCTCTCGCCGCGCACGCACGTGGCTCCGCTCATCGAGTTTGGGCGCGCGCTCGGCTACGAGCCAGTTCCGTTTCGCGCCGTCGATCGCGTCGGACGCCCGATCTACCACACGAATGTGCTGCTCGCGATCGGCACGCGTTTCGCAGCGGTATGTACAGGCGCGATCGCGGACGCCGCCGAGCGCCACAGCCTGATGGCGCGGCTCGAAAATACGGGTCACGAGATTTTGGATCTGAGCTTCGATCAGCTCGAAGCGTTCGCGGGCAACCTGCTCGAGCTTCGCGGCACCCGCGGCCCCGTCATCGCGCTCTCCGCCGCGGCGCTACGGTCGCTCGATGGTGAAGCGCGGCGTACGCTCGAGCGCCACGGCGAGCTCGTGGTTGCCGACGTCGCAACGATCGAGCGCGTCGGCGGCGGCAGCGTGCGCTGCATGCTGACGGAGGTCGCGTTAACGAGCGCGCATGAACGCGCGGCTCAGGAATACTAATCGTGAGCGCGCAGGAGATTGCCGCCCCAGATCTCCGGGTAGTTCAGCTTGCCGGAATGCACGAGCCGCGCATCGAGGTTCGTACGGCCGTAGCCCGTGACCTCGTACAGCATCTCGAACGACGGCGGCTCCGTGCTCTTGGCCTCGGGCCGCGCCTCCTCGATGGTCTTCACGAACATGGGATCCGATAGCGCGTGCGCGGCCTGCATCATCCCCGCATCGCGCGTGCCGGCGACGATCAAGAACTGGTTGCCGCCCGGGCCTGGGAACGTCGATATCAAGGCGTAGTCGCGATAGTTGCGATTGGTTTCCGGCATGCCTGCCTCGCTCGCGTACATCTCACCGGTCTCGGTGTTGCGCAGCTCGTCGTACGTGTAGCCGATGGCGAGGCTCGATGAAGCGAACACGAAATCTTCGAGCTTGCCCAGGCCGCTGATGTAGCCGAGATACACAATGTGGCTCGACTTCAGATCGGCGTCGCTCATCTCGGACATGGACACCACGTGCACGGGCTTCGTGGTCGTGTACAGCACGCGCAGCACGTCGACGAGCGCGAACGCACTGCCCGTTGGCAGATACGTGAGATCGAGGTCCATGTACTTCGTCGCAAGCTTAGGGTCGTGCTTCATGAGCTCGTCGAGATCGGCACGCGAGCCGACATTGAAGTCACGCACGAGGCGGTCGACCTCGCCGTGCTCGTCGCGCTCGCCGAAAATGTAGTAGTCGCCGACGACGACGAGAATCGGCATATCGTCGTTGAGCAGCGTTTTCCAGATGGGCGACGCAGCGATCGCGGCCGCGCTCGGCGACGGAGGCTCGCGGCTCACCGCAACGCCGAATCCGATGAGTACGCCGACCACCAGAAGGCCCAGCATGGCAGCCATCGGTAGCCAACGCGGACGCGCGGCGGGCGCGACCATCACCACCTGGGGCGCGGCGTCCGCGGCCGTGACCTGCGACAACGCGCTTGGCACACTGACGGGGAGAACGGGCTCGACCACGGGCGTCAGCGAAACGCGGTACTCGCCGCGCGCCAGCGCAATTTGCTGCGGCTCCCTGCGGCCGTCGGTCGCATAGTAGTGCTCGAGCTTCTGCCGCAAGTTGTGCGCGTACACGCGCACCATCGAATCCTGGCTAGGATCGAAATCGGCACCCTTGCCGAATACTTCCATCGCGATCTCGAGCTCTTTCGGAGCGCGGCCTGCGGCGCCACAGTCGACGAGAAACTCGAGCAGCCGCGTGTACGACCGCGACCGACCGAGCGCGCCGCTCGACGCAATCTTCTGCGCCTGCTCACGTAATAACTGTGCTTCTGCCTGCATAGGAAGCGGCGGCCATTGACGGCCGGACCAAGGGAGCGCCACGTTAGCCCATCTTTAACCGTTAATATACGGCAGATAACTGCAGGTTTTTTCTAAAGAAAGCCCTACGGGTGACGGCGCTCGCTCGTTTGGAACGGCGAGCGTGAGGGCATGCCGCACGCGCCGCACTCGGCCTGAGCACGCGCAAGTTCTACGCTGGCGGCGAGTTTTTTCGTATGCTTGCGCTTTATTGCGCCAAACAATGGAGAACAACAGGTGAGAACTGGCCACGGGGGAATCCGCCCGACCCTAGCGATCGCGGCGGCATTGGTTCTGGTTATTGGTGCCACAGGCTGCGCGCGGCAAGAAACGCCGGCGCCCAAGGCGGCGGCACCCGCAGCACCGGCAGCAGCAGCACCTGCGGCCGTGGCGGCCGTCGAGCCGGTTCTCGATGGTCCGGATAAGCTGACGCATGGCCGCTACCTCGTCGAGACGATCGCGGGCTGCGGCAACTGCCACACGCCGCACCTGCCGAACGGCTCGCTCGATCCGAGCAAGAAATTCGCGGGCGCGTTCGTCATCAAGGAGCCCGTGTTCGAGGCATACGCTCGCAACATCACTCCCGATATGGAGACCGGGATCGGCTCTTGGTCGGAAGACGACATCGTGAACGCGCTGCACAATGCCCAACGGCCCGACGGATCGTACATGGGCCCGCCGATGTCGTTCGGCTGGTACCGCGGTATGTCCGACACCGATGCGCATGCCATCGCTGCGTACATCAAGAGCGTGCCGGCGATTCATAACGAGGTGCCGAAGAGCACGTACTCGTTCCCGCTGACCGGCTACGGCCCGAAGGTCACGACCGTGGCCGACGTGCCGAAGACTGACCAAGTGAAGTACGGCGAGTACCTCGCTGGCCCGATCGGCCACTGCATGGATTGCCATACGACGTACGTCATGGGCGTCATCGACATGAAGCAGCTCGGCCACGGCGGTAACGTGTACGCGAAGCCGTTCATCTACGACTGGGCGGCCGTGTCGGCGAACATCACGCCGGACAAGGACGCCGGGTTGGGCAACTGGACCGACGACGAGATCAAGAAAGCGATCACGACCGGTGTCAGCCGCAACGGACGCGCGCTTCTGCCGTTCATGCCTTACGGCCTGTACGCGAAGATGGAGCCGAGTGACTTGAACGCGATCATCGCGTACCTGCGCTCGTTGCCGCCGCTGGGTGCTAGCCCGGCGCCGGCCGCCGAAGCGAAGTAGCTCTTACTGTCAGTCATGACACGACGCGGCGCGGTGCGTGAAGCACCGCGCCGCCGTCGTTTTGGCGACCGTGCAGGCAGCAGAATTCGTCAGAATCGAGCCCGCCTCCGCTAGATTCGCAGCGCAGCATCTCCCTCTGGCGCCTAAGGGAGGCAGTCGCATGCAGATTAATTTCGATCGCCAGCGCAATTCCGTGATCGTCAAGGTGCTGTTCATCGGGGGGCTCACTCTGCTGCTCCTGATCCCGATGTCGATGATCGAAGGCATCATCGGCGAACGTATGTCGCTGTACGCCGAGGCGCGCCGTGACGTGGCGAATGCCTGGGGCGCCGAGCAGACGATTGGCGCCCCGATCCTGATACTGCCGTTCCAGTACACACAGGAGCGCGGGAATGAACGCGTCACGGTCACCGACGAGCTGTACGTATTGCCCACGGAGCTCGAAATCGTCGGTGACGTCCAAGTTCAACAGCGCAAACGTGGCATCTACGAAGTGCCGGTGTACACAACGCACCTCGCTATCAGCGGTCAGCTCGCCCCGCCATCGCTCCCACAGCTCGCACGCGATCATCAGGATTTGGTTCTGCTGTGGGGCCAAGCGTCAATCGCGCTACCGCTCAGCGACGCACGAGCCGTCAAGGAGCCGATCAGGCTGCAAAGCGCCGGCGCGAGTATCGAGTTTCAGGCCGGTAGCGCACGAGCGACGGGCTTCGGCCCGCAACTCATAGCGCGCTATGCGGACTTAGGTCTTGGCGCGCTCGCCGCGCCTCAGACATTTTCTTTCGACCTCGTGCTCGGAGGCACAGGCGCTTTGCGATTTCTGCCGCTCGGCGACCTCACACGCGTGCGAATCACATCCAATTGGCCGAGCCCGAAGTTTTTCGGTGCCTATTTGCCGGACGAGCGGGAGGTGGCCGACGCCGGATTCTCCGCGAGCTGGCGCGTGCTCGCGCTCGGACGCGGCTTCGCGTCGTCATGGCAGCGTCTGGACCCGGCGCCGACCGGCATTGCGGAATCGTCGTTCGGAGCGGAACTCATCACACCGATCGGCGTGCACGAAGCGACGCTGCGTGCAGCCAAGTACGCCGTGCTGTTCATCGGGCTCACGTTCATCGCGTACTTCATGTTCGAAGTATTCAGCGCCCTCCGCTTGCACATGCTTCAGTACTTGTTGATCGGCCTCGCCAATTGCGTGTTCTACATGTTGCTGCTGGCCCTCGCCGAGCAGATCCCGTTTGTTGTCGCGTACGCGGTTAGCGCGTTCGCTTCGTCGGCTTTGATCTCGCTCTACAGCGGCACCGTACTGGGTTCGATGCGGCGCGCGATTCCAGTTGCGACGCTGCTCGCGTCGCTATACGGATACCTGTACGTCACACTACGCGCCGAAGATCTCGCGCTCATCTTCGGCGCGCTCGGGCTGTTCGCAGTGCTCGCGGCGTTCATGTACTTCACGCGGCGCGTCGATTGGCACGCTGTGAGCTTCGACCACGTAGAGCGTTGAATGAGCCCGGACGGTGAGCCATCAGACGGCCGTGCGCAGACGTTTCTGCGCCGCGCGCTGGGCGTAGCCGAAGAGGCCGCGCGCCTTGATCACCGCCGCCACGGCCGGCGGCACCATCGATTCCCACTCCACGTTGTCGGGACCGATCTTGCTCAGCACGTCGTGCGAATAGATGCCGAGATACTCGCGATTGAAATCGGTGAGCTGCACGATGCAGCCGCGATCGACGAGGTAACCGAACAGCTGCTTCAGTGCGGGTGGTACTTGCAAGTTGTCGAGCGTGATGAGCTCGCGTGTCTGCTCGTCGATGTACGGGTACACGAACAGCTTCAGGTTGTTCTTGAACAGGCGGCCGAAGCTCTCGAGGATGCCGCCGTCGAGCTTCGAGTAATACTGCTCGTCGAATATGTCGCGCAGATTTACCGCGCCCATCGCGAGCCCTATTGGGCGATTCGTATAGCGGAACAAGTACGCCGCCAGCCGGTAGTACTCCACGTAATCCGAGACCATGACGGTGTGGCCCGTCGTCGCGAGCACGTCGGCGCGGCTCAAGAAATCGGCGAGATCGACCTCCCCTTGCGCCAACAGATTCCGCATCGTGATTTCCATGATCGACACGGTCTCGTTGGGCTCGACATCGGTCGCCATCTGCTCGAACCGGCGCTGAGCGGCGGCCGCGAGATCCAGGTTCACGTACGTCACCGGGCGGAAACGGCCGCGCGCTATGAGCACGGGCTTCTTGTAGAGCACCTCAGAGGGCTGCAGCACTTTGCCTCTGGCCGAGAACATGGCTGCGCCCGTGAGGCCTAGCTGCACGAGGCGCAAACTCAAAACGCGATTGTCGACCGTCGCGAACTCGTCGCCCGAGAAGTCGATCAGATCGATCTCGATTCGGTTCGTGCTGAGTCCATCGAGCAATGATTCGAGCAGCTTCTCGGGCTGCTCGCAGTAGTAGCAGGCGCCATAAACTAGATTCACGCCAACGATGCCGAGCGCTTCCTGCTGAGCGGCGTTGTCGTGGTCGAGCATCCGCACGTGAATCAGGATCTGCTGGTTCTGCCCACCCGGCTGCGACTGGAACTTGATGCCCATCCAGCCGTGACACTCGTTGTTGCCCCGGAAGCTGCGCGCCGACACGGTGTCGGCAAACGCGAAGAACGCGGTGCTGCTACCGCGCGCACCGCTCAACCGTTCGAGGTTTAGGCGTTGCTCGTAGTCGAGCATCGACTCCAAGCGCTCGCGGCATACATAGCGCGCGCACGCGCCATAGATCGCGTCGCTGACTTTCATATCGTAGGCGGAAATGCTCTTGGCAATCGTGCCCGCCGCGCCGCCGGCACGGAAAAACCAGCGCACCACTTCCTGCCCTGCGCCGATCTCGGCGAAGGCGCCGTAGAAGCGCGGGTCGAGGTTGACCCTGAGCGCCTTCTCCCGCGGATCCACGGGATGCTCGTTCACGTTGCTGTGCTCCGGCCGAGCCCGTAACTCGGGCCCTTGCCGGACACAAAGCAACTTTCGTGCCGGGGGGCGATTTGGCGGCGGAATCGCGTTCGGCCGCCATGCCGGAGACGCCGGCCGTCAAAAAACCGACGGGAGCAGGGTCAGGAGAGCGGCTCGCCGCGCCGATCCGGGACACCGAGCGCGAGCACCAGCGAGATCGCCGTGAGGCCCACGAGGTACCAGGCAAACGCCGTGTCGTTGCCCGTGCGGCTGATCAGCCATACAGCGACGGCGGGCGCCGTGCCGCCGAACAGTGCATAGGCGAGCCCGTAGCCGACGCTGACGGCGCTCACGCGCACGCCGTGCGGAAACATCTCGGTCATAGCGGCAGGAATCGACGCCATCTGCAGCGCCAGCAGCGCACCGAATGCCATCTGCGCAGCGGCCGTCGTGGCGATTGCACCGCTGTGCATCACGTTCAGCAGCGGATAGGCCGCGAGCATGCACGCCGTCATGCCGACCGTGAGCACGAGCTTTCTGCCGACGCGGTCCGACACCCACGCCGCGATCGGCAACACAACCAGGAACGTCAGGATCGTAACGGTCTGGACGTTGAGCGCCACGGCGCGCTCGATCTTCGTCGTCTGCGACAGCCATGTAGCGGCGTAGACGAACAGCGTGTAGTACGTGGCTGCCGATGCCACGTTCAGCCCGAGCACCCGCAACACTTGCCAGCGGTGCTCGCGGAACGCCACGGTCAGAGGCGAAGCGATGGCGGCCTTCCCCGGCGAATCGAACATGCCGCGGCGAATGACAATGCCAATCCCCGCCACGACGATTCCGGAGACGAACGCGGCGCGCCAGCCCCAGCTTGCGAGCGCTTCGGCGCTCAGGGCGTTCGTCAGCAGCGCGCCGATCGCAGCACCGAGCATCGTGCCAGTCGTCGCACCGAACATCGAGAAGCTCGCGAAGAAACCACGGCGACGCGCGGGAGCGTTCTCCGCCAGGAATACGATCGAGGCCGTGAACTCACCGCCCACTGCGATGCCCTGACACATCCGCAGCACTACGATCAGTACCGACGCGGCAATGCCGATCGTGTCGTAGGTAGGCAGCAGGCCCATCAGCACGGTCGGCACGGCCATCATCGCAACGGAGAACAGGAGCGCACGCGCACGACCGTAGCGATCGCCGATGTGGCCGAAGATCGCGGCGCCCACGGGCCGCATCAGAAAGCCGACAGCGAATGCCCCGAAAGCCGCGAGCAACGACACACGTGGGTCGGCAGAGGGGAAGAACTTCGCTGCCAGAATCGGTGCGAAGAAGCCGTAGACGGCGAAGTCGTACCATTCGAGCACGTTGCCGATCACGCCGGCCGTTACGACGCGGCGCAACGTCCAAGGCGTCGCGCTCGCGGCGCTCGCCTCGATGCTCGTAGCTACCCCCATGGATCGCGAGTGTACCTGCGTTTACAGTGGGCGAACTATGGATCTGCAACTGAAAAACAAGACGTGTCTGGTGACGGGCGCAAGCCGTGGCATCGGTCGCGGCGCGGCGGGTGTCTTAGCGGCCGAAGGTTGCAAGGTGGCGATCGTCGCGCGCCGTGAGAATCTGCTCGAGGAACTCGCCGCCGAAATCGTGCAGGCCGGCGGCAGCAAGCCTCTTGTCATCGCCGAAGACCTGACGAGCGATGGCGGCATCGAACGCGTGCGCGATCGCGTGCTCGACGCGTTCGGCGGGCTCGACATCCTCGTGAACAACGCCGGCAGCTCGCGGCCCGTGACTTGGGACGCCACCGAAGAACAGTGGTTCGAGGGCATGCGTCTGAACTTCGAGCTCGTCCGCCGCCTCACGAATCAGTTCGTGCCCACGATGCGCAAGCAGCGTTTCGGCCGCATCATCAACGTGACGGGTGCGAATGAGCCGTTCGGCGTGAACATCGCGTCCGTGGCAAAAGCCGGTTTGCACAACTGGGCCAAAGGCCTGTCGCGCGAACTCGCGCGCGACAGCATCACGGTGAACTGCATACCGCCGGGCCGCATCAACAGCGAACAGATACTGGAACGCCTGCATCCCACGCCGGAGAATCGCAAGGCGTTCATCGATGCGAATATTCCGATTGGCTACTTCGGAGAGCCCGAGGATCTCGCGAATCTGATCGCATTCCTGGCATCACCGCTGGCGCGCTACATCACTGGCGAAGTCATTCACGTCGACGGCGGAATGCACCGCTTCGCCGGCTGACCGGCGGCGCGCGAGGTTACTGCCGAACGTTGTTCGCGACCGTGCTCGGCGCTGGAGCTGCGGGCGATTGCGCGCGCCGCGTGCGAAACGCCGCACTATTCACGATGCCGTTGACGATCGCCGCAAATTTGTAGTGCTCCGGCGCCGCGTCGCGCACGATCTTGCGTACGGTCGGCATGTCGTAGGTTTCGACGCCACGGCCGAGGGCGTACGTCATGAGCTTCGCTGTGAACACGCGCGCGAACTGTTCCGGATCGGATGTCACCGCCTCGCGTAACGCGGCCGCGCTATCGATCTGCCGGCCGTCGGCCAGCTGGCCGTGCGCGTCGATCGCGCCACCGGGCTCGCGCGTTCGCCACCGACCGACCGCGTCGAAATTTTCGAGACCGAGTCCGATCGGATCCATGATGTCGTGACACGTGGAGCACACGGGGTTGTTGCGGTGCGCGGCCAGACGTTCGCGCAGCGTGCGCGCGGCCTTGCCGGCTTCGTTCTCCGCGAGTGTCGGAACGTTCGGCGGCGGTGGAGGCGCCGGCGTGCCAAGCACATTCTCGAGCACCCACTTGCCGCGCAGCACGGGCGACGTGCGGTTCGGGTACGACGTGATGGTGAGGATGCTCGCCTGGCCGAGCAGGCCGCGGCGATTCGGATCGGTGACAGGCACCTTGCGGAACTGGCTGCCGTAAACGCCGTCGATTCCGTAGTGCTTCGCGAGCCGGTCGTTGACGAACGTGTGGTCGGCCGTCAGCAGCTCGAGCACGCTGTGATCCTCGCGCATCACGTTTTCGAACAACAGCTCGGTCTCGCGGCGCATCGCCTGACGCAGGTTGTCGTCGAAGTCCGGGAATTCTTCCGTCGACGGCCGCACGGTGGTCAGGTTGCGGAGGTACAGCCATTGCCCCGCGAAGTTCTTCACGAGCGCGTCGGCACGCGGGTCTGCGAGCATGCGCGCGACCTGTTTGCGGAACACGTCGGCGTCGCCGAGCTTGCCCTTCGTCGCCACGTCGAGCAGCTCGTCGTCGGGCAGCGAACTCCAGAGGAAAAACGACAGCCGTGACGCAAGCGCAGTGTCGCCGACGGCGTACAGGCTGCCCGGCGCCGCACCGCGCGGATCCGGCTCGTCGCGGAACAGGAACTTCGGGCTCGTCAGCACCATGCGCAGTGCGGACTGAATTCCGGCGTCGAAGCCGGCGCGCGCCGCGCCCGAGTCGTAGAAGGTCATGAGTTGCGCGATGTCTTGTTCGCTCGGTTGGCGCCGATACGCATGGCGCGCGAGCTTCGACAGGATCTCGGTTGCGCAGATCCTCGCGGTCGCCTGGTCGGCCGGTGTGCACGAGAAGATTCGCTCGCGGCTCGGCGTGTTGCCAGGGCCTTGCGCCTTGAACGGCCCGGTCACGTTCACATAGTCGAGCACAGGCAAGCCGTTCATATCCTGCAGATCGAGGTCGCGCGTGTGGAGTTCGAGCGGCTCGTGAGTTTCAGCGGCGCTGCGCTCCAGGAACGCGATGCTGACGTCGTGGGGACCCGCAGTCACGAACGCGCGCTTGCGCAGGCGCGCGTCGACCTCGTTGGCCGTCGCCGACATGTTCGCATCAGACGCCAGGTTGTCGGCCTTGCCGCCAACTTGCGCGATGAACACGCGCTCACCGTCGATAGCGATCTCGAGCTCATGCGGCCACTCGAGCCCTGTCATGTATCCCACGATGTTCCGCAACAGGAATACGTTGAAATCGTATTCAGCGTCGAGCGGGAAGTTGTGATGGATCAGGATGCCGCCGCGCGTGCCGAGCGGGAGACCTTCGATGTGCGCGGCTTGCGCGAGGTCCGAGGGCGCGTGGTAGACCGTCGTCACCGGCGGCGTCTGCGGATCGCCTAGCGCAAGCGCGGCAATCTTCGCCGAACTGGTGAGGTATTGCTCGAGCAGCGAAGGTGAGACGCGCAGGATGTCGGCAATGTTATCGAAGCCGTAGCCTTCGTCGTCTGCCGGCAGGAACTCGGCCGCGTCGACGTCGAGTGCGAGCAGATCGCGGACGGCGTTGCCGTACTCGGCGCGATTCAGGCGGTGAATTGAAGCGGGACCGGGATTCGGCGTGGCGGCCGCGGCGTCATCGAGGCGCTTCTCGAGGTACGCCACGAATTGGGCCCGCGTGGAATCGTCGGGCTGGGCTTCACCGGGAGGCGGCATCTGCCGGCCGCGCAACTTGCGCGCGACCTTCTCGAAAATGTCCGCGTGCTCGGCGACTTGGTTCAGATCCACGCCTTCGAGCGAAAGCCCGCCCTCCTGGCCGGCGGAGTCGTGGCACTCGACGCAATAGCTCTTAACCACGTCGGTGTACTGGGCCGCGAGCTTGTCCGGCGACGGGCCGCAACCGGCCGCCATGAGGGCAGCGGCCAGCGGCAGGGCAATGCGGAGTACGCGTGGGTTCATCGAAAACACCCAAGAATTTGACGAATTATCGCGCGTCAGCCGCGCCGCAGACCAGCGGTACCTACCCAAACATTCGCCAAGCTTGAGCGGACATAGGCCTTTCTACTCGGCCACGGCTCCCAAAATGGCCATAAATCTATATAGTAGCCACCCTTTGGCGGCCGACAGCGCCACCAATCCCCTCTCAGCTTGCGGACGACACTATGGCCAGGCAAAAGCCTCTGAAGCTCTATCGCAACATCGGCATCATCGCGCACATCGATGCCGGTAAGACCACGACCACGGAGCGGGTGCTCTATTACACCGGTAAGAAGCACCAAATCATCGAGGTGCACGACACCAAAGATGGCAAGGCCAGCACCACCACGGACTACCTAGAGCAAGAGCGCAAGCGCGGCATCACGATTCAGAGCGCGGCCGTTTCCTGCGAGTGGAAGGGCTATCAGATCAACCTGATCGACACGCCGGGACACGTCGACTTCACGATCGAAGTGAACCGCAGTCTGCGCGTGCTCGACGGCGCGGTCGTCGTGTTCGACGGTGTGGCGGGCGTGGAGCCCCAGACCGAAACGAACTGGCGCCTTGCGAACCAGTACAACGTGCCGCGCATGTGCTACGTCAACAAGATGGACCGCATGGGCGCGAACTTCACGCACTGCGTGAAAGGCATCAAGGAGCGGTTGAGCGAGAAGGCCGTCGTATGTCACGTGCCCATCGGCAGCCACGACGAATTCACTGGCATGGCAGACCTCGTCGAGAACGTGGGCTACGTCTGGCAGTCCGACGATAAGGACAGCACGTGGGAGACAGTGCCGCTCGACACGCTCGCGGATCGATTCAAATTTGCGTCGGCAGCCGACAACAACTGGCTCAAACGCCTTCCGGAGTTGCGCCAGGAGCTGCTCGAGCAGGCGCTCGCGCTGAACGAAGACGCCTTCATGGAATTCGTCGAGAACGGCAAGTTCGACCAGGAGATGCTGAAAGCCTGCATCCGCAAGGGCACCGTCAGCGGCGAGTTCGTGCCGATCTTCTGCGGCTCGTCGTTCAAGAATAAAGGTGTGCAGCAGCTGCTCGACGGCGTCATCGACTACCTGCCCTACCCCGGCGAGAACGGCGGCATCGGCATGGTGGACCCGGACGGCAAGGTCGTCGACATGCAGGAAGTGAA
>JBDTOT010000062.1:0-24257 GCA_039933105.1 Gammaproteobacteria bacterium | reverse complement strand
CAGGAAACGATAGAGCTCGGATTCGAGTATGCGTTCCTGATCGCTATGCGCGCCGAAGCCCTTCGGCCCATCTTCCTCGTCGATGGCCGGACCCACGCCGTAACACTGCACGCCACGCGAACGCAAAAAAGCCATATCCGTCGCGCCCGTGCTCATCATCGGCAATGTCGTTGTCTGGTAGTGCCGCGTGATGGACCCTTCGATCACGCGGAACGCCTCACTATCGATCGGCGACACGCCGGATGCGGGCCGCCCGCCGAAGCCGTTGAACACCACGTCGACCGCGGCGTCATTGATCACGCGCGCGAGCTGTGCGCGAAACGCTTCCGCGTCGTCTTCAGGCCGCATGCGCACGTCGAGCGTCGCACGCGCCTCGGACGGAATGATGTTGTTGCGGTAGCCGCCTTGGACGATGTTCGGCGACACCGACGTTCGTAACATCGAAGCGTGCCTCGGCTCGTTCGCACGCAGCCAGGCATCAGCAGCCTCTACCGCCTTCGCATCGCTCCCCAGCAACGCGCGATATTGCCGCGCCTGCTCCGCAGGCGAGATCGCGGCGAGCCGCTCGAAATACGTGCGAGTCGTGGCGTTGAGCACCACTGGCGGTTGCCACTGCGTGACGGCGGCGATCGCGCGCGCAAGATGCGTGACGGCGTTGTTCTCGAGGGGAATCGAGCCATGACCGGAGGGGCCATGCGCGATGAGATCGATGCCTTTCGACAGCTTCTCGCCGGTCGCCACGGTCGCGAAGCGCACGGCGCCATTCGCGCGCACCACGTTGCCGACCTCGGCGATGCAGTACTCGGCGTCGATCGCGGCGTAATGCTCGTTGACCATGTGCTCGATACCGAAGCGCGTGTTGCCCTCCTCACCCGCTTCGGCAAGAAAGATCACGTCGCGGTCGAGCGGCACGTCGTTGCGTTTCAGCAGCAGAATCGCCATGAGCGCGGCCGTGACATTGTCCTTGTCGTCCGTCGTGCCGCGACCATAGATATAGCCGTCGTCGCGCTCTGCGCCGAACGGCGGATGTGACCATTTCTTCGCGTCGACACTCACGACGTCGGTATGGCCCATGATCAGGATCGGCCGCTTCTTGCCGCTGCCTTTGAGCCGCGCGACGACGTTCGGCCGATTCGGGTCGACCGCAAACACCTGCACGGGAATGCCTTCGTGGAGCAGCACCTGCTGCAGGTAGTCCGCGGCCGGCTTCTCGCCGCCGGGCGGATCGCTCGTGTCCATGCGCACCAGGTTTTGAAAATGCTTCAGCGCTTCCGCCTCGGCCGCCGACCAGTCGGGATCTTTCGATCGTTGCGCCGACGCGATTCCAGAACCCAGCAGTGCGAACGAGACGACCACCGCCACACGCCCGAGCCTCGACATGCGTTTTCCCCTGGCGCGCGGTACGCTGCGCGCTGACTTCGCCACTACCATAACCGAAAAAAACGGGGGGCAAGACGGTGACTCGCACGTGGACGTGGTTTCTGGTTGGCTCATGGCTCACCCTCGCGGCCTCTGTGGCGCACGGCGAAACAGTGCTGATCACGGGAGCGAATTCTGGGCTGGGGCTGGAGTTCGTAAAGCGATACGCAGCTAAGGGCTGGACCGTGATTGCCACGCATCGGCGCAACGACCTGCCGGAATCGCTCGCGGCCGTCATGAAAGAGCACAAGAACGTGCGCGTGGAACGCCTCGACGTTGCGGACCTCGCCGACATCAAAGCCGTTGCCGCAAAGTTGAAGGGCGTGCCGATCGACGTGCTGATCAACAACGCCGGCGTCTATGCCGACCGCAGCGTGTGCACCGATGACTCCTGCCGGGGCGATGGCGACACGCAGAGCTTCGGCAACATGGACTACGCGCTATTCGACCAGATCATGACCGTGAACGTGCGCGGCCCGCTGGCGGTGTCCGAAGCATTCATCGACAACGTGCGCGCGAGCAAAGAAAAGAAGCTGGTCGTGATCAGCTCGACGAACGGCTCAATCACCTTCACGCTCGGCGGCTCCGGCGCCATCGCCTATCGCGCGAGCAAGGCCGCGGTGAACCGTTCCTTTCAGCTCGTGGCCGTGAAGGAGAAAGCCGACGGGGTCACGGTGCTGATGCTGCACCCCGGCGCCGTGCTGACGGAGCGGCAAGCGAACCTGAAGTTTCCCGGCATGATCGAGATGGAGCCGAGCGTGACCGGCATGATCTCGGTAATTGCCAAAGCCACCCTGGCCGATACGGGCCGGTTCATTCAGTACGACGGCACCACGGCACCGTGGTAGCCCCGAGGACGACACCTATGCCGAAATCGACACTGTTCGCGTTGTTCCTTGCGGCCGCACTTGCAGGCTGTCAGCGCACCGCACCGCCGAAGCCGTCGTTCGCGGAAGACCTCGCGGCAATCACTGCGTTCAACGCGCAATACCTGGGCTCGATCAACGCCGGAGACATCAAGACCCTGAGCGCGCTCACGGACGACGACCACATCATTTTTATTCCGAACCGGGTGCCGGTCGTCGGCAAGGCCGCGAACGACGCGTCGAACGGCAGCGCGTTCGAACGTCTCGATTTCGACGAAAGCTGGACGCCCGAGGAGACGGTCATCGACGGTGATCTTGGGTATCAGCGTGGCACCTTCACGACGTCGTCGGTGCCGAAAGCCGGCGGCGACAAACGCGTCGTCAGCGGCGCTTTCCTAAGGATCTACCGGCGCCAATCCGATGGCCAGTGGCGCATGACACGTGACATGTTCAACAGCGACGGCAGCCAGGGCAACTGAGTCAGGCCGCGCATTACGTCTTGACGATCTGCACCGGCACGCCTTCAGGGTCGCGCACAAAGAAGCCGTAGTCGAGATTCTCCTCCGCCTTGAGTCCGAGCTTCGCGAGCTCCGCCGTGACCTTGTCCTTGTCGAAGTCGTCGATCGCAATCGCGAAGTGATCGACGATGCCCACTGGCATTTTCTCGTGCAACGACACGATGATCTTCGTGACGCCCATGCGCGCGATCTTGTTCTCTTTGTCTTCGTTCAGCACCTTGAGCCCGAACACCTTCGTGTAGAACTCGACGGAGCGCGCGAGGTTCGTGGTCTGCACGCTAATGTGATCGACGCGCGACGACTTGAATGGCGCTTGCTGCGCTGCAGCCGGCAACGAGCTCCCCGCGGCCGCGAGCGCCGTGAGCCCCTGGATCAGGCTTCGCCGCGACAACGTACCGCGATCGAAGCGTTCGACGAGATCGGTGATCAGCGTATCCACGGGCGTCTCCAGGCAACTATTCGCCGGGAGTCTACGCCCGCGAGGGGGGTCAGCGCATGAGCTCGGCGGCGAACAGCATCGCCATGGCTCCGCCGCGCGGGTCCGCGCCGAACAGCGCTTCGCGCTGCAAATACCCCTCGAGCGACCCGATGCGCGCCGTCGACTCGCATACGTCGATAACGACGCCGTCAGATCCCGTGCGCGCATTCACAGCGCGCCAGGCGCGCGCGACGGCCGTGCGATACGGCGCCGCATCGGCGAACCAACCTTTGGCGATGCCGCGCTGCATCGCAAAGCCGATCATCGCCGTCGCCGAAAACTCGCCATAGGCGCCCGGCTGATCGATGACGTTGCGCCACAACCCATCGCGGTTCTGCCAGGGCAAGAGCTTCGCCATGTGCGCGCGGTAACTGCGCAGCATTTCGGCGTAGGCGGGGTGATCACGCGGTATCTCCGTCAGCGTGAGCGCAACGCCGAGCGCAGCGAATGCGTTACCGCGGCCCCACGCCGCATCGGTCGCGGGCTGATGGCGATACAAACCGTCGGCGCGCAGGTCGAGCCCCTGCATGAACTTCAAATGCCGCTCAGCGAGGTCGAAGTATTTGCGCTCGCCGGTCAACGCACCGGCCTGCGCGGCGATCGTCGTGCCCATGAACACCGAATCGCTGAACTGGTTGTGGTACGGCATGGCCTCGAGCATTACGCCGCGCTCGTCGAAACCCAAATTGGCGACGCGGCGCACAAGCGCCGTGTAGCGTGCGTCGCCCGTGCGGCGCGCGAGCTCGGTGAACACGATGTGACCGGCCATCGTCAGCGCATTCGGGCGCGTGAGGCTGTCCTTCGTTCCGTCGACGTACGGCTCGACGAGCGCGCGCACGGCGTCGATCTGCCCGAGCTTCAACCGGCCGAGCAGCGCGATCGCATTGATATACGTAGGATCGGCAAAATCGTGGCCGTACTTCTCGGCCAGCTCCACGAGCAGGTCGCGCGGGCTGCGCGTGAGCCGGCGTTCGATCTCGCGATGTGCATCGGACTTCGCAATGTCGGCCGCCCTCAGCCCGGTCAATGAGTCCGTGCCGGACCACGCCCGGCTCGGCACACGACCGACGCCCGCCGGTGCGCTGGCGGACAGCGCCACGCCCAAACCGGCGTCGGCGCCGGCGATCAGCACGAGATCGGGCCCGTGAGCGCCAATGAACCGCCACACGAAGTTCGCTTCGGCGTTCTCGCGGTACGCGTGGCCCGTGGGGGGAAACGCCATCGGCACGCCGCCGGGATTCGCCAACGGGATCGCGATGAGATTGAACTGCCGTTTGCGCGGCCGCTCGGCGTCGAGCTGCGCGACGGCACTTTGCACGCTCGCGACGCTCGCATCCGCGCCGCTTAGGCCGCCGATCAGGATCACGGTGGGCGCGGCCGGGCTGGTGGCAGCGACATACACGCCGTCAATGCGGGCCCCGCTCGAGCTGCGGCCCACGTCGAACGACTCCGCCGTGAGCGCCGGAAGCGCCACGAGCAGAAGCGCGAGGATGGCGCCCGCTCCATTCAAAGTGCTCGTTACCCCTTTACGCATGGCGTCAAAGCATAGCGCGCGTCACGTCGAAACGGGCAAGCGCAATCTCGATGTTCCGGCTCAGCCGGCACCGTTCGGCCGTTGCGCGATTTTCACGCGAGGGTGTGCGGCGCACGCGAGAGATAGACCGAACGTTCGTTAGCTTGAGGCGTTAACGGGCTTTGGCACAGTGCGCTGAACGCCGCCCGAGAGGCTGGCCAGAGGCTAATCGCAACTACCGTTAACGCAGTCGGTTCGACGTTAATCTAACTGTTTGCATACGCGTGCTGACGCACCTCCATGCTATATCGCCCGTCGGCCTGAAGGGCAGTCGTCGCTGTCGCGCCGCTACAACTTACAAGCAACACGCCATGGGGAAAACGAATATGAAACACGTGCTGACCGCGGCCACGGCGGCCTGTATACCTTTCGCGATTGCGGCACAGCAGTCGACGCCCGAAGTCATCACAGTCACTGGCAGGCAGATCGAGCAATCGCTACCGCAGCAGATCGCCGAATACGGCGTGCAACTCGACACGCTGTCTCGCGAGGACGTGCGCAACGGCTCGTACGTGGACGTGACGCAGCTCCTGCAAATGCGCTCGCCGGGCCTTTTCATGCTGCCGAAGAACGGCCCGTTCGATTACTCGGATATCTCGCTACTCGGCTCCCGCACCGACGATGTCCTGTGGCTCGTCGACGGCGTACGCATCAACAATCGTCTATATAGCGGCACGCCTCCGCTGGACACGATGCCCTCAGCGATGATCGACCACACCGAGGTCCTGCAGGGTGGCCAAGCCCTGTTTTACGGAACTGCCGCCACTGCGGGCGTTGTGAATATCGTGACCAAGCCGTTTTCCAGAGAGGCTCAGTCCTCGTTGAGCTTGGCGACCGATTCGAACGATAGCCATCACGTCGATGGCTACTACAGCAACACGTTTGGCGCGGAGCAGGTGGTGTTCTACGGCTCGATCGACAAGTCCGACGGCTACCAAGCGTTTCGCGATCAGGACTTTCAGCCGAGTTCGAAGCAACGCAAGCGCGGCTACGACGTGCAGACAATCGGCGCCAAGTACGCGCACGACTTCAACGATGACATCAAGCTGAGCCTCAGCTATCAGAACACGGATGCGGATCTCGACTACGCCCAGCCTTTCCGCGTGGCACGCGACGTCAACTCTCGCAACGAAAATCTCGCAACAATGAAGCTCGACTACGCCTTGAGCGACACGGTCGGGTTCTATTTAAAAGGCTACTACCATAAGTGGCACACGACGTACGACACCTTCTACACAGATCTCGCAAATCCCAGCCACCTGATCACGTTGTACGACAACGCATTCTGGGGTTACGACGATCGCGGGTTGAACGCGGTGTTGCACTTCGGACAGAACAAGGGCGTCGACTACTACGTGGGCTACGACTACCAGCGCTATGGCGGTCGTGATGAAGTCCTATTCATTGCCCCGAACAAGGAAAAAACCCAGGCCGTGTTCGCGCAGATCCGCGCCGGTTCCGATCGAGCGAAATTCTCGGCCGGCGTGCGCTACAACGCTCCCGACGTGGGCGAGACGGCGACGGTCTTCACCGCAACGGGCGAGTACGACTTCACGAACAACCTGTTCATTCGCGGAACGGCGGGCACGAACTTTCGCTTGCCGACAGCCGAAGAGCTGTTTGCGAACGATCCAGGATATGAGCGGGGTAACCCGAACCTGAAGCCCGAGCGCAGCAAGGGCGTGAATGTCTCGCTTGGCGGTACGCGCGGGCGGGACAAAGGCTTCCACTGGGAAGTCACGGCGTTCATGCGCAACACAGACGACCTGATCGACTACGGCGAGTTCGACACGACCACCGGACAAGACGTGTTTGCCAACGTGGAGGGAACGGTCAAAGTGCGCGGCGCGTTGGTGGCGGTTGGCGGATCCTTCACGGATTCCGTCTCCGCGGAGCTGAGCTATACGCACAACAAGGCGGAAAACGACGGCGGCGGTCAGATCGCCCGGATCCCGAAGGATCTGACGAAGGCAGTGCTCGACTTTCATCCGGCCGGCAGCGCACTCGGTGCGACGATCGCGTTGAACTATGTCGGCGACGTTTCGGTCGGCGTGAATGGCGTGCCGACGTCCTACGGCAAATACACAGTCATTGATCTCTCTGGACGCTATGTGTTCGGCGAAGGCAAGAAGCAGCAATTGAACCTGGCGCTGCAGAACGCGCTCGACGAAGAGTACGGCCGGCCGAGCAAAGGCTGCCTTGATGTGTCCACCGACGGCCCCTATGACTGCAGCTCGCCCTACACGTACGTGAACTTAGGCCTGCCGCGCACGCTGCGCTTCTCCTACACGCACGGGTTCTGACCGCCGGCCCACGCTGCGCGTGCAGCCAGTGATGGGATCTCGCACTACCAACAACCGCCGACGCATCGCGAGTGCAGCGGCGGTTTCTTTTCTACTTAGCTGCGAACCGAAAGCCGGAACTCTGCTCCCGGCTCGCAATTACGCACGTCGATCCGCGCATTCATGGCCATCGCGAGCTGACGAACCAACGCGAGACCGATGCCCGTGCCAACCGTTTCGCGCGTCAGCTCGTTCTCCGCTCGATAGAACAACTCGAAGATCTTCTTCATCTGCGCTTTTGGCACGCCAGGCCCGAAATCGCGAACCGTGAACAGCAGCGAACCGTCCGGCTCGCTGCGGCACGCAAGCTCCACGACTTTGACGTCGGCGCCGGCCGAGAACTTCAGCGCGTTGTCGACGAGGTTGATGAAGATCTGAGCGAAACAATCGGCGTCGACCACGGCCGCGGTCTCGGCGGGCGTGTCGTTGCGCACGCGGAGCTCGAAGCCGGCGCGCTCCACCTGCGTGGCCACCTTCGACCGCACGAGATCGAGCAACTCCGTGACGAGTACGCTCTTCGCATCGATACGCTGTGAGCTACGCGTCAGGCGCGCGAGCTGCAGCACGTTGTCGATCAGCCGCGACAAGCGCTCGCTCTCGCTCTGAATGTAGTCGTAGTAAGTCTGCTTCTTCGCTTCGTCGGCCCAACCTGCCTTCAGCATCTCGCCGTACATGCGAATCGACGTCAACGGCGTCTTCAGCTCGTGGCTCACGGCCGAGACAAAGTCCTGTTGCTGGCGCGCAAGCCGTAACTGCCCGGCGGCAAAGCGATACATCAACAGAAACCCGCCGATCAGCACGACGGCCAGCGTCACCGACACCCAGATGAGCAGCGTCGTGCCCGGCGCTCGCGGCAACGCGTTGACCGAGAACGCGATCTCGAGATCGCCGAACGGCGGCGACAAACGCGTGCGATGTACCACGGTGCCGGCAAGCTCCTGTGGCGTTGACGCGTAGCTCGCCGGCGCACCGCCGGCCGAGAGAACGGCCAACGTGCGGCCTTGGTGCGCGATCGCGAGATCCGTGACACCGGCCACGGCGCTCGTGCGGTACGGCGCTTCGACCGTACTCGCGAGAAACGCCGCTCGATCGAGCAGCGCTCCTTGTATATAGCGCTGGCCGTCGCGCCACACGTTTCTGAACAGCACGAAATGTCCCGTATCCAGCATGCCGAGTTCGAGCGGGTCGATCTCGCTCGCAAACGTGCGGATGTCGAGCTCGGCCTTCGCCTTCGCCTTCGCTTGCGTCGAGTCGGCTTCGCCCTGTGGCGCCACCACCTTTGGCTCCGGTGCTAGCGCCTGCTCCACACGCGTGCGGCGTTCGCTGTCCTTCGTGTCCGCGCGCTGCTGGCGTTCCGGCGGATTCGATTTCTCGGCGGTAACGGAGCGCTGCTCTTCGGCAGCGCCCGCGGCATTC
This sequence comes from Gammaproteobacteria bacterium, assembly GCA_039933105.1. Taxonomy (GTDB): domain Bacteria; phylum Pseudomonadota; class Gammaproteobacteria; order Steroidobacterales; family Rariloculaceae; genus FEN-1219. The sequence goes on along the minus strand of JBDTOT010000062.1, from coordinate 15,645 downwards.
GCCGCGCGCGCCTTGGAAAGTGCACCGGCCGCGAGCTGATCGAATGCGGCTTGCGCATCGGTCGGCGCCGATGCCGATGCCGATGCCGACGTCGCCGCGGCCGAAGTTGCCGCCGCCGGCGGCGGCGCGGCGGGCGCGACAGCGCGCGGTGCTGCGCCACCGCCACTCACGAGATTGCCGAACCCGGGCTTGTCCGCCAGCGCGGGCGGTGGCGCGCCCTCGTCGCGCGCAGGACGCACGAGGTGATTCTGCGCGAGCACCGCGCGCAGCTCGGCAATCCGCGCCGCGCGCGCGGCCTGCTCTTCCGCCCCGATTCCGTAGCTGGCCGGCGCCACCTCCGGGCCAGGCAAAAGCGGCGTCGAGAGCTTGCCCGCGGCATCGAGCTGAAAGTAGCCGAGCACGCCGGGCACGCTGCTCGCCACCGGAAATGCCGACAACGGCGAGCGCTGCACGAAATTCGCAGCCGCGTCGCCCGTAACCACGAGGAACGAGTAATCGCCGAACGAGCGCGCGTCCTCGCCCGCGACTGCCGTCACGAGCTGTGCATCGATGCGCGCGGCGAGCTCTTCAGCGGCGAGTTGTGTCGTGCGCAGCGCTTCCCACTTCAGCTGGCCGTAGGCTTGCGCGACGAGCAGCGCCGCCGGCACCGCGAGCGCCAAAAAGAACGCGCCGAATAGCCAGCGCAATCCGCGCTCGTCGAAGTGCTTACGCCACATGCGGCTAGGTGCGTTCATTCGCCGACCAGCAGGCGGTAGCCCGCGCCGCGCACGGTGATGAGGTTACGCGGCTCCTTCGAATCGGGCTCAATCTTGCGCCGCAGCTTCGCGATGTGGATGTCGACCGTGCGCGTCTCGATGTCCGCCGCGCGGTCGTAGCCCCACACGCGCGTGAGCAATTCCTCTCGCGACACGGGTCGATCCGAGTTCTGTTGCAGGTATTGAAGAATGTCCATCTCGCGTCGGGTGAACTGCAGCGGTTCTCCCGCGCGGCTACCGGACAGGTTGCGCGTATCGATCGCAATGTCGCCCGCGAGACGGATTTCGGCCGCGAGCGCGAGCCCTGAACGCGAACGGCGCAGCACGGCCTTCACACGCAACACGAATTGGGCGATCGAGAACGGTTTGCCGATGTAGTCGTCGGCGCCGAGCGCCAAGCCGTTCACGATGTCTTCATCGCCAGTCTTCGCCGTCAACAGGATGATCGGCTGCTCGCGGTCGATCTTGCGTACTTCGTCGCAGATCGCGAAGCCGTCGCGGCCTGGAAGCATGACGTCGAGCAGCAGCAGGTCGTACTGGCCGCTGAGCGCCTTCTTCAGTCCCTCGCGGCCATCGGCAACTGCGTCGACACGGTAGCCGTGATAGACGAGCACATCCACGAGACCTTCGCGGATCGCGGCCTCGTCTTCAACGACCAATATTCGCGGCTTGCGTGGCTCCATGCGTAGCTGCGTAGGCTAGCAGCTCGCATGGCGGCGCCGTGTAAATGATTCGTAAATTCGCGGGCTGCCGCACACGACGCCGTGGCTGGCGGAAGTGCAGCAAGTGCAGGAGCAAATTGCTGCCGGCGCGCCTACCCGCGATCGTGAGGCTCCGCGACGGCCAGTTTGACGTCTTCGGGCTTGCCGGCAACCGCCGGCGCGACGACGCGCGCGTCGCTCAAGTTCTCGCGCACGGCACGCAGCGCGGCCGCTATGTCGATCCGCATTACGGCTCGATCAACCTCGACGGCCACGGGCTTCGTGACGTCCGCGAAGCCTTCGGCCACGGCGAGGGGACCGATGACTGCAGGCGTCAACAGGATCAACACGTTCGCTGTCGCACTTCGAAAAGAACTAGTGGTCTTCATGAGTCGCTCCTTGCATACCTGAAAAGATGGGCCGTCCTTGGCCCCCGCTCGACCAGGTCTTTGCAGGACTCGTGCCAGCGGCGAAAGCCAGCATTCACGCGGCTTTCGACGCGTGACACGAGGCGCAGCACGCCGTTTTCGGTGCAACGCGCGGTCCAAGCGCACCGCGATGGCTCATTCCGGCCGCGTGTAAACGCGATGTAAACGCGAGACCCACGAATTTGCCTTGCCGTGTCTACGGCGCGGGGACACATCTCCGTAGCCTGCTGCCTCGAGATTCCATTCGAGTCACGAGGAGATGACGCCATGGCCCTTATCAACCGAGTGTCGCGACTCTTCACGGCCGACATGCACGCCGTGCTCGACCGCATCGAAGAACCGGACGTACTGCTGAAGCAAGCGATTCGCGAAATGGAGGAAGAGCTCTCGCGCGGCGAGCAGCACGTGCGCGTGCTCGAGCACGAACGCGGCCTGCTGGCCGATCGGCACCGCAAAGTGCAGAGCGCCCTCATGGAGCTCAACGGCCAGCTCGACCTCTGCTTCGCGAATGGCAACGAAGAGCTCGCTCGCAGAGTCATCAAGCGGCGGCTCGAGACGCAGCGGCTCGATCGTCACATTGCCGAGCGACGCACGCTCGTCGATAAACAACTCGGCGAACGCCGTGCGGCCGTCGACGCACAGCGCGAGCAACTCGACGTGATGCGCCAAAAAGCCGAGCTGCTGACGGTTACCCCAAGCGGCGGCGACGAATGGGGCCGCACCGACTTTGTGGTCACGGACGACGAAGTGGAAGTGGCACTACTGCGCGAGCGCGCGCAGAGGCAGCCGTCATGAGCCCGCGCAACCCGCCGTCTTTCGGCCGTGCGCTCGGCACGGCGTTCATATTGAGTGTCTGCGGCGCGGCCGTGCTCGCCGCGCTGACGCCGCTGACCGGCATCGGCACGGCGCTGCGTGCAGTCATCGCGTTGCTCGGGCTCGCCTACGTGCTGTACCTCATGGGCACGAGCGGCGAGCGCGTCGGACGTGTCACGACAGTCGCGCTATGGATCGTTGCCGCGAGCTTCGCGTGGTTCCTGGCCCTGCCGCTCGTCGCCTACGCGCTCGTGCACGTAGCGCTCGTGTGGCTCATACGGTCGCTGTACTCCTATTCAGGCGTGCTGCCCGCGCTCGCCGACTTAGGGCTGAGCCTCCTCGGCGCCGCGTTCGCGGTGTGGGCTGCACAACGCTCGGGCGGTGCGTGGCTCGCGTTCTGGTGCTTCTTCCTCGTGCAGGCGTTTCACGTGCTGATCCCACGCTCGCTTGGCGCACGCGCAAGCGACTCGGCCGATGCGGCTGACGACGCGTTCGCGCGCGCACAGCGCGCCGCCGACGCAGCTGTCCGTCGCCTATCGGCCGCGCAGTAATTCACCTCCGTCACCTCAATCAGGAGTTTGTCCATGAAGACCAACATTCTCGTCACCGGACTCGTGCTGGCGACCGTCGGCACGGTTGTTCTCTACCCCACCCTTCGTAGCCAGGCGACGACGGTGCCGCCCAAGACGCTGCCGGCGCCCACGGTGCCGACATCGGCCAAGCGCGTCGAGGTCGTATTCGTGCTCGACACCACCGGCAGCATGGGCGGCCTGATCCAGGCCGCGAAAGAAAAGATCTGGTCGATTGCGAGCACGCTCGCGCAGGCGCAGCAAGCACCGGAGATCTCGATGGGGCTCGTCGCCTACCGCGATCACGGCGACCAGTACGTCACGCGTGTGGTCGATCTGAACAAGGATCTCGACTCGATGTACAGCAAGCTCATGGACTTCGGGGCCGATGGCGGCGGCGACGGTCCCGAGGCCGTGAACGAAGCGCTCGACGTCGCGATCAAGCGCATCTCGTGGAGCCAGGACCCGAACGTATACCGCGTCGTGTTCCTCGTCGGCGATGCGCCGCCGCATATGGACTATCAGAACGACGTGAAGTACTCCGTCACGGTCGCCAACGCTACCGCGAGGGGCATCGTCGTGAACACGATCCAGTGTGGCAGCGCGGCGGACACGGCTGCGCACTGGCGGCAGATTGCCGCGCTCGGTCACGGGCGCTACTTCACCGTCGAGCAAGCCGGCAGCGCGGTCGCCATCGAGACGCCGTTCGACGTCGAGATCGCGAAGCTCGCGGCCGATCTTGACGGCACGCGTATGTATTACGGTTCGGCCGAAGAGAAGGCCGCGTCCGCCAGCAAGGTCCAGGCGACGGACAAGCTGCGCGCGGAAGCCTCGGTGGCGGCGCAGGCGCGGCGCGGCGCGTTCAACGCGAGCGCGAGTGGCGTCGGCAACCTGCTGGGCGGGCGCGAGCTCGTCGACGACGTCGCGAGCGGTCGCGTCGACGTCGCGGCGGTGGCCCCTGCCGCCCTCCCCCCTTCGATCGCCAAGCTCGAGCCGGAGCAGCAACGCCAGGTGCTCGCGGCCACAGCCGAGAAACGCAAAGCGCTGCAGGGCGAGATCGCGAAGCTGGCCAAGGAGCGCGACTCGTACATCAAAGAGAAGGTCGAGGCTGCCGGTGGCGCGAAGGACTCGCTCGACCAGCAGATCTATGACGCGGTCCGCGAGCAAGCCGCGCCGGTAGGACTCAAGTACGACGGCGGCCCGAAGTTCTAACGAACGCGAGGAGTTTGGGGCGGGTCGGCAGGCGCCGGCTCGCCCCGTTTCATTTGGCGGGTGTCGACGTCGCGCGCTGCGCGGCGCGCAGCCGGCGATCTTCCTCGATCGCATTCAGCCGATCGCCGCCGCGCACGACCGCCGTGCCGTCGGCCCTCACGAGCTTCGAGAAGAAAATCCGCGGCGCGCCGGTTCGTTCCGGATTGCCCGAGATCTTCACGCGCTCGCCGGACCTGATCGTCGCATCGGTCCAGCCGAAGTTGGTCAGGTTCAGACGCCCGTCGAATTCCACGGTCCATGGCTGCACAGCGCCCTTGTCATCGGTCACGTCGATCGTCGCGAGCGCGTGCGGGTTTACGAATTTGAATTCCTTGATCGTGCCGTCGAGCGTGACGATCTTACTGCCGTCGAAAACAGCCGCAAATGAGTGGTGCGCGGCTGCGGGCGCCAGCGCCGCAGCCGCGAGCATGGCGCAGGCGAACGAGACCAGATGCTTCGGCTTCATTGCGCTTTTCCTTCCGCAGATTTCGCGGCAGCGGGCTCGCAGCTGTCGTACGGCCCGATTTCCTGGTCAGGCGCAAAGCGCCAGACCTTCTTGAACTCTACCGGCTCGCGCAACGCCCATGGATCGGTCAGCGTGGCCGTGAGCTCGAGGCGCTCCGGATTCGGCCGGCGATAACGCTCGACGGCCGTGAGTTGGTCGCTGTGGCGGCCATCCCACGCCATCAGCGTGCCGTCACCTTCGGTGACGTGCGTAGTCTCGACCACGAGCGTGTCACCTTCGTAATGACCCACCGAGTATCCGAGCGGCGTATGCACCTGGTCTGCCGGCACGCTGCGCCCGTCGAGATACACCGTGCGATGCGCGTCCCATTCGCCGTAGTGCAGATCCACGCTATCCGCGTCTTGCTTGATCTCGAGCTGATGCGGCGCAAACGCCTGCCGCGCGAATCCCCACGGCTCGCAGTACAGATAGCCGCGGTCCGCGAGCGGATCGAGCGGCGAGGTGGCGAGCCCAGCGTCGGTCATGCGTGGGCGCAGATATTCGGCGGCCTGATACCCCACCGATTCCCCCATGAGGCCTTCATACGGCCGGGCATCGTTGGCCGGATCGTCGAGCAACGCGGCCAGGTGCTTCAACCCCGTTTCCGTACAGGCCATGAAGCAGAACGAATCGAGCGCGGTGCGCGGCGGATCGCTCCACATGCCAGCGAGATCCGGCCGCGTTTGCGGGGGCGTCGCTGCCGGTGTGGGCGGCGCGCTGCAGGCCGCGATCGCAAGCGTGAGCAAGAGAACGAGGGTGGTCGCTATGCCGAACACGCTGGCCCCCAAAGAATTCTTTTCGTTGGATGGTGACTAAACGCGCCGTAGGGTAGCTCCGAATGCGCGCAGTTTCGAGAACTACGTATAGGTGGGCGATTTTCTTGCCCCGCCCGACGCGGTAGAGTTGGAATCGGACGTCGAAATCCCGAGGGGCCCCTGATGCGGCATCCGTCTTTACCGCTCTGCAAGATCGTCCTCGCCGCGGCATTGTCGCTCGCGTGCGCGGCGGCTTCAGCTGCCGAGCCGGAGCGCCCGGACTTCACGGGTCTTTGGATGAGCTACCGCGAGCCGGGTCAGAGCGGCGTTTCCGGTTTCGGCCGTGCGCGCGCGGACTTGCCACTCACGGCCGAAGGCAAACGGCGCGTCGAGGAATACGGCAAGCTGCTCGGGCCCGAGCGCGCCAATCCGGCGGCGTACTGCGTCGACTACGGCGTGCCCACGATGATGGAGCTGCCAGGGGGCTACCCGATCGAGTTCATCCAGAAGCTGAACCAGCTGACGATCATCTATGAGGTCGAGAACGAAACGCGTCGCGTCTACATCGGCGACCGCCAGCTTCCCGCCGATCAGCGTCTACCGAGTCGCAGCGGGTATTCGGCGGGCCGCTGGGACGGCAGCACGCTCGTCGTAAAGACCACGGACCTCACGGATGGCCAGGATCAGGGCAACCATCCACATAGCGATCAAGCCACGATCGAGGAACGCTTCTCGCTCGGCAAAGACGCCAAGGGCACGACGGTCTTGAGCTATGAGGCTGCGATCACGGATCCCGTTTACTACACGGCACCGGTCAAGATCCAACGCAAGTTCGAACCCCTCAAGGACGGATTCATCATCCCGTACCGTTGCCCCGACGAATTCTGGTACGCGTTGCTCGAGGCGCGTCGCGCGCAGCTCAAGGCGGGCCACGCCGTGGAAGCGCGCATGAGCGACATCTACAAGGAACGCGAGGCGAAAGAATAGCTGCTCTAAAACGTACGCGCGACGGCGTGTCACGACAGGAGATTCAACATGACTAAGCTCATTCGAACTTTGGCAATCGCACTAGCGACTCCGGCGCTGGCGCTCTTCGCAGCGTCCGCAGGTGCGCATCACTCCGCGGCTCAGTTCGACTTCAGCCAGCGCGTCACGATCCACGGCGTGGTGAAGGAGTTCAACGTCGAGAATCCGCACACGGCGGCGTTCGTCGAAGTGACCGACGCCAAGGGCACGCGAACCGTGCAGTACGAAGGCCACAGCGCGAGTCATTTCTTCCGCGCCGGCTACACGCGCGACATGGTTCACGCGGGGGACAAAATCGCGATCCTGATCGCACCCCGGCACGACGGTCACGACGGTGGGTTCATTCAAGCCTTCACCGTGAACGGCAAGACGGTCGGGTTCGGCGGGCTCTCGCCGGAGAGCGGCAAACCTGCGGCGAGCGGTTCGACGGAAGCTCCCGCGAAGTAGAGTCTCCGCTCGCGGACGCCGCGTGCGCTGCCGCACGCGCTCCACTATAGTCGCGGCAGCCAGCCGAACGCGGGAATCATCTATGTCAGCACGACGCGTCGTGATCGCATCTTTTGTGCTCGCGCTCGTTACGTTACGCGCCCTGGCGCAGGCGCCGGACACACCCCACAACCGATTGCGTGACGTTGCCGCAAACCCCGTCACGGACGCCACGCTGCGCGCTCCCGATCCCGCCGACTGGCTGATGTACAGCCGAACTTACGACGCGCAGCGCTTCAGCCCCCTCGACCAGATCAACCGCAAGAACGTCGGCACGTTACAGCGCGCGTGGACGAAAGCGCTGCCCGAAGGCCCGATCGAAGTCATCCCGATCGTGCATCGCGGCGTGCTGTACCTCACCACACCCGGAAGCCGCGAAGGCTCGAGCAAAGTGTGGGCGCTCGACGCCGCGACCGGCGAGCTGTTGTGGGAATACGCGCCACCGGGCACCTCGTCGACGCGCGTGAAGGCGCTCGCGATCTACGCCGACATGCTGTATTACACAGCACCGGCTGCCGCGGGCCAGCCGAGCCCCGTCGTCGCGCTCGACGTCGCCACCGGCAAAGTCCGCTGGCAAACACCGGCGTCGATCGAGACACACACGTCGGGCGCAATCGTCGTCGAAGGCAAAGTGATCTCGGGGCGCACGTGCAACAGCGCGCGCAGCAATTGCTTCATCGCCGCGCACGACGCGCGCACGGGGCAGGAAGTGTGGCGCTTCTATACGACGCCCGGCAGCGGCGAACCCGGCGATGAGTCATGGGCCGGCGCACCGGTGGACGGTCGCCGTGCTGCCGCGTGGGGGCTGCCGGGCACGTACGATCCCGCGCGCCATCTCTTGTATTGGGGCATCGCGAACCCGATGCCGAACACGCGCGCCGAACGCCACGGAGGCAATGCCGACGCCATCCCGACGCACGCGCCGGCCGACCTGTACAGCAACTCCACCGTGGCGCTGAACCCCGACACCGGCAAGCTCGTCTGGTACTACCAGCATCTGCCCGGCGACGACTGGGACATGGACATCAACCACGAGAAGACGCTGATCCACACGGTGGTCGCGCCCGACGCGAAGCACGTGAAGTGGATCAGCCCGGCCGCGCGCCGCAACCGGGAGCGCGACGTGGCCGTCACCGTGGGAGAAGGCGGCGGCATCTGGGTCAACGATCGCGCGACCGGCGAGTTCCTGTGGGCCAGACCTTTCCCGTTCGATACGCCGAACTGGATCGTGTCCGACATCGACGTGAAAACCGGCGTCGCGACGATGAATCGCGAGCTCGTGCTCGACGCGCCGGGCAAGCGCAGCCTGGTGTGCTACTGGAACACGCGCAGCTTCTGGCCGACGGCATATTCGCCGCGCACCAATTCCTTGTACGTCCCCTACGCCAACCATTGCCTCGACATGGCGCGCGCCGACGCGGACGGCCGGAACGAGCATCGCGGTGGAGTGCTGCGGCCGGGTTCCGATCCGGCGCGCTTCGCGGGCCTCGCGAAAATCGACATGCGCACAGGTGAAATGAAGGTGCTCTACGAAGGCCGCGCCGCGGGTAACGGCGCCGTGCTCGCCACGGAGGGCGGATTGGTGTTCTGGGGCGACATCGCGCAGGTGCTGCGCGCCTTCGACGCGGAAACCGGACAGACGCTGTGGCAGTCCGAGCCGCTGGGCGCCACGGTGCAGACCAGCACGATCACGTATGCCGTCGACGGGCGGCAGTACGTCGCCGTGATCAACGCCGAGGGCTTACTCGGCCCGCGAGCGTTGGCGGCGACCGCAGGGCTCACCTTGCCCGAGCACCGCGGCAACTCGATCAACGTCTTCGCATTGCCACGCTAGAACGTAATTGACCCGGCGGACCCGTCCTCGTTCGTATACGAGATGTTACGCGCGGCTGGCGCGCCGTCCCCCCGGCACTTCAGGGTCACCACCACAGGCGTACGTTCGGCGCGCAGCTCTTCGAGGCGCCTCAGCGTTGCCTCGTATTTGTTCCTGCTGAAGAAACCTTTGACTCGTGCCAAAGGTCCCCGGCCAGGGAGCCTGAGGGACATCGTGCTCGCCTCATCCGCGGGGTCCGACAACACCACCGTATCCTCGGTGGCATTGCTGACCATGCCACGCACGATGAAGTCCCCATTGCGATTGTTGCAGCCACCTGCGGCAATTTCGCCGAACGCGCGCTCCTCAGCGGGCCTATACGCCATGGCCGCGCACGACGCCATGAAGGCGACAGACAAGAACATGCTTCGTTTTCTCACGACAACACCTTTCCGAAAGCGATAGCGGATCTTCGCTTATCCCTTCACCCCGCTCTGTGCGCCAGCATACGCACCAGCGTAAGCCGATTGACTCCGCGGACGCGGAAATGAGACACGCGTCCTCGAACCGTGAGGGCGGCCGGCAAATATTCTCCCCCACCGCGAATGCCCACGCGGTCCACGATAACGGAGGGATCTCGCAGGGTGGGGGATAACGACAAGGAATTGATCGAGCTGCGCTGGCGGCTCGCGGCACTCACCGAAGAAGCCCGTCGGAACGAAGACGCGTGGCAGCGCGCACACGAACGCGAGATGTCGCTGCTCGAAGCCGGCAGCCTCGGTGAGCTGCTCGAGCGGCTCACCAACGGACTGCGCACGAGCTACAAACTCGCAGCGACGACGCTCGTGCTCGCAGACCCGGAGCACGAAATTCGGCATCTGCTGCTCGCGCAAGGGCGCCACGTCGAGGAGTACTCCAACGTGCTGTTCGTCGACTCCATGCACACCCTAGCGCCGCAGCTCGCCACCGCCCGACCCTGGCTCGGAGCGTTCACGCGCGCGGATCACGAGCTGCTGTTTCCTGCAAACGTGAAGCTGCGCACGGTGGCGCTGCTACCCCTGCTCCGCGAGCGATATCCGATCGGCTCGATCAACCTCGGCAGCGACGAGCCTGAGCGCTTCGTACCCGAGCTCGCGACCGATTTTCTGCGTCACCTCGCAGGTATAGCGGCCTACTGTCTCGAGAGCGCCGTCAACCGGTCACGCCTGATACGCAGCGGCTTTACCGACGCGCTCACGGGTTGGCACAACCGCCGGTACTTGCTCAGCCGTTTGCACGAGGAGCTGGCGCGGTGCCGTCGCGATCGCACCTCATTGACCTGCCTCATGATCGACGTCGACCATTTCAAAGGCATCAATGACCGGCTCGGGCACCTGCCCGGTGACGACGTGCTGCGCCAGGTCGCTCACCGCATCGAAGGCGAAGTGCGCGGCAGCGACGTCGCGGCGCGCTACGGCGGCGAAGAGTTCGTGATCCTGTTACCCGCCACCGGCGGCGACGCAGGCGGCCTACTCGCGGAGCGTATTCGCCGTGCGGTCGCCGACAAGGCGTTCAACGTTGGAGGGACTGACGGCGAGCCGCTGTACGTGACCGTGTCGATCGGAGTGGCGGAGCACCCCGCCGCCGGCGATGGCGACGACCTCAAGGTCGCGGGCGAGCGTTTGATCGCACGCGCGGACCTCGCGCTCTACGAGGCCAAGGCGGGGGGGCGCAACACGGTCGCACATGCGGCGTGAGCGGTGACGCGCGGTTTAGCGCGAGCTACGTGGCTTCTTCAACGCCGCCAACACTGTCAGCAACGCGAACGAGAGCACGAACGCGAGGACTGCGCGATACAACGGCAAGCCGCCGATCTGGCCGTGCCATGCGTCGTACACGAGCGAGCCGATTGCAAGACCCAGAGCAATACCAAGCTCCTGCTTCATTGTTCTTCTTCTTTTTTGAGCAGACGTTGTGATGCTACTCCAGGCGCACGGCAACCCAGCCCGTTCGGGACATAATGTCGCTCCCCTTGTTACGCGGTTTTGCCCCGCCGCGCGGCCTCAATGACAGCAACGTTGATCTTCCTCATCGGCATCATGGCTTCGAAGGCGCGCTTGGCCTCATCGCCGCCCGCGGCGAGCGCCTCGGTCAGCACGCGCGGAGTAATCTGCCAGGAAAGGCCCCAGCGATCTTTGCACCAACCACACTGGCTTTCCTGTCCGCCGTTGCCAACGATGGCGTTCCAGTAGCGGTCCGTCTCTTCCTGACTGTCCGTCGCCACCTGGAAAGAAAACGCCTCGCTATGCTTGAACCGCGGACCGCCGTTGAGGCCCATACACGGAATGTTGAGAACCTTGAACTCTACCGTCAGCACATCCCCCTCTTTCCCACTGGGGTAGTCACTGGGCGCTCTGTAGACGGCGCCCACTTCACTATCGGGAAAGGTGGCGGCGTAGAAGCGCGCGGCTGCATGCGCGTCTTTGTCGAACCAAAGACAGATCGTGTTCTTGGGGCTCATTCTCGGGCTCCTTCATTCTCTACTACGAGTCCTCTTCTACCACCTCGGCAACGCCCGACCAATCGGGAAAACCCGCACGCGTAGTACCCGCCCGCACCTAGACTCCCTCGCGCGCATTCGCTATACCAACAACTGGGTATCTGTCGGGGGGTTCGATGCTCACGCGAGTGGTGTTCGCAGCGCTGGCACTCTGTGTCGGCTCGCTGGCGTTGGGGCAAGCGTTGCCGCGCACGCCCAGCGGCAAACCAGACCTGCAAGGAATCTGGCGCGTGCAAAATCGCGCGGCATATGACCTGCGCTTCCATGTCGCGCGGCACGAGATGCCGGCCGGCCAGAGCGTGATCGTAGGCGACGACATCCCCTACCAGCCCTGGGCGGCCGAACAACAGCGCAAGAACTTCGCGAATCGCACGACGGAGGATCCGCTGAATTCCTGCTACATGCCCGGCGTGCCGCGAATCATGTATCTCGAGTTCCCGTTCCAGATCTTTCAGACGAACGATCACGTGGCGATCACGTTCGAGTGGTCGCAGGTGTATCGGCTCATCTACACGAACGGTCAAAAGACGCTCCACGAGGGCATCGAATCGTGGATGGGCAACTCGCGTGGGCATTGGGAGGGCGACGTGCTCGTGGTGCAGGTCACCGATCACAATGACCGCACCTGGCTCGACGCGGCCGGCGACTTCCACAGCGATCAGCTGAAGCTCACGGAGCGGTATGCGTTGCGCGACGCGAACACGATCGACTACGAAGTCACGATCGATGATCCGAAAGTGTTCACGCGGCCGTGGAAAATCAGTATGCCGCTGCATCGGCAAACCGACATGAATCGCCTGCTCGAGTACCAGTGCCAGGCGGAAAAAGAAGAACAGAACGGCGCATTCGAGCCCGATACCCGCACGTGGTATCCCGGGGCACCGCCAGCGGGCGACGTCGCGTTCAATCCTCGGGCAAGCGCTCGGCTGCCGAAACCGGCAGTGACCGGCGAGAGTGCGCGCTTGCCGGACGGCAAGCCCGACATCTCGGGCTGGTACGAGCCCGATGCCGGCGGCGCGAATTATGGCCTCGAGACGCGCACGCAGAATTTCCTGACACCTGCGAGCCGCGGCATCGTCGTGGACCCGAAAAACGGCAAGCTACCGTATCAACGCTGGGCGCGCGCGGAGGCCATCGACCGCGCGCTACCGCACCGCGGCTACGACGACCCCACCGCACATTGCTTCATCGGCGGCGTGCCGCGCTCGCAGTACGTGCCGGCGCCCGTGCACATCCTGCAACCGGCGGGCTATGTCGTGATGCTGTTCGAGAGAATGTCGTGGCGGCAGATTCCGCTGACACCGCGAGCACCCCTGCCCGATCACATACGCCTGTGGCAAGGCGACTCAGCCGGCCGCTGGGACGGCGACACGCTCGTCATCGAAAGCAGCAACTTCAACGGCAAGGCGTGGCTCAACGAAGTCGGCGACGTCATCACGCACGCGCAAACCGTCGTCGAGACGTTCACGCCGGTCGCACCCGACCGCCTGCTCTATCGCGCCACCGTAACGGATCCCATCGCGTACACGCGGCCGTGGACGGTCGAAGTACCGCTGAACAAGAAGAATGACGAGTTGCTCGAAGTCGCCTGTCACGAAGACAATGGCGATCTCGCGCATCTGAAAGAAATTCGCGACGACTACCGTGCCACGCACAAGGAGCAGTAGCTTGGGATCCAAGAAGGTTGCGGTCGCCATGGCCGCACTGCTGGCCGCGGGTGCCGCCGTTGCGCATCACTCGTTCTCCGCCGAGTTCGATCCGGAGAAGCCGTTGAAGCTGACCGGCAAGGTTACCGAGATGAAGTGGTCGAACCCGCACGCGTGGATCTACCTCGACGTCACGGGCGCCGATGGCAAGGTGCAGAACTGGGCGTGCGAGACCAACGGCGCAAACGGGTTGATTCGGCGCGGGTGGCGCAAGGAAGATCTGCCGGCCGGCACGACGCTCGTCGTCGACGGTTGGCAGGCTCGCAACGGGTCGCCGACCGTCAACGTCGGCACCGTCACGTTCCAGGATGGCAAGCGATTGTTCGCAGGCTCGTCCAACCCCACGGTTCCGCAACAGAACTAAGGTGTGGGGCGGCCTTTGCGCGGGATCGCCAGGGTGTGACCGCGTCGACTTGTGAGTGCCAGCGCCTCGGCATAGCGTGACCGGCTAAATGAGCGCGCCGCCCGACTATTACCGCATTCTGCACGTCCAGCCGGACGCGCCTACGCCCGTGATACACGCAATCTACCGAACGTTGCTGCAGCGCCTGCAGACATCGGCGACATTCGCGGGCGAAGCCGATGCAGGACTGATCGAGGAAGCGTACGCGGTGCTCGGCAACGCGCAGCGGCGCGCTGCATACGATGCGCAACGGCGCTCGGCCAACACGCGGCCCCCGCCGCGCGAAGTGCATGCGGTCGACGACCACTCCGACACGCTCGTCATGAACGTGTGCCTGTTTTGCGGGGCGGCACATGGCCTGCAACGGCGAATCGAACGCGACGACGACTGCGGCCGGTGTGGCAGCCCGCTGTGCCCCGCTGAGCGCCACCGGCTCGAGTACTCGGGCCAACGCATGCTGAGCCGGATACCCAAGCACCATCCCATCGACATCTACGTCACCTGGCCACAGGCAGAGCCTTACGTCGGGCAGATGCGTGACCTGTCGTTGAACGGCATGCAGTTCACGTGTGTGACCCGTCTGCAGCAGAACCAGATCGTGAAAGTCATCTGCAGCGAGCTGCATGCCCTCGCCCGAGTCGCACATACGAATCGCGATATCGACACCGCCGATCGCTGGATCACGGGCATCGAATTTCTGACGCTGCGTTTCCGTCAGATCCGCGGCAGCTTCATCTCCGCCGAAGCCTAGTAGCTCCCGCGCCGTGACGGCTCGCGGCAAATGGAGCATCATTGCCCTATAGTGCCGCCCAAGACGGCGCGTCACAGGTTCATGGGGGTTTACATGCTACGCATCGTATTGTGGCGCGTGCTCGGCGCCGTCCTCGCTCTCGTCGCAGCTGCCACGGTCAATGCGCAAGGCGCGCGACCGGCGGTCATGACGCCGCGCATTTACGTGATGGACGGCGGCGTGCTCGCATCAGAGACCGCGCGCTATCGGCTCACGGACGCGGACGTCGAAGAAGTGCCGATATCCGTCGCCTCGTTCCTGATCGTGCATCCACGTGGCGTGCTGATGTGGGACGCCGGGGCCGTGGCCGATCACGAGCGCGGCGGCGACGTCGGCTTCGACCAGCGGCTGGTGCGCCGCGACGGCGCCGAGCGCTTCGTGAAGGTCGGCAAGACGCTCACCTCTCAACTCGCGGCCGCCGGTTACAAGCCGAGCGACATCACGTATCTCGCGCTGTCGCACTACCACTGGGACCACACGGCCGACGCGAACCTGTTTGCCGGCGCGCAGTGGCTGGTGCAAAAGGTCGAGCACGACGCGATGTTCTCCGCCGATCCGCCGGGCGGCTCGCGACCGGAAACGTTCTCGGCGCTGAAGAACGCGAAGACCACGCTCATCACGACACCGGACTACGACGTGTTCGGCGACGGCACGGTCGTGATCAAGCAAGCCCCCGGCCATACGGAAGGCCACTCGGTGCTGTACGTGAAGCTCGCGAACACCGGCGGCGTGTTGCTCTCCGGCGACCTGTATCACTACCCGGCGGAGCGCACGCTGCACCGCTTGCCGACGTTCGAAGTCAGCGAGCCGCAGACTGAAGCCTCGCGCAAGACGATTGAAACGTTCCTCACGCAGTCGCACGCGCAGTTGTGGATCCAGCACGACCTCGCGCACCACCGCAGACTCAAGAAGTCGCCCGAGTTCTACGACTGAGTCGAGCTTCGGCGCTGCTGCGCGCGAGCTGGTACCCACGAGCCCGCATTTGCTCCGGTGGCAACCGTGCCGGCGGCGCGAGAGGGCCCCTCGCGGGACACGCCGGAAATCGCATCCCTGCGGCTCGGCTGCGCACATCCCTGTGCGCAGACGGTCCCGCGAGGGGCCCTCT
>JBDTOT010000061.1:0-26238 GCA_039933105.1 Gammaproteobacteria bacterium | reverse complement strand
TCGCGTTTGTTGGCGGACGTGAACTGCTCGCGAGTGATCCGTACCCTGCTCATGAGGATGTAGCGCCATACGTCCTCCGGAATCGTTACGTCCCTGGGCTTCGCACGCTTCTTCGTATAGAGCCTGGATCCAGTCATCGACGCCCACATCAGGCCGACGTCGTCCGGCAGCTCGTTGGGCGCAATCAGCTTGGCGGGGCAGACGAAATACAGCGCGTTGCACATGGGCAGGTAGCGCTGCCATTTCTGATCCCGAAGGAAGTCGCCGCGACTTACCTTGATCTCGTAGCCGGTGACCATCGGGTGGGCCCACGACTTCGCCATGACCCACGCGTCGATGCGCTCGTGCTCGGTCAGCTGGGTGGGACCGCTCTTGCACTCGTCGACGAACACGTCATCCGCATGACGCGCGCGAAGAAGCGCCAGTAGAGTGCTGGCGATCACGCGGTGGATTTCTCTGCGGAGGATTCACGCAGCGAACTGCGTGCCACGTGGCAGTCACGTGGCACTACGAGCTGCGTCGGGCGCTCTCTAGACGAAGTGGAATGAGCGCGGAGGCCGCGCAGAGCTTGATGTGACTGGTGCCCAGGAGAGGACTTGAACCTCCACGAGTGTTACCTCACTGGCACCTGAAACCAGCGCGTCTACCGTTCCGCCACCTGGGCAAGGGGCAAGAAGGGGGAGGAATGTACTGACTGGTCTGAAGGCTGTCAAACGAAGGCGATCCGCTGCCGGCTGCCGCAGCGCTCATATAAGATGACGGCCATGAAAACTTCCCACCGTTCTCCCCGAGGCCACTCCTAGTGCCTCGTCGACCCCGCGACGCCGACCAAAACGGCGAGCGCCAGTACGAACACCAGATCCCGAGCCGCGACGACATCCTGAAAGCGATGGAGCAGGCGGGCCAGCCCCTGCTGCTCGAAGCGCTCGCGCCGCGGTTTGGCATCAAAACCGAGCAGCACCGCCGCGCGCTCGAAACCCGGCTGCGCGCGATGGTCCGCGACGGCCAGTTGCTGCGCAACCGCGCCGAAGAGTTCTGCCTCACGCGGCAGCTGAACGTCGTGGCGGGCAAGGTGATCGCGCACCGCGACGGCTTCGGCTTCCTGAAACCCGACGACGGTAGCGATGACCTGTATCTCTCGGCGCGCGAAATGCAGCTGCTGTGGGCAGGCGACCGCGTGGCCGTGCGCGCCAGCGAGACGCCGCGCGGCCGCGAAGGCAACGTCGTCGAGATTCTCGCTCGCGGCAAGACGAAGATTGCCGGCCAGTTCCGTAGTGAGCGCGGTATCGACTTCGTTCGCGACAGCGCCGATTCGCGCGTTGAAGTGCTCATCCCGCGCGGCGAGTCGCACGGTGCCAAGGGCGGCGATGTGGTGTCCGTCGAGGTGCTGGAATATCCGACGAAGAACAGCCACGCGATCGGCCGCGTGGTCGAAATCGTGGGCGGCGCCAACGACGCTGGCATCGAGACCGAGGTCGCGATTCGGGCGCACGGCATACCGCACGAATGGCCAGAGGAAGCGCTAGCCGAAGCGCGCAGTTGGCCGACCGAAGTGCCGGCCAAAGCGAAGGAGGGGCGCGAGGACCTGCGGGACGTGCCGCTCGTGACGATCGACGGCGCCGATGCGCGCGATTTCGACGATGCGGTGTTCTGCGAGAAACAAGGCGACGGCTGGCGCCTGATCGTCGCGATTGCCGACGTCAGCTACTACGTACCCACGGACTCGCCGCTCGATCGCGAGGCGCGCGGCCGCGGCACCTCCGTGTACTTTCCGGATCGCGTCGTGCCGATGCTGCCCGAGGCGCTGTCAAACGGGCTCTGCTCGTTGAACCCCAACGTCGACCGGCTTTGCCACGTGTGCGACATGCACGTGTCGGCGCAGGGCGAGGTCACGCGGTCGCGTTTCTACGAGGCCGTGATGCGGTCGCACGCGCGTCTTACTTACAACGAAGCCGCCGAGATTCTCGTCGCGGCGCGGCCACGCGGCCTACAGGCGGAGCTTCGTCCGCACTTGAAAGAGCTCGAGGCCGTCTACGAAGTGTTTGCGAAGGCGCGTAAGCAGCGCGGCGCGATCGATTTCGACATGCCGGAGACGAAGATCCAGCTCGACGAGAACGGCAAGGTCGCGAGCGTGAAGGCGGTCGAGCGGCTCGTGACGCACAAGATCATCGAGGAGTGCATGATCGCGGCCAACGTCGAATCGGCCAAGCGAATCCACAAGGGCAAGATCCCTGGCCTTTACCGCGTCCATGCGGGGCCGGAGGCGGATCGACTCGAGGAGCTACTGCTGTTTCTCCGAACCTTCGGTTACAAGCTCACGCCGAAGAATCTCACGCCGAAGGATTTGAACCGCATCATCGAAGCCGTCGCGGGTAAACCCGAGGAAGAGATCATCGAGATGGTCGTGCTGCGCTCGATGAAGCAAGCACGCTACCAGCCCGCCAATGTCGGGCACTTCGGTTTGGCACTCAACGCGTACGCGCATTTCACGTCGCCCATTCGACGCTATCCGGATCTGCTCGTGCACCGCGCGATCAAGTGGGTCACCGAGCACCGTTCTGCGAAGGGCTACCGTTACAGCCTCGATGAGATGGAGCGGCTCGGCGAGCACTGTTCGCTGACCGAGCGGCGCGCCGACGAGGCCACTCGCGAGGTGGTCGACACGCTGAAGTGCATCTATCTGAAAGACCACATCGGCGAGACGTTCGATGCTGTTATCGCGAGCGTGGTGGCGTTCGGCTTGTTCGTGCGCCTGCCCGGCATTCAGGCCGACGGCCTCGTGCACGTGACGTCGCTGCCGCGCGATTACTACCACCGTGACCCGGGCGGCACGACGCTGCGCGGCGATCGCACGGGGTCGAGCTACCGGCTGACGGAAACGATGAAAGTGCGCCTCGTGGCAGTGAACGTCGAAGAGTGCAAGATCGACCTCGTGCCGGCCGACGCGGAGCAAGGGCAGACGCAAGCGCCGGCTCGCGGCCCACGCCCGTCTGGCGAGCGCAAAGGGCGTAACCGCAACCGTGGCCGGTAGGCACGAGCAGGTCTATGGCCTGCACGCCGTGCGCACCGTGCTCGAGCGGCGGCCGGAGACCATCGTCGCCGCCAAAGTGCTGCGCGACGCCGGCGGCAAGCTAGCCGAGCTCGAACATGAGCTGAAGAAGCGCCACGTGACGATCCAACACGTGCATCGCGCCGAGCTCGATCGCATGACCGAGGGCGGCGTGCACCAGGGCGTCGTCGCCGAGGTTCACGCCGCACCCGAATTCACGATCGACGATTTCGAGACGCTCGTGATTGCGCGCGGCCGCGCCGTGCGGCTGCTGTTGCTCGACGGCGTCGAGGACCCGCGGAATTTGGGCGCGTGCTTGCGGACCGCGGACGCCGCAGGTATCGATGCCGTGGTTGTGCCGCGCGATCACTCAGCCAAGCTCACGGCCGTGGCGATCAAGACGGCGACGGGTGCCACCGAAACGGTGCCGGTGTACCGGGCCACCAACCTGGCTCGTACGATCGCATGGCTGAAAGAGGCTGGCGTGTGGGTCGTAGGTGCGGATGCGGAGGCGACCAAGACCTTGTATGCGGCCAAGCTGGAAACGCCGGTGGCCATGGCGCTCGGCGGCGAGGGCCGGGGCCTGCGGCGGCTCACGCGGGATCTGTGCGATGAACTAGTCTTCATCCCCATGGCGGGCTCGGTCGAGAGCCTGAACGTGTCGGTCGCCACGGGCGTCGTGCTGTTCGAGTTGCTCCGGCAAGCACCGAAGTAATCGCGGTGCTAGCCTAGCGCGCATCTCTTAAGGTCGGAGTGTCGAGCCATGAGCCCACGCTACGTGCTTGCCCTGATCGCTCTTCCCCTCACGCTGCTGTCGTTCTCGCTGCAAGCCCATCACTCGACCGCGGTCTTCGCGCTCGACAAGATGATCGAGCTGCGTGGCGTGATCGTCGATTTCAAGCTGCGCAGCCCGCATTCATCGCTGATCGTCGACGGCCGCGCGTTCGTCGACGGGAAGGCGAGCGCCGCCGGCGTCGAGCGGTGGGAGATCGAGTGGGAAGCGCTGCCGCCGCTCAGGACGGCGGGCGTCGAGGCCACGACGTTCAAGCCCGGCGATACGGTGACGATCATGGGGTCGCCGCATCGCGATGCGAATTTCCACTTCATCCATGCGCAGGCGCTCACGGCCGCGAACGGTCAGATCTACAGCATCACGAAGACCGATCGGCTCTACAGCCCGTCGCTGAGCGTGCTGACGGCGGCGGGGCCGGCGGCCGGCATCGCTATCGCCAACAGTGCCACTGGCGGCATCAAGTCCGTTGGCGAGGTGCCGAAGGCGACCGGCATTGCCCGGTTCGCCGGTCGCTGGCAGCAGCCGTTCACACCGCCCGGCACGGACTCCGCTCTGCCGTTGAACGCGGCCGGTGTCGCTGCGCGCAATGCGTACGATCAAAAGGCATCGCCGGCGAACACGTGCGAGCCGATGAGCATCCCCGACATCTTCAACGCGCCGTTCTACCTCTTCGAGGTCAAGGTCGATGGGCAACGCGTCGTGCTGCACAACGAGGCCTACGAGATCGTTCGCACGGTGACTCTCGGTGGCGCGGCCGCGCCGGTCGACCCGAAAGGTCAGTTCGGCACGGCTACGGCCAGGCTCGACGGCGACGCCCTGGTCGTGGAGAGCAGGGGCTATCCCGCGTCGAAGTGGGGACTGGGGGCGGAAGTGCAGCTGCTGGGCGGCGGCAAGGACATCCCCTCGAGCCCGCAGAAAGCAGTGACGGAGCGCTACACCGTGACCCCGGACGGCCGTACGCTGGTGCTCGACTACATCGTCAACGATCCGGCCTATATGACGAAGCCTTATACGGGCCGCCTCGAACTCACGCGCGTGCCGGAGGCCACGGCCCTCTATCCGTATCAGTGCGACCTCGAAAGCGCGGCCATGTGGTCCAGAAACGCCAAGGACAAAGCGTTGAAGGTCGGGCAATAGGTCGAGATTCGGCTTGAGCCGGCTGGCTCTCCCCGGTTAGGATGGCGCCCCCCGATCCATGTGGGTCGGGTTCACTCCTTGCCTCACCGCTAGTTCGGGAGGCCAAACCCACGGGGAGATTCTGTTGAGACACTACGAAGTCGTGTTTCTGGTCCATCCTGACCAGAGCGAGCAAGTCCCTGCGATGCTCGAGCGCTATCGCACCCTCATCGAGGGTACGAACGGCAAGATCCACCGCCAGGAAGACTGGGGCCGCCGTCAGCTGGCGCACTCCATCTCCAAAGTTCACAAAGCGCACTACCTGCTGCTGAACATCGAAGTCGACAAGCCGACGCTCGACGAGCTCGTCGGCGCGTTTCGGTTCAGTGACGCCGTGCTGCGCCATCTCGTGATTGCGCGTGACGAGGCCATCACGGAGCCGTCGTTCATGGCGAAGGCCCGCGAGGAAGAGGAAGCCCGCGAAGCGCAGGGCGGTCGTCCGCCGCGCGAGGGCCGCCGGCCGCCGCCGGACTTTGCCAACGATGTCCCGGCCTTCGCCGACGAGCCGGTCGAGACCACCCGCGAATAGCGGCGTAACGAACAGGAGATTGCACCATGGCCCGTTACTTTCGCCGCAAGAAATTCTGCCGCTTCACCGCTGAAGGCATCAAAGAGATCGACTACAAAGATCTCGCGACGCTGAAGGCCTACGTCACCGAGACCGGCAAGATTGTGCCGAGCCGCATCACCGGCACGCGCGCGCCGTATCAACGCCAGCTCGCAACCGCTGTGAAGCGCGCGCGTTACCTCGCGTTGTTGCCGTACACGGATCAGCACTAGCCAGCGATCAGCGGCCGCAGGGGTGCGACCGTGAAAATGTTGACCGACTGGTTGCTCGCGCAGCGCCAGCGGTTGGTAATCGTCGCGATCGTCACCGCGCCGCTGCTGCCGATGCTCACGGCCGCGCTGCTGGCGTTGGAGACGAATCGTCGCGGTGCCAGGCAAGGCGCCGTGAGCGCCGCGTTCGGCGTGGCGGGACTGAGCCTGTTAGCCGTGTTGTCGCGAACCGGAGTGCTCTCGTTCGCGTTGTTCGGTCTCGTGAGCATGGGCCTTGGCGTGGCGATCGGCGTGCTGATTCGCTGGGCGGGCAATTTGGTGTTGGCGTTTCAGGTGGTATGGCTCTTTTGCTTCGTCGCGGTGCTCGCGTTCGTCGCATTCGGTCCGGATCCGGCTGTGGTGTTCGCGCCGATACTGGACGACTTCAAAGCGGCGCTGCAGGAGCAGCCGGGCAATGAGGCGCAGGTGGCGGAGATCGTCGCGCGGACAGCGCAGACCCTGCCCGCCGCGACGTTGCTGTTCGCGATCGGAGGCACGATGCTGCTGGCGTATTGGTGGTGCACCGTGGCCGATGGCAAGCCGCGGTTCGCCGTTGAGTTCCGGCAGCTGAAGCTCGGTCGCTGGCTGGGCTCCATGGCCACGTTGGTCGTGCTGCTCGGCCTGGTGTTCGATGCGCCGCTGGTTCAGAATTTGCGGGCGATGGCCGTGTTCGGGTTCGTGTTCCAGGGCATCGCGGTAACGCACGCCTGGTTCCACGCGAGGCAATGGCACTCGGCGCTACTGGTTTTGTTCTACGTGTTATTGGTGTTGCCGCCGCTGACGATTGCGGTCACTGTCGTCGGGCTGGTGGACAATTGGTTGGATTTGCGGAAGCCGACGCGCTCCGCGGCATAGCGAGAGTAAAGACATGGAAATCATCCTGCTCCAGAAGGTCGATAACGTCGGCGGCATCGGCGACAAGGTTCGCGTGAAGTCCGGCTATGCCCGCAACTACCTCATACCGCAGGGCAAGGCGACTCTCGCGACGGCTGCCAACCTCGCCAAGTTCGAGGCACGGCGCGCCGAGATCGAAGCAAAGGCCGCCGAAGAAGTTGGGGCCGCGAAGGCGCGGGCGAAGAAGCTCGAACGCCTGACATTGAAGATCACGATGCAGGCCGGCGCCGAAGGCAAGCTGTTCGGCTCGGTCGGCACAGTCGATATCGCTGAAGAGATTGGCAAGCGCGGCATGGAGGTCGAGCGCAGCGAAGTGCGCTTGCCCGATGGTCCGTTGCGCACTGCCGGCGATCATCTCGTGCAAGTGCATCTGCACGCCGACGTCGATGTCGAGATCAAGGTTGTCATCGTGGCCGACGAGGCCGGCGAGTAGCGTGCCGTCGCTTGCGGGCGGCTAGCTCGACAAAACAATGGCCGAAGCCGCTGCAGCCGCCGATATCGCCCGCCGCGCTACGGAGCGGCTGCGGCTCCCGCCGCACTCCGTGGAGGCCGAGCAGTCGTTGCTCGGCGGGCTCATGCTCGATCAGCGAGCGTGGGACCAAGTCGCCGACGTCGTTACCGCCGATGATCTGTACCGCGCCGACCACCGGCTGATCTTCAGTGCCGCGGCGAGCCTCATCGAGCGCAACCAGCCGCCCGACGCAGTCACCGTAAGCGAACACCTGCAGCGGCTCGGTCAGCTCGAGTCCGCGGGCGGTCTCGGTTACCTCGCCCGGCTCGTGCAGGACACGCCGAGCGCGGCCAACATCCGCGCTTATGCGCGCATCGTCCGCGACAACTCGATGTTGCGCAGACTCATCGAGATCGGCGGCGATATAGCGGCCAGCGCTCACGTGACGGAAGGGCGTACGGCCGCCGAGATCGTCGATCGCGCGGAACAACGCGTGTTCGAGATCGCGGAGGGCGGTAAACGCGGTTCCGGCTTTCAGTCGCTGAAGCAGATTCTGCCGAAGACGATCGATCGGATCGACTTCCTGAGCCACTCCACGAGCGATATCACCGGTGTGTCGTCGGGCTTCGTCGAAATGGACAAGCTCACGTCGGGCTTGCAGCGCGGCGAGCTCATTATCATTGCGGGCCGCCCGTCGATGGGAAAAACCACACTCGCGATCAACATCGCAGAGAACGCCGCGCTCGGCAACAAGGTGCCGGCGGCGATCTTCAGCATGGAAATGTCGTGCGAGCAGCTCTCGTTTCGTATGTTGAGCTCGATCGGCCGCATTCCGCAGGGGCGCTTGCGCACCGGCAAGTTGCACGATGAAGATTGGCCGCGTGTGGATTCCGCGGTGTCGATGATGGCCGACGCGCCGATCTACATCGACGATAGCGGCGCGTTGACGCCGACCGAGGTTCGCGCGCGAGCACGCCGCCTGAAACGTGAGCACGGGCTCGGGTTGATCGTCGTCGATTACCTGCAGCTCATGCAGGTATCGGGCACCACGGAAAACAGAGCCACGGAGATCTCGGAGATCTCGCGCTCACTGAAGGCGCTGGCGAAAGAGCTCGACGTCCCGGTGATCGCGCTGTCGCAGCTCAATCGCAGCGTGGAGCAAAGGCAGGACAAGCGTCCCGTGATGTCGGACCTGCGAGAGTCGGGCGCCATCGAGCAGGACGCCGACGTGATTCTTTTCATCTATCGCGAGGAAGTCTACGAACGAGAGACTCCGCGCAAGGGCATCGCCGACATCATCATCGCCAAGCAGCGTAACGGCCCCACGGGCGAGTTCCACCTGACGTTCCTCGGCGAGTACACCAAGTTCGAGAACCTGGTGGCCGAGGCCTACGGCGAAGGCGTCTTCTAGCTCAGGAAGAAGCCCATCTTCACGCCGGCGAGCTGGATGACGTCGTTGTCCTGCAGCTTGCGGGCCTGTGCCCCGATCTCCATGCCGTTCACGTGCGGGAAGCCTTCCGTCTTGCCACTCTCGACGTGCACGATGTAGTAGCCCTCGGCGCGACGCGTGATGGCCGCGACCTGTACACCCGGACGACCGAGTGTCGTGAGCGCTTTCGCGAGCTCGAGCTCGCGACCGGCGAACGTGCCTGACAGCACCTGAAGCTTCGCGAGCGGCAGAACTGGCACTGCGCTTTCGTCGACCTCTTGCGTCGACGTTGGCGCAAAGGGCCTGCGCGGCCTTGCCGGTTCAGCCCTCGGAGCAACGGATGTGGTCGCGGCCTCGCGGTCGGCGGCCACTTCGGCCACACGCGCGGCCTTGGCAACCTGTTTCTCCATCTGGCCGCTCGGCTGGATGACCATGGTCTTCTCGAACTCGTCCTCGGGCGCCTGCTGGGCCTGGTCGTCGACGTAGCGCAGCTGGTGGTGACCGACGGTGATCACGTCGCCGTGTTGCAGCGCGTGCTTCTTGATCAGCTTGCCGTTGACGTAAGTGCCGTTGGTGCTGTTCAAGTCTTCCAGAAACGAGTCGTTCAGAATATTGATGATGAGCGAGTGATGGCCGCTGACGGCAGCGTTGTCGATCCGGATGTCGTTATCCGGTAGACGACCGACGGTATAGCGCTCCTTGGTCATGTTGTATTCCGCCAAGGTCTGGCCGTCCAAGCTGAGAATCAAGCGTGCCATGGTAGTTGTCCCGATTGCCTGTGTATGCGGCTAATTCCGGCTCATGAGCCGAACAGTCCGCGGACCTTGCTGAGTAAACCCGCTTCGGCGGGAAAGTTTTCCGCCACACGTACCAAGACGACGGACACGTTGTCGCGACCGCCGTTGTCGTTCGTGAGCTTGATGAGTTGTTCGCCGACCGTACGCACGTCGTTGTTGAACGTGCTGATCGTCAAGTGAATGTCTTCGTCCTCGACCATGTCGGGGAGGCCGTCCGAGCACATCAGGAAGTAGTCGCCTTTCTGGACTTCCATCTCCTGGATCTCGACTTCGACGTTCGCCTCGACGCCAAGTGCGCGCGTGACGTAATTGCGGTTGGTCGAGCGCTGGGCTTCCTCTTGCGAGTAGAAGCCGCGGTCGACGAGTTCTTGCAGCAGCGAGTGGTCCATCGTGACCTGCTCGAAGCGGTTACTGCGCAGGCGATACATACGCGAGTCGCCGACGTGCGCGATCGACACACGATTGTCGTAGAACAGGCTCGCGACCAGAGTCGTGCCCATGCCTTCGCACTGGGGCTGTGACTGCGCTGTCTGGTTGATGACTTTGTTCGCGCGGAGGATCGCGTCGCGGAGCACGATCGACTGTCGCATGAGGCCGGTGCCGGTCTCGATGTCGGCACGGCGTTCGCGTTTGCAGGCTTCGGAAACGAGGTCGATGATCGTCTTCACGGCGATGCCGCTCGCGACTTCACCCGCGTTGTAGCCACCCATGCCGTCGGCGAGCACCCAAAGACCAATGTCCGGCCGAGCGCCGATCGCGTCTTCGTTGTGGTCTCTGACCTTGCCGACATCAGTGACCTCGACGTGCACCAATTTCCCTTTAAGGCTCATGCGCGGAATCGTCTCGTGCCTTGATCGGACCGACCTAGGCCGCTCTCGCGAGACCCTGCCGTACTGCGGCAGCCATCTCGGCTCCGGTCTGAAAGCGGTCGGCGGGGTCTTTCGCAAGCGCGCGATCGATGACGCCATCGAGCCATTTCGGTAAATCCGCGCGGACCGCAGTCACGGCCTGGTGAGGCTCGTTGGCGATCACGAACATGAGCTTGGTCATCGACGCTCCGCGGAAGGGTAAGTGGCCGGTGAGTAATTGATAAAGGCTAACACCTAGCGCGAATAAGTCAGTGTGCCCGTTCACGTTTTTCCCTTCGAGCTGCTCGGGCGACATGAAGGCCGGTGTGCCCAACACGATGCCTGTCCGCGTCCGATTCGCGTCGATCAGCTTCGCAATCCCGAAGTCGGTGATTTTGAGGCAGTCCGACACCGAATCATACATAATATTGGCGGGCTTTATATCCCTGTGCACCACGTTGTGCCCGTGTGCGTAGTCGAGTGCAGTGGCAGCCCGCTCCAGCAAATCGAGCACTTTGTCGACCGGTAACAACCGGTCGGGTGTCGCGAAGTCGCTGAGGTGTTGCCCCCGCAAATATTCCATCGCGATGTAGGCCAGACCATCGGCCTGACCGACGTCGAAGATGGTCACGATGTTCGGGTGATTCAGCCCGCCCGCGATCGAGGCTTCGCGTAGGAAGCTCTCGCTCAGGCTCTCTAGCTCGACGCCGTCGTAATCGAAGGAGAGGTCGACGACCTTGAGCGCCACGATTCGGTTGATGACAGGGTCTCGAGCCAAGTAAACGTAGCCGGTGGCCCCGTGGCCGATCGGTTCGAGCAGTTGATAGCGGCCGAGAGCCTCCGGCGCCGTGAACCCGCGATCGGCATCGTTCGGTGGCGGGTGGCTCGAGCGCACCAGGCGGTGGGCGACGTCGCGGTAGCGGCCGTCGACCTGGGCGATGCGGTAATAGAGCTCGGCGGCCTCGTGCTGATGGTCTTGGGTGGCGAGCGCCATCGCCAAGTCGTAGAGCTCCGGCAGCAAAGCCCCATTCGGAGCGAGTCGCCGGTAGATATCCCATGCTTCGAGCAGCTGACCCGCGGCGGCACAGCGGCGTGCATCCACGAGATTCGCCGTGTCCTGTTCCGTCACTGGCGCGATGACGCGCGCCCGCAGCTGCCGCATCGTGAGCAGTGCGCCCGAAAACAGCACCCAGGCAGCGGGACCGGCGATCGGTAGCCACAGATCGAAGCTGACGAAACCGATCGCGGACACGCCGAGCAGTCCTACTAGGGAGGCGCCGAACCAAGTCGCAGTCGCCGTTCGTGTCTTCCACAGCTGAAGGGCGAGCGGCGCCAGCAACAGCAATGCGAGGCACCAACCGAAGAGCGTGGTAAGAGATCCAGACGCAATCCATCGCTGTTCGCGGTAATTGGCAAGCACTTGGGCCACGAGCTCGGGTGAACTCAGTAGACCGACCGGCGTCGCTTGCGTCGCGTCGGCGCTGCCGGCGATGACGACGTTGTTCTCGAGCAGCTCGGGTTGCTCGATGATCTGCCGCTCTTCGATCGCGAGGAACGAGCGCGCGGCGCTGAAGCGCAGCCGTTGATTCGGAGAGGGCTCGGTCAGCGTTGCGGCGGGGTCATCGGCCGCGAGGACGCGTGCAGCGTACCGGGGCAGCGAGGGAACCGGGCCGCTATCGCCCAGCAGGGGCTGATCGGCACGAATGACGCCGTCGAGATCGGGCGTGAACCACAGATGCCCGCCACGGGGCCAACTCGTCGGGCGCGATCTCGTCGCGCCGAGCGGCACCTCGGTGGGGCCGATCCATAAGTCGGTGGCGGGCCGAGTCGCGGGTCGGCGTGACTCGGTAGTGATCAACAGCCGGGCCGAGTGGCGCTTGGCGAGCTTCGCGAGCGTTGTCAGCGACTCCGGCGTTCGCACGTCCACGAGCACGACGTCGGTTGGCGCCGCCGGTGGGTCGAGTCGCGACCACGTATCGAACAACCAGCCGTCGAGTCGCGGCGCGATCTGCGCCGGCGGCAAATACAGCAGGGCCGTAGCCAACAGGCTTAGAGCTGCGGCTTCGATCAGACTGCGGCTGAGACTGCGGAAACCGTCCATGGTGAGCGTGTCCTCGGCGCGCGGGATTATGACATCGCGTCGCACCGCCCCCCTGTGATGCACGCCCGGTTTGCGCGGTGCTTTGAGGCCTGCTTCGCAGTCGACCGTCACGAATCGGACGCGCTGCAATTCGGCTATTCTCGCGGTATGCCCAAGGCCAAAACGATCTATGTCTGCGACAGCTGCGGCAGCCAGCAACCGAAGTGGCAGGGCCAGTGCCCGGACTGCGGTGCCTGGAACACGTTGAACGAGGCTGCGGCGCCGACGAGGCGGGCGGAGCGCGCTCAATACACGGGCAATGTCGAGCTCACGCGGCTCGACCGCGTCGACGTCGCTCGCGTCGAGCGCCTCGGCACGGGGCTCGGCGAGTTCGATCGCGTGCTCGGCGGCGGGCTCGTGCCGGGCGGCGTTGTGCTGCTCGGTGGCGATCCCGGAATCGGCAAGTCGACGTTGCTCCTGCGCGCACTTGCGGATCTCGCGCCGCGCGTCGCGTGTTGCTACGTGACGGGCGAGGAGTCGCTCGATCAGATCGGGCTCCGCGCGCAACGCTTAGGTGTGGGTCAGGTGCCCCTCGAACTGCTCGCCGAGACGTGTGTCGAGACGATCTTGGGACGCGTCGGTGGCAAGAAGCTCGGCGTCCTCGCGATCGATTCGATCCAAACGTTGTTCAGCGCAGAGTTGCAGTCCGCGCCGGGCTCCGTGAGTCAGGTGCGCGAGTGCGCGGCGCAACTCGTGCGCTACGCGAAGACGAACAACGTCGCTACGCTGCTCGTCGGTCACGTCACGAAGGAAGGCACTTTGGCGGGGCCACGTGTGCTCGAGCACATGGTCGATACCGTGTTGTATTTCGAGAGCGATCTCGGCAGCCGTTTTCGAATCGTGCGCGCCGTCAAGAATCGCTTCGGCGCAGCGAACGAAATGGGCTTCTTCGTCATGGGCGAGGAGGGCTTTCGCGAGGTCAAGAACCCGTCGTCGATCTTCCTCGCGCGACACTCCGCCGCGGTGCCGGGCAGCGTCACGCTCGTGACTCGCGAGGGTACGAGGCCCGTGCTCGTGGAGGTGCAGGCGCTCGTCGATCGCACGCAGGCGCAGTCGCCGCGGCGGCTCGCACAAGGGTTCGACACGCAGCGCCTCGGGCTGCTGCTCGCCGTGTTGCACAGACATTGCGGATTCGCGTCCGGTGACAGCGACGTGTTCGCGAACATCGTGGGCGGGTTGCGCGTGGGCGAGACGGCCGCGGATCTTGCCGTCGCGCTCGCCGTGGTCTCGAGTCTCACGGAGAAGCCGGTGCCGCAAGATCTCGTGGTATTCGGCGAGCTCGGGCTCACGGGCGAGATTCGACCAGTGCCGTTCGGGGAAGAGCGGCTGGCCGAGGCGCAGAAGCATGGGTTCAAGCGCGCGCTCGTGCCACGCGCCAATGCGCCGCGTCGGCCGCTCGGAATCGACGTGCTGCCAGTCGATCGGCTCTCAGAGGCCTTGGCGCTGGTGCACGCGGGCTAGGCGGCGACCTTCGGCGGCGGCGTGGAGCCCGGCGCGTAGACGCGCACGCGTTTGATTCCGTGCTCGCCGGAGTCGAGGATTTCGATCGGATAGTTCGCGACCGTGACGCCGGTGCCAGACTCGGGGATCGTCCCGAGCTGTTCGACGATCAGACCGTTCAGAGTTTTTGGCCCATCGGTCGGCAGATTCCAGTTCATGACCCGATTCAGCTGGCGGATGTTCGCGCTCGCGTCGACAACATAGCTGCGGTCGCTCTCCTTCGTAACGCCGAGGCCGACCGGCGTTGCATCGGTATCGAGCTCGCCGACGAGCTCATTGACGATGTCTTGCGTCGTGATCAAGCCTTGTACGTCGCCGTACTCATCGACCACGAATGCCGAGCGTCGGCGGTGCTGCTGGAAGTTCAGCAGCTGTTTGTTCAACGGTGTGCCTTCGGGCGTGAAGTACGGCTCACGAATTCGCTCGAGTAGCAGCGCCTGAGTGAGCTCGCCGCGAACGAGGTCGCCCAGCATCTCGCGAATGCGCGCCACGCCGACGATATTGTCGACGTCGCCGCGATATACGGGCAGCCGATCGTGGAGGCTGGTTTGGATCACGGCGAGGTTCTCCTCCCAGGTGCGATCGAGATCGAGGCCCACGATCTCCTGCCGCGGCACCATGATGTCGTCGACCGTGACGGCATCGAGATCGAGGATGCTGAGTAACATCTCGCGGTGCCGCCGCGGCACCATGACGCTCGCTTCGGCCACGACGGTGCGGAGTTCCTCCGCGCTGAGCGAGTGGGACGCGATCTGATCCGCGCGCACTCCAACCAGACGCAGCAAACCGTTCGCGAACAGATTCAACACCCAGACGACTGGCCAGGTGACCTTGAGCAGCGGGTAGTAAATGAGCGCCGCGGGAAGGGCAATGCGCGCCGGATTCAGCGCGCCGATGGTCTTGGGTGCCACTTCGGCGAAGATCAGCACGATGAGCGTGAGAATAACCGTGCCTACCAGAGCGGCGCGTTCGCCTCCGTACCGCAACGCGAGGATCGTGACGAGCGCAGCCGCCGCATTGTTCACGGCCGTGTTGCCGAGCAGGATCAGACCGATCAGGCGATCCGGCCGCTGCAACAGCCACTCGGTTAGACGAGCGCTGCGATTACCGGCGCGCGCCTGATGGCGCAGCCGGTAACGGTTCAAGCTCATGAGCGCGGTCTCGGTGCCGGAAAAGAACGCCGACAGCACGATGAGCACGAAGATCAGACCCACTAACCAGCCTATCGAAGGTTCGTTCAAGGACTACGGACCTCCCGAGACCGTTCA
This sequence comes from Gammaproteobacteria bacterium, assembly GCA_039933105.1. Classification (GTDB taxonomy): domain Bacteria; phylum Pseudomonadota; class Gammaproteobacteria; order Steroidobacterales; family Rariloculaceae; genus FEN-1219. Next base: position 11,077 of record JBDTOT010000061.1, on the reverse strand, counting down.
GTGCCCACCCGAATTGGATCGAAGGGTCCGGGTGGTGTCAAGAAACTGCGTGGCCACGGCCTGGCGCCTGGGTGCTCGGGACCGTGGCGCGGGGAAACCCCGTCAGCGTGCTAGGCTGGCGCCGACCTTCTTGCGGGCGTTCCGATGTTCGATCAGCTGACAGCGCGTCTAACCGAGGCGATTCAACGCGTGACCGGCCGAGGCCGGATCACCGAGGACAACGTTCGCGACACCATGCGGACGATCCGTATGGCGTTGCTCGAGGCGGACGTAGCTCTACCGGTCGCGAAGGCTTTCGTCGACCGCGTGCGCGATCGCGCCCTCGGCGAGGAGGTCGTGCGCAGCCTCAATCCGGGGCAGGCGTTCGTCAAGATCGTGCACGACGAGCTCGTGACCGTTCTCGGCGGCGAGGCGAGTCCGCTCGCGCCGCGAGGCCAGCCCGGCGTGATCATGCTCGTGGGCCTGCAGGGCGCGGGCAAGACAACGACCGCGGGCAAGTTGGCGCGGCATCTGACTGAACGCGGCGGCGCGGTCTTGCTCGTGAGTACGGACGTATACCGGCCGGCCGCGCGCGAGCAGCTCGCTCGGCTGGCAGCCGATCTCGGCGTCGGGTTCTTTCACAGCACCAGTAACGATCCCGCGACGATCGCGACCGACGCCTTGGCCGCTGCGCAGCGGGGCGGTCAGCGCTGGCTGATCTTGGACACCGCGGGCCGGCTGCATGTCGACACCGAGATGATGGCCGAGGCGCGCGAGCTGCACCGGCTCGTCGAGCCATCGGAGACGCTGTTCGTCGTCGACTCGATGGCGGGCCAGGATGCCGTCAACTCGGCGCGCGCGTTCCACGAGGCGCTGCCACTGACGGGCGTGATCCTGACCAAAACCGATGGCGACGCGCGCGGCGGCGTGGCTCTGTCGGTTCGCGAGGTCACGGGCCTGCCCATCAAACTCGTCGGCACCGGTGAAAAGGTCGAGGCGCTCGAGGCTTTCGTGCCCGAGCGGTTCGCGTCGCGCATCTTGGGAATGGGCGACGTGGTGGGGCTGGTCGAGCAGGTCCAGCAGAGCGTCAACCGCGAAGAGATGGAGCGGGTCGCCGGCAAGCTCAAAGAGGGCAAACGGCTCAGCCTCGAGGATTACCGCGAGCAACTGCGCCAGCTCGTGAACATGGGCGGCATCGGCCAGCTGCTCGACAAACTGCCCGGCGTGAAGCCAGAGCAGCTGGCGGCTGCCTCGGCCAAGATCGATCCGAAGCAGTTCCGGCGGCAGATCGGCATCATCGACTCGATGACGCCCGCCGAACGGCGGCAACCCGGCCTCATCGACGGGTCGCGCAAGCGACGGATCGCGGCCGGGGCGGGGCTGCCCGTTCAGGAGGTCAGCCGCCTCCTGAAGCAGCACGAGCAACTCACCAAGACGATGAAACAGCTGTCGAAGCGTGGTGGGATGCAGCGACTGCTCGGTGCCATGCGGGGCGGCGGCGGCGGCGGCGGGCCACCGCCATTCCGAGGTCGCCGTTAGTTGAGCGCGGACGGGGCTTACGCTCGGCCGCCGAACACAGTAGAATTCCGCGCCTCAAAAGGCGACCCGCGGGGCCGCCCCAACGTTTCAGAGCAAGGTACAGCGTATGGTGGTCATTCGGTTGGCACGCGGCGGCACGGTCAGGCGGCCTTTCTATCATGTGGTCGTGACCGATTCGCGCAGCCCGCGTAACGGTCGGTACATCGAGCGCGTGGGGTTTTTCAACCCGATCGCCACCGGTGGTGAGGAACGGCTCCGCATCGACATGCCCCGTATCGACCACTGGGTCGCGCAGGGCGCGCAGGCGTCAGAGCGCGTGTCCGGTCTCCTGAAACAGCACAAGGGCAGCGCCGCAGCGGCGTAGTCGCCCGCGCGCGCTGCGTATCCGCAGTGAGCGCAAAGACTCACAAACCAGTGACGCTCGGCCGCATTAGCGGCCTATTCGGCGTCAAGGGTTGGATTAAGATTCACTCCTATACCAACCCGCGCGACAACGTCGTCTCGTTTGGGACGTGGATCGTGAAGTCGCGAGCGGGCGAACGGCGTTTTGAAGTCGAAACGGGGCATGCCCAAGGCGCGGGAGTCGTGGCAAAGCTACGCGGCCTCGACGATCGCGAACAAGCCCGCGAGCTGATAGGCGCGGACATCGTCGTCGAACGCGGTGAGTTGCCCGAGTGCGCCCCAGGCGAGTACTACTGGACGGACCTCGAGGGGCTCGAGGTACGGAACCTGGAAGGTCAGGTGCTCGGCACGATCGATCACCTGATGCCGACCGCAGGCCACGACCTCATGGTGTTGACCGGTACACCGCAACGGGTCATCCCGTTCGTGCACGGGCGAGTGATTCGCGAAGTCGACCTCGAGGCCGGACGAATCGTGGCCGACTGGCCGTTGGATTTCTGAGCCATGTACCGGGTGGGCGTGGTGTCGCTGCTGCCGGAACTAGTCGAACCGGTGGTGCGCTTCGGTGTGGTCGGCCGGGCGAGAGAGCGTGGGCTCATCTCGCTCGAGCAGATCTCGCCGCGCGAGTTTGCGACGGATCGCCATCGGACCGTGGATGACCGGCCGTACGGCGGCGGACCCGGCATGGTGCTGAAGTACGAGCCCATGCGCGACGCCATCCGCGCCATGCGTGCGCGCTTGCCGGCCGGCACCCGCGAGCTGGTACTCACGGCGCAGGGTCGGCCGCTCGATCAGGCGTTCGCGCGCGAGCTGGCGGTGGCGCCGGGCTTGCTGCTGGTGTCGGGCCGCTATGAGGGCATCGACGAGCGGCTGATGGCCGAGGTGCCGACGGAGATCGCACTGGGCGACTTCGTGCTGAGCGGGGGCGAGCTGGCCGCCGCGGTCGTGATCGATACGGTGGCTCGGTTGCTGCCGGGCGTGCTGGGCGACGAGAACTCGCACGTGCAGGATTCGTATACCGCGGGTTTGCTCGACTGCCCGCAGTACACGCGTCCGGAGGTGGTCGACGGCATCGCGGTCCCGGCCGTGCTGCTCAACGGCGACCATGCGGCGATCCGCCGCTGGCGCCTTAAGCAGGCGCTGGGGCGCACGTGGCTGAAGCGGCCCAGGCTCCTTGCGGAGCGGGAGCTGAGCCCAGAGGAAAGCCACCTTCTGGCGGAATTCAAGGCCGAACGAGTGAATTCGGACGGCGAACTTGCGTAGAATAGCGCGCCATCACGCGCGTCCAGCGAACGGGAATTGTAAGAGGATCTAACCATGTCCAGGGTCATTGACGAAATCGAACAGCAGCAGCTCAAAAAGGACGTTCCCGACTTTGCCCCGGGCGATACGGTAGTGGTCCAAGTCCGCGTGACGGAAGGCGATCGGGAGCGTTTGCAGGCTTACGAGGGGGTAGTCATCGCGAAGAAGAATCGCGGCCTGAATTCCTCGTTTACGGTCCGCAAGATCTCGCACGGCGAAGGCGTGGAACGAGTGTTCCAAACGCACAGCCCTGCGGTCGCGGAGATCAAGGTGAAACGACGTGGTGATGTTCGCCGAGCCAAGTTGTACTACCTCCGAGACCTCAGCGGCAAAGCCGCGCGCATCAAAGAGAAGGTCTGACGCCGCCCGAGTGTCGGCAGCACGCTTCGCTTTACTGCGCGGCCTCGCGGTCCTCATAGCGTCTGCAGCGCTGAGTGGCTGCGTGGTGCGCCTGATCGGGGCCAAGGCCGGTGAGGCGCTGTCCGCTGCGATCCTGAATCAGAGCGATCCTGAGCTCGTCGGCAGCGGCATGCCGGCGTACCTGCTGATCCTCGATGGTCTGATCTCACAGCGCCCCCAAAATCCTGCGTTGCTGTCCGCGGGTGCCCAGCTTTTCGCGCTGTATGGGTCGCGGTTCGCGACAGCCGAACGCGCGGTCACACTGAGCGACAAGGCACGCCGCTACGGTGAGAAATCGCTGTGTCTCGTCCATCAGCCGGCGTGCCATTGGCGGAACATCGACTACGATCAGCTCGTGACTGAACTCAAAGGCGTTGACGTCAAGAGCATCGGGCCGCTCTACTCGTACGCCGTTGGCTGGCTCGCGAATCTTCAAGCCACGAGCTCCGATTGGACCGCCGTCGCCGAGCTACCGTGGGTGCAAGCCGTACTCGATCGCACGCTCGAGCTCGACGAGACCTACGAGCACGGCGCCGTGCACGGCTACCTCGGCATTCTGAATTCGTTGCGGCCGCCGGCGCTCGGGGGTGAGCCTGACATAGCGCGGCAACACTTTGAGCGCGCAATCGAGCTCTCGCAGGGGCGCGATCTGTCGATCAAGGTAGAATACGCGCGCCGCTACGCACGCCTCGTGTTCGATCAGGAATTGCACGACCGATTGCTCAACGAGGTACTGAATTCGCCGGCCGAGGCACCGGGGTTCACCTTGTTCAATGTGCTGGCGAAACAGGAAGCGCAGATTTTGCTGACGACATCAAAGGAGTACTTCTGATGCTTGGACGCAGAGCAGCGTGCTTCGGTCGGTGGTGGGTTGGATTCGCGCTCGCCGCGTTGTGCGCGGGAACCGCGACCGCTGCGGACATCAAGCTCGCGAGCGTTGCCCCCGATGGCTCGCGTTGGATAGGGCAGATGCGAGCCGGTGCCGAGGAAGTTCGGATGCGAACGGGCGGGCGCGTCACGTTCAAGTTCTATCCGGGCGGAGTCATGGGGAACGACGCGCAGGTGTTGCGCAAGATCCGCGCGGGACAGTTGCACGGGGGCGCCTTCACCTCCGGCGGCCTGGCTGAGCGTTACAGCGGTATGAGCATCTACGGCATCCCGCTACTGTTCCATTCACAGGAAGAGGTCGATGCCGTGCGCGCGAAGATCGACCCGTTGATGGCCGCAGGTCTCGACAAGGCGGGTTTCGTGAGCTTCGGTTTCACCGAAGGTGGTTTCGCGAATCTGTTGTCCAACGAGCCGATACACAGCGTCGAAGAGATGAAGCGCAAGAAAGTGTGGGTGCCCGAGGGCGACCAGATGAGCTTCCTTGCGATGCAGACCATGGGCTTGTCGCCCGTCGTTTTGCCCGTGACCGACGTTCTGACGGGCTTGCAGACGGGGTTAATCGAGATCACGTTTGCGTCGCCGGTGACAGCGCTCGTCTTGCAATGGCACACGAAGGTCAAGTACATCACCGTGCTGCCGCTGTCGTATTCAATGGGCATATTCGCGATCGAGAAGAGCACGTTTAGCGCTCTGATGCCGGCGGATCAGCAGATCGTGCGCGAAGTCATGGGGCGATACCTGGGGAAGCTCGACCGCGAGGCGCGCGACGACAATCGCAAGGCCTTGGAAGTGTTGGCCAAGTCCGGGATCCAGACGGTCACTGTCAACAGCACCGATGTGGAAGGCTGGCGGCAAACGATCGAAAGTCTGTACCCCAAATTGCGGACACGGTCGGATGTCGACGTCCCGCTGCTGGATCAGCTGTTGACGGTCTTGACCGATTACCGGCGCGCACATCCTGAGCCGGCACACTGAGGTCGCTTGAACGAACCGACCGGGCATTCCTGGTGGGCCCGCGCTGAGCGTTTCGGCCGCGCGGTCGAGACGACGCTGATTGTCGTACTGCTCGGTGGTCTCGTCGTGTTCGCCAGCGCGCAGATCCTCTTGCGCAACCTTTTCTCTATCGGGCTGACGTGGAGCGACGGTCTGATTCGGCTTACCGTGCTGTGGCTGGCGCTGCTCGGCGCGCTCGCAGCGAGCCGCGAAGGGCGTCACATCACGATGGGTGCCCTCGCTCGGTGGCTGCCACAGCGGCTTCAGCTTGTGGCCGGCGTAGGAGCCGAGCTATTCGCCGCCGCGTTCTGTGCCGTGCTGGCGCGCTACGCCCTGGCGTTCGTGGCGGACTCCCGTGAGGGCGGCGACCTGTTGCTGAACGGCGTGCCGGCGTGGTGGTTGCGGGCGCCGATGCCAATCGTGTTTGTGTTGATCGCCTGGCAATTCCTCGTGCACGCGCTCCAACGGGCGCTGCGCGGGTTGCCGCCCGTCGGGGAGTCGTAGTGGCGATCCTCGGCTTCATCGTTCTTGTACTGCTAACGTTGCTTGGCGCGCCGCTGTTCACGGTCATCGGCTCGAGCGCAATGCTCGGGTTCCACCGCGAGGGTGTGAACCTGTCGGTCGTTGCGGACCAGTTCTTCGGCTTGGCCGAGACCCCCGTACTCGTGGCCATCCCGCTATTCACGTTCGCGGGCTTCCTGCTGAGTGCCGGCCGGGCGCCAAGTCGATTGGTCCGGCTCACGCAGGCGCTGCTCGGCTGGCTCCCCGGCGGGCTGGCGTTCATTTGCCTCACGACATGCGCGCTGTTCACGGCGTTTACCGGGGCGTCCGGTGTGACGATCATCGCGCTCGGCGCGTTGCTGCTTCCTGCTCTTTCAGAGGCCGGCTACGACGAGCGATTCAACCTCGGGCTAATCACCGCTTCAGGTAGCCTGGGACTGCTGTTTGCGCCATCGTTGCCGCTGATCCTATACGGCGTCGTTGCCCAGGCACCGATCGACGACCTGTTCCTTGCGGGCGTGCTGCCCGGGCTTTTGCTGATCGTGCTGCTCTCGGCCTACAGTTTCTGGCGCAATCGGCACGTGCCACGTGTGCGTGCGGCGAACCCGATGGCCGAGATCTGGGCCGCGATTCGCCAGGCGCGTTGGGATTTGCCGCTGCCCTTCGTCGTGCTCGGCGGTATCTACAGCGGCTATTTCGCGGTGTCGGAGGCCGCTGCCGTCACGGCGCTCTACGTCACCTTCGTCGAGATCGTCGTCCTGCGCGAGGTGCCCTGGCGAGATTTGCCGCGCATCATGCGCGAGTCGATGGTGCTCGTAGGTGCGATCCTCGTGATCCTCGGCGTGTCCCTGGCGTCGACGAATTACATGATCGACGCCGGAGTGCCGCAGGAGCTGTTCGCGATCGTGAGCCAGTACGTGCACGGGCCGAACACGTTTCTCCTGGTGTTGCTCGTGTTCCTGCTGATTCTGGGCGCGATCCTCGACATCTTCTCTGCGACCGTGCTGATCGTGCCGCTACTGCTGCCGGTGGCCTCGCAGTACGGCATCAATCCGGTTCATCTCGGTATCGTCTTTCTCGCGGCGATGGAGCTTGGTTATCTGACACCGCCCGTTGGATTGAACCTGTTCATCGCGAGCCACCGGTTCGAGAAGGACATCACGGAAATCTATTGGGCCACCCAGCCGTTCCTTCTCGTCTCGCTTCTCGCGGTGATCATCATTGCATTTTGGCCGGGTTTGTCTTTAATGCTGCTGCATTGACAGCGGACTCCAGGTAGGGACACGTATGGAAAAGCGCGCATGGCCGATGAGAATTCTGACGGCCGTCTGGCACTGGCTCGACAGGTTGCGCAAGTTCCTGCACCTCATCGTCTTGCTGTTCATCTTCTTGGTGCTGATTTTCGCTGCTATCGAGGATCGCGTGGTGGTGCCTGGCGCCGCGGCGCTCGTAATCGCGCCCAAAGGCAATCTGGTCGACCAGCTGTCGGGTGATCCGCTAACCCGCACCATTGCGCGCGCCCGGGGTACGCCGCTCCAGGAAACGCTGGTGCGGGACTTCATCGATGCACTGCACGCTGCCCGCGATGACGCGCGCATCAAGGCCGTGGTGCTCCAGCTCGACGGTATGGGCGGCGGTGGTCTAAGCAAGCTGCAGGAAGTGGCTGCGGAGATCGCGCACTTCAGGGAGAGCGGCAAGGCCGTCATCGCGGTCGGTGACGGGTTCTCGCGCGATCAATACTACCTCGCGGCGAACGCAGACCGCGTCTACATGCATCCCATGGGCATGGTCCTCATCGACGGTTACAGCCGGTATCTGCCGTACTACAAGTCGGCGCTCGACAAGCTCTACATCGACTACAACGTGTGGACCGTTGGCGAGTACAAGTCGTTCGTAGAGCCGATCACGCGGGACGGTATATCGCCGCAGGACGAGGAGGCGAGCCGAGCCTATCTCGGCGCGCTGTGGAACGCGTATCAAGCCGATGTCACAACCGCTCGCAAGCTTCCGGGCCCGGCGTTACAGACTTACGCGGACGATATCGTGAAGCTGTTGACCAACGCCGGTGGCGATGCGGCCAAGTTGGCGGTGGACTACGGCCTGGTCGACGAACTTCTCACCCGCGACGCGATGCGCGAACGTATCCGCACGGCAGTCGGCGAAGAGGCGACACCAGAGAAAGGCGATGACAACTACACGAGCATTGACCTCGACGACTACGTCCGCTCGCTGGATCTCACGCGGAAACCGGCACGCGGTACAGACAAGGTAGCGGTCATCGTTGCGTCGGGCACGATACTCGATGGTCGGCAGCCGTCCGGCAGCATCGGCGGCGACTCGCTTGCAGAGTTGATTCGCAAGGTGCGGCTCGATACGTCGGTCAAAGCGCTCGTGTTGCGCGTGGATTCCGGCGGAGGCAGCGCCTTCGCTTCCGATGTGATTTTGCGCGAACTCCAAGTGTTCCAGGACTCGGGCCGGCCGCTGGTCGTGTCCATGAGCAGCGTGGCGGCGTCCGGCGGCTATTGGATCTCGATGGCGGCGAATGAGATCTGGGCGAGCGCCACGACGTTGACGGGCTCAATCGGCGTCGGCGCGACGATCCCGACGTTCCCGCGCACGCTGGCTGCGCTCGGGGTGCACGTCGATGGCGTCGGTACGACGCAGCTCTCCGGCGCATTCGATACAACGCGCCCCATGAGCGACGCCCTCAAAGGCTTGATCCGCGAGTCGGTGAAGAACACGTACGCGGAATTCGTCAGCAAGGTGGCCGAGCATAGGGGACGGACCCCCGAGCAGATCGAGGCCGCTGCGCAGGGCCGCGTGTGGGTGGGCACGGACGCGCTCGATCGCGGCCTCGTCGATCACCTGGGCACCTTCGCGGATGCGCTGAAAGCCGCCGCCTCGCTCGCGAAGCTCGCGGAAGGACGGTACAGCGTCGCGTACATCGAGCCGGACCTCACGTTCAGCGAGAGGCTCGCGATGTCTTTCGCGGCGGAAGCCGTGCCGCTGGTCGACAGAGTGTTCGGCTTGCCGCACTGGTCCGCGGTGGTAGCGCAGGCGGTGGAGTCGGCGCTCGAGCCGCTGGCGTTCATCGCGCGTTGGAACGACCCGCGTGGTGTGTATGCGTATTGCCTTTGCGACGTCCAGTGAGCGATGAGCGACGATGCCGAACAGGAACGTCTGCGGATCGACCGCTGGCTCTGGTGCGCACGATTCTTCAAGACCCGTAGCGTAGCTGCCGAAGCTGTGCGGGCGGGCCACGTTCGCCTGAACGGCCAACGCGTGAAACCGGCGCACGTTGTAAAGATTGGCGATGCGCTCGCGGTCGAGCTTCGCGACGACATTGCGCGCGAAGTGCGCATCGCCGCGATTCCTGCACGTCGCGGGCCGGCGCCAGAGGCGGCCACGACTTATATCGAGACCGCGGAGTCGACCGAGCGCCGCAGGCTTGCTGCCGAACAGCGTGCGTCGCGCCCGGCGTTCGCGCCGCCGACGAGTGGCCGGCCGGATAAGCGCACGCGCCGTTTGCTACTGCGTGTGCGCCAGCGCGGGCCGATCAATCCGTCGTAGCGGTTCCGCCAGCGTTCTTCGGGTAGTCATAGTAGAAGAGACGTCGCCCGGCGCTGCGAATCTCTGCCCAACGTTCAGCGGCGAAGTCGCTGACCACGACTCCTGCCGTTGGCAGGTTCTCGAGGTCGAGTCCTGGCAGCAGCAAATTCGACAGCTCAGTGAGCCCCGGATTGTGGCCTACGACGAGTAGGCAATCGAGCTCATCCACCTGCTCTACGACAACGGCAAGTATTTCCGCCGGTGTGGCGAGATAGAGCCTCGCGTCAAGCTTGATCCCCTCATCGAAGTCGTCGAATTCGGCAGCGACGAGCTCCGCCGTTCGTCGTGCGCGCAGCGCGGGGCTAGACAAGACGAGCGTGGGGCGAATGCTGCGCTCGCGAAGGCGAGCGGCCATTAGCGGCGCGTCGCGCTCGCCGCGGCCGGACAGGGGACGCTCGAAATCCGCAAGCCCTTCCGCTGACCAGCTCGACTTGGCATGACGCAGCAGAATCAGACGCTTCACCGCGCGATCCAGTCAGAACAGACCGGCTTCGAGGCGAGCTTCCTCCGACATCATCGAGCGATTCCACGGGGGGTCGAACACGACTTCGACGTCGGCGCGTTCGACGGTTGGAATCTGTTCGACCTTTTCGCGGATGTCTTGCGCCAGGATGTCGCCCATGCCGCAGCCCGGCGCGGTTAGCGTCATTGTGATTTTCACGATGCGCCCGCCGGATTCCGCGGTCTCGATCTTGCACTCGTAAACGAGACCGAGCTCCACGATATTAATCGGGATCTCGGGGTCGTAGCAGGTGCGCAGTTGCTGCCACACGGCGCCTTCGATTTCGGCTTCGGTGGCATCCTCCGGTAGCTCCGGCCCCAGCAACACCGGTTTGCCGAGCGCGTCGCCGTCGCGGCCCGCGATGCGGAACAAGTTACCTTCGATGTAGATAGTGAAGCTGCCGCCGAGGGCCTGGGTCAAGAACCCCGTGGTGCCTTCGGGCAGCGTGACGCGTTCGCCCGCTGGGATCAGTACAGCGGGGCAGTCACGCGATAACGTTACGGGCTCATTTTGGGAGTGGTACATGGCGCTACTCGGTGGTCACCGCTTCACCGCTGTCGCCCACTGCCGCCTTCAGCGCATGCCATGCCAGGCTCGCGCATTTTACGCGCGACGGGTACTCGCGAACGCCGCCGAGCGCTGCGAGTTTTTCGAGGTCCTCGGCAGGTTCGTGGCGGTGCTCGCCGGTCAAGAGGTCGTGCACCTGATCGAACAATCGCAGCGCATCGGTGACCGTGGTGCCCTTGACGCGTTCGGTCATCAGCGACGACGACGCGACGGAGATCGCGCAACCGCTACCTTTGAAGCTAATGTCCGTGACCGTTCCGTCGCCAACTTTCACGTACAGCGTCAGCTTGTCGCCGCACAACGGGTTGACCGCCGAAATCACTCGCGTGGCGTCGCCAAGCTCGCCGAAATTGCGCGGGTTGCGGTTGTGATCGAGGATCACTTCCCGGTACAACT
>JBDTOT010000060.1:0-26423 GCA_039933105.1 Gammaproteobacteria bacterium | reverse complement strand
CGAAGATGCTCGAGCTGTCGGTCTACGAAGGTATCCCGCACCTGCTCGCGCCGGTCGTGACGGACATGAAGCAGGCCGCGAACGCGCTGCGCTGGTGCGTCGCGGAAATGGAGCGCCGCTACGCGTTGATGGCAGGGCTCGGCGTGCGCCACTTGTCGAGCTACAACCGCAAGGTCGCCGAGGCCAAGGAAGCCGGTAAGCCGCTGTCGGATCCCACGTTCAAGCCGGACGTCGACGGCGAGACGGCGCCGCTGCTCGAGACGTTGCCGTTCGTCGTCGTCATCATCGACGAGCTGGCCGATATGATGATGATGGTTGGCAAGAAGGTCGAAGAGCTGATCGCGCGTCTCGCGCAGAAAGCTCGCGCGTCCGGAATCCACATGATCGTCGCGACGCAGCGGCCGTCCGTGGACGTCATCACGGGCCTGATCAAGGCGAACATCCCGTGCCGTATCGCATTCCAAGTGTCGGCCAAAGTCGATTCGCGCACGATCCTCGATCAGATCGGCGCCGAGCACCTGCTCGGTCACGGCGACATGCTGTACCTGCCGCTCGGCACTTCCATGCCGACCCGCGTGCACGGTGCGTTCGTGTCGGATAACGAAGTGCACGCGGTCGTCAAAGCGCTGCGTGCCAGCGGTAAGCCGAACTACATCGAGAACGTGCTCGATGGCCCGGGCGGCGATATCCTCGGCATCGACTCCGTGGCTGGCGGTACGCCGGGCGAGTTGGACGGCGAGCAGGATCCGCTCTACGATCAAGCCGTGCGCATCGTGACCGAGACGCGCAAGGCCTCGATCTCCGGCATCCAACGGCGCCTGAAGATCGGCTACAACCGCGCGGCGCGCATGGTCGAAACCATGGAAGAGGCTGGCATTGTCGGAAGCTTGCAGACCAATGGATTCAGGGAAGTTCTGGCACCGCCGCCGCCTGCGCACGACTAGACTTGCGGTCCTCTGTGTTGTCGCCCTTTGCGGCGCGGCGTGGGCGCAGCCCGGCGCCGAAGGCAACGCCGCAGCCGGAGTCGCTACGCTCGAGACTTTCTTGAGCGATGTTCATACGCTCACGGCCGGTTTCAAGCAGGAGCTTTGGACCGCGGATCACCGGCTGCTGCAAACGGAAACCGGCACGCTATCCCTTCGCCGTCCGAATCGGTTCCGCTGGATTTACGCGCAACCGACGCAGCTGACCATCGTCGCCGATGCCAAGAAGCTCTGGATCTACGATGTCGAGCTCGCGCAAGTCACGGTGGCGCCGCTCGACTCCACGGCCGAGTCGACGCCGGCGATGCTCCTGAGCGGCGATCGCAATGTGCGTGACGGGTTCGACGTCGTGCAAGCGTACAAAGCCGACGGCCTCGACTGGATCAAGTTGGCGCCAAAAAAAGGCGGCACGGATTTCAGCTCCATTTCGATCGGCTTCAACGGCAAAGCGCCGCAGCGCCTCGAGCTCGTCGACGGTTTGAATCAAGTCACGCGCATCGAGCTCGAGAATCTCGTGATCAATCCCGACGTGGCGGATAGCACGTTCGAGTTCAAGCCGCCCGCGGGCGTCGATGTTATCGGCGGCGAGGGCTGAGCAAGCTTGCTGCCGCTGCGACACCCTAGGTTCTGGCTATTGCTCGGCTGGCTGATGGTTGCCATCGTCATCGGCGCGAGCCTCATGCCTGCGAGAGCGGTCGAGATCCTGTTCGGCACGTTGAGTGACAAGGCCGAACATATCGGAGCGTATGCGGGCCTCATGGCATGGTTCGGCGGGATGTTGCGGCGAACCTCGCAGCTGTGGATCGGCGTCGGGCTTGTGGTGCTCGGCGGCGCCTTGGAGTTGCTGCAAGGTTTGACGCCCACGCGTACGCCTGATGTTCTCGATCTAACCGCGGATTCGATCGGCGTGCTGATAGGGTTGGTGCTCTCGATGACCGTGCTGAATCGTTGGTGCCAGCGCGTCGAGAACGCGTTCCTCGTAAGATAGACGCATGCTCGACCCCAAGGCTCTCCGCCAGGATCTCGATGGCGTAGCCACCAATCTCGCGCGCCGCGGCTTCACGCTCGATCGCGACCGTTACCTCGCGCTCGAGTCGGAGCGTAAGGATCTACAGGTCAAGGTGGAGGGCCTGCGCCAGACGCGCAACGAGCGCTCGAAGGCGATCGGCCGTGCGAAAGCCGCGGGTGGCGACATCGAAGCGTTGAAGCGCGAAGTGGGCGAGCTCGGTGACGAGCTCGCGAACGGCGAAGCACGCCTGACGACGCTCGCCGCCGAGCTCGACGATTTCCTGGCCGGGCTGCCGAACCTATTGCACGCGTCGGTGCCTGAGGGCGCCGACTCCAACGCCAACATCGAGATACGTCAGTGGGGCACGCCACCGCACTTTGAGTTCGCGCCGCTCGACCATGTGGCACTCGGCGAGAAACTCGGGCTCATGGACTTCGACGGAGCAGCGAAGATTTCGGGTGCGCGCTTCGTCGTGTTGAAAGGCGGGCTGGCGCGTCTGCAACGCGCGCTCATTCAGTTGATGCTCGATGTTCACACCGCCGAGCACGGGTACAGCGAGACTTACGTCCCGTACCTCGTGAACGACAAGGCGTTGTTCGGGACCGGTCAGCTGCCGAAGTTCGGGTCCGACCTATTTGCGCTCGAGGGCGAGAATCGTCTGCGCTTGATTCCGACCGCCGAAGTGTCGTTGACGAACCTTGTGGGCGACACAATTGTGGAAGCGGCTCAGTTGCCGATGCGTCTGACGGCGCATACGCCGTGCTTCCGTTCGGAAGCCGGGTCCTACGGGCAGGACACACGCGGCATGATCCGCCAGCATCAGTTCGAGAAAGTGGAGCTGGTGCACATCACGAAGCCGGACGAGTCCTACCGCGAGCTCGAGATCCTGGTCGGTCACGCGGAAACGATTCTGAAGAGACTCGGTCTCGCGTATCGCGTCATGGCGCTGTGCGGTGGCGACGTGGGATTCGGTTCTGCCAAAACCTACGACCTCGAAGTATGGCTGCCCGGTCAGAACAAATATCGTGAGATCTCTTCGTGCAGCAATTGCGAGGCGTTCCAGGCGCGGCGCATGCAAGCGCGTTGGCGCAATCCCGAGACAGGCAAACCCGAGCTCGTGCACACCCTGAACGGCTCGGGGCTTGCGGCGGGACGCACGTTGATTGCCGTGCTCGAGAATTATCAGCAGGCCGACGGCTCGATCGTGATTCCCGAGGCGCTGCGCCCCTACATGCGGACTGACCGGATCGTGTCCGCCTGAATAGCGCGACGCTTTGCCCCTAGCGCACCAAAGCATAAGATGAGCGCGGTCGTTCATTAGGGGCAGGGGAATGAACAGACGAGACGCGCTGACGATGATCGCGGCGAGTGCGACTTTGGCCGCGGCCTGGCCCGCAGCGGGGCAGCAAGCGGGGGGTAACGTGCAGCCCAAGGTCGCGCGCAAAGGCCGCATCAAACAGGGTCTATGGAAGACCACGTTCGGTGACGACACGAAGCTCACCTTCGACGACATGTGTCGCGAGGCCGCGCGCCTCGGTGCCTACGGCTTCGATCTGATCGACCAGGCCGAGTGGCCCACGCTGCGCAAGTACGGGTTGCAGCCGCTCCTGGCGGGTGCCGGCCCCGTCACGTTCGAGAACGGCATCATTCACGCCGAAGTGCACGACGATCTCGAGAAGGCGCTAGGCCCGTACATCGACACGGTGGCCGGCGCGGGAGTGCGCACGATCATCACGATCGGCGGCAAGCGTCGCGGTATGGAGTACGAGCGCGCGGCCGACAATGCCGTGGCGTTCTTGAATCGCGTGAAGCATCGCCTCGAAGACCGCAATGTCGTTCTCGCGGTCGAGAACATGAACAACCGGCGCACCGATCCACGCTTCGGCCGCGAGGATCAGGTGTTCGGCCATTGGGATTGGGGCACCGGCGTGTGCGAGCGCGTGAACTCGCCGAACGTCAAGATCGTGTGCGATCTGTATCACCTGCAGATCATGGATGGCGACGTCGCGGAGCACTTGCGCAAGTCGATTCAGTGGATCGGGCATTTCCACACGGCCGGGATTCCGGCGCGCAACGAGATCGACGGCACGCAGGAGCTGAACTACCACTTCATCGCGCAGATCATCGCGTCGTTGCCGTTCACGGGCTACGTCAGCCACGAGTGGCGGCCGGGACCGGGCCGCGATCCGTTGAAGAGCATCGCCGAGTGCATGGACCTCATGGATGTCTGAGGCGCCGGGCTGTATCACCACAAAAAAGCTTCACTCAAGAGGGAACTCATGAACAACACGAGCTTCGGCGGACGTACCATCGCCCGCGTCACGACTGTGTGTGCCGCGCTGGCCTGCTTCGCAGCGGTCGCGGCGCCGCCGGAGTTGCCCGCGGGCTACATCAGCGGCGTCGTGAGCAGCAGCAACGGCCCTGAAGCAGGTGTCTGGGTCATCGCCGAGACTACCGAGACGAAGACGCCGATGGTCAAGATCGTCGTCACGGGTGACGACGGCCGCTACGTGTTGCCGCAGTTGCCGACAGCCACCTACAACGTGTGGGTGCGCGGTTACGGGCTCGTGGACTCGGCCAAGGTCAAAGGTCGGCCCGGCGATACGGCGCTGAACCTTACTGCGGTGGTCGCGCCCACGCCGGCCGACGCCGCGAAGGTCTATCCCGGCAACTACTGGTTATCGCTTCTGCAACCGCCGCCGAAGAGTGCGTTCCCCGGCACGGGCGAGAAGGGCAACGGCATTCCGCCGGCCATGGATTCGCAGGCGCACTGGATCTACAACATCAAGAGCGGCTGTAACTTTTGCCATGAGCTCGGCACGCAGATCACGCGTACGCTCGGCCACATGGACCACCTCGGGTTCAAGACGCCGGAGGAGGCGTGGGCCTATCGCACGACGCTCGGTGTGCGCGGCAGTGCGATGGCCGGCACGATGGCGCAGTGGGGCACGCAGGCCGGTGCGAAGGTGCTGGCGGACTGGACAACGCGTATTGCTCAAGGCGAGCTGCCGCCGCAGCCGCCGCGTCCGGCCGGAATCGAACGCAACGTGGTCGTCACACTGTGGGACTGGGGCAACTCCCAGTCGTTCATGCACGACGAGATCTCGACGGACAAGAACGACCCGACCGTGAACGCCTACGGCAAGGTGTACGCGGTGTCGGCGGGCCACGGCCGGCTCACCGTGCTCGATCCCATCGCGAACGACAGCTACGAGATCACGATTCCCACGCGCGACGACCCGCGCAAGGTTTCGACGCGTTTCCCGCCGCCGGCCGTCCCGTCGAATTTCTGGGGCATGGAGCACGTGTGGGGCAAGGAGAACCCAGCCGATCCGCATAACCCGATGATCGATCGGAAGGGTCGCGTGTGGGCCACGTCGAAGATCCGCGATAACGAGCCGGCTTTCTGCAAGGAAGGATCGAACAACAAGTTCGCAAAGTACTACCCGCTGACGTTCAGCAATCGGCAGGCGTCGGTGTATGACCCGGCGACGGATACGTTCGAGCTGATCGACACCTGCTTCGCGACGCATCACCTGCAGTTCGACAACGACCCGGATCAAACCGTCTACTTCAACGAGCTGCTCGGGCCGGTCCTGGGCTGGGTCAACACGCGCGAGTTCGACCGCACGCACGACGAGCAGGCTACACAGGGCTGGTGCCCGCAGATCGTCGACAGCAACGGCGACGGCAAGATCACGAAGCCGTGGAACAAGTTTCGCGGGCCGATCGATCCGAAGCTCGACAGCGAGGTGCGTTACAACCTGTACTCGATCATTCCGAGCCCGGTCGACAACTCAGTATGGGGAGCGTCCGAGGAGTTCCCCGGTTACATCGTGCGTATCGACCGCGGCAACAATCCGCCCGAGACCTGCATGACCGAGGTCTACAAGGTGCCGGACGCGGGCATCGATCCGCGCGGCATCGACATCGATAGCAACGGCATCGTGTGGACCGCGCTCGCGGCCAGCAGCCACCTCGCGAGCTTCGATCGCAGCAAGTGCAAGGTATTCAACGGGCCGCGTGCGCTCTCAGGCACGCAGTGCGAAGCCGGTTGGACGCTGCACGTCACGGACGGACCGCGCTTCAAAGGCACCGATATCCCCTCCGACTTCCACTACTTCAACTGGGTAGACCAGCACAACGTGGCGGGGTTGGGCGCCAACACGCCGTTTGCCACGGGCTCGAATTCCGAAGCGATCCTGGCGCTCGATCCGAAGACCGACAAGTGGCTGAAGTTTCGCGTGCCGTATCCGCTCGGCTTTTACCATCGCGGTATGGACGGTCGCATCGACGATCCCGCGGCGGGGTGGAAGGGCCGCGGGCTCTGGGCCAACTACGGCACGCACCTGATCTGGCACGTGGAGGGCGGCAAAGGCACGCTCGGCAAAGCCGTGCACTTCCAGATCCGGCCGGACCCGCTCGCGTACTAGGAAATTCGGAACTGGAGCCGTCGCGCGTCAGGCGCCCGGCGGCTCCGCGTCGAATATCGACCGCAGCGTGTTCGCGAATTCCTGAAAGCGCTGTTTCGCTGTCTTCTTGATCTTGATCTCGGCCCCGCCGAACAGGCAGATGCCCTCGATGATCAACGTCGGAGCGTCGGGTTCGGCCGTCGTGTTGGCACGATTGTTCACCCCGCCGAAGATGCAGATGGCCTTCGATTTCGTGCGCATGCCTTCGCGCACATAAAAGTTCGCGCCGCCGAACATGCAGAACATCATGATCCGCGTGGTCTTCGCGGTGAAGCGTGCGTTGGTGAAGTCGAGCTCGCAGCCGCCGAACACGTTAATCAGCTTGATCTCTTGCGGCACGTCCCACGCGCCAGTGCGCGTGGTGCCGCCGAAGATGTTGATCATCGTCTCGACTTCGTCGCCTTCGACCGACGCCGAAGGGTCGACGCGAATGCCGAGTTCCGCTTTTTTCTGCGCCGTGTAATCTTTATCGGCTTTCAAATCGAGATCACGCGTGAGCTCGACGAGCTTGTCGGCCATCTTGGCGTCCAGCGCTTCGTCGAGCCGGCGCTCGAACGCCTCGCGCGACAGCCGGCCATGGCCGTAGTTCATGATCAGTTGATCGACGGTCTGCTCACGTAGCTGTTCGATGGGTCGGTCTTGCGGATTGACGGGCATGCTTTTGAACCTCGTTGAGCCGCGCTGACCAGGCGCGTTAGCCGAACTGTGCGTCGAGCAGCATAGGCCCAGGGTTTCGGCACCGCAATATCAGCCGGTAATTGAAACTACCACGCACCAAACCGGCGGGTTCGTGAGCTTTGCCGATCTGTTGGTCGTGATGGGGCCGTTCGGGTTATCTTATTCGGCAATCAACAATCCCGTGCAAGCGGGCGACTTCTGGGGGTAGACATGAGCTCTGGACGCGATTTCGGGCGGCACAACATGGGTCGCAGAACTTTCATCGGTGCGAGTCTCGCCGCAGCGGGTGCCGGCATGGCGTTCGGACTGCCGCTGACGGCGTGGGCCCAGGATCGCCGGCTCACCACTGTTGGCGGCGTCGCGAAGACCAAGTACGGCCAGGTTCGCGGCCTACTGAAAGACGGCGTCCAGCAGTTCTGGTGCGTGCTGTACGGCGCGCCGACGAGTGGCGCGAATCGCTTCATGCCGCCGCAGAAACCGGCCGCGTGGTCGGGCGTGAAGGACCATTTCGAGATCACGTGGGCTGCGCCGATGGAACCGGGCGGGACCGAGCCCTCTCCGGTCGTCACGGCACTGAACCGCCTCACGCCGCAAAGCGAGGATTGCCTTTCGGTCAACGTATTCACGCCCGCCCTCGATAAGAAACGGCGGCCCGTCATGGTGTGGATGCACGGCGGCGGCTTCTCGGCCGGTTCCGGCAACTATCTGCTGTACGACGGCACGAATCTCGCGAAGAAAGAAGACGTCGTCGTCGTGTCAGTCAACCATCGGCTCAACATTTTCGGCTTTCTGCACCTCGCCGATATTGGTGGCGAGAAATGGGCGGGCGCAACGAACGTCGGCATCCAGGATCTCTCAGCCTCGTTGGAATGGGTGCGCGACAACATCGAGAACTTTGGCGGCGATCCCGGTCGCGTCACGATATTCGGTCAGTCGGGCGGCGGCGGTAAGACCACCACCGTGATGGCCATGCCTTCCGCGAAAGGGCTGTTCCACCGTGCGATCGCACAGAGCGGCTCCGCGTTCCGCGGCCAATCGGCTGACGATGCGAGCGCCGGTGCGGAGCAACTGCTCGCGAGGCTCGGTATCGCGAAGAATCAGCTCGAGAAGATCCAGCAAGTCGATTGGCACGATATTCAGAAAGCCTACTACGCAGAGCCGCGAATCGCGCGCCTCGGCAACGGCCCTGTGATAGACGGCAAGGTTCTGCCGCGGCATCAGTGGGACCCGACCGCGCCTTCGTACTCGGCCAATGTGCCGCTACTCGCGGGCTCGGTCGAGAACGAGAACGGCTGGGTCGGCCCACCGCCGTACGAACTTGCGGATGCGGAGATGCAGGACCGTTTCACGAAGCGGCTCGCCAACGGCGACGCCGGTGAAGGGCAGAAACTGCTCGGCATGTACAAGCGGCTGCACCCGACCACGCGTAATCAGATGTTGTGGCTCATGGCCGAAGCCGACGATCAGCGGCGCGCGAGCGCGCAGTCGCTGTGCAGGCTCAAGTTCGAGCAGGGGACGGCGGCAAGCTACCTCTACTTCTTCGATTGGCATTCTCCGGTGCACAACGATCGAATGGGCGCGTTCCACACGCTCGACATCCCGTTCGTGTTTTACAACATGGACAGTGGCGCCTCGATGACGGGCTCGGCGCAGGAGCGCTACCAGCTCGGTCATGTCATGAGCGCCGCGTGGGCCGCGTTTGCGCGCACGGGCGATCCGAACCATGCCGATATGCCGCGCTGGCCGAAGTTCGATCCGGGCACGTACCCGACCATGATGTTCGGCCCGACGGTGCGAGTGGCGAACGATCCGAACAAGGAAGAACGTCTCGCGCTCGCAGCGTTACGGCAGAAGCGCTCGTCGTAAACCGCGGCAATCTCCGGGGGGAGTTATGCAGGCCAAGAAGACTCTAGTCATGAGTGCGGCGGTGTTGATCGCCGCTGCGCTGGGCGTCGCACACGCGCAGGACGCCACGAAACAGGATGCGACCGCGGAGGAGCAGGCCAAGTTGCCGGTGCCGCAGGTTGAGTTGCCGCCAAAACCCTTCAAGACGGCCGAAGAGCACTACAAGTATTTGCTCGAGAAGGCACATGGAGGCACGAAGCACACCATGACCACCATTCCGGTGTGGGGCGGGCTCTGGGCCAGCGGCAACAACACGATGCCTGCCATCTTCCTGGTGAACGGGTCGCTGTCGAATGCCTGGAGGCCCGGCGCGAAAATCAAAGAAGGTGTGCTGACACCGCCGTACGAGAAACAGTATCGAGAGCGACGCGCCGAGGTCGAGAAGTTCGGTGAGCAGCTCTACGACCGCCTGACGAACTGTGAGTACCCTGGTGTCCCGCGCTGGTTGTGGGAACCCTACGTCAAAGAGTTCGTGAACCTGCCGGATCAGTCGTGGTTCATGAACGACATGATGAACGAGACCCGGCGCGTCTATATTGGCGCGGAGCACATCAACACCGAGGCCAAGCACTTTCCGCTGGGCGACAGCATCGGCTTCTGGGACGGCGACAAGCTCATCATCTGGACGAAATGGGTCAACCCGGCCGACTATGTCCGCGGCATGCCGCTCACCAGCAACCAGTTCGAGATGGTGGAGACGTGGCAGGAGCGCCATAACGCATCCGGCGCGAGAATGCTGGTCACGCAGGCTACGTTCTACGACCCGCTCGCGCTCGTGAAGCCGCAGTCCGCGGTTTACACGCACGAGTCGCGACCGGACCTCAAGAAGGACGGCGTGCGCATTCGCACATGGGAATGCGATTCCAGCAGCAATTCGTACAAAGCGGCCGACGGCAGCACGCAGTTCTACCTGCCGGGCGACCCGCAGTACAAGAACCCGCGCGGCTTCACGGAGTTCCGGGATCTGCCGGGGCAGTCGCTGAATCCGATCTTCGACGCGCAGTAACGCCGCCGTCACCCGAGGTGAGAGATATGAAGAACTCGATCGTTATCGCCGCCGCCGCTTCAGCCCTGGTCGTAGGCCTGCCGGCGCTGGCCCACCACTCGTTTGCGAGCTACGACGTAACGCAGCAAAAACTCGTCGAGGGCACGGTCACGCAGTGGAATTACAACAATCCCCACAGCTGGCTCATGATCGAGGCGCCCGACGCGAACGGTGAAATGAAGACGTGGAGCTTCGAAGGCGCCGCGATCGTGCACGCCGCCCGACAGGGCGTGAACGGTACTACCTACAAGAAAGGCGAGAAGCTCCGCGTCGTGATGCATCCGATGCGCGATGGCCGTAATGCGGGCGCGCTGTGCTTCGTCATGAAGGAAGACGGCACGTTCACTCGGCCGAACGACGGCATCTGCGATTCCGAAGTCGTGCACACGCGGTGGGAGCAGAAGGGCTGGCTCTCGAAGGACGCCAAGAGCCTGAGCGTACACCCCGCTAACGAGTGATCCGCCCTCAGCGCGTGCGACTCACGGACACCGGCCCGTAAGGGGTTGCCGTGTCGAAACCGGTGACGCCGCCACGGCCGTCCAGACGAAACTTCACGCCGATCTCCGGGGACTCCCCAAGCTCATTGCGGAATCGCCCGCGGAGCCTCGCTTTCCAATCCCAGAAATTCCAAAGGAATTTCTGGTGGAGCTTGGCGTCTTTGCTGCCGAGGTAGCCCACAAGCCGATCTCGATTCGGTGTGCCTACGCAAGCGGTGCCCCCGGGCGCAAGCACCCGGTGTATCTCTGCGATCGTCTTCTGGTATTCCGGGACGTGATCGAGCACGTGATAGGAGAACACCAGATCGAATGCGCCATCGTCGAAATCGAGATCCGCTGCATACCCCTGGCGCAGATCGACTACCGCCGTGGCGCGTGGGTCGAATTTGCCGTGCGGGTCGATGCCCACGACTTCGACTTGTAGCGCGTGTGCCAACACGCGGCCTCAACTCCGAAGCCACACCCCACGACGAGCAAGCGGCGGAGTGGCGTCCGTGCGTGTGCGCGAATGAGGGCTGCAAGTACCTCGGTTTTTGGATCCGCCTCGGCGAACGCGTCGAGGTAGTCCGTCAATCGGAGTACGGGCGCCAGCGGACTTACATGTTTGGCCCCGCTGACGATCCCGCTGCCGCGTCATCGATCACTGCAGCGGCGGTTTTTCCCAGCCCTGTTCGAAGTGGCGTTCCCAGTTCTCGGCCCACGGTCGGCCGAAGTAATCGATGTACCCGTCGTCCGCCGGCGTCAGCTGCGTGGGCCGGCCGTCAGAATCGTTCACGATCGTGCTCTGCACACGGCATTCGACATAGGTGTAGCGATGTTGCGGATCTTCGATGCCGGCCGTTCGGTTCCACGGCGTGGCGATGTGCAGCGGCCGGGTGAACGCCACGGGGTCGTAGAACGTGGCGTCCACGTTGAGTCCGCCGTTCTCGGCGGGCGAGAACACCTCGATGACGTTCAGTTTGTCGCTGTACTCGAACATCGAGTGCGACATCGTCCACGCCTGCACTTGCGCGGTCCACACGACGAGCTTGTTGCCGTCCCAGAACCCGACGCTCTCGCCGTACCACTGCGGCACCTTCATCGTGTGTGGCTGGTCGATCATGATCTTGCGGATGAAGTTGTCGGCCACGCCCGTCGTCAGCTGCACTTCGTGCGGCGTCACGAGCACTTCGATCTCGTTCAACGAGAACTCGCCCCACCACCGCATGAGGCCCTCCGGATAGCAGAATGCGGCCATCCATTGCGGCGCGTTCGTCACGGCTTCATGGAACGCCATCTGCATCATGCGCTCCTGGTATTCCGGAGTGAGCACGGAGACGAGCGTCGAGGCCTGCAAGTTGCGGCCGTAGGTCCACTGGGTTTCGCGCGCGCCGCGGCGATACCAGCCGTCCCATTCCGGAAGCGTCGCGCGCGTCTGCTTGGTGGGGCCGCCGTGCGCGGCTGCTTGCGCCTTCAGTGCGGCGAAGTGTTCGGCTGCGGTCTTGTAAGAGTAGGGGCTCACGATGTCGGTGACGGGCCGGTCGACGTTGCAGTCGCCCCATGCGCTTCCCTTGTGCTGCGCCCAGGTGTCCGTGAGCTGCCGTGGTGTGTTGCAGTGCGTGTAGCGCTTGTCGTTCCAGAACTTCCGGTCAAGCCGGTAGTTCTTGGTACTGAAAAGGTCCACGGGCAACGGCGTGATGCCGGCAGGTGGCGATTGAGCCTGAGCTTGTGCGGCGCCGAGCACCGCGGCCAGTGCAATTCCCAGGCAGGCGATTCGTGTTCTATTCGTCATGGCCAACGCAACTCCCCCAAACGAAGGCTGACCCGAAGTCTCTCATAAAGGTGCCGTCTGGTAGCATTCTTGGTATCGACCCTGGGAACGACTCCTGGGTGTGCGGTAGGTCGCAGATACGCGCGGCGAGCGACTTTGGCCGCCCCTTCGCGCACGCGAAGCTCAAGAAATCCCGCCTGGTGGCCGACGCTTAGCATTGGCGCTGGCGCCAACGCGTTAGCGCGAGGAGACCGGATGCACGCTTGGCTCAGCAGACTCGACCGATATTTCCCTGTCCGCTACACCGTCTGGTCCCTCAGCGTGCTGCTCACGATCGGGGCTGCGATTTACTGGTACTGGACCGGCACGGGCGACGTATCTGCGATCGTCTGCGCGGTGCTCGTGGCGGTAGGCATCCGCGACATGTCGCAGAACCGGCACTCGGTGCTCCGCAACTACCCGTTGATCGGCCACCTGCGGTTCCTGCTCGAATTCATCCGGCCCGAGATCCGCCAGTACTTCATCGAGGCCGACAACGAAGAAACACCGTTTTCGCGTCAGCAGCGCTCGATCGTCTATCAACGCGCCAAGGCGGATCCCGACAAGCGGCCGTTCGGCACTCAGATCGATACGCACGCCGAAGGCTACGAGTGGATCAACCACTCGCTGGCGCCCACGCACATCGAATCCCCGGACTTTCGCGTGACGATAGGCTCGAGCGCGAGCTGCACGCAGCCCTATAGCATGAGCATCTTCAACATCTCCGCGATGAGCTTCGGCGCGCTGTCCGGCAACGCGATTCTCGCGCTGAATGCGGGGGCCAAGAAAGGCAGGTTCGCTCACGACACTGGCGAGGGCTCCATCAGCCCGTACCACCGGGTGCATGGAGGCGACCTGATCTGGGAGGTGGCTTCCGGCTACTTCGGCTGCCGCGACGAGCATGGCCGGTTCGACGAGCAACGATTCTCACAGAGCGCGCGCGATCCGCAAGTGAAGCTCATCGAGATCAAGCTGAGCCAGGGCGCGAAGCCCGGCCACGGCGGTGTCCTTCCCGGTCCGAAGGTGACGCCCGAGATTGCGGCCACGCGCGGTGTGTTGCCCGGCATCGACTGCTTGAGTCCCGCGAGCCACTCGGAGTTTTCCACGCCGGTCGGCCTGCTCCAGTTCGTCGAGCGGTTGAGGCAGGCGTCCGGTGGGAAACCGACGGGCTTCAAGTTTTGCATGGGCCACCCGTGGGAATGGTTCGCGATCTGCAAAGCCATGCTGGAAACGGGGATCTTGCCGGACTTCATCGTCGTCGACGGCAAGGAAGGCGGCACCGGCGCCGCGCCGCTCGAGTTCGTCGACCATGTGGGCACGCCGTTGCAAGAAGGCTTGCAGCTCGTGCACAACACGCTCGTGGGCTTGAACTTGCGTGACCGCATCAAGATCGGCTGCAGCGGCAAGATCATCAGCGCGTTCGATATCGCTCGCGTGATGGCGCTCGGCGCGGATTGGTGCAACTCAGCGCGCGGTTTCATGTTCGCGCTCGGCTGCATTCAGGCGCAGACCTGCCACACCGGCACTTGCCCCACTGGCATCACGACACAAGATGCGCGGCGCCAGAAGGCGCTCGTGGTGCCCGACAAAGCCGAGCGCGTATACCGCTTCCACTTGCACACGCTGGACGCGCTGCGCGAGATCACGCAGGCGGCGGGCCTGATGCACCCGCGCGAGTTCGATGCCGAGCACATCGTTCGCCGCGTGTCGCATAGCGAGGTCCGCCTGCTTTCAAACACGCTGCCGCAAGTGGAGTCGGGTGCGGTGCTCGCCGCCGGCGAAGGGCGCGGCCCCTGGCCGCACAACGTGTTCGCGATGTATTGGCCGCGCGCGACTGCGCGCAGTTTCGCTCCCGCCTAGCCCGGCCCGCCAGCCGTCAACTCGACGTCGACCTCGTCGTGCACTAGCGTGCCGCCGAGTTTTTTTCCAAGTGCTTTGGCCGCATCGTTGGCCGGATCGACGTAGAGATACGCGTGCTCGATACGGCGTTCCGCGAATAGGCGCTGAAGCGCCGTCAATGCGGTAGTCGCATAGCCCTGGGCGCGGTAAGTGGCAGGGGTGTACATGAGGCCCACTGCGGCGAAGTGCTCCGATTCGCGCAGCACCCCGATCATGCAGCGCGGCTGGTCGTCGACCCAGAAGTACAAACGCTTCGCCGCCACGAGCTGGCCGCAGAACGCTGCAGTGAACGGCGTATTCGGACTGTCGAGCGACAATGCCGCGCCCCAGCTTTGCGCCAGGCCGGCATCTTTCGGGCCGGCGAGCCGCAGTACGCCCGGCGTGTCGCGGGGCGGGGGCTCGGCGGGCAGGGCGAGTAGGCGTTGTCGGCTCGCGATGCGCCAGGAGCCGCCCCGCACCGCAGTCCACAGTTGCGCGAGCACGGTGGCCGTTTCTTCGGGCCCACTGAAACCGGGGATATTGTCGTAAGTCACCGAGAGGTCGGCGACCAGCGTCGTGAGCGCGTCCTGCGGCAGTGCCGTGACGCCGACGAGATATGGAGGCGTTCGGTAACAGCAACCGACGATCGACCTTTCGTCCTCGATCGTGGCCCAATACATCGGGCGTTCGTAGAGCGCGTCGTTAGCGCTCGCGTTGCGCGCACTCTGCAGCGCCGTTGCGCACTCGATCTCGCGCTCGAGCAGCCAGCCGTTGGCACGTGCGAGAAACGTGCGCGCGCTGTCATGATGGTGCAGGGTCAGCATGGGTGCCGAGAGTCTACCGCACGCGAACGACGCGGGGTGCTCGGGCCCAGTGCGGCACCGTATATAGTGTGTGCCTATGACACGGAAACGCACCCGCGAAGTAGACCCTGGCGAGCACGTCGAGCTCGATGTGGACGACGGCGAGGAAATCGAAGGGCGGGGTCGCAGTAAGCGCAAGCGGGCGACTCACGAGATCACGGATCTCGGCGTGGAGCTCGTGAAGCTCAGCGCCGACAAGCTCAAGGCACTCGCGTTGCCTGAACCGCTCCACGAGGCGATATCCCATGCGCAGCGGATCGATAGCTTCATCGCAGAACGCCGCCAAGGGCTGTACATCGGCAAGCTGATGCGGAGGCTCGACGAGGAAACGCTGGCGGCGATTCGATCGATCGTCAACGTCGATCGCGCACAAGCCGCGCGCGCCACTGCACAGTTGCACCGGGCCGAGCGCTGGCGAGACGAACTCATCGCCGACGATGCTGCGTTGGAACGCTGGCTCGCGGAGTATCCCGGCACGGACGCGCAACAGCTGCGAGCGCTGATCCGGCAAGTGCGCAAGGATGCGAAAGTCGAGCCGAGGCCGGGTGAGGCGCCGAGGAAGAGCCGCGGGTACCGGCAAATTTTCGAAATCGTACGGGCGGCGCTGGCGGGAACGGCCGGCGGTGGCTCGGCCGATCAATAGTGCGGCGGAACCTCGTCGGCCGGGCTCGACCCCGGCTCGGCAGTGCTATCCGCCTTGATGCGCTCCACGAGCTGCCGTAGCTCCATCTCGAGCCGCGCGATCTGCCGCTGCTGCCGATAGAGCTCGTCGCCGAGCTCGAGCAGCGCCTGGTCCTGTTGCGCGAGCCGGGTTTCGAGCTCGTCGATGCGCGCGGCCGCGCGTTTCTGTTCGTCGTTATTTAGGGGTGCCATCGTTGCGGTTCGTGCAGCGCCGTCGTCGCGACGATCTACTATGCCACGCGGACGCACTGCCTACCCGTAGCCGCCTCGCGCCACTTCCGTTATCGTTGCGGGCCCCAAGCCTTGAGGAAGAACAACATGGCAGAACAACAATGGCCCAAGCCGCCTGAGATGGAGATCGATGCGACCAAGGACTACACGGTCTCGATCGCAACGAATCGCGGCACGATCGAGCTCACGCTCAACCCGCAGCATGCGCCGCAGACGGTCAACAACTTCGTGTTCCTCGCGAAGCAGGGCTAC
Organism: Gammaproteobacteria bacterium; assembly: GCA_039933105.1. Taxonomy (GTDB): domain Bacteria; phylum Pseudomonadota; class Gammaproteobacteria; order Steroidobacterales; family Rariloculaceae; genus FEN-1219. The sequence continues at coordinate 10,140 of JBDTOT010000060.1, read as the reverse complement.
TACGACGGCGTGACGTTTCACCGGGTGATCGCGGACTTCATGATTCAAACCGGCGATCCCACGGGCACGGGTCGCGGTGGCCCAGGCTACAAGTTCGGGGACGAATGCAAAGGCAATCCGCTGAAGCATGAGCGCGGCGTGATCTCGATGGCCAATGCGGGACCGAGCACGAATGGCAGTCAGTTCTTCATCACCCACGTCGCAACGCCGCATTTGAATGGCAAGCACACGGTGTTCGGCAAAGTCACCAAAGGCCTCGATGTCGTCGACGCGATCGAGCAGGGCGACGTGATGGAGAGCGTCACCGTCCGCGAGTGATCACCACGTGGGGCGCGGGCCGACTTCAGGCTAACGCGTTGCGCGTACCCACACAGCCGGCCGGATTGTAACGGTCTCCGCGAAACCGACGTGAGGTGATCAATGAATCGGTGGATTGTGTTCGGGGTTGGCATGCTGTGTGGTGTGACTTCTAGCGGCCACGCGGCCGAGTCACCGCTCAAGTTCAACGACAAGGGCGAATTGCAGCGCCCGGCGGACTATCGTGAGTGGGTGTTTCTCACGGCGGGTCTCGGCATGACCTATGGTCCGAACGCGCCGCGCCCGGGTCAGCCCGCGCCGTTCAGCAATGTATTCGTGAACCCGGACAGTTACCGCGAGTTCATGCAGACGGGTAAGTGGCCGAACGGCACGATGTTCATCCTCGAGATTCGCGGTGCACTCGAGAACGTGTCGATCAACAACGGCGGCCGTACGCAGGGCGACATCGTCGCGGTCGAAGCGTCGGTCAAAGACACCGCGCGGTTTCCGGACGGCGGCTGGGCGTACTTCGGGTTCGACGATCGCGGCGGAGTGAAGCCGGTGGCCGCGCCCTTCCCGCGTACTGCTAGCTGCTACGCCTGCCACAGCAAGAACGCGGCCGTGGAGTGGTCGTTCACGCAGTTCTATCCGCTGCAGTTCGAGGTCGCGAAGCGGCTCGGCACGGTACGCGCGGATTACGATCCGAATCGCAAGCTGGAGCAGTGAGCGTGGTCCGCCGACTGGGTTTTCTTGTCGCAGGCGCCATGCCACACTGCCCGCAACTACCCGTTTTGGGTCTGTCGAGCGACAAAGGAGCATCCCCGTGAGCCTAAAGAACAAGAAGCCAGTCATCGACCAGCTTAACCAGATTCTCGAGGCCGAGCTCGCAGGCGTCGTGCGCTATACGCACTACTCGATGATGATCTTCGGTTACAACCGAATCCCGATCGTGTCGTGGTTTCGGGCCGGGGCCACGGAGTCGCTGACGCACGCACAGCAGGCGGGCGAGATGATCACGCGGCTCGGCGGCCACCCGTCGCTCGCGATCGGGCCGCTGCTCGAAACGCACGCGCACGACATTGGACAGATCCTGCGGGAGACGCTACAAGCCGAGCATAAAGCGCTCGGTCTTTACATGCGGTTGCTGAAGCTCGTCGCCGGCAAGAACGTGGCCCTCGAGGAATACGCGCGCGGCCTCATCGAGCAGGAAGAGGCGCACATCGACGAGATCGACAAGATGCTGCGCAAGCCGGGCGACGTGAGCATGAGCAAGGAAGCGCAAGACCTCGATTGACCGCGCCCCCCGAACGCTCGCGCGGCGACGCGCACGCCATGCACCGCCGTTTCAAACAAGTTGACGTGTTCACCGCGGCGCCCTTTAGGGGCAATCCGCTCGCCGTCGTGCTCGACAGTGCGGCGCTCGACGCGGCCGCGATGCAACGCTTCACCGACTGGACCAATCTCTCCGAAGCCACGTTCCTGAGTCCGCCGAAAAGCGCGGACGCCGATTACGCGGTGCGCATCTTCTGCCCCGGGCGTGAGCTGCCGTTTGCGGGCCATCCAACTCTCGGCTCGTGTCACGCGTGGCTGGAAGCCGGCGGCAAACCGCGCGGTGAGTACATCGTGCAGGAGTGCGGCGTGGGGCTCGTGCGGATTCGTCGCGACGGCCCGCGCCTCGCATTCGCCGCGCCGCCGCTGAAAAAGACCGGGCCGCTGCACGAGGATGAGGTCGCCGTCATTGCGCACGGACTCGGCATTGCGCGCGCCGATATAGTCGCGCACGCGTGGTGCGATAACGGCCCGAACTGGCGCGGCGTCCTGCTGAAGTCGGCGGAACAGGTGCTCGCCTTGAAGCCGGATGGCCAGGTGCTCGCGGGCCTGGATGTCGGTGTCGTGGGACCCCGCAGCAAGGTCGGAGTCGTAGCCGCGCGCGACGCGGGTCAGGACACTCAGTTCGAAGTGCGGGCGTTTTTCCCGGGTGCCAGCGGCATCGCTGAAGATCCGGTAACGGGAAGCCTGAACGCCGCGCTCGCGCAGTGGCTGATCGGGTCCGGCGTTGCGCCGTCGCGCTACGTGGCCGCGCAGGGTACGGCGCTGGGGCGGGCAGGCCGCGTGTTCGTCGAGCAGGTGGGAAGCGACATCTGGGTGGGCGGCGGCAGCGTCACTGTCATCGACGGCACCGTGCAGCTCTAGACGAAGTTAGCCCCTCTTCTTCGCGCGCAGAGTCTTTGGCTTGCGAGCTCGAAACGCACCCGTGGCCGCGGCCTTAAGTATTCGGCGAAATTTCGGACACTCCATGTGGCTCGGCGCCGAGCAGACGGCCGCGTGTCGAAGCCCGTTGCGCATGGCCGTCAGGTCGCGAATCGTGCGGTCGAGTTCGTCGGCCTTGGTGGAAAGCATCTGCCGGTCGATCCCGAGACGTCGGCCCTTTGCGAACATGTTCGCCATCTCGTCCAGCGAGAATCCGGCCGCACGACCGAGCGCGATCAACGCGAGCCGCTCCAATACGCCTGGATCGAACGTCCGCCGCAGGCCCCGCCTGCCGACGGACGCGATTAGACCCTTCTCCTCGTAGTGTCTCAGTGCGGAAGCGGGGACACCGGACCGCTGCGCCACTTCCGCGATATCGAGATCCCGCATGCCCTTGACCTCAAGTCGACTTTAAGTGGCACAGTGCTCTTCGAGCGTTTCGGAAGCAAGTAAGAGGAGACGATCATGAGTGCAGTTCGAAAGAGCGAAGCGAAGCAGGGAATGGAGTGGGACGGACGGCGTGGCAACGCATGGGTCGAGGCGCAGGAGCTGGTCGATCGCCTGTTTCAGCCGTTCGAGAACATGTTGGCCGACGCCGTGGCCGCCGAAGGTGGCCGCAACGTGCTCGACATCGGCTGTGGCACCGGCAGCACGACGTTGGTGATTGCACGGAATCTCGGCGCGAGCGGCCGTGTGGTCGGTGTCGATATCTCCGGGCCGATGATCGCGGCCGCGCGTATGCGCGTCGAGCGCGAGCGGCTCCCGGCGACGTTCGTCTGCGCCGACGCGCAAACATACCCCTTCGAGCGGGCCGCCCACGACACCATCATCTCGCGGTTCGGTGTTATGTTCTTTAGCGACCCGGTGCTGGCGTTCGCGAACCTGCGGCAAAGCGCTCGTGAGGGCGCTGCGTTGCGGAGCCTCGTGTGGCGCAGCGCGGGCGATAATCCGTTCATGACGGTGGCGGAACGCGCAGCGGGGGCGTTGTTGCCGAACCTTCCCTCGCGCAAGCCCGACGAGCCGGGGCAGTTCGCGTTCGCCGATGCGCAGCGTGTGACGGGAATTCTCGAGCGCAGCGGCTGGAAGGACGTCGACATTCGCCCCGTCGACGTCGAATGTGTGTTCCCCGAGCACGATCTGGTCCCGTACCTGACGCGGCTCGGTCCTGTGGGCGTGGCCCTGCAAAGTGCGGACGACGCGACGCGCACCCGAGTCAGCGATGCGGTGCGCGCTGCGTTCGATCCGTACGTGCAGGGAGCGGAAGTTCGGTTCACGGCCGCCTGCTCGATGGTCGCGGCCCGGGCGCCTACTTGCGCGTAGACGTCTATCGCGCAAGGATTGAGCTTTCAACATCTGGGGGATGCACGTGCAACGAAGGGATCTGCTTGCCATTGCGGCACTCGGGGCGGCTGTCAGCGTCGAGGGCGTTTTCGCGCAGACCGGCGCGGTGGCCAATAAAGCGCGCTTGATACGCATCTATACGAAGGCCAATGGCGATTCCGCGATCGAGGAGGTCGAGATCCGGCCGAACGCGGGGCCTATTCCCGTCGTGCAGATGACGGCCAGCGTCTACGGCGGGTCCGGCGCCAGAAAGCCAGATTGGCACCTGGCGCCGCGCAAGCAATTTGCGATCAACATGACGGGCGATCTCGAAGTCGAGATCACGGGCGGTGAGCGTAAGAAGATCGGCGCGGGCGATCTCGTGTTCCTGGAGGACGTGACGGGCAAGGGTCACGTCACGCGTGCGCTCGGGCCGATCACGAACCTGTTCATCCACGTAGCGGACGGTTTCGACGTCGTCGCCTGGGCGCGCGGCTGATCGGACGGCATCGTGTGGGCCGACGCTCGGCCACCGCGCCGTTCGTCGCCTCGACGAGCGCGACCAGGATCCTGAGTGGGTGGCGTTGAGCTTGCCGTGAGCGAGAGGAAATGACCATGCGCTGCGTTGGATCGTTGCAGAGTCTCGGCGTTGTGACGGCTCTGCTGCTCGGCTCGACCGCCGGCGCGCAAATCGCGCCCGGCCCGAACGTGAACCCACGCACCGTGTGGTCCGAGCCGCCGGAGCAGTTCACGACGCGTGTAGTCGCAACCGGTTTCGAGGATCCCTACGAAGTAGCGTGGGGACCCGACGGCTACCTGTGGATCACGGAGCGCATCGGCAAGCGCGTTGTACGCGTGAACCCTGCCGACGGCAGCCGCAAGGTGGCTGTGACGATCGACGAGGTGTATCAGAAGCTCGCGCAGGAGGGGCTACTCGGCCTCGCGCTGCATCCGCAGCTCTTGCACGGCAGCAACTTCGTGTACGTGATGTACACCTACGATGCCGATCCCGGGCCGGGCGAGGAGCGGCGCGCGAAGATTCGCCGCTACACGTACGATCCTGCCACCGAGCAGCTCAAGGACCCGGTCGATCTGCTGACCGGCTTGCCGCACGGCCCCGACCATGGCGCGAGCCGGCTCGTGTTCGGTCCGGATCGCAAGCTCTATGCGAGCCGTGGCGATCACGGGTCGAACTTCCTGGCTTACTACTGTGTGCCGAATCGTGCACAGGAATTGCCAACGGCTGCTCAGGTGCAGGCGCGCGACTGGCAAAGTTACCAAGGCAAGATCCTGCGCGTGAATCTCGACGGTTCCATTCCGACCGACAACCCGGTGCTGAATGGCGTGCGCAGCCACGTGTTCACCTACGGGCACCGCAACCCGCAAGGCATGGCCTTCGGCGCCGACGGGCGCCTGTACGAATCGGAGCACGGCCAGGACACGGACGACGAGGTCAACCGCATCGACGCCGGGCGTAACTACGGCTGGCCGCTGATCGCCGGCTACAAGGACGACCAGTACTACACGTACGCGAACTGGTCGGCGTCCGCGCCAACGCCGTGCGCGAACCTCGAGTACGGGCGCGACATCCCGAGCACGGTGCCGCAGACGAAAGAATCCAGCGCGAACGTGCCCGAGTTTACGCCGCCGCTGAAGGCGTTCTTCACGGTGCCGACGAGCTACGACGTGCGCACGCTCGGCAACGCGACGGCCGCGCTCACGGGTCTCGACGTCTACTCGTCCATGGCGATCCCGGGCTGGAACGCATCCATCCTCGTGGCCGGCATGGCGAGCGGTACGATCTATCGCATCCCGCTGAACGCGGTCTCGAATCCGCCGCTCACGTACTTCAAGGCACAGGACCGGTATCGCGATCTTGCGATTTCACCGGACGGCAAACGGATCTACGCGATCACGTCGATCTTCGGTCGCACGGTAACGGCCACCGGCAAGCCGACGGCGACACTCGCGCACCCCGGCGCGCTGCTCGAATTCACGTACACGGGAACTCGGGCGGGCAAGCCCTAACCGCGAGTCAGTCCGGCTCCCACATGTGTGCCTGGTACGGGAAACCGTTCATCGCCAGCCGGCAAGAGCGCAGCCCGGGAGCGCCGCCGTTGCTTGCGAGATGCCACGTTTGCCGCGGCGCGTAGACCACGTCGCCGGGCTCGGCCTCGAATTCGTCGAGACCTTCGATCTTGTAGCGGACTTTGCCGAGCATGATGAGCCAGAACTCGGAGCCTTCCTCGTGGTAGTGGCCTTTCTCGCTTGCCGCGGGCCGTTGATAGGTGCCGACGATGATGTTCGCGAACGCGCGGTCGTCGCTGACGAACGGGCCGCCGCGCTCTTCGCCCGCCACGACTTTGTTGAAGTCGACGACCGGCCGGTTCTCTGCGTCTAGCGCGCCGCGGCCGCCCGTGACTTTCGTCGCCACGTAGTCGAAGCCGGGCAGTGGTGCGGGGGTCTCGTCCAGCGGATACAGCTTGCGCGCGTGCGTGACGTTGACCTCGAAGCGCAACGCAGGCTCGTTGCCGACGTTCTCGATTTGATACAGCGTGCGATACGGCACCTGCACCATGAAGCCCTTCGTTGCGATGACAGGCTCGCGGCCTTCGACTGTGAACTTCAGCGAGCCCGATTGTACGATCCACCATTCGCGCGTGTCGCCGTTCATGCGGCGTGGCGTCTTTTTCTGCGGGCTCATCGAGATCCATTGAGCGAACAGGCTCTCGTCGTCGACGACGGTTTCGCTCCAGTCCTTTTTGCCGGCGTGCCGCGCGAGTACGTCGGTGAGTTTCGTGTGCGGGCGATGCACGTCGGTCCAGCCGCCCGACTTGGCTTTCGGCGAGAGTACGACAAGCGGCGGTTCCTGGCCGGATTGTGCCAACGCGGTCGATGCTCCGAGCGCCCCCGCGAGCGTGAGCACCAACGGAAGCAGCGAGCCGCGCCGCATGTCAGTTCATCGACAGCCGTTGCGATTCGGCACAGAGGCCCTGCATCTCGAAGTAGCGCTTGACGGTCGCGGCATCCGTTTCGTACGGGTGCTTCTCGCCCGCCGCACGTGGCAACTGCGCGAGGCGCGCACGATCCCACGCGCGATCGAACTCCGTGTGATTCGTCATGAGCACCGTGGCGCCCGCGGCGCTTGCCGCTTCGCCCATTCTCTTCGCGCTGTCGCGATAGATCGCGAAGTTCTCGGCGACACGCGGGAAGTTGAACGCGGTGCCGCCGGAGTAGGCCACCATGAGCGTGCGCGCTCCGTCTTTCACGGGAAAAATGAAGGAGAGCGTGCCGGGCGTATGGCCGGGCGTTGGCACCACGGTGACGGTGGTGTCGCCGAGCGTGATCTTCGTGCCGTCCGCGCCGACGGCGATATCTCGCTTCGGCACGCCGCCGGGGTAAGTGGAGTCGCGCTTGAGAGTCGAGTCCCAGTCCGCCGCGCCCATGACTACCTTGGCGCCGAACCGGTTCTGTAGAAGCGCCAAGCCCTGGTCGTGATCGCCGTGCGCATGGCTCAGCAAGACGTACTTGATGCTGCGCGGATCCAGCTTGAGCTTCGTGAGGCCTTCCACGATCTCGGGCTCGATGGCGTAGTCGAATAGCGTATCGATGACGATAATGCCTTGGCTCGTCGTGAGCGCCCACGCGGAATGGATCTGCGTGCCGACGAAGTACAGGTTGTCGAACACCTTGTACGGCTGGGCGTACCACGTCGAACGGTCGGGTATCACGCGGGTCGCGATCGTGGACGGAGGTCGGGGACCACTCGCATTCAGATTGTCGGGCGCGATGCAGATCCGCAAGAAAGTGCCCGCGTAGTCCTGCCCTGCGGCGCGCTTGGCCGCGACCACGAGGCTCTCGGGCGTGGCAGGCTCGGCCGCCTGCGTGGAAGCAGCAGCGGCCAGCAGTGCGCTGGCCACTACTAGTAGTAGAAGTCTCATGAATCCCCCCAGGAACCTCAGCGAGGTTTGCGTCGATTCTGCGCCCGCCCGAGGTTCGGGTCGAGCACTCGTATTGCATTTGTGGGCGCGGAGTCAGCAAACTCTGTGGCTCAAACGGCTTGCTCCGCGGTTGCGAACCTAAGAGCGCCGATCTGTCCTGGTGATTGGGGGTCAAGATGTTGAGCAAGAACTCATATGTGTTCGTAGGTGCGGCGGTCGCGGCTGCTGCTTTTGCGTCGGCGGCGTTCGCCGGCGGCGAAGCGGGTCCGCTCACGCTGCGCGATTTGGGCGCCAAGTTCGTCGGTTACACGACGAAGGAAGGTGACAAGGGTTCCGTCGACGTGACGAATCCCATGTTCGTGCAGTACATGCTGCCCCAGAACAAAAAGCACGAGACTCCCATCGTCCTGATCCATGGTGGCGGCGGGCAGGGCACCGATTGGCTCCAAACTCCGGACGGCCGCGATGGCTGGGCCGACTACTTCGTAGCCGACGGCTGGGACGTGTACGTCGTCGACCGCCCGGGCCATGGGCGCTCGCAGAGCAATCCGGCGTGTCGCGACGGCAAGGTAAGTCTTGCCAACTCAACGCCCATTTCCCGGCTCTCACACTCGGCGCCCACGGTGTGGCCCGGCGGCGAACCGACGGTGACGAACGACGCCGTAGTTGCATGGACGGCGAGCTCGACGACCGCGCCGTACTGCGGCGATCCGGTGGCGGCGAAAACGATCTCTGCGTTGCTCGATCAGATTGGCCCCGCGATTCTTCTCGCGCATTCGGCCGGCGGCGGCAGCACGTTCCGCGTGCCGGACTTGAATCGCGCGAAGGTCGTCGGCGTGATTGGTTTCGAGGCCGCGGGTGCCAACCCGTTCGCCGCGGGTTTCAACAACAGCCCGCCGCTCGCGACCACGTGGGCCGCCGAGCCGAAGCTCGCCGCTGACTTCAAGGCCGTGGACAAGAACGGCTGCGCGATGCAGGGCGAGCATGCGAGCAAGCTCACGCACTACGCGGGTTTGCCGATCGTGGTCGTCGCCTCCGAAATGGGCCTGGCGAGTCTGGATGCGCTGAAGTGTCAGACGGCTGTGTGGAAGCAGGCGGGGGCTGACGCGAGCTACGTATACCTGCCGGACCGCGGCTTGAAGGGCGGCGGCCATTTCGCGATGGCGCAGCTCGACACGGCGAAGTACGCCGCGGTGTTCATCGACATCGCGACCAACATCGAGAAGTCGGCGAAGAAGTAGCGCAGCGAGCGGCGACGAGTAACGATCGTGGAGCACCTCGACAAGCTCGCCGAAGAGGCCGTCAAGGACGCGATCAAGGCGCTGCTAGCGAGCGGCAAACGCCCGTACAGCGGCAGCGTGCCGTTGGAAGCGCAACGAATGTTGCGCGAGAAAGGACGCAATCGCGTTTCGCAAACGGACGCCGAGAAGAGAGTGAACGGCGCAATCGATCGGCTGCGCATACGCAAGGAGATCAAAGCTCCGCGCGCGCCGTACAACGACTGGGCGCTGATCGGACACACGCCGCCGAAGCTGGGCGAAACGACAACCGGGGATGGCGGGGCATAGGTTGAGGGGAACTCATGAGCATTTCGAAATTTTATGACCGCGGACTAGTCATCGGCGTGTTGCTCGCCGCGACCTGCGCCACAGCGCAGGCGCAGAGCGTGACCGCGGAGGACAAAGCCGCGATCCAGGAATTGACCGCGGGCTACATGAAGGCGCTGTCCGGCTGCAAGGCGGAAGAGTTCGCCGATCTGTTCGTTCCGGACACAGGCTCGTTTGCGAGCAGTTTTCGCGGCCGCATGGTCGGCCGCGAGAAGCTGATTCTGCTCGTGCAGAGCGAGCGGCATTGCACGGGTGAGCAGCCTGCGCGTCCGGGCGGATCGAATCCGCCGAGCGTCGTAGTCGAAGCCACGAAGTCCGGGGCGCACGGCGTTGTGAGCTTGGGCGCGGCGGAATACGAAGACGAGTACACGAAGACGCCGAAGGGTTGGCGTATCGCGTCGCGCACGGTTGTTGGTGGGGCCGAGAAAACCGCGGGCCTCGACGCGCGCGAGATGCTTGCGATCCAGAAGCTCGCCGGCATGAGAGCTACCGACTTCTATCAGCCCGATCCGAAAGGCGTGTCACGGCTCCTGACATCGGGTGTGCGCATTGCGGCCAAAGACGGCGTGGTGACAGGCACGGTGTTCCTAAAAGACGGCAGCCACGACGACGAGGTGTACGAGAAATCTGGCCCCGGGCAGTGGCGCGTCAAATCGAGCACGCACGTAGCGGCCGCCGCGAGCAGCAGCCACGTCGACCCGTAGTATCGCCGATTCTCGATGGGT
>JBDTOT010000059.1:0-27112 GCA_039933105.1 Gammaproteobacteria bacterium | reverse complement strand
GCGAGCCACTCCTATCTCCCGTTCGTCGTTCTCCGACGTGCCGAGCAACGCAGCAAAGCAGGCCGGCGAATCGAAGCGCGGCCAACAGAGCCAGTCGATCGAGCCATCGCGACCTACCAGCGCTGCGCTGTGGCAGTCGCCGATCAGCGCGTAATCTTCATCTTCGACCTGGCTCAATGGTGGGGCCGGATCGCGTTAGCGGTGCCGAACGCGCCATGGTTCTTCAGGACCATGCTCCGGGGGGACTATTCATGGCGCGTGAAGCTCATCTCGATTTGCCCTACGTTCCAGCTAACTCCGCCATCGTTGGACATGTCGATACGGTAGGTGAAGTGGTCTTCAGGCCCCACTGTGTACGTTTCACGACTCCACGTGTCCGGCGCCTGCGAAATTATGACGACAACGGGGCCCTCTACGCCGACGGACCCCGAAGTGGCGTTCACTTGCCTGCGAAGAAAGGAATGGGACACGTTGACGTATTCGACGATCCAATTTTTCCTGCTCGCATCGTATTGCCGAAGACTCAATCCCAAGTACGGACTCCCGTCGGGCTGTGACGAGTGGAATTCATCCAGGATCGCCATTCCATCGAGCACGTAGCGGCCGATCCAAGACACGGCGAATTCTGCCGTGGTTCCATCCGGCAGCTTCACCTTCCCCGTGCCTTTCCACTTGCCAACGAGGAACGAGAAGGCGCCGAGCTCCTGCGGTGCGCGCGCGTTGCGTTGCCCGTACTTCGTTAAGGCGGGCTCGGCCGCACGGTCGTCAGTCATTGCATTGGCTCAGTCTCGGCAGAACCCTTCACCCGTCCTTATCTTGAGGCAGTCGGTCTTGCCGGCTAACCATTTCATGCCGGTATCGTCGCCATTGCTCGGTGTGATGGATTCGTTCGTGCCGTCGCGTTGAAATTCAATGTGATCCTCCACCGTGGTCGCTTGGAATCTACGAGCTCGATCAAGATCTGTGACGATGATTTCGTAGCGGCCCTTGTCCCCGGAGATCTCGAGATAAGTTCCCTCTGGACTATTCCATCGACCCACCCAGGCGTCCGTCGTTACGCTCGTTACCGCAGGTGCCACGTTTTTTTCGCCATGCTCGACCATTGGCCCCGCTTCGTTCGGCGCGCAGCCCAGGACAAACGCTGACACGAGTGCGATCAGGGGCATCGAACAGCGGAATTTCGTGTCGGGCTCAGGGAAACTCATTCAGCCGGCCGGTGGCGTGCCTGTGTTAATCGCCAACTGAGCGGCGAAAGCTCGCTGGTAGGCGGGCCGCGCTTCGCCGCGGGCTACGTAGTCAGCGAGCCGCGGAAATTCGCCCAGAATGCCCGACGGCTTCAGCCTGAGCAGCACCGACACCATCATCAGGTCGCCCGCGCTGAATACGCCATCGAGCCACTCAGCATCGCCCAATCGAGCGGAGAGTGGGTCCAATCGACTGCGCATGCGATCCAGGATCAGAGGCAGGCGTTCCTTGGTCCAGGGCTTGTCGCCCTCGAGAAATCTGGCGGTTACGAGCTCCAGGATCGGCGGTTCCACCGTATTGAGGGCGGCAAATATCCATGTGATCGCACGCGCCCGCGCGTTGGCAGCTTTCGGTAGCAAGCCCGCATGGCGCTCGGCGATATGGAAGACGATCGCGCCAGTTTCGAACAGCGTGAGATCGCCTTCCTCATACGTCGGAATCTGGCCGAAAGGATGCAGCGCCCGATGCGCGGATTCCTTCATCGCTTGGAACGAAACGAGGCGAACTTCGTAGGGTTGGCCCACTTCTTCGAGTGCCCAGCGAACGCGCGTGTCACGCGCGAGTCCCTTGCCGCCATCAGGCGATCGTTCAAACGCGGTGATGATGGGTGCGTGCATAGGGGCTCATTTACTAGAGCACGGTCCTCAATAGGCGTCAAACACCTACGCGCCGATTCGTTTCTGCGTCGCTGGATCGAAGAGCACGCCGATCCGGCTCACGACGAACGTCTCCGAGCCCGCGGGCTCGACGAGATACGGTTCTCGACAAACTGCAGCGCGGCCGAAGGATCCGTGTCGACGAGCGCTCGCACCCCCCGCGCAATCACCAACCCCTTCGCGTGCGTGTTCCGCCGTTGTTTTTCGACATTGCTACCGCACGCGTCGGGCGCGTCGTCGAGCCCGCGAGCATAACGCGGGCGTGTTGCCCCGCGCATAGCGGGGCGATCTGTGATGGTTGGCACGCCCATGCCGGGCCGCTTCCCATAGGCTGGCGGCTTCACCATGCGACACGACGGCCGTCATCGTAGGAGCATCACGACCTCGCTGGCTGCCGCGGCGATGCTCGTGATTGCCGGCTGTGCGACTGCGCCGCCGCCGCTACCTGAAGCTCTGCTTCCCCCGCCAGTCGCGATCACGCCGGAACCGATAGCGCCACCCGCGCTAACCGCTCCCGCACCGCGACCGAAACCCGTGCCGGTGCCCGCGCGACGCGACGTGACAGTCGTATTCGACGCCGACACCGTGAGCGCGGCGGCGACGGCGGCCGCGATCGCCGACGCACTCCCGCCGCAGCAGTACCGAATCGCAACCGTCGACTCGAAGAATCTCACGGCGCCGGTGCCGCGCTCGCAACCCGCGGTCGTGATCGCCGTCGGTCGCGCAGCTGTCGACGCGGCACGCGCGCGCTTACCTGGGCGGCCGATCGTGTTTTGCCAGGTGTTCGCGTACGAAGACGTGCTAAAGGACGGCGGTGCGATCTGGGGCGTGCACTCACAGCCGCCATTCGAGCTGCAATTGAAGACTTGGCAGGCGATCGACCCGACGCTGCGCGGTATCGCGCTGATTCTTGGCGAAGGCCGGAGCGTCCTCTCCGCGGAGATCACGAAAGCCGCGGCGAGCGTCGGCACAGACGTGCGGTTCGAGACGTCGCACTCGGATCGCGAAACGTTTTACCTCTTCAAACGCCTTGCGGCGCAAGTCGATGGTCTCTGGCTCTTTCCAGACAACCGCGTGCTGAGCCCGACCGTGCTGCGTGAACTGCTGAGCTACGCGAACTCGCACAATGTCGGCGTGTTCGCTTTCAACGAATCGTTGTTGCGCTGGGGTGCGCTCGCGAGCGCCGCCTCGGTGCCAGCCGACATCGCGGAAACCGTGCGCCTCGTCGCCGAACGCGTCGCTGAAGGTAAGACGCAAGACCTGCCCGCGATGACTCCGCTGCGTGCGGCGGAGCTGCACGTGAACCCTGCCGTCGCTGCCGCGCTCGGTTTGCCGCACGTCGTCGAGCAGCACTGGGTGGCGCGTGACCCCGACTAACGGCAACACACCGTGGCGCAGCCGCAGCCTCGTGACGGAGGTGCTGGGCGTGCAGCTCGCGGTCGCGGCGTTGATCGGTGTAATCGCATTGATCGGCCTAGCTTGGACGTCGGGCTCGGTGATTCGCAACAACCTGGAACACTGGGCCACGCAGTGGGCCAGCGAGCTGAACGAGCTCGGCGCTCCTTTCTATCTGGCGGACGGCACGGAGTCCGCGCTCGATATCGAGCGCTTCGTCGCGAAGTACCCCGAGATCGAGCGTGTGAGCTGGTATGACGCGGACGGGCGCACGCTACAGTCGCTGAAGGAATCGGGTCCCGCGGAATCCGTCGCCGAGGCGCTCGATGCAAAACGCGTGACCGAGCTCGCGACGCTCGCAGGTGCGCCGCGCCCGTACTTGCTGACGCAGGATGTGGCCAGTACACAGCGTTACCGGTTGCTCGGCCCCATCTGGACCGAATCGCTGCCGGGGGACGGGCTGTTCGACCTCGATCTCAAATCCGCCAAGACTTCGACGCACCTGCTCGGTTTCGTCAGCGTTGATCTCGATTTCTCGAGCTATCAGAGCGCGTTTCTGGCGCGCCTCGCTCTCGCGAGCGGCGTGCTGCTGGCCCTGCTCGGAATTTCGTGGGCCTGCGGCCGGTGGTTCCTAAAGCGTGCGCTCGCGCCGCTGTCTGCCCTCCAGGGCTCGCTCGCTCGGCTCGCAGCCGGCGAGGCGGATTTGAAGTTTCCGGACTCGCCGCACACGGAGCTGCATGCGATCGTGACGGCGCTCGACAACACGACGCACGCCCTGCACAAACGCGAGCAGCACCTGCTGCACCTCGCAAATCACGACCAGCTGACTGGGTTGCACAACCGCCACCGCCTGATCGCCGAACTCGAAGCTGCGATCACGGTCTCGATCGGCAACAACACGAAGTGTGCGTTATTCTTCGTGGATCTCGATCAATTCAAATACGTGAACGACACTTGCGGCCACGCGTCCGGCGATCACCTGCTGCAGCTCGCGGCGCAACAGCTGCGCTATGCCGTACGACCCGAGGACTTCGTCGCGCGCTTTGGCGGGGACGAGTTCGTTGTTCTGCTGCGCAACGTGTCGCGCAGCGATGCGAAGCTGGTGGCCGCCAACGTGCTCGAGCTCATGCGCGGTCTGAAGCACGTGGAGCAGGGGCAGGTGTTTCATCTCCAGTGCAGCATCGGCGTCGCTGCGTTCGGCGGCGCGCGGTTCAGCGCACAGGAACTCATTGCGCAGGCCGACATGGCGTGCCAGATGGCCAAGGCGCACGGGCGAAATCGCGTCGAGTTCTACAGTACGGCCGGCAAACAGAGCGAGCAGATGGCGCGGGACATCGACTGGATGAACCGCCTGCGCGCCGCCCTCGAGAACGACGGTTTGGAGTTGCACTATCAGCCCTTGCTGCACATCAAGACCGGCAAGGTGCAGCACTACGAAGCGCTTCTACGCCTGAAAACTGAGCACGGCCTCGTTAGCCCACCGACTTTCTTGCCGGCCGCCGTGCGTTTCGGGCTCATGGCCGACATCGATCGTTGCGTGTTGAAGCTCGTGGTTCGTGCGTTGGACGAATTTCGTGACACGCACCCCAAGGTCACGTTGTCGGTGAATCTGTCCGGCTTCGCGTTCGAGGACGATGCGCTCGGCGCGTATGTGAAGCAGCTGCTGAACGAGTACGGCGTGTCCGGCGAGCAGCTGGTGATCGAGATCACCGAACAGCTGGCGGTGCGCTTCGCGGTGAACACCGACAAGCAGATCGCACTGCTACGCGAGCTCGGCTGCCGGCTTGCGGTCGACGACTTCGGCACGGGCTACAGCTCGTTCAGCTATCTGAAACGGCTGCCCGTTGATTATCTGAAGATCGACGGCTCATTCATCCGCAGCTTGCCACGCGACCGCGTAGATCAGGCGATGGTGCGAATGGTCGGCGAAGTCGCGCGTGCCGCCGGCATGCAGACCGTCGCCGAGTATGTGAACAGCGCTGCTACGCTAGCGCTGCTCGCGAAGTACGGCATCGACTACGCGCAGGGGTTCTACGTGGGCAAAGCCACAGCGCGGCCGGAACCGGTGGAAGTGGCGCTGCCACATTTGGTGCGCAGACGCTCTTACTAATGAACCGCATGCAACGGCCGCGGCTTCTCGACGACAAAGCCCTGCACGAAGTCCACGCCGAGCGAGCGCAGCGTCTCGAATGACTCCTGGTCTTCGACCTGCTCGGCCACGATCTGGAAATCGAGCGACTTTGCGAGCTTGACCATTGCGGCCACCATCTCGCGGTTCACGCTATCCTCTTCGAGGTTGCGCGTGTACGTGCCGTCGATCTTCACGTAGTCGAGCGACAAGTTCTTGAGATTCGAGAACGAGCCGATTCCACTGCCGAAGTTGTCGAGAGCGAACTTGCAGCCAATGCCGTGCAGCACGTTGATGAAGCGCTGCGCATGGTCGAGCTGGCTCACGACTGCCGACTCGCGCGCCTCGAAGCAGATGCGGTCGGGGCTCACGCCCGTGTGATCGAGCACGTCGACGACGAACTCGAGGAAGTCGTCGTCGCCGAGTGTCTGCGCCGAGAGGTTGATGTTGCAGGTGCGACCGACCGGCAGATGCGGCGCCCCGCCGGCAAGCGCAGTGAGCGACGCCCGCACGACCCAACGGTCGATGTGCGACATCAGCTGGTAGCGTTCCGCCGACGCGAGGAAAAGCGCCGGTGCAATCGCTGCTCCGGATTCGTCACGCATGCGCAGCAGGATCTCGGCGGCCGGCCCGCCGCTACCGCGCCCGCCGAGCGCAATGATCGGCTGCACGTAGAGCTCGAAGCCGTTCTCTTTCAGCGCGAGCTGCAAGCGTTGTAGCCACTGAATCTCGCCGCGCTCGCGCGCCACGACTTCGTCGCGGGAGGAATAGACGTGGATGCGGCCGCGGCCCTGCTGCTTCGCGACGTAGCACGCCGAGTCCGCAGCCGAGATCACACTCTCGGCCGATCCGCTGTCCTTGTTGACCTCGACGAGACCCACGCTGACGCCAACATCGAACGTGTGGTCTTGCCAGGAGAAGTGCTGGTTGGCGACCGTGTGGCATACGTCGTCCGCGATCTGCCGCGCTTTGTCCACGGGGCAGCCCGCGAGCAGCATCGCGAACTCGTCGCCGCCGACGCGCGCCACGGTGTCGGAATCGCGCAACCGCTGCTTGATCAGAGACGAGATCTCGCGCAACAGATTGTCGCCGGCGATGTGGCCGGCGGTGTCGTTCACGAGCTTGAAGCGATCGAGGTCCAGGTAGCACACCACGTGACTCACGGCTTCGCCACGCGCCGAGTCGAGCGCGGCTTCGAGGCGCCGCTCGAATTCCGCGCGATTCACGAGACCGGTGAGTGCGTCGTGACTGGCCTGGTATGACATCTCGCGCGCGAGGCCGCGTAGCTCGCTCACGTCGTGGAAAATCACGACGCAGCCTGCAACTTGGCCGTTGGGCCCGCGAATCGGAGACGCTGTGAGCTCCGTCGAGAACTCTCGATCGGCGAGCTTGCTCAACAGGAACGCGCGCCGGCCGAGATTCACGCGGCGGCGTTCACTCAAACACTTCGCGATCGGATCGCCCAGCGAGCTGCGGTCGACTTCGTCGACGAGTGTGAGCAAGTCGAGCAGGCGCTTGCCGATGCCGGCAGCGCGAGTGCCGCCCACCAACTGCTCGGCTGCTTCGTTCATGTAGTCGATCGTGCCGTTGCGATCGGTCGTGATGACGCCTTCGCCGATCGACTCGAGCGTGATGCGCGCCTGCAGCTTGCTGCGGCCGAGCGACGCTTCGAGGCTCTTGCGGTGCGTGATGTCCCGCGCCACGGTAAGAAACGCAGGCTCGCCGTTGAAGACGATTCGTTTGCTGTGCAGCTCCGCCGAAAGCCCCTGTTCATCGGCGCTGATCAATTGCACCTCGAACGGCGTGACCTGGTCTTCCGTATCGATGGCGCTCACGTGTTTGCGCATCAGCGCGCGATACGCCGGCCGCAGAAGATCCGTGATCGGCTTACCGACCAATGTGCTCGCCTCTATGCCGAACAACTCCCCGGCTGCGCGATTCGCGAACAGAATCGATTGCGTGTGGATTAACGCGACTTCAGGCAGCGTCTCGGCAAGCGCATCGAACAGCGGTGTGCCCTCGGGGCTTGCGGCGGATGGCGACGCGGCCGCGCCAGCGAGCGCCTCGTCGGCGCGATCGAGCAGCCGATTCATGCTCGCGGAAATGTCGACGAACGAACTCGCCCGGCCATTGACGGCTATGCGACCCGCCGACGGGCCGACTGCGAGCAAGCGGTGCAGGTCCTCTTTCAGGCGCTCGATTTCGCGCACGTAGGGGCGACGCGAACCGGCCCAAACGAGCGCCAAAATCAGGAGGAGCAGCAATACAGCGGCCAACACGACGATAGGATCATCGAGGAGCTGCGTCATGCGCGTTCCGGTAGTGCTGGCACGTCAGTGCGAGGCCCTGTGTTCTTCAGCCGTTTGCTCGGCTGAGTTTGTTGTTATCTTCGTCGGGCTCTGTCGGCTGCGATGTAGCGGCGGTCCATGCCCGCTTGGCGCAACGTCCTGTTTCCCTGGCCATCGAAGATACCGCAACCGGGTTGGAGCGTCGCTCCGAATTGACCATAATTCTTTACAGACTGCCTTGTGGGGCGTAGCTAAACTCCGTACCCTACCCCGTTCGCTCCTGCTCCAATCTCACGCTAGAAGAAGCATGAACTTCGAAGTCGCACGCGCCCAGATGCTCGGCCAGCAGATCAGAGCCTGGGAGGTTCTCGACGAGCGAGTCTTGCGCGCGTTGCGGGAGACACCCCGCGAGAAATTCGTCCCCGCGAACTACCGCGATCTCGCGTTCGCCGATACCGAGATCCCGCTCGGTCACGGCCAAATGATGCTCGCCCCGAAGATCGAGGGCCGGCTGTTGCAGGCCGTGCAGGCGGAGCCGATCGACGACGTGCTCGTCGTGGGCGCGGGTAGCGGATTTCTGACCGCGTGCCTCGCGAAGCTCGCGAAGCACGTCGTGAGTGTGGACATCGTCGGCGAGTTCGCGGCCACGGCGCGGGCGCGTCTCGACGAGCAGGAGATTCGCAACGTGAGCGTCGAGGCGGCCGATGCGCTCGCGCTTTCGCACACGAGCCAATTCGATGTCGTCGCCGTAACGGCGTCGGTGCCGGAGCTCACGAACCATTTCATCAAGATGCTGCGTCCCCAGGGGCGGCTCTTCATCGTCGTCGGGCGAGCGCCGGTCATGGAGGCGCAGCTCATCACGATGCAACCGAACGTCAGCACGACTACCGAAGATCTCTTCGAGACGGTGCTGACGCCGCTGATCAACGCGGAGCGGCCGGAGCCGTTCGTTCTCTGAGCAGTAGAACCGGAGCACTCTCATGGCCGGTGTTCCGGAGCTGACACCCACGGAGTTCGCGAAACGCTGGCCGGCACCCATCGCCGATGCCGGCATCGTATTGCTCGACGTGCGCGAACCCGTCGAAGTCGAACTGGCGTCCGTGCAAGCCGCTCTGCACATTCCCATGCGGGACGTGCCTACAAGGCTTATGGAGCTTGATCGCGAAGCGCCGATCGTCGTGATGTGCCACACGGGTCGGCGCAGCTACATGGTGGCTCAGTATTTGGTCGGGAATGGGTTTTCGCAGGTCTTTAATTTGAGGGGCGGTATCGACGCGTGGTCAACGGAGATAGATCCCCAAGTGCCTCGCTACTAACTGAAGTGAATTGAACGCAAACGAAATGAAGACAGGGAAATACATCATGTCGAACATACGACCATTCGCGATCTGCGCGATCGCCGCGTCGTTGGCAGGCCCCGCCTTTGCGGCCGATAGCCTGCTCAACGTTTACCAGCGCGCGCTGCAAAACGACCCGACAGTTCGGGAGGCGGAAGCGGTTTATCTCGCGAACGCCGAGGTGAAGCCGCAGGCGCGCTCGTACCTACTGCCAAATTTGTCGCTCACCGGCACGGTCTCGAACCAATACACCGATACGGCTGGCGGCGCAATCCAGCCCAGCGGCGTCCCTCTCGGTTCGCGATCGATATTCGACCAGGATGGTCACGGCTACAGCGTGAGCCTGACGCAGACGATTTTCGATTGGGGCCGGTATACGACGCTGAAACAGGCCGACAAACGCGTCGCGCGGGCCGAAACCGACTACGAAGCTGCGAAGCAGGCACTGCTGATTCGCGTGGCGACGGCGTACTTCAACGTCTTAGCCGCCAAGGACACACTCGCCTCAGCGGTGTCGGCACGCGAAGCCATCGCGCGCCAGCTCGAGCAGGCGCAGCGCCGGTTCGAGGTGGGCCTGATCGCGATCACCGATGTGCAACAGTCGCAAGCCGGTTACGACGACGCGGTCGCGACAGAAATCCAAGATCAGAGGCTGCTCGCGACCTCCTACGAGCAGTTGCGCGAGATCATCGGCGACGTCGTAACGGACTTGGCTGGGCCGACCGACGACCTGCCGCTGCTGTCGCCGGATCCGGCGAGCCCCGAGCAGTGGGTCAAGACGGCGCTGTCGCAGAACCTGACACTCGTCTCGACGCGTCTCGCAGCGGAAGTCGCGGACTACGACATCGAGATTCAGAAGGGGAGCCGGCTGCCGAACGTGAACCTGCAGGCGTCCTATTCGAACAACGACAACAGTCGTACGACTACGATCTTCCAGAATGGGCTGCCGCCCATCGTCGCCCCGATCACGCAGCAGCCTGAAGGCCGCAGCTGGCAGATCAACGTGCAGTTCCCGCTCTATACGGGCGGCTTGACTCGCTCGCGCGTGCAACAGGCCATCTACACTCACCGCGCGGCAACCGAAGAGCTTGATCGCATTGGGCGGCAGACGGAGCGGCAGACGCGCGACGCGTATCTCGGCGTGATCTCCGAGATTCAGCGCGTGCGCGCGCTGAAACAGTCGGTCGAATCGAACCGCACGGCGCTGCGCGCGACGGAAGCGGGCTTCGAAGTCGGCACGCAGACGACGGTCGACGTACTCACTTCGCAGAAGAACCTGAGCACGGCGGAGACGACGTACTCACGCAGCCGCTACGACTACATCATCAACGTGCTGACGTTGAAACAGGCGGCAGGCAATTTGTCGGTGACGGACGTCGAACAGGTCAACGGCTGGCTGCACTAACGACGGGCGGAGCGCCTGGCCGCGTTCCGGTACCCACGGGGTGCCGGAACGCTACCACCGTCCTCACCGCTTATTGCGGTTCATCGCCTCGATCAATGCCGTGGTGGAACGGCCAGGCTTAAAACCCAGCACGCGAACGGCGCCGCCGTTGCGCTGCACCGCGTCCGCACCGGCGATCTGATCGACGCGATAGTCGCCACCTTTCACGAGCACGTCCGGCAGCACCTGCGCGATGAGCTCCGCTGGCGTGTCCTCGCGAAACGCAACAACCCAATCGACGGCGGCAAGCCCCGCGAGCACCGCCATGCGGTCGGCGAGGGGCGTGATCGGGCGTCCCTCGCCTTTCAGCCGCGTAACCGATGCGTCGTCATTGACCGCGACAATCAGTCGGTCGCCGCATGACTTCGCTTCTTCGAGGTAGCTGACGTGCCCCGCATGCAGGATGTCGAAGCAGCCGTTCGTGAGCACGACGCGCTCTCCGCGCGCCTTCGCCTCCGCAACGAGCGCGAGTAACTCCGGCAGGGCTAGTGAACCGCGGCCGCCGCTGCCCTGAGTGTGCATCGCGTGCAGCAATTCCGAACGACTGACCGTCGCGACACCGATCTTGCCAACCACTACGCCGGCGCCAAGATTGGCGAGCGCCGCCGCCGACGGTGCATCGAGCCCCGCCGCGAGCCCCGCGGTTAGTAACGCGATGACGGTGTCGCCGGCACCGGTGACGTCGAACACCTCGCGCGCGTGAGTAGGTAACGTTATCGGCTCCGCTCCCCGCTGGAACAGCGTCATGCCCTGCTCGCCGCGCGTCACGAGTAGCAACTCCAGCTCCAACTCAGCGCGCAGCGCCTGCCCTCGGCGGAGCACTTCGGCCTCGTCCGCGCACACGCCGACGACTGCTTCGAATTCGCCGCGATTCGGAGTAAGCGCGTGAGCCCCGCGGTAGCGTTTGAAGTCGGTGCCTTTCGGGTCGATCAGCACCGGCACACGAGCGGCACGACAAGCCGCCACGAGTTCGGGTGCGCGGCTTAACGTGCCTTTGCCGTAGTCGGAGAGAATCACTGCGTCGGCATCGCTCAGCAGTTTAGCGAACAACGTGCCGAGTTCTGGCGCGCAGGGTTCGAGCGACTGCTCGGCATCGACGCGGATCAGCTGCTGGCTGCGAGCAAGCACGCGCAATTTATGGATCGTCGGCACCTTGGGCGAGCGCACGAGCTCGCAGCGCACGCCGCGTTGCTCGAGCAAGCGCGTGAGCAGTTGTGCACGGTCATCGGCGCCGACGATGGCAGCCAGCACACTCTGTGCGCCAAGCGCCGCGACGTTCAACGCGACGTTAGCAGCACCGCCCGGCCGTTGCTCCGCGGCACGCGTCCGCACAACGGGTACCGGCGCTTCCGGCGATATTCGCGCCGTGTCGCCAAACCAGTACTCATCGAGCATCGCGTCGCCGGCGACGAGCACGCGTAGTTTCGAAAAATCTGGGATTGCGAGCGTCACGGGTAACCGAATCACGTGGCGTTGCGCCATTCTACTCAGAAAAAAGGGTCCGCCCCGAGCTTACTCGAGGGGCGGACCAACGGCGGACCGGTGCAAACCTCAAACCCGCTCTAGTCTTGGCGTCCGCGGCCAACGGTGGCCGTGAACCTCAACCGCATTTCGAATAGCCGCAATTCAGGCATGTTAGGCAGCCGTCGAGCATGACGGCGGCCGTAGTGCTGCACTTACCACAGAGCTGCGCTCCTGCGGGGAACGCGGTCTTCGCGAACGCGTCCTTCTGGCGATCGCGAGACTCGAAATCCGCCCGTTTCTGCGCGATGAAGTCCCGTTGTTCTGTGCTCAAGTCGGGCCCTTTCAAAAGGCCGATCTCGATCAGGTGCTTTTCGACGATGTGGCCGAGCTCCGCGATGATCGACGGCATGAATCGGCCACCGGGCTGCCAATAACCGCCACGGGGATCGAACACCGCTTTGAGCTCGTCGACCAGAAACGTCACGTCACCGCCCTTGCGGAATACGGCGGACATGATGCGAGTCAAGGCAACGATCCATTGGTAATGATCGAGGTTCTTCGAGTTGATGAAGATCTCGAACGGCCGCCGCTGCTCGTGCGCCGTGCCCTCGTTCAATACGAGGTCGTTGATCGTGACGTACATGGCGTGATCGGAGACGGGCGTCTTCACCTTGTACGTCGAGCCGATCAGAACTTCTGGACGTTCGAGCTTTTCGTGCATCCGAATGACGTTGGATTCACTGCTCCGCTCGGGCTCGGTAGCCGGTTTAGCCGACGCTTCGTCCGCCTTTGCGACGGCGTATTTCACGATCTTTTTGTCGATGATGATGCGTGCCATGGTGTCCGCCTCAGAGTTTTCCGTAGTAGCCCTCTTTGAGGGCATCGAACAGGTTCGCGGCGGTGTGTGATTCGCCGTCGTACTGTATTTCTTCGTCGCCTTTGGCTTCGACGGTCGTGCCGTCCTGCAACGTGAAGCGATAGGTGGTGTTTTTTAGATCTTTCTCTTTGACGAGCACACCCTGGAACGCTTCCGGGTTGAAGCGGAAAGTGGTGCAACCTTTCAGGCCCTTCTCGTGCGCGTAGAGATAAATATCCTTGAAGTCTTCGTACGGATAATCGGTGGGAACGTTCGCCGTCTTCGAGATCGACGAGTCGATCCATTTCTGCGAGGCCGCCTGGATATCTACATGCTCACGCGGGGAGACGTCCTCGGAGCTCACGAAATAGTCGGGTAACCGCTCACCGGGCTTCGTCGAATCCGGCATCGCGCGCGGGTTAACGAGCGCGCGATACGCCAGTAACTCGAACGAGAACACGTCGACCTTCTCTTTCGTCTTTTTGCCTTGCCGAATTACGTTACGGAAGTAGTGATGGGCGAACGAAGGCTCGATGCCATTGCTCGCGTTGTTCGCGAGCGACAGAGAGATCGTGCCGGTTGGCGCAATCGAGCTGTGGTGCGTGAATCGCGCACCATGACGCTCGAGCTCATCGACGAGCTCCGGCGCAACTTCGCGCACGCGCTGCATGTAACGGCTGTAGCGCGTATGCAGGACACGACCCGGAATTCGCTGCCCGACCTGCCAACCGTCAGCGCGCATATCCGGCCGTTTGCGCAACATGGCTTCCGTGACCTCGAAATCCTCGAGCAGGATCGGCGCAGCGCCCTTCTCCTTCGCGAGATCGAGCCCCGTCTGCCAACCTGCGATCGCCAGCTCCCGCGAGACATCTTCGGTGAAGCGCACGGACTCGGCCGAACCGTAGCGCATGCCGAGGAGCGTGATCGCCGAACCGAGGCCGAGGAAACCCATGCCGTGACGGCGCTTGCGCATGATCTCTTCGCGCTGCTCGGCCAGCGGCAGCCCGTTGACGTCGACAACGTTGTCGAGCATGCGGGTGAACACGCGCACGACTTCGCGGAATTCTTCCCAGTCGAAGTACGCGTGATCGGTGAACGGATCCACGACGAACTTCGTCAGATTGATGGAGCCTAGCAAGCACGCGCCATAGGGCGGCAGCGGCTGCTCTCCGCAGGGATTCGTGGCGCGAATGTCCTCGCACCACCAGTTGTTGTTCATCTCGTTGACGCGATCGATCAGTACGAAGCCTGGCTCCGCGAAGTCGTATGTCGACGACATGATGACATCCCACATGCGCCGCGCGGGCAGCGTGCGATACACGCGGCACGCCACGAAGCCTCGGTCGTCGGTGATGTAGCTGCCCTTGTTCGGCCATTCGCGCCACACCACCTGAGAGGTGTCGCCGAGGTCGAGATTTTCCTCCTCAGCCTCGCGCCGCGTGAGCGGGAACGCGAGTTGCCACGGCTGATCAGCCTTCACGGCATGCATGAACTCATCGGTGACCAGCAGCGACAGATTGAACTGGCGCAACCGGCCGTCCTCGCGCTTCGCGCGGATGAAGTCCATGGCATCAGGATGACCGATGTCGAAGGTGCCCATCTGCGCGCCGCGCCGACCGCCGGCCGACGACACCGTAAAACACATCTTGTCGTAGATATCCATGAACGACAGCGGCCCGGAGGTGTAAGCGCCCGCGCCGCTCACGTACGCCCCACGCGGCCGAAGCGTCGAAAATTCGTAGCCGATACCGCAACCGGCCTTCAGGGTGAGCCCTGCCTCGTGCACCTTGTCCAAGATGTCGTGCATCGAATCGCTGATCGTGCCGGACACCGTGCAATTGATCGTGGAGGTGGCGGGCTTGTGAAACTCCGCACCGGCGTTCGAAGTGATGCGCCCCGCAGGAATAGCGCCACGCTGCAAAGCCCAGAGGAATCGTTCGTACCACTCGCCGCGTTTCGCGGGCTCTTCAACGCCCGCCAGCGCTTTGGCAACACGCTCGAACGTTCCGTTAATGTCCCGATCGACGGGTTCGCCCGATTTGGTCTTGAGTCGGTACTTTGTGTCCCAAATATTGAGGGACGCTTCCTGCAGAACGATGTCTGCGATTCTCGTTGCTTTGAGCTCAAACGCCATGTTCATAGCTGTCGCTTCTCCCCCCGCTGCACCCGGCTTGCGCCGTCCCCGATTCCGGCTAACGCTTGACTGGCTTCGCGTTTCTTTGCGCGAAAAACATCCCGCTGGCTGCCCAGGCAGCCTCTGAAACCGTAACGAATCTCTGAAAAATGGCGACACAAGATCTTGTGTCGTTGGATCGTAGACTAGGCCTGGCGAGAATTTCTGTCAAGACTTTATGACAAACTTCCTGCAGTACCAAAATCTATCATAAACAAATAGTTACGAAACTCACCTAAAATCAAACTACAACTTTTTCCGTGATCTCGACTGATCCGTAAGAACCACAATATCTTGTGTCCCGGCTATTCCCAGCCTATCCCCCGGGAAAGCACAGGAAATCCACAGGGCGGCGTCGCCCTTCGAATCCAATTCGCTGTGACATTGGCGGTTGCAGCGACTCGTTTCGCTGCCGCACTATGTCCGCGACGGATCCGAGGCGAATCCCTATGCGCCTTCCTCGGTTCCTCCCCAACTGGAAGGTGAATCTCATGACTCAGTCTTTGCTTCGGCAGTCCTCCTTTGTCGGTTCTCGGTTGATGGTAGTGCTCGCGACTTTGCTCGCCACCGCTACTGCATCGGCACAATTCGCCACGCGCGAGATGCCCAGCCTGGCGCCGATGATCGAAAAGATCTCGCCCGCGGTCGTAAACATTTCGGTCAGCGGCAGCGTGACGGAGGGGGGCAACCCGCTCGCCAACGACGAGTTCTTCAAGCGCTTCTTTGATTTCAAAGACAAAGAGCCGCAAGAACGCAAGCATGAAGTCGAGGCCGCTGGCTCCGGCGTCATTGTCGACGCGGCCAAGGGCTACATCCTGACGAACCATCACGTGATCGAGAACGCGGACAAGATTACCGTCACGCTGCTCGATAACCGTAGCCTGTCGGCGAAGGTCATCGGCTCGGACAAAGGCTCCGACCTCGCGGTCGTGAAGGTCGAAGCAAGCGGGCTCACGAGCATGCCGCTCGCCGACTCGAGCAAGCTACGAGTTGGCGACTACGTAGTCGCGATTGGCAATCCGTTTGGCTTCTCGCACACGGTCACATCCGGCATCGTCAGCGCGCTCGGGCGCAGCGGCATCAATCGCGACGCATACGAGGACTTCATTCAAACCGACGCTTCGATCAATCCCGGTAACTCGGGCGGCGCGCTCGCGAATTTGAATGGCGAGCTCGTGGGCATCAACTCGGCGATCATCTCGCGCTCCGGTGGCAACATCGGCATCGGGTTCGCGATCCCCGTGAATATGGCCCGCTCGATCATGGAACAGTTGATCAGCTTTGGCTCCGTCAGCCGCGGCCTGCTCGGCGTCAGCATCAACGACGTCTCACCGGAAGTGGCTGCCAGCTACGGTTTGCACGACAACTCGGGCGCCCTCGTCATGGCCGTGAGCCCGGACTCATCGGCCGAACACGCCGGCATCCACATCGACGACGTGATCGTGAATATCAACGGCACGCACGTGCGCGACTCGGGCTCGTTGCGCAATGCCATCGGATTGCTGCGACCTGGCGACAAGGTGAAGGTTGGCTTGATCCGGGAAGGCAAGGAAACCAACGTCACCGCGACGTTGACGGCGTTGACCGCCGCCACCGCGAAGGTAGAGCCGGAGCCCGAAAAGAGCGTGGGCCTCGACGAAGTATTCGAAGGCGCTGAAATTGTTGACGCGCCCTCCGCCACCCCAGGCCTGCTCGTGCACCGCGTGGATCCGGGCAGCCCGGCCGCGGACCGCGGCCTGCGCCCCGGAGACATCATCACGAAGGTCAACCGCGTGCGCGTGCGCAACATGGCTGACGCGAAGCCGCTGCTGCGCGATGCGCGGTCGATCATCATTGAAGTCCAGCGTAGCGGCCGCAGTCAGCTCATTCTGATGCGCTGACGGGGGCGATTGCCCAGCCACGCAGTCGTTCCGCCCGCTCGTCGTTCGTGAGCTTGGCGAGCGCGGTCGTGTCGGCGTAGAAGCCGTCTAGCCCTCGACTTTCGAGCCGAGCGCGCAACACCGGTACCCACCGCGTATACGTGGCCACAGCCGCGAGCGCGGCGTTGTTCAGCGGTTGCGCAAACCAGGCGTCGTATTCTGCGTTGCCGCCCCACTTCGATTTCACGGCGGCGTAGTCGGATTGCAACTTCTCGAATGCAAGGCGCTTCGCAACGCGCTTGGCCTCGGGGGGATCGGGACCCGCATAAACGTTACGCAAGCGCGACTGTTGACCCGTGATCAGCTGGCCGAAGTCCGCGCCGCGCTGGCGGCGCTGACGGTAGCGATCGACGTCTGCCGGCGCGCCGTGCGTCATGAGCCAACGCTCGGTGCCGTATTCTTCGATCGTCGTCGCGTACGCCTCGCTGAATTCGCTGTCACCTTTAATATAGAGCTTCTGGTGAGCGAGTTCATGGAACAGCGTGCTCGCGACGTACTGATCGCCCCCCACAATCATCGTGCTGAGCACCGGGTCGGCGAAGTACCCAAGCGTCGAATACGCGCTGGAACCGCCACTGTAAGTATCGAGACCCTCAGCCATGAGCTCCGCCTGGAACCGCTCCGCCTTGTCGCGGGCGAAAAATCCGCGGTAAGCAACGCAGCCAGCGAACGGAAAACACCAGCGCTCCGGATCGACCGAAAACTCCTTGGCGGCCACGACGTTCCACACCACGTAGGAACGATCGAGCGCCACGTAGGAGGTATAGCTCTTGTTGTCGGGCAGGCCGAGCTCATCCACGGCGAAACGACGCATCGTCGCGACCGACGAAAGCTTCGTGCGCAACCCTGAGTCGACGGCAGGATCGTCGACGAGCTTTTCTATGGGCGTTCGTTTGCGTAGCAGCTCGAGCTGTCCGTTGATCGCTTGCCAGTAGAACGGCACGGCACAACCGGACAACGTAGTCGCGACGCACAGCAACGCGAGTTGCCGAATGGTCTTCACGACGCCCCAACCTTAGCACGCACAACGCTACGGTATGATGCGGCCATGAAGATCTACGAGGTGGGCGGCGCAGTTCGCGACGCTTTGCTCGGCCTACCGGTCACCGAACGTGATTGGGTCGTGGTCGGCGCCTCGGCAGACGATCTGCTAGCGCAGGGATTCAAGCGCGTCGGCAAAGACTTTCCCGTATTCCTACATCCAAAGACCGGCGACGAGTACGCGCTAGCGCGCACCGAGCGCAAAACGGCACCGGGCTACACGGGGTTCGCGTTCGATACTGCTAGAACGGTAACGCTCGAGCAGGATCTGGCACGGCGCGACCTCACGATCAACGCAATCGCGCGCGCCGATGACGGCGAGATCTTCGACCCCTGGTCCGGCCGCGCCGATCTCGAGCGGCGTGTGCTGCGGCACGTATCGCCCGCGTTTCGCGAAGATCCGCTGCGCGTGCTGCGCGTCGCACGGTTCGCCGCGCGATTCGCCGGCCTCGGTTTTTCCGTCGCCGAGGAAACCCTGACCCTCATGCGCGAAATCGTCGCGAGCGGCGAAATGGCCGCCCTCCAACCCGAACGTGTTTGGCAGGAAACCGTGAAAGCGCTCGGAACGGATCGGCCCGATGTGTATTTCGTGGTGCTGCGCGACTGCGGCGCGTTGCAGCAAGTGTTTCCGGAGGTCGACGCACTATTCGGTGTACCGCAACCCGAGCGTTGGCATCCGGAGATCGACAGCGGCGTGCACACAATGCTCGCGCTGGGCGCGGCGGCGCGGTTGTCGCGGGCGGAAACAGTGCGCTTCGCCGTGCTCACGCACGACCTCGGCAAGGCAGCTACCCCCGCTGCGTTGCTGCCAAAACATCACGGCCATGAGCACCGGTCGCTGCAGTTACTGGCGGACGTTTGCGACCGACTGCCAGTGCCGAACCGGTTTCGCGAGCTGGCACAGCACGTAGCGATACATCACGGCGTCGTGCATCGCGCGGACGAGCTGAAGGCGAGCACGATACTGAAGTTGATCGCCGACGTGGACGGTTTGCGCCAGCCCGACCGCTTCGAGCAGTTTCTGCTCGCATGCGAGGCCGACATGCGCGGCCGCGCCGGATTCGAGAACCGTCCATACCCGCAGGCCGAGCGTTTACGTATCGCTTTACGCGCGGCGCGCGGCGTCAATGCGCGCAAGGTGCAGGCGGACCGCGGCGTCGAAGGCGAAGCGCTCGGCAAAGCGCTACAGGAAGAGCGTCTCGCAGCGATCAAGGCTGCGCTGCCGGTCGTCCAGCGTTAGTCGGCCGCGCGCATCGACAAACGCGCGCGGAAATCGCGGCCCGGCAACGACGGGCCCGCAACGCCTTTGCGCAGCAACAGCACCTTGAACCGCTCACCCATTTCGCCGGGCAAAATCAGCGTCTTCAGCGCACTTTGCTCACGGGGCGATGCCGCGTCGACGCCGAAAGCGCTCGGATTCGCCGCAAGCAAGGCTATGAGGTACTGGGCCTGCGTCGTGAAACCGGCGAGCGTCAGGCCGCACCCGGCCGCGGCATCGGCCACAGCGCTGAAGTCAACCCACGCGGTGATGTCCTGGAGCCCGGGATATACGAAAGGATCTGCGTGCACGCGGTGTCGGTAGTGACACACCAGGGTGCCCCCCGAGCGCTGCGGGTGGTAGTACTCGCCACGCGTGAGACCATAATCGACGAAGAACAGCGAGCCGCGGTCGAGGCTCGCGGCCAGAGCGTCGAGCCACGCGGGCAGCGCGAGACAAAGCTCCGACCGATAACCGTCGGCCAGCGGCCCGCCGAGCGAGGCCTCGAGGCGAGCGACTGTCGTCACGAGATCCGGTGCGCCGCTTCGCGCCGCCCATTCGAAACCCGCTGCGCCGTTCACGACGCCGACCGCATGCGTTTCGCCTGCCTCTTTTGCAAAGCACGACACCGGCAACGCATCGAGCACCTCGTTGGCGACGATTGCTCCTCTGAAGGGTGAAACGGGGAGACGATCGAGCCACCGCACGCGCGGCTCGAACCGCGCGAGCGTCCGCCGCTGCCGCTCGCGCAGATCGGCGCTCGGTTCGAGGATCCAGTAGTCGACGCCGCGCCCCTGCAAATCCCACGCGTCCAGCAATTGAGCCGCGAGCGCTCCGCTACCGGCGCCAAGCTCGAGCACGACACGCGCGTTGTTGGCCTCGAGCTCGGCCCCCAATGTTGCCGCGAGCGCGCGCCCGAAAGTCGTGCTCAACTCCGGCGCCGTGACGAAGTCGCCCGAGGAACCGAACTTCACGCTGCCCGCGCTGTAGTAGCCGAGCCCAGGAGCGTACAGCGCGAGCTCCATGTAACGCGCGAAGTCGAGGAATCCACCGGCTCGCGCGATCTCCGACCGAACAATCGCACTGAGTTCTGCGCTGACCCGCAGAGCTTTGTCGCTCGGCACAGGAAATGCGTTGGGGTTCGGCGGCGAAAGCATCGGCGTGCCGATAGTGTAACCTTAGGCACAATATTCACAGTGAATCGCGAGCAGCATCGGTGACGAGTTCCGAACAACTCAAACAACTGAACGGCCGCTGGGCCCTCGTGACGGGCGCGGCGAAACGAATTGGCGCCGTCGTGGCGAGCACGTTGCATGCGGCGGGCGCGAACGTCGTCATCCACTACCACCGTTCCGCAGCTGAGGCAGAGGAACTCGCGGCGAACCTGAACGGTCACCGCGCGAGCTCCGCGTTCACTGCCACCGCCGACGTGCGCGACGTGACCGAGCTTCAGCACATGGCGAAGCAGGTCCTCGAGCGCACGGGTCGACTCGACGTGCTCGTGAACAACGCATCGAACTTCTACCCGACGCCGCTTGGCACCGTGACCGAAGAAAACTGGTACGACCTGATGGGGAGCAATCTGAAGGCCCCTTTATTCCTCTCGCAGGCCATGCTGCCCGCCCTGCGCGCTGCGAATGGCGTCATCATCAACATCGTGGATGTGCACGCCCAACGGCCGCTCCGCGATCACGTCGTGTATGGAGCAGCAAAAGCCGGGCTCGCGATGCTGACGCGTTCGTTGGCGAAAGATCTTGGCCCGCAGGTTCGTGTCAACGGCGTTTCGCCCGGCGCCATCATGTGGCCGGAGGAAGGCATGTCGGATCCCTTGCGAGCAGCCATCATTCGTCAGACGGCGTTGAAGCGTAGCGGGACACCGGAAGACATCGCCGGGGCCGTGCTGTTCCTCGTGCGCGACGCGCCCTACGTGACCGGCCAGATCATCGCGGTCGACGGCGGTCGCAGCGTGGGCTGGTAACGCCTCACGTACCCACCGTCGCGAGCTCTCCCCAAACTCTCAGTTCCGGTGAGCGCTGCGCGCTCGCCAGCGCGGCCGAACAGCGTTCGCCCGTCAGCGGATGCAGGAGCCACGGCGCAATCTCGGCCAACGGCACGAGCACGAACGGCAGCGAGTAGAGGCCTTGCCGCGGAAGCCTCTGCCCACCGTCCACGCGCCCGCCGTACGCCAACAAATCGAGATCGAGCCTGCAGATCCGCGGATCCTCGCGCGTGCGCCCCGTCGCGGTTTCGATTGCCGCGAGGTCGGCCCGCAGCGGATCGACTTCGAGGCCGGTGGCAACTTGCACGACCATGTTCAGGTAGTCGGCGGCCGATGGCCCTGCGGCCGGGCTGCTGTAGACGGACGAGCACAGCACACGACCGAAGCGCTGCCTTAGCGCCGCAATTGCGACGCGCAACGCTGACTCCGGTTCGAGGTTGCTTCCAATACCGATCAGCACCTCAACCATAGTCAACCGTGGAACGCTCGATCACGATACCGACATCGCGTGCGCCGGGAATCGCCCCCGGCTTGGCTACCGTGACTTTGACCCACGGTGCACCGAACTCGCCTATTACGATGCGCGCCACGGCTTCCGCCAACGTCTCGACGAGCCGGTACTGCGCCGCGCTCACTTGCTCGACAACCCGGCGCGCGATCGCCTCATAGTTCAATGCGCTAGCCTCAGTGTCCACGGCGGCAGCCGCGCGCGAATCGGCGCCGATCTCGAGGTCGATACTGACCGTTTGCTTGATTCGCCGTTCCCACTCGTGAAAACCGATGATCGTTTCGATCTTGAGCTCGCGCAAAAACAGTTTGTCCACATTGATCCTTGTCGAAAATCAGTTCGGCGGAGCGAGCTCGTCCAGCGGCCAGCGCGGTCTCGCGACGATTCGCAGCGCCTGTTCGCCGGCGGCGGCTCGACACCAGCCGGCGTAAGCGATCATCGCACCGTTGTCCGTACACAGCGCCGGTCGCGGATAGTACACGCGCACCCCGAGGCGTTGGCCGAGCGCCGCGAGGCTGCTACGCAGCGCGCGGTTCGCTCCGACGCCGCCGGCTACGATCAGCCGCGTGAGTCCGGTGAACTCGAGTGCCTGCCGACACTTGCCCGTGAGTGAATCGACAACGGCCGCCTGGAACGACGCAGCGAGGTCAGCTCGCACCGGTTCAGGCAGCGTGCCGTCGGCGCTGCGATTTGCTTCGATCGCAAGCCGCATCGCCGTTTTCAAACCGCTGAAGCTCATGTCGAGCCCCTGATTCTTGAGCGGCCGCGGCAGCGCGAAGCGCTCGGGGTTACCGCGCTCGGCGAGCGCGGCGAGCTGAGGGCCCCCGGGATACGGTAGAGCGAGCAACCGAGCGACCTTGTCGAATGCTTCGCCCGCTGCGTCGTCGAGCGTCTCGCCAATGATCCGGTAGCGACCGATGCCGGCCACCTCGATCAGTTGCGAGTGCCCACCCGACACCAGCAGCGCCAAGAACGGAAACTCGGGCCGCGACTCCTCGAGCATGCAGGCCAGGAGATGCCCCTCGAGGTGGTGCACGGGGATCGCGGGGATCTTCAGCGCGTAGGCCAGCGATGACGCCATTGAGCCGCCGACCATCAAGGCGCCGATCAGGCCTGGCCCGGCGGTATAGGCGATGGCATCCAGATCCTGCAACGTCAGCCCGGCCTCATCGAGGACACCACGAACCATGGGCAGCAGCTTCGCGATATGGTCCCGAGACGCCAGCTCCGGCACGACCCCTCCAAAGGGGGCGTGGATCGCGACCTGACTCGCCAGCTGCTCGGCCCGAATGCCGCGGCCCGGCTCGAAGATGGCCACTCCGGTCTCATCACAGCTGGTTTCGATCCCTAGGACTCGCATCGGCAGACTTTACAGATTTGGGGAGGGGCGGCTAATATGCCGCTCTTCTACCGGCGGTGCCGGTACTTTTTTCTTGGCTAATCATTCGCGAGCTTTAGATGCCTGGCGTCAGAATAAGAGAAAGTGAACACTTCGACGCGGCTCTGCGCCGTTTCAAACGCGCCTGCGAAAAAGCGGGCGTCCTGACCGAATTGCGACGTCGTGAGTTCTACGAGAAACCCACGCAGGAACGCAAGCGCAAGAAGGCCGCGGCCGTAAAGCGGCACCAGAAGCGCAACTCGCGGACTCCTACGACTACAAGGCGCCGTCGACTCTACTAGCCATCTTCCCGGGCATGTCGCTCAAAGATCGTCTTCAGGAAGAAATGCAGGCTGCAATGCGCAGCGGCGACAAGCCTCGCCTGAGCGTTTTGCGTTTGGCACTAGCCGGCGTCAAGCAGCGTGAGGTCGACACTCGACGACCACTCGACGACGCCGGCGTTCAAAGCGTCATCGAACGCATGATCAAGCAGGGCCGCGACTCCGTTAGTCAGTATCGCGACGGCGGCCGTCAAGATCTCGTCGACAAGGAAGAGGCCGAGATCAAGGTGCTGCAGACCTACCTGCCGCAGCAGCTTTCCGACGCCGAGCTCGACACGTTCCTCGCCGAATGCATCGAGGCATCAGGCGCGCTGAGCGTCAAAGACCTCGGGAAGGTCATGGGCGCGGTCAAGGGACGCGCCGCAGGTCGTGTCGACATGAGTACCGTCAGCGCGCGCGTACGCGCGATGCTCACACCCGACTGACTGTTCCGTCCGTTCTCGCGGTCACACGCGACTTCCTAGTCTCCGCGCGCGGAGGATAATGCCGGTCCATGGCCGGACGAATCCCCAAAGCCTTTATCGACGAGCTGATCGCTCGCGCCGATATCGTGGAAGTCGTCGGCGCGCGCGTCGCATTGAAGCGCGCCGGCAGCAACTACAAGGGGCTATGTCCGTTCCACGGCGAGAAGACCCCGTCATTCACGGTAAGCCCCTCGAAAGGCTTTTATCACTGCTTTGGCTGCAGCGTGCACGGCACCGCGATCGGATTCCTGATGGCGTATGACAACCTCGAGTTTCCCGACGCCGTCGAAGCGCTCGCCGAAATGATGGGACTCGAGGTGCCGCGCGAGGCCACCGGCGTACCGGAACGCAAGGAAGAAAACGAAGAGCTATACGCCCTGTTGCGCGAGGCGGATCAGATCTATCGGGCGGCACTGCGTTCTAGCGAGACGGCGGTCGCGTACGTGAAGAAGCGCGGCATCGACGGCACAACGGCCGGCCGGTTCGGCATAGGCTACGCACCGAACGCGTGGGACACCGTGCTACGCGCGCTCGGCACGTCGGATGAACGCATCGCCAAACTCACGCAGGCAGGCCTTATCGTCACGAACGACAGCGGCCGGCGCTACGACCGGTTCCGCGACCGAATCATGTTCCCAATCCGCAATGCACGCGGCCAAGTCATCGGTTTCGGCGGGCGCGTGATGGACTCGGGTGAGCCGAAGTATCTGAACTCGCCGGAGACCCCGGTGTTCCGCAAGGGCCATGAGCTGTATGGCTTGTTCGAAGCCAAGCAAAACCCCGGACGACCGAAGGAGATCATCGTCGTCGAGGGTTATCTCGACGTCGCAAGCCTCGTGCAGCATGGGATCGAGAACGTCGTGGCAACTCTCGGCACGGCAACGACGACGGAAAACCTGCGACGCCTTACCCGCCTGACGGACAAGATCCTGTTCTGCTTCGACGGCGATCGGGCGGGGCGCGCTGCCGCGTGGCGGGCCCTCGAGACTGCGTTGCCTTACGGCGGCGGCACGCTCGAGTTGAAGTTCCTGCTGCTGTCCGAAGGCGACGACCCGGATTCGTTCGTGCGGTCGCAAGGACCCGACGCGTTTCGAGCGCTGGCGCAAAAGGCATACCCCCTTTCCGACTTCCTGGTTAAAGAGCTGGCCACGCGGGTCGATCTAAATACAGTGGACGGTAGATCGCGTTTTCAAGCCGTGGCAAAGCCGCTGTTGAAGCGGCTGCCCGAGGGCACTTATCGGGCCGCCGTCATGGATGCGTTCGGCTCGGAGCTGCGCTTGAACCCCGAAGTGCTGAACCAAATGATGTCGGACGAGGCGCCGGCCGCCCCACCACCGCGCCCGGTCCTCGCCGGCGGCAAGCGAAAGACGCGAGTGCAGCACGTGATTAGCCTCGCGCTTCACTACCCGACCGCCGCGGCAGGCCTCGATCCGCCCAGCTCGCTCGACCAACTGACGCAGCCGGGCGCCGATCTTTTACGCGCGATCTTGTCCGTGGCTCGCAGCCTGCCGGCCCCGACTACCGCCCACCTCTTGGAACACTTCCGTGATGACCCCAACTTGAAGCACCTCGAGAAGCTGGTGGCCGAGGAGCCGCTGGACGGGCCTGAAGCCGCCCCGCAAGTCCTGAGCGATGCGCTGGCTCTCCTCGTGGAAGAGTCCCGGAAGAGCCTCGCAACCGCAGCAATCCTCGGCCACAAGCCGGAACCGCAAGGCCTCTAGACACGAGCGTCGATTTGGAACTAGTGCCTAGCTCGAGGGCTCCTAGACAGGTATATTGGCGAGTTTGACTCGCCCCTCACAGAGAGGAACCGCATATCCATGGATACGCCGGCACCACCGCCACAAGAAGACGAACGTCAATCCCAGCTCAAACTGCTCATCGCCAAGGGCAAGGAGCAGGGCTACCTCACGTATAGCGAGGTCAACGACCACCTGCCAAGCGAGATCGTCGATCCGGAGCAGATCGAAGACATCGTTAATATGATTAACGACATGGGCATCACGGTGTACGAGAAGGCACCGGACGCCGAGTCGTTGGTACTCTCGGACGCCGCCGTGTCGAACGACGAGGATGCCGCCGACGAAGCGGCGGCCGCACTCGCGACCGTTGACGCCGAGTTTGGTCGCACGACGGATCCCGTCCGCATGTACATGCGCGAGATGGGTACCGTCGAGTTGCTGACCCGCGAGGGCGAGATTCGCATCGCGAAGCGTATCGAGGAAGGCCTCGACCAGGTGCGTTCAGCGCTCGCTGCATTCCCGCCGACCGGTGCGCTGATTTTCGACACCTACGATCAGATCCTCCGCGGCGAAACGCGTCTGCAAGATTTGATCACGGGCTTCATCGATCCGAACGAGCAAATCGCGGATCCGAACGCGCGCGCCGCCGCACCAGTGGCTGAGGCGCCCCGCGAAGCGGAAGGCGACGACCCCGATGCGGAGGAGGACGCTCCGGAAACAGGTCCGGACCCCGAGGAAGTGGCGGCCCGCCTGAAAAAGGTTAAGCGCTTGCACAAGCGCTACCTCGAGACGCTCGAAGCCAACGGCATCAAGCACGCGTCGACGAAGAAGGCACTCAAGTCGCTGACCAACGAATTCATGGAGCTGAAGCTCGCGCCGAAGATCTTTGATGCGATGGTCGGGCAGCTGCGTGAGGTCGTGAATCAGGTGCGCGGCCAGGAGCGCCTCGTGATGGCGCTGTGCGTACGTGACGCCGGCATGCCGCGTAGGGATTTCATCGCGAGCTTCCCGAAGAACGAGACCAATCTGCATTGGGTGGATAAACACATCCGCTCCAAACGCAAGCACTCTTCCGCACTCGCGAAAGCAAGAGACGACATTCAACGCGCTCAGAAGCGGCTGCAGAAGATTGAGCAGACGCTGTTTCTGTCGATCGCCGAATTGAAGGAGATCAACCGGGAGATCTCGCTCGGCGAAGCGCAAGCGCGGCGCGCCAAGAAAGAAATGGTCGAGGCGAACCTGCGCCTCGTGATATCGATCGCGAAGAAGTACACGAACCGAGGCCTGCAGTTCCTGGACTTGATCCAGGAAGGCAACATCGGCCTCATGAAAGCGGTCGACAAGTTCGAATACCGCCGCGGCTACAAGTTTTCGACTTACGCCACGTGGTGGATTCGCCAGGCCATCACTCGCTCCATCGCCGATCAGGCGCGCACGATCCGTATCCCGGTGCACATGATCGAGACGATCAACAAG